>NZ_CP019327.1:2717949-3397437 GCF_001971705.1 Natronorubrum daqingense
CGGGGTAACCATCGACGGCGACGTGCAGGTCAGACCCGACGCCCTCGAGAACCCGGCGGACGTCGTCCCCGAGCGTTCGCTCGCGTTCTACGCGCGCAACCGAACCCGACTGCAGGCGGCGATCGAGGTACACCGGGAGGCGGGCCTCGAGCCAGCGTGCGACCTCGACGCGCTCGAAGACGGGCTCTCCCGACTCGAGGCGGACGGGACCGTCGCCGGCGACGACGAACTCGATCGGTTGACGGTCGCCGTCGACGATCTGGACGCCGCAGCGAGCGCGGCCGAAAGCGTCGCCAACGATCGCCTCCGAGAAGCGATTCAAGCACAGGACGTGACGATCGAGGGCTCGGACCTGCTCTCGCTCGTCGAACGCGGTGCCGGCGTCGACTCGCTGCTCTCGAGAGAGCTTGCAGACGAGTACGCCGCCGCCGTCGAATCGGCGCGAGAGCACCTGATCGACGCCCTCGAATTGGATCCGGGGGAAGCCGAAATCGCTCGACGAGCGTTCGGCGACGAACCGACGTTCCCGGTCGAACGCGACGAGGACGTAATCTCGCGGCTTCGCAAAGACCTGACGGCGACCAAAGAGCGACGCGCAGGCCGGCTCAAACGAGAATTGGCGGCTGATCTCGCAGACCAGCGCGAGGACGCGCGCCGACTGGTGCGAGACGCCCTCGAGCTCGACGTCGAACTGGCCATCGCCCGTTTCGCGAACGAGTTCGAGTGTACGATGCCGACGGTCCGCGAGCCGTCGACCACTGACGACGAGCCGTCGGTCGGATTCGCCATCGACGGCGGTCGCTCGCCGCTGCTCGAGGAGCCACTCAAAGAGATCGATCCCGTCGACTACGAGGTCTCGGGCGTCGCGTTACTCTCGGGAGTCAACAGCGGCGGGAAGACTTCGACGCTGGATCTGGTCGCGAGCGTCGTCGTCCTCACCCACATGGGGCTGCCGGTTCCAGCCGAAGACGTGGAGGTGCGGAGGTTCGACGACCTACACTACCACGCGAAGACGCAGGGCACGCTCGACGCGGGCGCGTTCGAGTCGACCGTCCGAGAGTTCGCGGACCTCGCACAGGGCGGCGAGGGCTCGCTCGTCCTCGTCGACGAACTCGAGAGCATCACCGAACCCGGGGCGTCGGCGAAGATCATCGCGGGCATCCTCGAGGCGCTCTCCGAAAACGGCGCAACGGGAGTGTTCGTCTCGCACTTAGCCGGCGAGATTCGCGAAATGGCCGACTACGACGTGACCGTCGACGGCATCGAAGCCGTCGGTCTCGTGGATGGGGAACTCGAGGTAAATCGCTCGCCGGTCAAAGACCACCTGGCTCGTTCGACTCCCGAACTGATCGTCGAAAAACTGGCTGAGGAAGCCGCCGAGGAGCCAGTCGCGGCCAACGGCGGGAGCCCGGCCGAGTCGCCAGTCTTCTACGATCGGTTGCTCGAGAAGTTCAACTGAGGTCGCCTACGGCCGCTTTGCTTCGGCGAGACGGTGAGCACCTGCAAGTGTAATTCCCATATCGGTTCCCAGCCAATGGTACGTCGTGACCTACCAGTTCGAGTGTTCGACGGGGCCCTGCCAGTTCCTGATTCGCTCGAGCAGCGCCGAGGAGGTCGAACGGCTGGTGCGAGCGCACGTTCGGATGACCCACAACGGGCGAATCGATCCGGCCGACCTCGAGCGCGAAGTCGAACGAGTCGAGGCGGCGTGAGGTGAAACGCCACGTTACACGGCCAGAACGGTGAAACTGCGGCGAAGAACTAAGTAGCTACGAGAGCGTGGTGAAAGTGATGGTGGACGACCCCGACGGGGAGATGTTGTCGTGGGACGAATCCGTGTTCAAGAACGAACACGTCTTCGAAATCGACTATCTTCCCGAGACGTTCAAACACCGCGAGAGCCAGACACAGGGCCTAACGTATGCGCTCCGGCCAGCGGTGCGCGGGTCGCGACCGCTCAACGTGATGGTCCGTGGACCGCCCGGAACCGGGAAGACGACCTCGATTCAGAAACTCTTCGACGAGGTCGGTGCCCAGACCAGCGACGTGCGAACGATTCGCGTCAATTGTCAGGTCAACGCGACGCGCTACTCGGTGTTCTCGAGGCTGTTCGAAGGGACGTTCGACTACGAACCGCCGTCGTCGGGCATCTCCTTCAAGAAGCTCTTCGGGCAGATTGCCGAGAAGCTCGTCGAGGAAGACCGCGTGCTCGTCGTCGCCTTAGACGACGTCAACTACCTCTTTTACGAAAACGAGGCCTCGGATACGCTGTACTCGCTCCTGCGAGCCCACGAGGAGTATCCCGGTGCGAAGATCGGTGTCATCGTCGTCTCCTCCGATCCCGCACTCGACGTGATCGACGAACTCGACTCGAGAGTCCAGAGCGTCTTCCGGCCTGAGGACGTCTACTTCCCCGTCTACGGCCAATCCGAAATCGTCGATATCCTCTCCGAACGCGTCGAACGCGGCTTCCACGACGGCGTGATCGCCCGCGAGACCCTCGAGTACGTCGCCGACCTCACCGCCGAAAGCGGCGACCTTCGCGTCGGCATCGACCTGTTGCGACGGGCCGGCCTCAACGCCGAAATGCGTGCCAGTCGCACCGTCGAGCGCGAAGACGTGGAGTCGGCCTACGAGAAATCCAAGTACATCAATCTCTCGCGAAGCCTCTCGGGGCTCGCCGACACCGAACGAGCCTTGCTCGAGGTCATCGCCAACAACGACGGCGAGCAAGCCGGGAGCGTCTACGAGACGTTTCACGAGCGAACCGATCTCGGCTACACGCGTTACTCCGAAATCGTCAACAAACTCGATCAACTCGGCCTGATCGACGCCGACTACGCCGACGTCGACGGCCGCGGTCGCTCGCGGTCGCTTTCGCTATCCTACGAGAAAGACGCCGTCTTAGACCGTCTCGAGTGATCGGTCGCGGATCCGTTCCGACAGGTCTTGCGGACTGAAACCGCTGTTCGCTGACCGAAACCTCCGTTCGCGGATCGAAACGTCGGTCACGCGACTCGAGACATCGATTTCACGCTCGTCGATAGCTATGCCGGCACGTCACTTACCCGCTAACAGGCACGAGTGAGTGCATGACGGTCCTGATATACGGCTCGTACGGATTCGTCGGATCGCTGATCGCGGAAGAAGCGATCGAGCGCGGACTAGACCCGATACTGGCCGGTCGTGATCGCGAAAAGCTTCGCGAGCAGGTCGACGACCTCGAGCAACCGGGCCGACGCTTCGCGCTCGAGGATCCCCGAATCGTCGCCGAGGCGCTCGCAGACGTCGACTGCGTGTTGAACTGCGCCGGCCCCTTCTCGAACACCGCAGACCCGCTCGTCCAGGGCTGTCTCGAGAGCGGAGCGGACTACGTCGACATCACGGGCGAGATTCCCGTCATCGAATCGATTCGGGGCCGAGATGCAGAGGCGGATGACGCCGGCGTCACGCTCCTCCCGTCGGCCGCGCTCTCGACGGTCCCGATGGACTGTCTCGCCGCCCACCTCGCCGACAGGTTGCCCGAGGCGACGACGCTCGCGCTGGGCGTCGACTCGTTCCGCGTGCCGTCGGTCGGGACGGTTCGAACGGTCATCGAAGGTGCCGACGACGGCGGAGCGATCCGTCGGGGCGGGGAACTCGAGGACGTCCCGACGGTCTGGCGCACCCGCGAAATCGACTTCGGTCGCGGAGCGCGACCGGCGATCACGATGCCGATGGGGGACGTCTCGGTCGCCCACTACACGACCGGGATTCCGAACGTCGAGATGTACGCGGTGATGCCCGAGCCCGCCAGGACGGCCCTCAAACTCCACCGCGTTCTCGCGCCGATACTTTCGGCTTCGCCCGTTCAGTTGACGCTGAAGCTGCTCGCTGGAATTCGTGAGGGGCCGTCCAAGCGGGCACGCGAACGCGGGTCGGCCTACATCTGGGGCGAGGCTAGCACCGACGGCGACGAAACGATCGTCTCTCGCCTCCGGACGCCGGATCCCTACGTCGTGACCACCGATGCGGCCGTGACAGTGACGGAGCGGGTGCTCGCAGGCGATGCTGCGGACGGCTTCCAGACGCCCGCGGGAGCGTTCGGTCCCGAGTTCGTCCTCGATCTCGAGGGCGTCAAGGGCTTTTTCGACGAGTCGACGCCTGAGGCGTCGTCGCCGGTGAATCCGTTGCTTCGATAGCAAACGCCGACGGCGACCGGTCTGCTCAGCGCTGGGACTTCCGGAGGATCTGCGGACCGATCGCGAGCGTTCGCTTGGCGACGGTCGCCACTCGAGTGACGTACGTCGTCAACAACAAGAACGGGACGAGCGTGATCGAGAACGCGGCGCCGACGAGCCAGAGCAGGTTGTTGATACCGAGCGTCGACCCGGGAACCGTCGCCTCGTTGACGAACGTCAGCATCATCCCCGAGACGAGTAAGGCAGGGATACCGGCGTAGAGTATCAGCCGCATGAGGTCGATCAACTCCCACTGGAAGTACAGCGTCTTGACGTGCTCGCGGGCGGGTCCGAACATCGCCAGCGACGTTCGCAGGTCGTCGAACGCCGCGGTCTGCTCGTCCTCAAGCACGTCCTGGTAGTCGTCTTCCATGCGATCGATCTGGAACATCTTCCAGGAGTAGTTGTAGTCGAGCGCCGCGTTGACCACGTCGAACGTCCCGAATTGCTGTCCCTCGAGTTGTTCTCGGACGGCATCGCTGTTTCCGGTGATGCTCTCCGTGAAGTCGTTAACGTCCTCGATGAGTTCCTGATCGTCGAGTTTCTCCACCGACTCCTCGAGATCGTTGGCTCGTTTCTCGCTGGTGTCGACGATCTCGCGGAGCAGCGCCGACGGGTCCGCCGGCGCGGGTTTGCCGGTCACTTCCTTGATGTAGGTTCTGAAGTCGAGCGCCTCGCTCATTCGCTGGCGTTGATCGCCGAGGGGCCCGTTCTCCTGAGAGATGATTAACTGGCTGATCGTCACGACGAGGGTGATGCCGGTGATCAGCGCGCTGATCATCGTCGAGAACATCGCCTCGATGACCGCCCGCTCGGCGACCATGTCCGAGAGCACCGGATCGACGAACACGCCCGTCATGAACGCGAGGAAGAAGGCCACCGTGAGCAGGCCGGTGAGCACGAGCCGGTTCGCCCTGAGCAGGAACCAGAACTTGAATCGGCTCTCGCCGGCCCGCTCGCGCATCGTGTTCGCCGTTCCCGGGCCGTCCTCGTCGTTACCCATCGTCGCCCTCGCCAGCCGGCCGCTTGAAGACGAGGAACTTCGTCCCGCCGCCGCTGTAGTCGATGGTGTCGACCAGTTCCCAGCCGTCGGCAGCCATCTCGTTTAATTCCTGCTTCGGATCCGCAGCCTCCTCCATCGTCGGATCCCGCGGCGGACGAACCGTCTCGTATTCCCACCGTGTCGCGGTGCTGTCGTCCATCTATCAGATGATTGGACGACCGTCACCGAAAACCGTCACCTTGCAATCGCGTCTCGACGGGCGTACTCGAGACCGTCGCGGTCGAGTTCGACGTCCTCGATTGGTTGCTCATGGGAATCGTTCGCCCTCAAGTTGACCTCGATGCGTGAGTCAACGTGCTCGAGTGCTGTGGGACCGACCGTTCAGTTGGTTGCGATTCGAGTGATTCAATCGGTCCGTTTGTCAGCCAGCCTCCTCTCAGTTGTGTCGTCGGGTGGCATCGGTCGGTTCCGACGCCGTTCGAGTGCGTTCATCACGGGGCCCGCAGTCACTCCGTGGAGAACGATCGAGGTGAGCACCACCACGCCGACGAGAGCCCACAGCCGTTCCGCCGCGATGAGCAACTCGAGTTCTTCGAACGAGACGTGTGCGAGCGCGAAAGAGAGGTAATAGAAGGAACCGATTCCGCGAATGCCGAAAAAGGAGATTACCGTTCGATCGCTCCACGGCGCGTCGGATCCGACGAATCCGAGCAATCCAGCAAGAGGCCGGACGAGCACTATCACTGCCAAGCCAACGAGGACGTCAGTGCCGGTCAACGGGGCGAGGAGTCCGTCTGCGATCGCAGCGCCAAAGAGCACGAGAACCGCCGCCATCAGGAGTCGCTCGACGAGCGCGGCGAAATCGTGCAACTCACGGTGATACTCGTGTTCCCACTCGTATCGTCGTAACTCGAGCGCCGCGACGAATACCGCGATAAATCCGTATCCACCGAGCAGTTCCGTGACGCCGTAGGCGAGTAACGTCGCCACGATGGCCTCAGCACCCGCCATTATTTCGGCTCGGTGCGACGGCGCCGGCGCGTAGAAAACGAGTCGGGCCATCAGGTTCCCGATCGCGTACCCCAAGAGGAGCCCCACGGCAACCCGGTACAGTCCGTCGACGAGCGCCCACTCCGCGAGCCACACGTGCGTCGTCGTATTGTCCGCCGCGGCGACGGCGATCGCGAGGTACGTGAATGGAAACGCTAACCCGTCGTTGAGGCCGGCCTCCGACGTCAGCGAAAAGCGGACTGACCCCCACCGGTGGGCCGGTGCAGCTTCCTTCTCGAGTTCGGTCAGCGGTGCGCCGGCGTCCACGTCGGAGGCGAGAACGGGATCTGTGGGGGCGAGGACGGCCCCCAAGAGGATCGCCGTCGCCGGGTGGAGTCCGAGCACCATCCAGCTCAAGAGCGCGATCGCGCCGATCGTCAGCGGCATCGTAATACCGATCAGTCGCCACGTCGCCGACCAACTCGTCACGTCGAACGGTCGATCGATTTTCAATCCAGCACCCATCAGGGCGATGATCACCACCAGTTCGGTGAGGTGTTCGGTCACCGTCGAGTTGGCGACCGGATCGATCGTCGGCGCAGTCGGGACGACGGTGAAGAGCACGCCACCGAGGGCGACGTAGAACATCGGCAGGGAGAGTGGCTTGCCGGCGAGCAGACGCGGCAGGACGATCGCCCCCAGCAGTCCCACGGCGATGATAATAAGCGCCGCTTCGTACGCACTCATCGTCGTTCAGTGACGGACGGGCGTAGAAAAGGCGTTTGTCGGGTTCGCTGGACACTTCACGAAGACGGCACGAGGACACGAACCGACCGGCGAACGGAACGACCGCTCCGAAGACCGGCAGTGGAACGACCGCTCCGAAGACCAGCAGTGGAACGACCGCTCCGAAGACCGGCAATCGCCGGCCAAACGCCCACGGACGCCATCGCACAAGGGTCACGGTATGGAACGTCACGACTTCTACGGCTCCGTCCAACACGAGGCGAGCCTCGCGAGTCAAACTGACGCGGAAGTTGCGACGCAAGCCGTCCTCTCCGCGCTCGGCGAACGACTGGACGAGACTCGCTCACAGCGCCTCGACGGCATGCTCCCCAGAGAGATCGGTGACCACCTCACCGACGGGGCCTCTGACCGTCGCTTCGACTACGCGGAGTTCTGCTCGAGAATCGACGAGCGAAGCGAACACGCCGATATCGACGACCCGGAACCGGTCGCACGGGCCGTGGTCGGCACGCTCCTCGAGCACGTCGACGACGACGAGAGCGAAGCCCTGCGCGAGCGACTCGCGGAACTCGAGTTCGAGGACGCGATACCGGAGTCCGGACCGGGTGCGAAGCGTTCAAACTGAACGAAGGACGGTGGAGGTCGACCGTCTCGGCACGTCGGCCAGCAATTGCCGACCGAACAGTGAGGGAGCGCGTGACCCAACGCCGGCTATGGAACAGGCAGCCATCGTCGAGACGGTCAGCGACCGCACCGAGGCGGACGAAGACGGCGCGATGGACGCGACGAGCGCCGTCCTCCAGACGCTCGGCGAGCGTCTGAGCGAGGATCAGAGCCGGGATCTGGCGGCCGAACTGCCCGCCGACCTCAGCGAGCACCTCACGACGGGCGAGAGCGGCCAGCGATTCTCCGAGGAGGAGTTCGTCTCGAGAGTCGATCAGCGCATGGAAACCCACGACGTCACCGGCGAGCGCGCCGCGACTGCCGTCATGGCGTCGCTGCTCGAGGAGGTCGACGGGCGAGAACGCGACGCCGTCGTCGACCAGTTCGAACACTACGGCTTCGAGACGCTGCTCGGCGAGACTGACGCCGATATCGACGTGAGCGAGCGCTCGCCTCGAGAGCGGTAGCATTCTTTGAGACGGGGCGTACTCGAAGCGAGCCACCGGGTGACGGAAGAGCGTGAGTGAAATACGCCGGAGCGACGCTGGAATTTGGAACGTCCGGCGAAACCGGGAGTAACCGGTATCGCCAACCACAGCGACTTTTGGTCACACATCACTTGGTTTCGGTATCGTGACGACCATACTCGAGACGAACGCCCTCACACGGGTTGTCGGGGGCGAGCCTATCGTTGACGAAGTGTCGATTCGAATCGACGAAGGAGCAGTCCTCGCCATCGTCGGCCCGTCGGGTGCGGGCAAATCGTCGTTTCTCAGGCTGTTGAATCGACTCGACGAACCGACGGCCGGAACGGTGACGCTCTCCGGTCGTGACTACCGGGAAATCGATCCGCAGACGTTGCGCAAACGTATCGGGCTGATTCCGCAAGATTCAGCGCTCCAGTCCGGAACCGTCCGGGAAAATATCGCTATCAGCGATCGCATACGGGGTGAGCCGGTCGACGACCGGCGGGTGAGCGAGCTACTCGAGCAGATGCGACTCACCGGCTACGAGGATCGACCGATTACCGACCTCTCCGGCGGGGAACGTCAGCGAGTGAGCATCGCTCGCACGCTCTACGTCGAACCCGACGTGTTGTTGCTCGACGAGCCGACGGCCCACCTCGACGCGGCGACGGAGGCGACCATCGAACAGCTCCTCGCCGATCGGATTGCCGACGACGACCTGACGTGCGTGCTCGTCACCCACGATACGGCCCAAGCCAAACGCCTCGGCGATCGCGTCGTCGAATTCGCGGACGGGACCGTCGTCGCCGAGGGAGAACCCGACGAGGTGCTTTCGTGAGCGACGCTGCGCTCGAGACGTTTCTCGAGTACGCGGCCGATCCGGTGATCGTTACGGGGTTCGGACAGATTGCCATCGCTGCGGTGCTGACAGCGATCGTCCTCGCCGTCATCTATCTCCGCCAGTTAGGGTTCGGCCGGGAAGTCGTCACGACCGCGGTTCGGGGGTTGGTACAGGTCGTGGCGGCCGGGGCGATCATCGGGATCCTGTTGACGATGCACCTCGCGTGGGCTGGCGTCGTTCTCGTGTGTATGATCGTCGTCGCAGCGTGGATCTCTTACAAGCGCGCCACTGCGCTGCCGGGCGTGTTTCGGACGTCCGTCGTCGCAATCGGATTCGGAGGTGGGCTCACGATCGTGGCGATGACGGCCGCGGGGGCCATCGAGATGACGATGGAGGACGTCATCGTCATCGGCAGTATGGTTATCGCGAACTCGATGCAGACGAATTCGCTCGCGCTAGATCGCTTCACCGGAGAGATTGCGGCCAACCGAGACGAGATCGAAGCGCTGCTGAGCGTCGGTGCCTCGCCGGATCAGGCGATCACCGAGTACGTCTCGACGAGCGTCTACGCGGCGTTGATTCCGACGTTAGATGCAATCAAGAGCCTCGGGGTCGTCAAAATACCGGGGTTGATGGCGGGGATGATCATCGCCGGCGCGAATCCGATCTACGCCGCACAGTACCAGTTCGTGATCATGCTGATGATCTTCGCCGCCGGCGGCTTAACCGTCGTCGCAAACACGCTACTCCTCAGTCGGCGCGTCTTCACCGATTCGAAACAGTTGGATCAGGATATCGTCGACGCGATCGAGACGTGACGGTATCAGTGTTGCTCGAGCGTCTCGCGATAGTCTTCGGTCGTCTCGATGGCCGACTCGAGTTTTGCCTTCGTATTGCCGTCGGCCTCCTCGCGAGCCAATCGGAGCGTGTTGAGCCGTTCGTCGAGGAGGGCGTGATCCGGCGCGCTGTCGCTCATCACGTAGTCGGAGAACGCCTCGGACGTCTCGCGGATGTCCTCACGAATGTCGTCGTCGTCCGCCGACTTCGCCGCCTCCTCCAAGTCGTCACGGGCCTGCTGCAGTTGCTCGGTCATATATGGACACTCCTCGAGTCGCCTCATAACGATTTGGCGGGCAGTCGCCACGTTCGGATGGCCGGGTCGGAGTCTGTTTCGTCCCGAGTCTTCCCGTCGGTAGATTCGATGACGCAAGCGCTCGAACGCGACCGCTTTGGTGCGACCACTCGAGATGCGAGCGCGTAAAGTACCTCGACGCCCTGAACCTGATAATGAGTGACTCCGACTCTCGAGGCCCGCTTCAGCCGGACCGACCCGACGTCGATCGTCCGTTCGAGGTCGACGCTCCCTTCGACCCGGCGGGAGACCAACCCGAAGCCATCGAGCAGTTGGCCGATGGATTCCGGTCGGGCGTGGACAAGCAGACCCTCCTCGGCGTGACGGGATCGGGCAAGACCAACACCGTCTCCTGGACCATGGAGGAAGTCCAGAAGCCGACGCTGGTCATCGCCCACAACAAGACGCTCGCCGCCCAGTTGTACGAGGAGTTTCGTGAGCTCTTCCCCACCAATGCCGTCGAGTACTTCGTCTCCTACTACGACTACTACCAGCCCGAGGCCTACGTCGAACAGAGCGACACCTACATCGACAAGGACGCCTCGGTCAACGACGAAATCGACCGCCTACGCCACTCCGCGACGCGCTCGCTTCTGACCCGCGAGGACGTCATCGTCGTCGCCTCGGTGTCGGCCATCTACGGGCTGGGTGACCCGCGAAACTACATCGACATGTCGCTGCGACTCGAGGTCGGCGAGGAGATCGGTCGCGACGAACTGCTCGCCCAGTTAGTCGATCTAAACTACGAGCGAAACGACGTGGACTTCACGCAGGGCACGTTCCGCGTCCGGGGCGACACGATCGAGATCTACCCGATGTACGGCCGCTACGCCGTCCGCGTGGAGCTGTGGGGCGACGAAATCGATCGCATGGTCAAGGTCGACCCGCTCGAGGGGACGACCCAGGGCGACCAACAGGCCGTCCTCGTCCACCCCGCGGAGCACTACTCGATTCCGCAGACGAAACTCGAGCGGGCCATGGACGAGATTCGGGACGACCTAGATTCGCGCATTTCGTACTTCGAGCGACAGGGCGACCTCGTCGCGGCCCAGCGCATCGAGGAACGAACCTCCTTCGACCTCGAGATGATGCAGGAGACGGGCTACTGTTCGGGCATCGAAAACTACTCCGTCTACCTCTCGGATCGAGAATCCGGCGAGGCCCCCTACACCCTGCTGGATTACTTCCCCGAGGACTTCCTGACCGTCGTCGACGAATCCCACGTCACCCTCCCGCAGGTTCGCGGGCAGTACGCCGGCGACAAGTCCCGGAAGGACTCGCTGGTCGAAAACGGCTTCCGACTCCCCACGGCCTACGACAACCGGCCGCTGACGTTCGAGGAGTTTCAGGAGAAGACCGACCAGACGCTCTACGTCTCGGCGACGCCCGGCGACTACGAGCGCGAGCACAGCGACCAGATCGTCGAGCAGATCGTCCGCCCCACGCACCTCGTCGACCCCGCGATCGAGGTCTCGCCGGCCAGCGGGCAGGTCGACGACCTCATGGATCGCATCGACGACCGAATCGAGCGCGACGAGCGAACCCTCGTCACCACGCTCACGAAGCGGATGGCCGAGGATCTGACCGAGTACCTCGAGGAAGCCGGTGTGAACGTCGCGTACATGCACGACGAGACCGACACGCTCGAGCGCCACGAGATCATCCGCTCGCTTCGACTCGGTGAGATCGACGTGCTCGTCGGAATCAATCTTCTGCGAGAGGGACTCGACATCCCCGAAGTTTCGCTGGTCGCAATTTTGGACGCCGACCAGGAGGGCTTCCTCCGCAGCGAGACGACGCTCGTCCAGACGATGGGGCGAGCGGCCCGAAACGTCAACGGCGAGGTCGTCCTCTACGCCGACGAGCCCTCGAACGCGATGGAGTCTGCCATCGAGGAGACCACACGTCGCCGTGAAATTCAGCGCGAGTACAACGAGGAACACGGCCTCGAGCCGACGACCATCGAGAAAGACGTCGGCGAGACCAACCTGCCCGGCAGCAAGACCGACACCTCGAGCGTCTCCGGGAAGGACATCGCCGACGAGGACGAAGCCGAACGCTACATCGCCGAACTCGAGGATCGGATGGACGAAGCCGCGAGCAACCTCGAGTTCGAACTCGCAGCCGACATCCGCGATCGAATCCGAGAAGTGCGCGAGGAGTTCGAACTCGCGGGCGACGACGAAGGTATCGCGCCGCCGACGGAGGAGTTCTAATCGCGACCCACGCTCGAGTCCGTTCGAGTGACGGGACGAGGAAGCTCACAACTCGAGCGTGTAGACGACCTCCTGGCGCTCTTCGCCGCCGATTTCGACCGTCCCCTCGCCGGTCCGCTCGAAGCCCTGTTTCTCGTAGAATCGCTGACCACCGTCGTTCGAGGCGAGGTCGATCGCCTGCATTCGCTCCATGTTGAAATCCTCCAAGTCCGCCCGGAGTCGATCGTGGAGGGCCGTCCCGATGCCCTCGCCCTGGTGGTCGGGATGAACCGACATTCTGAGGACGTCGCCTTCCGCCTCGCTGACGACGCCGTGCGTGAAGCCGACGACCCCCTCGTCGGCCGTCTCGGCGACGAGAAACGCCGTCCCCGGTTTCGAGAGGGCCTCCTCGAGTCGCTCGTCGCCGTACCAGTCGTCGACCGTCTCGTCGATCGTCTCCCCCTCGAGTTCGTCGTACGTCTCGTGCCAGGTTGCTCGAGCGACCGTTCTGATCGCCTCGTAGTCGTCGACAGTCGCTGGTCGGATCTCCATACGCTCACCGAGGACCGCGAGTGCCAAAGTGCTATCACCCACCACAGTTGGGTATCACGCGACCATCGACGAAGCGCGACCAGCAGCGAACGCGTCCGACGACGAAGCGCAACCACTGCCGAAGTGCGACTGACGGCGAATATCGTCGAACGCTACAGGTCCCGAGAATAGACCGCTTCGTCGTAGAACTCGCCGTCGATTTCGACCTCGCCGGTGTCGGTCTGTTCGAACCCCTGACTCTCGTAGAACTGCCGACTGGTGTCGTTGAACGCGAAGTCGAACGCCCGAATCCGTTCGACGTCGTAGACCTCGAGTTGTTCGACGAGGCATTCGTGGAGGTCGGTTCCGACGCCGTCGCCCTGACGGCCGGGTTCGACGTACATTCGGAGGATGTCGGCAGTTTCGCCCTGTGCCACTGCGTGGGTAAAGCCGACGACCGACCCGTCGATCTCGACGACGAGGACGACCGTTCCCGGTGCCCCGAGTGGCATCGAGTCGTCGGTGTACCACCTGTCGACGGTCCGGTCGATCAACTCGGCCTCGAGTTCGTCGTACGTATCGTGCCAAGTCGTTCGAGCGACCGCTTTGATGGCCGAAAAATCGGCAGCCTCCGCCGGACGGATTTTCATACGTGTACGTGGAGGGGGATACCATAAAGTGACTTCGATACGTTACCAGTTGGCATGCACCGATGGCGAGATCGGCTAAGCGGTCTGTATCGTGGCTCGCAGCCGCTTCAGACGATTCGAAACGTCGAACGCGGTCGTCTCACCCCTCGACGTCGAACCCGCGCTCGCGAAGCAACGACGGAACGCGGTTGCGGTGGTCTCCCTGCAGTTCGATTCGCCCGTCGCTGACCGTGCCACCAGTCCCCAACGAGCGCTTGAGTTCCGACGCCGTCGACTGGAGATCGGCGGTCTCGAGGTCGAATCCCTCGACGATCGTCACCGGTTTGTCGTATCGTCGACGCTCCATTCGAATCGAGAGTTGCTGCTGTGACGTCTCGAGATCGCCCTGACTGTCGAGTTCGTCGAGTAAATCCTCGAGTTCGTCGTCGCTTGCCATATATTGGCATGGCAGCGGACGAGGTTAGCCCTGACCTTGCGCTTGCAATGGATCGGTCGAAGCGATACTATCTATGCGGCATACATGATTATCTCCCGTCACTTTCGCTGTTGTGTGCCCGTGTACAGACGCTGAAATGCATCGTGTCGGTGTGTCGGCGTGTCGACGTGTCGACGCTTCGGCGGTCGTTCGCGGTCGACGCATACTCGAGAAGCGTACGTATCCGAAATCGCTACGCACCAGGGGGTAATATCCTATTGAGGGCGGACTGTCGGTGTCGTGGGTCGACGAATCAGTGAGAGGCGGCGAAATAGCAACGCCACTGAGAGAACGAACGGGTTCACCCGTCAATACGACTCAAAGAGCGATATCAGTCGGCACACGAGCCTGTACGGGCTGTCCGCAGTCTGGTCAAATCTGAATTCGGTCGTCGATGCCGACGAGCCAGATAGTGTGGGAGAGTAATTGTCACTACCCCTACGTTATCGGACATACATAATATATTCAATAGATTGTCCCGAGGAACTGGTGGTGTGTCCCCTGCTGTGGCCGGTATCGATCCGTGCTCAGTGTTCCCGGCTCACGTACATTGATATACCTCCGTTCATTGGTGGCTCATATGTACCGCGTACTTGCGCCGATCGATTCGGACGAACCGCGCACGCGTGCCCAGATCGAAGCCATTCGCGACCTGCCGGAGGCAGCCGAATCGGTCCGCGTCGATCTGTTGCACGTCCACGAAGAGATCGACGCCCCGGGCGACGAAGCCGGAACGAGTTACATCCGCGAACTCAACGAGCGGATCGAAGATCTTCAGGGAACCCCGGATACGGTCGGAATCGCCGTCGAAGAACTCGAGAACGCCGGAATCGAAGCGGAGATTCACGACATCACCGGCGAACCGGTCAGTGCGATTCTCGAGGTCGCCGAGGAGTTCGACGTCGATGCGATCGTCGTCGGAACGCGAAGCCAAACGCCAGTCGGAAAAGTGGTGTTCGGCAGCGTCGCACAGGGAGTAATCATCGATAGCGACCGTCCGGTACTGGTCGCCACCCCGTGACCTGCGAGTGACAGGTGCAGGTGCGATTCCGAATAGCCACGCACCACGCGCGCACCGATACACGCTCGGCGTCGGTCGTCGCCAAACGATAGAACCGGACGTGTACCGGTGGAACTACCGTGGCCGTCTCGAGAGTCATCGACATCGATACCGACGTCGACGCCTCGCCGTCAGCGAAGCGGGCGGAGAACAGGTGGGATACACACGAATGAGTGCAGAATACGAACGAGACAGTCCATGGAATACGAACGAGACAGTCTGAGTCGCAGGTCGGAGCGGCCGACACTCGAGACGACGAGCGGCCGAACTCCACGACGACGAGGAGAGATGGACACATGATCGACGGAGACGACGACACGACGGGTGAATCGACTCGAGACGACGACCGTCTCGAGCGCGACTATCGAACGCGCAGGCTCGGGCCTCGAGTGAGGGGGTGATTCCTCGATGACAACTGCCATCCAATCGGCTCACGGCCGCAGTTGGCAGGCCAATACGTTGTTGATCTTGCTCTGGCAGGTCTCTGCGAGCATCTGCTTTTATGCGGTGTACGCGGTCACGCCCTTCGTACGTGACGAGTTCGGCCTCTCCGCGACGCTCATCGGCGTGATGGTGACGGCGATGATGCTCGGCTACACGCTGTTTCTCGTGCCGGCGGGGGCGATTATCGACACCTACGGCGAGGGACGAACGCTCGTCGTCGGCCTCCTTGGGCTTGCCGGCGGCGCGGTCGGAATCACCGCTGCGCCGACGTACGCGACGGTCCTCGGCACGGTGTTCGTTATCGGTGGATTCTACGCGACGGCGATTCCCGGGACGAACAAGGCCGTCTTCAACGTGATTCCCGACGACCGCCTCAACACGTCGATGGGGATCAAACAGGTCGGCGTCACGGCGGGGAGTGGCATCAGTTCGATCGTTATCCCGTGGTTCGGCGCGACGCGATTCGGCTGGGAAGTCGGATTTCTGCTGACGGGGATCCTCGCGGTCGTCGTCACCGGCGTGTTCCGACTCATGTACGGAGCGGGGGGAGCCGGCAGTGACGCGAGCGCCCTCGATATTCGCGGCCACTTCGCGAAACCGGAGTACGCACTGCTCACCGCCGCCGGGTTCTTCCTCGGCGCGGGGCTCTTCACGACGACCGGATACACGATCCTCTTCGTCGAGGAGGCGATCGGCGCGAGCGTCGTCTTCGCCGGGATTACGCTGGCCGTCGCCCAGGGATCTGGCAGCGTCGGTCGGATCGCGTTCGGGTGGCTCGCGGACAAACTCGCCGCACCGCTCGCGGTTTCGACGCTCCGTATTCTGCTCTTTCAGGCGGCCGGCGCGAGCGTCTTGTTCTTCCTCGCGACGCAAGTCCAGACGAACCTGACCTCACTCGTCTACTTCGTCTTCCTCGGGTTCTTCGTCCTCGGATTCACGGGAATTTACTATTCCTGTATCGGTTCGATGGTCGACCCCGACGAAATCGGGAGCGCCACTGCGGGGGGACAACTCGCCCTCAACGGCGGGGCATTACTCGCACCGCCAGTATTCGGATTTCTCGTCGACACGTCCGGATACGACACGGCGTGGGCGATGCTCGGCGTGAGTACGACGGTCGCGCTCGCGCTCTTGGTTCTCGCTCGCCGCAAACTCTAATGAAGTCGTGAAAATCATACGCACTGATCCGAATATAAAGGCAGTAATCCGTGATAGAAATTGTCGTCGTATATCGATCGTGAAAAAATCCATCAGACGGCCACCATGTTGCGTTAGCCGCCTCTATGGATCCATTACGAACGATAATGATTATCATAGACTATCGCCATAGTAGAAAGGGTTAAGTATTGGCCTTCGTAAGCATGGGCTTGTATGCCAAGGGATGACAATGTTTCACGGCGAACCGTCTTGAAAGCTACTGCTGCAACAGGCGCAGTCGGACTCGCCGGCTGTCTCGGTGGGGGGGCAGATCACTCGATCGCGATTGCGGGGACTTCGAGTGGAAGTGCAACGCAGGCGGCCGGACAGGCGCTCTCGCTCGTGGCGAACGACAGCGACGTCGTCGACGTCGACGTGCAGGTTACCTCAGGGTGGACGGCAAACCTCACCGAGTTCGACGACGGCGAGTTCAGCACCATCGGCGTAGACAACAACTCGCTCGCAGCGGCACTCAACGACGAAGATCCGTTCGACGAGGACCCCGTCGACGACATGCCGATGCAGGGGTTCCTCTTCGACAGCCTCGAGATGCACTGGGTCGCGATGGACGGGTCGGGGATCGAGTCGACCGCCGACCTCCGCGACGGCGGCTACACCATCTACCCGATCGAACCAGGATTCGGTACGCGACTGATCACTGAAGAACTGCTCCGAGACGACGGTATCTGGGACGCAAACGATATCAACAACGAGGATACCGACGACATTCCGGGCGTCGTCGAGGAGGGAACCGTCGACGCCCTCGTCCTCTACGGATCGAACCGCGTCGAACTCGCCGGTTGGTCCGCAGAGGTCGACGTTCGCAGTGACGGCCAACTGTACGCTGTCGATGTCGACGACGAGTTCGAAGAAACGCTCGAGGCGAACGACGGTGTTCGCGTCGAAACCCACGAACCGTACGGCTACGAGCAGGACCTCGAGACCGACGAGGTTACGAGTTGGGTCCTCGACGGTCAGTGGGCGTTCGGACCGGACGTGCACCCGGACGCAGTCTACGAGCTGTGTCGACTCGCCCACGAAGAACACGACGAGATGCGCGATTCTGACCCGACGACACTCGATTACGACGACGTGGAAGTGATGACCGAAGCAGTCCTGCCAGAGATCGACATTCACCCAGGAGCCGCCGAGTTCTTCCAGGAGCACGACGTCTGGGACGACGAGTGGAGCGAGGGCGAAGCTGACACTGACGACTAACTTGAGGGCACCACCGAATTGGTCCTCACTGCAACTTTCGTGCTACCAATATACGACGATATCTGGATTAAATAACTATGGCAGAACAACCACCGGCTGATGACACAGAAGACGCGGCAGATATCGATATCGATGGGAAAGGCATCGATATCGACGACGAGGTGACTGATCGCCCGATCGGAACGGAGATTAGTAACCGTCTCTCGTGGGACCGTTTGCAATCAAAAATGACGTTGTGGAGCTTTTTGGCGCTCCTGTCCGTTCCGTTCTGGTTGTACGTCATGTGGATGGCGTACCTGCAGTCGGCGATTATCGGGACGGCACCGTCTCGAGCCCAGTTCGGTGCCGGGTTCCTCGGCGGAGTCATCGTGTTGTACGCGCTCTACGAGATGATCCAACGCGTCGGTGGTGGGAAACGACACTACCGCAAGGACGTGAAAGAACTGGTTTCGAAAGAAAACCGGCTCGATACGTCGTTACTCCTCATCTCGGTCGCTCTCATGGCGCCGACAGTCGTGTACATTTACATAAACGCCCTCGACCTCGCCGGGCGGGGTGGGGCGTCGACGCCGGAGGAGGTGATGGCACTGTCGTTCACGCTCGTGATGATCTACATCACGTGGCGGGCGTTCGGACTGACGTTCCTCGCAGTCTTGTTGGCAGGGATAGCCTACGGCCTGTTCGGGTCCGTGGTTCCCGGGACGCTCAGCCACACCGGAATCTCGCCGGAGCGAACGCTCCGAATTCTGGTCATCAGCATGGACGGCTTCTTCGGCTTCCTGACGCAGTTAACGGCGGCCTGGATCGCCCTGTTCTTGCTCTACGCCGGGTTGTTGAAGTCCTACGGGGCGTTCGAACTCATCTTGCGCGTTGCGACTCGATCCGCGAAGTACATCGACTCCGGCGTCGCACAGACGGCGGTCATCGCGAGCGCGGTCATCGGGTCCGTTAACGGGAGTCAGACGGCGAACGCCGGCATGACCGGTTCGTTCACGATTCCGATGATGAAAAAGAGCGGCGTCAAGCCGGCTACCGCCGGCGGGATCGAATCCGTCGCATCCACGTCGGGCCAGGTTCTTCCGCCCGTCATGGGCGCCGGCGCATTCGTCATGGCCCAACTCATTACGGGCGCATCGTACCTCGACGTCATCGTCGCCGGCCTGATTCCGGCGGCGATCCTCATGATTACGGTCTTCGTCGCGGTCCACTACGCTGCCGGACCGCAGATCGAAGATCCGGATATGGACGAACTCTACGACCAATCACTCACCACGGGCGAAATGGTCCTCGAGGGGATCAAGTTCGGTGTCCCGATCGTGATTCTCGTCTACCTGCTCGGTGTCGTCGGCTGGACCGTCGGAACGTCGGCGTTCTGGACGGTCATCACGATGATCACACTCGGGATGGCGATTCCGACGGCGAAGCGGGCGTACGAAACGACCGACGTTCGGGAAACGTTCTGGGCGTTCGTCCACACTGGCGGCCAGACGATCAACGGGTTCCGCGAAGGCGTCATCGTCCTCGCACCCGTCGCGATCATCCTGGCGTCCATCAACGGTGTCGTCGACATTTTCGAAGCGACCGGCGTTCCAGGATCGATCGCACTCGCGCTCATGGACCTCTCTGGTGGCGTACTGCTGATCGCGGCCATCCTGGCGATGATCATCTGTATCATCCTCGGACTCGGGATGCCGACGACGGCCGCGTACACGATCGTGGCAATGCTCGTCGCGCCGACGCTGGTCGAACAGTTCATGCTCCCCGAGTTCTCCGGGCACTTCTTCGTCTTCTACGCCGCAATCCTGGCGGGGCTCACACCGCCAATTGCGACCTGTGTGGCAGTCGCTACGGGGATCGCCGGATCGAACTTCTGGCGAACGTGTTTCGAGGGCGTGAAAATCTCCGCCCCGCTGTTCGTCCTGCCGTTCTCGTTCATCTACCACCCCGACATCGTCGACCACGGCGGTGACGTGTCGGCAACGGTGTTGATGACGAGTGCGATCATCCTCTTCGGCGGATTGCTCATCATCCACGGACTGAACTACCGATTCGACCGCTCGAGAGTGACCGCCTACGGCCTCCGAGCCGTCTTCTTCGGTCTCGGTGTCACGGCAATGGTCTACCCCGAGACGACCGTGCAACTCGGTGCACTCGGCGTCGGAACCGCCCTCTACCTGACGCAAGCGGCCGTCGGTGAATCGAGTCCGCTCGACAAACTCCGCGGTTCGCAATCGAACTGATCGGTCGCGAACTGTCGACGGCTCTGAGCTAATTTTTCTCCGCGGATTATCACGGTCAGCCAAAACGTATCAGGTTCATCGAACCAACTGCGCCGACCGTCTCGCCGTCCGCTGGTTCGGCCGACCGAATTCGCCGTGTGAGTGGGGAACAATTATTATACTCCCGTTCGCTTACCCGATATGGCCCGCGTTTCATACGTTCGCGCAGACGAACTCGAGTCCGAATACGAAGACCTGGTCGTCTCCTCGCTCCAGCCGGGAAAGGCGGTAAACGTCTACAGCGCAGTCGCGACGAACCCGCCGGTTCTGAAAGGCCTCAGGCAGTTTCTCGGCTCGTTGTGGTCACACTCGGGGCTGAGCGACCGACAGCGAGAACTCGTCATTCTCACGGCGGCCCACGAAATCGGCGTCGGCTACGAGTGGCACCAACACGTCAACATTGCCAGAAACGCCGACATTACGGACGCAGAGATCGCCGCACTCGCTCGAGACGATCGGGAGCCCTTCGCCGAAGACGAGAAAGCCATCATCGCGTACGCTCGAGCGGTCGTACGCGGACGCGTCACCGACTCCCTCCACGACGCCGTCGTCGAGTACGTCGGCGAGGAGGCGACGGTCGGTGCCGCAACCGTCGCGGCAGGCTACCTCGGTCTCGGACGCGTCATCGACGCCCTCGACGTCGACCTCGAGGACGGTGACGACTTCGTCGGCTGGGACCCTCGATAGGTGCGCTCGAGAGCCCACAGGGCAATCGCTCACTGCACACCAGATTATCCGCCGCTGGCTGTCGAACGCAGTAGACGGCGCGAAAAACAAAAGAGCCAACTTATGGTACACACCAACATCCCCCAATGACTGGAACGACGCGCAACGGTGATCGAACGGATGGACGATAACGACCGCTCGATCGTCACGTTCGTCTCGCTGTCGCACATGATGGTCCACACGTACGAGTTCGCCGTCCCGATTCTCATGACGGTCTGGCTGCTCGAGTTTTCCGTCACGGCAGCGACGCTCGGGGCCGTCGTCACGGTGGGATACTTCCTGTTCGGGGTGGGCGCGCTCCCGGCGGGGATGCTCGTCGATCGGTTCGGCTCGAGGCCACTCATCTTCGCGTGTCTCATCGGAATGGCGCTCTCGTTTCTCTTACTCGGCATCGCGAGTAACGTCTACGTCGTCGCGCTCGCGCTCGGACTGTGGGGGATCGCCGCGAGCGTCCACCACCCCGCCGGTCTGACGCTCATCAGCAAAGGCGTCTCGGATCCCGGGTGGGCGTACGCCTACCACGGCATGGCGGGCAACGTCGGTATCGCGTTCGGACCGCTGGCGACCGCCCTGTTGTTGCTCGCGTTCGACTGGCGACTCGTCGCGGCGCTGCTCGTGGTCCCGACGGTGATCACGATCGGCATCGGACTCACGCTCTCGTTCGACGAGACGGCACAGGTGACGGCGACCGATGGCGGCGGAACGCAGAGTAAAGGCGAGATTACTCCCTCGTCGTTCGTCTCCGATACGCGACTGCTGGCAACCGTCGGGTTTCTGACAGTGTTCGCGATCGTCATGTTCAACGGCCTCTACTATCGCGGCGTGCTCACGTTCCTGCCGGACATGCTCGGCGGGTTCCTGGCCGACCTCGACATCCACCTGGACCTCTTCGATCCCGACAGTCCCTACGCCGAAGAGTTCGACCTCGCGCAGTACGTCTACGTCGGCCTCCTGATGATCGGCATCCTCGGTCAGTACATCGGTGGCATTCTGACGAGCAGGATTCCGACCGAACGAGGGCTCGTCATCGCACTCGGGGCGCTCACGATACTCGGAATTACGTACGTGCCCGCCGCGACGGCCGGGTTCGGACCGCTCCTCGTTGTCAGCGCGCTGCTCGGCGTCTTCCTGTTCGCGATGCAGCCACTCACGCAGGCGACCATCGCAGCCTACTCTCCCGCGGAAGCCCGCGGCCTGTCCTTCGGCTGGACGTTCCTCGCCATCTTCGGCATCGGCTCGCTCGGCGCAACCATCGCCGGATTCGTGCTCACCTACGCGAGCGCGAACGTCTTGTTCCTCGTCCTCGCCTGTTTCGCCGGCACGGGCTGTCTACTCGCCCTCTCGCTCGTCGTGCGAAACCGAGCGGGTGAGTAGGCAGCTTCTTTTCGAGCGTCCTGACGCGTTGATCGATCCAGAGCCGAGCCTGCCGTTCGACCCATCTCGACTCGAGCCAGCCGTTCGTCGATTCGGACTCGAGGCGTCGCCGTCGTCCGTCGAGACGCGTCGCTCGTCCGATAGGCAACCGAAAGAAGACGGATCGAGGGCTACTCCTGCCAGGAGAAGGCCGTCTCGAGGTCGTGTGGTTCGTGGCCGCCGTTCGCGTCCGCTCGCTCGAGGGAGGACTCGAGGGCGGGTTCGAAGTCGGGGTGGGCACACGACTCGAGGATCGCGCGGGCGCGTTCGCGCGGCGAGGTCCCGCGAAGGTCCGCGACGCCGCGTTCGGTGACGATGACGTCCACGTCGTGTTCGGTGTGGTCGACGTGTGGGGCCATCGGGACGATTCTCGAGATGTCGCCGTCGACGGCCGTCGAGGGAAGCGTGATGACGGACAGGGGCGAGTTCCGGGTGAAGTCGCCACTGCCGCCGATCCCGTTGAGCATCCGCGAGCCGTCGACGTGCGTCGAATTGACGTGTCCGTAGAGGTCGACCTCGAGCGCGCTGTTGACCGCGATGACGCCGAATCGGTCGACGAGTGTCGGACTGTTCGAAAGGTCGGCCGGCCTGAGGACGACGTCTTCGGCGTAGCGCGATGCGTTCTCGAACAGGCGCTCTTGACCGTCGCTCGAGAGGGCGAAGGAGGTCGCACTCGCGGCGTGGAGTTGGTTCTCGTCGAGTAAATCGAGCAGGCCGTCCTGAATCACCTCGCCGAAGTAGACGAGGTCTCGATCGCCAAAGTCCGCGTCGGCGAGCGCGCCCATGAGCGCGTTACCGAGGCTGCCAACACCGAACTGGACGCGAACCGAGTCGTCGTACAGCGACGACTCCCTGACTTCCTCGACGAGAAACGACTGCAGATTCGACGCGATCTCGAGGTCGACGTCGGTCGGGTCGCGGAACTCGTAGGGCGAATCCGGCGTCTCAGTTTCGACCACGGCGGTCAGTGCCTCCGAATCGAACTCGATGCGCGGGCCGCCGATTCGCCCGTCAGGAGCCGACAGTGGAACCGGCTCACGATTCGGCGGCGTTCCCGGTCGATAGTTGTCGTGGAAGGCCGTCAACTCGAGGGGCTGGGCTCGGTTTACCTCGACGATAATCTGGTCGACGCTCTCGACCCACGCCGGGGTGTGGCCGATCGAGGTCGAGGGGATCAGCCAGTCTTCGCCGACGGCGATCGCCTCGACGATGGCGACGTCAGGGTCGACGAAACCACCGTACTGAACGTCGTCAGCGAGTGCGGCGATGTGTCGATCCGCGAACGCAACCGTCTCGTCGTTGACCGATCGTCGGACCGCGCCGGCGGATTGATAGGGGTAGCGCCGGTCGATCGCGCCCGCTTCGACCATCGCCTCGTCGATTTCGTCGCCGACGCTGCCGCCGCTGACGACCGTGAGCCCGAACTCCTCGTCGGCATCGGCGATGGCGAGTGGAATCGCCTTCGGGTAGCCGACGCGGCCGAAGCCACTGACGAGGACGGTTGCATCGGGTTCGAGTTGGTCGACGACCGATTCGGCGTCGACGACGGGTAAATCGCCCGAGAGGCGTTCCGACGGGATCGTCACTCTAACTCCTCCGGTTGCGTGCCGACCCCCTCCGGCCAGCCCGTCGGCTGTGCCGCGGAGGGTTGTGCGTACTCGCGTTTCAAGACCATCGGCGTCCGCTCGAGCGAGAGCACCTGCTCGCCGTCCTCGTTGTATGCTCGGAGTTCGGTCGTTACGATGCCCACGTGGTCTCGAGAGTCGCTCTCGCGTTTCTCGATGACTTCGCTCTCGGCGAAGAGCGTGTCACCGTGGTAGACGGGGCCGTGGTGGCGGATCTTGTCGTAGCCGAGGTTCGCGGTCGCGTTCGCCGAGATGTCGATGACGCTCATCCCGACGGCGAGGGCGATGACGAACGTCCCGTCGACGAGGCGCTCGCCGAACTCGGTTTCAGCGGCGTAGGCCTCGTTGAAGTGCATCGGGTTGAGGTTCATCGTGATGTTGGTGAACCAAACGTTGTCCGTCTCGGTGACCGTCCGGCCGTAGGGGTGTTTGTACACGTCACCGACGGTGAAATCTTCGTAGTAACGGCCTTCCCAGCCGGAAACAAGTCGTCGCTCCTGTTCGCCTTCTGCAGTGTTATCGTCTGTCATGGTGTGTTTGATCTGCGGTGGTGGGTTGCGTGTCGATTCCGGTTTCGGTCGCGGTGTGCGTCCGTTAGCAGTGCGTTCGCTCGCTGCGTCGGTCGTCGAATCCTCAGTACGAGCGCGGCAGCCCCAACACGTTCTCGCCAACGTAGTTGAGGACGAGTTGCTGGGTGATCGGCACCAATCGGGTCAGGCGCGCCTCGCGGAAGTAGCGTTCGACGTCGTACTCTCGAGCGACGCCGAAACCACCGTGGGTCTGGACCGCCGCGTCGGCAGCGTCGAAGGCCGCGTCGGCTGCGAGAAACTTCGACATGTTCGCTCGAGCGCCGATCGCTTTCGGATTGGCGTCGTTCTCGACGGCGCTCGCGGCCGTGTAGACCATCTGCTTTGCGGCCTGCACCCGTGCGTACGCTTCCGCGAGCGGGTGTTGAATCGCCTGATTCTGGCCGATCGGGTTGCCGAAGACCTCTCGTTCTGAGGCGTAGTCGACGCCCGCCTCGAGTGCGGCCTCGCCGAGGCCGACGCACTCCGCGGCGATGACGAGTCGCTCCTCGTTGAGGCCGTCGAGCATCTGGTAGAAGCCCTCGCCTTCCTCGCCGATGACGGCGTCTTCCTCGAGGCGGAGGTCCTCGAACCACATCTCGTATGAGTGGACGAGATTACTCGCCGTCTTCTCGATCTGTTCGATCTGGAGGGCACCCTGATCGTAGGCGTCCTCGAGGTTGACGAGGAACATGGTCATCCCCTGTGTGCGTTTCTCGACCTCGGACTTCGGCGTCGTGCGCGCCATGAGCACGATGTAGTCGCTGGCGTCGACCCGGGAGATCCAGATCTTCTGACCGTTGACGACGAACTCGTCGCCGTCTCGCTCGGCCGTGGTCTCGATCGACGTCGAGTCGGAGCCGGCGTTTGGCTCGGTGAGCCCGAACGCCTGAATCGACGTCTCGCCGCGGGCGACCTTCGGGAGGAGGTCCGCTTTCATCTCCTCGTGGCCGTATTTCACGAGGGGGACGGAGTTGTAGATCCCGCCGTGAATGGCCTGGGCGGCGCTGAAGCCGCCGCCGTTCGCGGCGATCTCTTCCATCATGACGACGACTTCCTCCGTCGACATGCCGGCACCATCGTACTCCTCGGGGATCAACGCGCCGAACCAGCCGTTTTCGGAGAGTTGGTCCACGAACTCCTGTGGATACTCGCCGGCCGCTTCGTGTTCGCGCCAGTACGCGTCATCAAAATCTGCACAAATGTCTCGGATCGAGTCTCGGACCAGTTGCTGTTGGTCGGTCAACGAGACCGTATCTCTCTGTACCATTCGAGCGTGTGAACCTGTGGGAGTCTGCGTATTAAAGCTATGCACTCATCGGCTACGGACCGTCTCGTACGCACTCATATCCGGCGTTTGCTGGCGAAGGCACTCTCGAGGGGACGAACCGAAGGTCCCCCAATCCGACTCCTTGCGTAACACTGTCACGATCCGGGCCAGTGCTGATCTCCGTTCCGTATAATCGAACGATATTTACCCGTTCTCGACGACTGTGATCACATGTCAGAGGACGACGGACAACGGACAGCAGGAACGGTACAGACGTCGCGAACGATGTTCGTAATCGTCGAGTACATCAAAGAACAGGATGGGGCCACGATCACGGAGGTGGCGAACGACCTCGGGTACGCGAAAAGCACCGTTCATCGCCACCTCTCGACGTTGACCGAGATGGGCTACGCCGTCAAGGAGGGCAACGAGTTTCACGTGGGGTTGCGGTTCGTCGACCTCGGTCAGCACGCCCGCACGCGCCGAAACGGGTACGAACTGGCCAGAGAAAAGGTCGACCAGATCGCCGCAGCGACCGGCGAGCGAGCGCAGTTTATCGTCGAAGAACACGGCGAAGGCGTCTACTTGCACCGCTCGTTCGGCGAACACGCGATTCGAACCGACCCCGGAATCGGCAGTCGAATCCCGCTTCACGCGACGGCTGCCGGAAAGGCAATTCTTGCAAACCTCGAGGAATCCCGGCGGTTCGAAATAATCGAACAGACCGACTTCGATTCGCTCACGGAACACACGATAACAGATACCGAGACGTTGTTCGAGGAACTCGAGACGATCCGCGAACGCGGCTACGGGTTCAATCGACAGGAGAATCTCAACGGACTTTACGCCGTCGGAGTCGCCGTCAAAAGCCCCACAGAAGGCGTTATCGGTGCGTTCAGCGTCTCCGGTCCGATCCACCGACTCAAAGGCGAACGCATTCAAGAGGAACTTCCAGATCGATTGCTGGGCACGGCGAACGAACTCGAGCTCAACATCACGCACTCCTGAAGTTCGAACATATCGAACGGCCTGTCCGGCCAATCGAACGCTCCCCGCGTATCGTTTTTCGTCACAAAGGCACGAATGCCGCCAACCTGATCACGTTCAGTCGACGTCGGCTCTCGCGAGAAAACGCGGATTCGTCGTTCTCGTCCAGTGTATCGCAGCTACCGGCCGATCCCGTATCATCGGAAGAGCCGAGCATTGTCGTTCCGCATGTTCGAAAGTCGTTCATCGACATCGGTCGCTCTGGCAAAATCCCGGCAAACAAGGCAACAACCGCGTTGTCGGCCGAAAAATCGAACGACACAGGTATGATTACAAACATAGAAGTGTAATGTTCAGATAGAGCGTAAGAAGGGGTCAAAAGTAGATACACATCTACCGGTTATCCGGGGAAAACAGCGATGATACAGACTGGTTCGAGAGTTGCTTGTTCGTGGACGAATATGCGGGCGATACGATGGGTTCTGATGGAATAGTCGAGTATCGAGACCAACCGTCGACAATCATACGAGTTCGAGCCGGCATCAAGAACGAAACGTGACTCGACCGACGGTTCGAGCGGGCTAAAGTGGCGAATCGGACGCTGACGCGGACTTCGTCGGTCAACGCCGGTCGAGTACGAACGCGTGTCGAATGTGTCGGTTAGAGCCCTCGAGAGAGCACAGTAGCAAGAGTAGGTGGCCACACCGAAGTACCAGCGCACTCGCTTGGGGAGATAGTGTAATCATTTCTAATCATCCTGGTCCGAAGACGAAATTGATACCTTCCCTCGTGTGAAGTGTCCTCTATGCGCATTGCATTTTGTCTCTACGATGGCATGACGGCTCTCGATTTCGTCGGCGCGTACGACGCGATTACCCGCCTCGAGCGAATGGATCTCAGCCCGCTCGAGTGGGACGTCTGCGCCCCGACGGCGTCGGTGACGGGAACCCAACTCACGCTCGAGGTCGACCGCGTCGAGCCCGATCTGGGCGAGTACGACCTGGTCTTCCTGCCCGGCGGCTACGCGACCCGTGAGCTTCGACGCGACGAGGAGTTTCTCGAGTGGATTCGGACGGCTGCGGGGTGTGAGTACCTGACGTCCGTCTGTACCGGCTCGCTGTTGCTCGGCGGCGCGGGTCTGTTGGAGGGAAAACGGGCGACGACACACCCCGGCGAGTTCGAGACGCTTGCCGAGTACGCAACGGTCGTCGAGCAACGGGTGGTACAGGACGGAAACGTGATCACGGGCGGCGGCGTCGCGGCGAGCGTCGACCTCGGATTGTACATCGTCGAGGAACTCACCGACCGAGAGACGCGGGAAACGGTCGCAGCGCAGATGGATTACCCCTACGGCGAAGCCGTCTTCGAACGGTAGGAGCGGGAACCGTCTTCAAACCGAGTCAGAGCCGCGATTTGAGGGTTTCAGCCGTCTTCGTCCCGATACCGGACACGCTCTCGAGGTCGTCCAGGCTCGCCTCGCGAACGTTCTCGACGCTGCCGAAGCGTCCGAGTAGTCGCTTTCTGGTTTCGGGGCCGATGCCGGGCACGTCGTCCAGCACGGTCTTGACCTCGTCGCGCACGGTCTGGTGGTACTGGACGGCAAAGCGGTGAGACTCGTCGCGAACGCGCTGGAGCAGGTGCAGGTGGGGCGCGTCGCTGGGCCACGAATACTCTCGATCCGGCGTCACGACGCGCTCTTCGGCCTTCGCGAGAGCGATGGCCGGAACGTCCCATCCGACTTCCGAGAGGGCGTCTCTGGCGGCCTCGAGTTGTCCCTCGCCGCCGTCGATAACCAGCAAATCCGGATCCGGGCGGTCGTCTCGGCCTTCGACGGCGCGGCTGGCGCGCCACTCGAGGAGGGCGCGCATGTTGTCGTAGTCGTCGTTCTGGTCGGTCAGCTTCTTCCGTCGGTAGTGGGCCTTCTCCGCGCTGCCGTCGACGAAGGTGACGTTGCTGCCGACCGCCGCTTTTCCCTGTGCGTGGCTCACGTCGAAGCCCTCGATTCGCCGCGCGGAGTCGATCTCGAGCGCGTCGGCGAGCATCCCACACTCGTCCCGTCCGCCGACGTTTCGTCGGGCGTTCTTGAGCGCGAGTTCGACGAGTTTGGCTTCCCGACCTGCACCCGGGACGCGAACCGAGACGCCTTCGGCCTCGAGCCACGCCTCGACCTCGCTGTCGCCGTGGCGTTCGGGCAAGAGGAGCGCGTCCGGGAGGTCACGCTCGGCGTAGTACTGGACGATGAACGCGGCGAGCACGGCGGGAACGCCCCCCTCCGCCGCCCCGTCGGCCGCCTCGTCGTTCGGCTGTCCCGCGGTGTCAGCGCCCGGTGCCTCGAGCGTGTGGCGGTCTCTGTCGACCAGCTTACCGGTTTCGGCGCGCAAGCGAGCGACGGTGGCGTCCTCGCCTTCGATGGCGACGCCGAGGATATCGACGGCCCGTTCGTCGCTTCGCGTCTGGACTGCCTCGCCGCCCTCGCCGTGGAACGCCTCGACGGTCTCGAGTCGATCGCGGAGGTTCGCCGCGCGTTCGAAGTTCTGTTCCTCGGCAGCGGCCTCCATCTCGCGGCGCAGCGGGTCCGCGAGAATCCCCGTCTCGCCCTCGAGAAAACGCTCGACCAGGCTCACGTCTTCCGCGTAGGACTCGAGGTCGATCTCTCGGGTACAGGGGGCCGTACAGAGGCCCATCTCGTAGTCGAGACAGGGGCGATCGCGGCCCGAGTACTTGTGATCCGAGCACCCCCGAACGCCGTAGGTCTCTCGGAGCGCCTTCACGACGGTCTCGACTTGCCCCTTGTTCGTGTAGGGGCCGAAGACGGTCGGTCCGCTCGCTGCGGCCGAACTGCCCGCTTCGCCGTCCGGGTCGCGAGTGATTTCGATCCGCGGCGCGTTGTGGGCCGTCAACTGCACCATCGGGTACGACTTGTCGTCTTTGAGTCGGACGTTGTACCGTGGCTGGTGGCGCTTGATGAGGTTCGCCTCGAGCAACAGCGCCTGCGTCTCGGTATCGGTGACGGCGAGTTCGATCTCGTCGGCTCGATCGACCATGCGCCGGATGCGCGCGCTTCGCGGATCGGCGTAGGAGCGAACCCGACTGCGCAGATCGACCGCCTTGCCGACGTAGAGCGTGGTCCCGTCGACTCGAAACTGGTAGACGCCGGGCTCGCGTGGCAACGATTTCGCCCGCTCGCGTACCTCCTCGGCGTTCATCAGCGGCCCTAGTTCCTCAGTGGCTTTCAGCCTGACTCATCGAATCGCTCGCTGGGTGGCGTCGGTTCGCAACGTCGTCGCGGTCGCCTGGTCGGTTCTCGCGTCCGTTGGGTCGAATTCGCCCGGTCGTCGCTCGAGTCAGTTCGCCCGGTCGTCGCTCGAGTCGTGTTGCTCGTCGGGTGCGTTGCCCTCCTCGAATTGCCCCGGCTCGTTGCTCTCCTCGAGATCGTCGAGCGACTCGTCTTCGGGCTCCGTTTGGGGGTCGCTCCCCATCGTCGTTTCACCCTCCGGGTCGTCCAACAGGAGGTGCTCCGAACCGGCTGTCTCGTCAGCGTCGTCGGTGGATGGATCCTCGTCGGACGCGACGTCGTCAGCGCTCGCGTGCTCGTCGGCATCGCCCGCCGACTCACGGGAATCGACAGCAGCTTCCGGAGGGGCGTCGTCCACACCGTCCGACCCGGGACCGATCGCCTCGTGCAAGTCGACCGGTCGGTCGGCTTCGATGTCCGCGTCGGTGACCGGCAAGACGATGTCGTCGTCACCGGAGACGCGAAGGACGAGGTGGCGCGAGCGCGAGCGGATGTATCGCACGAAAAAGATTGCGCCGATCAGGGCCACCACGCCACCGGCTGCGAACACCGTCAGGTCGAAGACGGTGAGCAGCGTTTCGACGACATCGATCACACTGCCGGCGAGACCCGTTGAATCCCCAGGGTCGACGCCGTCGACGGCGTCGGCGAGGTCGTACGTCGCTGCAAGCAGGAATAACCCGATCGCGAGAAACAGAACGATCGTTCCCCAGACGAGGTGTCCGAGTTCGCTTTCGTTTTCGACCGACACTCGCCCGACGTTCGGGCGGTCGACGTGCGTGTAATTCGACCCGTTTCCGCCTTCCGTGAACACGAGCACGCGCTCGTTCGTCACGACGACGGTCGCCGACTCGAGGTCGACGCGCTTTCGGACGCGCTCGCCGTCGTAAAGCAATTCGTCGACGTGTTCGCTCCAAGTCCCGAGCATCAGTAGGTCGTCTTCGAAGTGTTCGTTCTCGAGTGGCAAGTAGCTCGCGGCGTCTCTCGTCCACGGCGAATGTACTATGGAAACCCACCACACACTCGAGCGGTGCATCGAATCGGACACGGTACTTTCTCGAGTCTCGAGGGCGAAACGACCGCTATGAGTGATTCGACAGTCCGATGCTGGCTGGTCGAGCGGACGTTCGACGATCGGAATCTCGTGACGATCGTCTACGCGACGCCGGACGGGTCGCGATACCAACAACGCGAACGATCGGCGACGTCGCTTCGCACCGGTGCCCCCGTCACCGCGGCGACCTCGATTCCCGAGGACGAACTCGAGGGGGTTCCCGATGAGGAGACCCAGACGCGCTACGCGACGGAAGCCGAACGGGTCGCCGAGCAGTACGATCCAGACGACGAACTGTAACCGACGAAGAGACCGGACTCAACCCACCAATTGGACGAACGCGGGTCCAAAATTCGGTCTCATCGACGGACGTGTCACAGCAAGTATCAATGAGTGACAACGTTTATCGGCCAACGCCGAGAGCACACAGCCATGCCAGCGATCACAGTCGATGGCTTGAGCAAATCCTACGGTCGAACCCTCGCACTCGAGGACCTCTCGTTTCAGGTCGAAGAGGGCGAAGTCTTCGGGTTTCTGGGACCGAACGGAGCCGGCAAGTCGACGACGATCAACGTCATTCTGGACTTCATCCGCCCGACGAACGGGCAGGTCACGGTCCACGGGATGGATGCACAGGCACACAGTCGCGACATCCGCGCGCGAACTGGCGTCCTCCCCGAAGGCGTCGAAACGTACGACCGCCTGACCGCGCGCCAACACCTCGAGTTCGCCATCGACTCGAAGGGGACGACGGACGACCCCGAAGCGCTTCTCGAGCGCGTCGGCCTGCTCGACGCGATCGACAAGAAGGCCGGCGGCTACTCGAAGGGGATGTCCCAGCGACTCATGCTCGCGATGGCACTCGTCGGCGAACCAGACCTCCTCATCTTGGACGAGCCGTCGACGGGACTCGACCCCAACGGCGCTCGCGAGATGCGCGAAATCGTCCGCGAGGAGAACGCCCGCGGGGCGACCGTCTTCTTCTCGAGTCACATCATGGAACAGGTCGAGGCGGTCTGTGACCGCGTCGGCATTCTCCGGGACGGTGAGATGGTCGCCGTCGACACCGTCGAGGGGCTTCGCGACTCCGCGGGCGGTGCGACGACGCTGCGAGTCACCGTCGACCGGATCGACGACGACGCGCTGGCGGCCGTCCGGGCGCTGTCGGACGTCACCACCGCCACCGTCGACGGCCAAGACCCACCGGTAGTGGTCGCACAGGTCGACGGCTCGAAGACCGCCGTTCTCGGCGAACTCGAGGATCGCGGCATCGAGATTCGTGACTTCTCGACGCGGGAGGCCTCCCTCGAGGACGTCTTCCAGTCGTACACGACGGGAACGGAGGTGGAAGCGCAATGAGCACGGATACCGGGACCGGAGCCGATACCGAAGCGACGAGTTCGGGGGCGAGGTCGCCCTCGAGTTCGATCAACCTCGAGAGCGTCCGTGCGATCGCGAAAAAGGACTTTCAGGACTCGGTCCGTTCGTGGCTGATTTGGGTGCTGAGTTTCTCGTTTTTCCTGTTGCTCGTCGGCATAACCGGAACGCTCGCGTACTTCGGTGAAGATATCGCTGCAGAGGGCGCGACGACGGACATGCTCATCATGTACACCAGCGAAATTACGCGTGTCATTATTCCGCTAATCGCGCTGGTGCTCGGCTGGAAAGCCATTGCTGGCGAGCGGGAGACGGGGAGCATCAAGATACTACTGTCGCTACCACACTCTCGAAAAGACGTCCTGCTCGGAAAGCTCATCGGCCGATCAGCGGTGCTGTCGCTATCACTCGTCGTTGGCTTTGCACTCGCCGCCGTGGTCGTCGCCGCGCTGCTCGGCGGATTCGACATCGTCGATTACGCCGGGCTACTCGTGATGTCCATCGTCTACGGTGTCGCATACACGAGCATCGCCGTCTCGCTATCGTCCCTATTCCGATCGACGACCATGGCCGGTACCGCATGTTTCGGCGTCTTTCTCCTGTTCTACGGAGTCTGGAACGCGCTTGCCGGTGCATTCGGACAACTCGCTCAGGAAGGAGTGTTGTTCTTCGACACCGTCACCTACACGTTCGAGATAAACGGCGAAGAGGTCCAAGGAGAACGGTTACAGGATTGGGTGTACTTCGTATTGAACCTGGATCCCGGTGAGGCCTACAGTAGAGGGCTCTCGCTGGTCACCGATACGGACGCCATTCAGTTTCAGGTCGAACTGAGCGAACAGATGTTCGGTGGAGAACTTCCCTTCTTCCTTCAGGATTGGTTCTCGTTCTTGATTTTGCTGTTCTGGGTCGTCGTCCCGGTCCTTATTGCGCTCTATCGATTCGAGCGCGTTGATCTCTAATCAGAGACGACGAGTGTTTGATTCTGATTTCTCTTCTTGCAGTCCTAGGCATTCTACTCCTCAATTTCGACCGAATCGAACTCGATTGTCTCACAATCCTCACTAACCCAGAAGTTATCGACAGTTGGTGTGCAGTACGTGATTTCTTGCTCGACGGGGACACCATCGGCCACGCCGTCCCCATACGTACAGGTTCTCCCGCCGAGACTGAATGGGCCAGCGTCGAGAGAGACCTCTTCACACGATTCACCGTCTGGGTCACATTCCCACGTTTCTCTTCTGGATCCGAGGGTTCCCGCGTCGATTTCCATCTCGAAACTGCAGTTATCGTACATCTGGAACTCTAAATAGATCGGGAGATCGTAATCGATCGGAAAGTACTCCAGGAAGTTCGTAGTTATCGGCGGGCCGAACGGATCGCCCCCATCAGTGGGATCTGCCGCAGCCACTCCAGGAATAGCCACGGCGCTAGCCCCGGTCGCTGCAACTGCTTTCATTACGGATCGACGCGCCAGTACTGAGTCATCGTCCGACGTATTGGTTCCATTATCGGTCATGGCACAGTACCATACTTTTCAATATTTTATTTTTAAATTTTTGTCGTTTATGGAAGAATATCACGATAAGTGAGGTATCGAATGGTCGAAGACAGTGTGCGAAAATGAGGGATCGCTGACGCCAGCGAGCTGTTGAGCACGCTGTGGACAGGTTATCGTTCACTCGAGCGCGATTCCGTACTCCGCTAGTAGCTCGCGGAACTCGTCTTCGTCGACGATCGGGACGTCGTTGGCCTCGGCGTCGTCGCGTTTCGTCTGGCCGGGGCTCTCGCCGACGACGAGATAGTCCGTGTTCCCCGAAACGCTACCCGTCGCGTTCGCGCCGTGGGCTTCGACCGTCTCCTGTGCCTCGCCGCGAGTGACGTCGGAGAGTGACCCCGTGAAGACGAACGTCAGTTCCTCGAGCTCCTCGCCACCTGCGTCGGTGTCCGCCTCCTGCGGTGAGACGTGCTCGAGCAGGTCGTCGACGGCCGCGGCGTTTTTGTCGCTCGCGAAGAACTCGTGGAGCTGTTGGGCGACGGTCTCGCCGACGTCGTCGACCCCCTCGAGTCGCTCCGGCTCGGTCTCAGCCGTCTCGCGGAACGCCTCGAACGTGGCGAACTCGCGGGCGAGTTCGCGGGCCGTCGTGGGTCCGACGTGTGGAATGCCGAGCGCCGAACAGAAGTCGGCGAGTGGTGGCTCACGGGCGGCCTCGAGTTCGGACAGGAGGTTCTCGGCGCTCGTTTCACCCCACCCCTCGAGGTCGGTCAGCTCCTCACGCTCGAGTTCGTAGAGGTCCGCCACGGATTCCAATAACTCGGCGTCGACGAGTTGTCGGACGCTCTTCTCGCCGAGGCCCTCGAGGTCCAGCCCGTCGTCGCTCGCGTAGTACTCGATGGAGCGGCGAAGCTGGGCGTCACACGCTAAGCCGCCCGTACAGAAGGCCATCGGGCCGTCTCGCTCGACGGCGCTGTCACAGACGGGGCAGGCCTCGGGGAACTCGTAGTGACCTTCGCTTCCCTTCTCGACGACCTCCTCGACGTAGGGGATTACGTCGCCCGCCCGCTGCACGCGAACGGTATCCCCGACGTTGACGTTCTTCTCCGCGATCTCCTCGGGGTTGTGCAGGCTCGCTCGAGAGACCGTCACACCGCCGACGTCGACCGGCTCGAGGAGGGCGACGGGCGTGAGTCGACCAGTTCGGCCCACCTGCACCGCCACGTCGACGATCGGGGTGACCTCCGCGCGTGCGGGGAACTTGTAGGCGAACGCGTAGCGGTCGTGGCGCGCCGTGCGGCCCAGTTCCTCGCGAGCCTCCCGGTCGTCGACCTTGATGACGGTGCCGTCGATCTCGTAGTTGAGGTCGTCGCGCAACTCGAGCATTCGGTCGCGGTAGTCAATCGCCTCGTCGATGTCGTCAGCGTATTCGATGTGGTCGGTCACTCGGAGCCCCCACTTGGGGAAGCGCTCGAGTTCCGCGCTGTGGCTGTCTTCGAGGTCGCTGGCCTCGAGCACGTCGAAGTAGAACACCTCGAGGGGCCGGTCGGCGACGATCGAGGGGTCGAGTTGGCGGATCGTCCCCGCAGTCGCATTTCGAGGGTTCGCGAACGGCTCCTCGCCGCGCTCGATCCGCTCGCGATTGTGCGCCTGGAAGGCGTCCTTGGGCATGTACACCTCGCCGCGGACCGCGAGGAATTCGGGGTAGTCGCCGTGGAGCTGTTGGGGCACCGACCCGATCGTCCGGGCGTTTCGCGTCACGTCGTCGCCCTCGCGACCGTCGCCGCGGGTAACCGCCCGCTCGAGCGAACCGTCCTCGTAGACGAACTCCATCGAGACGCCGTCGAACTTGGGTTCGCAGACGTACTGGAGGTCGTCCGCGTGCTCGCTGGCGCGCAACTCCCTGCGGACGCGCTCGTCGAACTCCCGTACGTCCGCGGCCTCGCCGCTCTGGTCGATCGAGAGCATCGGCGCGACGTGCTCGACCGTCTCGAACGCGTCGATCGGTTCGCCCCCGACGCTTCTGGTCGGACTGTCTGGATGGGAGAGGTCGAACGCGTCCTCGAGGTCTTGCAACCGCGCGAAGAGGGCGTCGTAGGTTCGATCGGCGACGATCGGATCGTTCTCGACGTAGTACCGGCGGTCGTGCTCGCGGACGGCCGCGCGCAACAGTTCGACGTCGCGTTCGGCGTCGGCCGCCGAGAGGTCGTCGACCGGCTCGAACTCGGTCGGGGGATCTCTCACGTACGGGTTGGCGTCCTCCGCGTTCTCGTCGGCAGCGGGCATTCTTGCTCGAGCGTTTCTACTCTCACTCAAAAAGGGTTACCACCTCCTCGAGGTTCGAACAACAAATCAACCGGAAAACATATTGCCCGACTTCCAAAACCCGATTCAATGCGATCCGCCCGTGCCGTCTACCGAACGTATCGCGTCCACCTCTTGCTCGGCCTCGGTATCCCACTTTTGCTCGCAAGCGCCCTCTACGCACCGGGTATCACGCTGACCGACGACTACACTCAGTACGAGGCGCTCGAGGTCGACCACGACGAGGACGGACTGAGCACCGTACACGCCGAAAGCGAGACGGAAATCGATCCGCCACGAGGGATCGACGGCATTCTGTGTGGCGACTACCGGGACGGGGCTGGACAGCTCTGTTCGCTCGTGTACGAACTCGACGACGGCGCGGAGATCGAAACGGCACACTCGCCCGTCGGAGGGCCAAGCGAGTACGGCTATCAGTGGGAATCAGACGAGTTCGTCGAACTCACCGCCACGACTACCGAGGACAACGAGACGGTTGTGGATCTCGAACCCGTCGACGCAGAAACCGTCTTCGACGACCTCGCGGTCGAAGAGGACCGATTGACGACCGACGAACGGACGGTCGTCGAGGACGGTCAGGTCCGAACGACCGAGCGACTGCCGGAGAACCAACTGCTCGAGTTCGACGGCGAGTACTACCTCCTCGAGGAGACTGGCACTTACGACGGAGCCGTCCGCGACGCCGACTGCGGAATCACCCTCGGGAGCGACGAATCGTTCTGCGAAGAACTGCGCCCGTGGCTGTGGCTCGAGTCGGGAGCGACGGTTCTCGGCTTCGTCCTCGGCGGTGGCCTCGTCGTTCAGGGCTACCGTCGCGCCGTCGGTCACGAGTTCGACCGGGAGCGCTGGCGGAAACTGAACGAGAAGTGACGCGTCGAACGACCGACCCCCAGCACTTTACCCGTCAGGCCGCCTACGGTCGGATAGATGGGACAGGGAACGGATACGGAGTTCGGACTGGTCGACCTCGAGGAGGCAGAAACCCCCGGCGACGAGTGGGAGGAGATCGACATCTCGGAGACCGAGGCCGACCGGATCGCTCGCAAGCGCGACCGCGAGTTCGAGCAGTTCGAAGAGCGAATCAAAGACGCCGACCAGTTCAAGGTCGAACAGTCGGTGTTCGACGACGCGACGCTGGCGGCGCTCTATAAACTCGTCCAGGACGGCTACGTCGAGGCTTTCGGCGGGCCGCTCTCGACCGGTAAGGAGGCGAACGTCTACCACGCACTTGGCGACGACCGCGAGGTCGCCGTCAAGATTTACCGAATCAACGCCTCGAACTTCCGGCAAATGCGCGACTACCTCGAGGGCGACCCCCGCTTCGAGGGGCTAGGCGGCAAGAAGAAAGACGTCGTCCTCGCCTGGACGAAGAAGGAACTCGCGAACCTCGAGCGAGCGAAAAAGGCCGGCGTTCGGGTGCCGGAGCCACTCGCCACGGAGCGAAACGTCCTCGTCATGGAGTACATCGGGACCGACGACGGCCGCGCGAAGCGACTCGGCGAGGTCCACATCGAGAACCCCGAGACCGCCTACGGAGTCATGCGCGAGTACATGCGCCGACTCTACTCCGCCGGGATCATCCACGGCGACCTGAGCGAGTACAACGTCGTCTTCGACGAGGACGAAGGCCAACTCGTCATTATCGACGTCGGCCAGGCCGTCACCGTCCACCACCCCAACAGCCGCGACTTCCTCGAGCGAGACTGCGAGAACGTCGCGAGTTTCTTCTCCCGACAGGGCGTCGACACCGACGCGGACGACTTACTCGAGTTCGTCACGAGTCCGGAGCCGGACCCCTCGCGCGACTAGGGGCGAAAAACGACAGCGGCGGCCGACTCAGACCGTCTCGATTCGCCCCTCGAGTTCGGGCGAGATCGTGCCTTCGTCCTCGAGTCTGTTCATGGCGAGCGCCGAGGTGACGGTGCCTTCGTCCGGCGGCACGATGACCTCGCCCTCCGTGAGCGACTCGTAGCCGTCGCCGCCCTCCATGAGGAAATCGTTCGTTCCGAGTTCGTACGTCGCCTCGGGGTCGACGTCCTCGCCGTCGACCGTGAGTTCCTCGACGCGCTCGCCCGTCTCGGCGTCGAGATCGTAGGTGAACGACATGCCACTGACCTGCGGGAATCGACCGTGGCCGTCTTCGACCGAACTCACGCCGGTTTCGATGGCCGCCTCGAGGTTCTCGCCGGTGACCTCGATCTTCACCGTCTCGTTGGGGAACGGCAGAATGTCGACGATCACGCCGCGGGTGAGTTCGCCGGCCTCGTACAGTTCGTCGCTGCGGATGCCGCCGCCGTTCTGGATGGCGATTTCCGCGTCGACGTCCTCGCGAATCACGTCGGTCAGCCAGTTGCCGACGTTCGATTCCTCGCTACGGACGGTATCGTTTCTGGCGTCCAGGTCGGTCGTCGTCTCGCCGATAACCTCCTCGAGTTCGTCGTCGAGTTCGTCCTCGTACTCGAGGAGGAGATCCTCGATCTCGTCGTGGGGATCGACCTCGTCCGCGTCGACCAGTTCCTCGAGGTCGTGTTTCTCGAAGGCGTACTCCAAAATTTCGTCGCCCGCGATCTCGAGGTCGAGTTGCCCGACGTAGTCGAACTCGTCGCCGACGACCGAGATGATCGTGTCGTTCTCCTCGAGTGGCTCCTCCTCGACGAACGCCGCGTGGTCGCCGACGACAGCGTCGATGCCGTCGACCTCGGCGACGAGATCCTCGGCGACCGGACTCGAGAGGTGTGAGAGCAAGATGACGATGTCGACCCCCTCCTCCTCGAGGTCGGCGACGACGTCCTCGGCCGCGGTCACCGGATCGATTACCTCCGTGTCGTCGCCGACGGACGTGATCTCCGGCGTGTCCTCGGGTGCGAGGCCGGTGAAGCCAACGTCGACGCCGTCGATTTCTTCGACGACGTACCGGGCCGCGCCCTCCTCGCTGGCGAACGCCTCGCCCGTCTCTTCCTCGAGGACGTTCGCGCTCAGCCACGTGAATTCGCTATCGGCGATGTTCTCGCGGAGGCTCTCCGGGCCGTTGTCGAACTCGTGGTTCCCGATGGCGTTGTGCGAGACCGGGCTCTCGTTGAGCACGCTCGTGATGTGTTCGCCCTCGAAGACAGAGGACTCGACGGACATGTGCAGGTCGTCGCCGTTGCCGACCGCGAACGCGTTCTCCGCGTCCTCGTACAACTCCGCCATCAACCCGAAGTAGTTCGCGACGTTCAGGGGCTCCTCGGAGTCGCCGAGCAGGCCGTGAAAGTGCGTGTCGTGGATGATTCGGAGACTCGTCGTCTCCTCGTCGCCGTCGCCGTTTTCGTCGTCAGAACTCGCGTCCGAACAACCGGCGAGTGCGGCCACGCCGGCCGCGCCCGCGTACTGTAGTACTCGTCTCCGCTCGAGTTCGTTGGGTGACCCCTTCGACATAGCCCCACACTTCGACACAAGTTACATATACGTACGGGTTGGATCAAACGCTACCGCAACCGTCGTACCGTCTGAAACAACGACGAACGTCGATGCTGGTCGGTCCACCGCAGAGTATCGAACGCTACGCGCTCGAGCCTACAGATAGTACGGCCGGGTTCGATCGGTTCGTCTGAATCGCCAACCCAACCCGTGGTCTCTTCACGGATTTCAACTCTTCAACCCTACAAAGGTTCGTCTGAAACATTCTGCAGGTTCGACGCAAAGTCAGCGCCAAACAGGCTTCAACCCTACAAAGGTTCGTCTGAAACGAGTGCGGTTTCATAACCTTCGTTGATTGCATCAAGCTTCAACCCTACAAAGGTTCGTCTGAAACGAGTGCGGTTTCATAACCTTCGTTGATTGCATCAAGCTTCAACCCTACAAAGGTTCGTCTGAAACAACTCGACAACGGCGAGTACCGCGTGCTCGTCGCTTCAACCCTACAAAGGTTCGTCTGAAACCATGCCGAAATCTCGGCCCTAAGGCATCATATTGGCCACTCACACAAATGAATTTCCGTCGACCTGCAATAGTTGCCATCTGACGGGGGGTCGACGAAAGTGATAGAGAATCTTGTTACGTTCTTATATTCACGATCAGGTATACTACTAAGGGGCTCGTACTAAATGTGAAACTCGATCCATCATCATTGTTAGAATGGATGGTGTTTATAATCTGCTCGAGAGTAGTGGCAATGAGAATCGATTTTGAGACAGTCATCGGTTCGTCTCGACTGTCGTTTCGGTTCGAACTCTCTGACAAATACCGGAGTTCGGTATCTCTTTCACGTAAACTCCCAGAGACCACCTCACAATAGATTAAGAGGGACTGTATTGAAGTAGGAACCAATAATGAACATCGGAATCATCTCCGACACGCACGATAACGTCGAGGCGATCGAACGCGCGACCGAGATTTTCGAGGACGAAGGCGTCGAAATCGTTCTCCACTGCGGGGATTTCGTCGCCCCCCTGATGCTCAACGACTTCGGCGAGTTCGAACTCCACGGCGTGTTAGGGAACAACGACGGCGACGCCGCCACCCTCCAGTCGATCTTCGACGGCCTCGGCGACGAGAGCGAACTCCACGGTCGATTCGCCAGCCTCGAGTTCGACGGCCTCTCGTTCGCGATGCTCCACGGCGAGCACAAAGACGAAGTCGAGGCGATCGCGGCCGGCGAGACGTTCGATTTCGTCTGTTACGGCCACCACCACGAACGCGAGTTGTCGGAGGAGGGGCGAACGACGGTGCTCAACCCCGGTGCGCACGTCCTCGCGAAGTCCGAGGCGGACCGAACGGTCGCCATCGTCGACACCCGCACGGAGTCGGTTCAGTTCCGATCCGTCCTCGAGTAAGGCCCTCGAGTTCGAGTGGAAACGAAGGGGTTGCGTGGGGTGGGGACGTGGCACAGACGGGTGGACAAAGGTCTTAACCTCACCCAGCCAGTAGCGTGGGGTATGCAACACGTGAAGATTCCGCAGGACCGCATCGGTGTTCTCATCGGAGAGGGTGGCGAGACGATGCGCGAAATCGAGGCCGAAGCCGAGGTACGACTCGACATCGACTCGGAGAACGGCTCCGTCGCGATCGAGACCGTCGGCGACCCCGTTCGCGGCCTCAAAGCGCCGGATATCGTTCGCGCAGTCGGTCGCGGCTTTGCACCCGACGCGGCGCTTCGCTTGCTCGACGACGATATGATGATGTTCGACATCGTCGACATCGACAGCGCTGCCCGAAACACGAACGATATGAAACGCAAGAAGGGCCGACTCATCGGCGAGGACGGGCGCACGCGAGAACTCATGGAAGAACTGGGAGGTGCCGACGTCGTCATCTACGGCTCGACGCTCGGCATCATCGGCGCACCACAGGAGGTCGACGCCGTTCGAACCGCTGCCGAGATGCTCCTCGACGGTGCACCCCACGGGACCGTCTACTCCTTCTTAGAGGAGCGACACAACGAGATGAAACACCAGGGGATGCAGTACCACCGCTACCCTGGCGGCGAATCGTAGGCCGTCTTTGGCGTTCGACTCTGTGCGAGTCGGTCAGCGAGCACGATCAGTCCTGCTCCGCCAACGGCGGCAATTCCGGCTGCGATGAAGACCGGATTGTACGTCCCGATCGAATCGTATCCGAGGCCAGCGATATACGGTGCAATAAGACCTGAAACGGCAAACGACCCGGAAATCAAGCCGAACACCGCGTTGATGTTTTCTCGCCCGAACAGATCCGCGGTCAACGGCGACAGCAGTGCGCCGTTCCCACCGTAGCCGATGCCGTAGACGAACGCGAAGGCGAGGAGTGTCCAACTACTCGTCGCGAACGGCAGTGCGATCGTCGCGAGGCCCATAATCGCCGAGCAGGTTCCGAACACCGCCGTGCGGCCCACCGCGTCCGCGATGTGTCCGATTCCGACTCGAGCGACGGCGCTCGCGCCGCCGATGATCGCGATCACCAACGCCCCGACGGCCGCCGAGATCCCGATGTCCGTCACGTAGACCACGATGTGCGAGAACACGACGTACAACGTGGTGTAGATGGCCACCCAGCCGACGAACAAACAGAAGAACGACGGCGTGAACGCGATTCGCCGCACGGCCTCGAGTTGCTCGCGCAAGTTCTCGTCGGTGGCCGGCGTTGGTTCGCCGACGAACTCGTTTTCCGGCGGCGTCACGTCGGCAGCGAGTGGATCGTCCCGGATTAAGACGGCCGCGACGAGCAGTAACGCGGTCGCGCCCGCGGTGAGGAGTAAAAACGCCGTTCGCCAGCCCGTCTGTTCGATGAGTGCAGTCGACGCGGGCGCGACGAAGAGCATTCCCGCACCGAGGCCGGCGGAGGCGATTCCGCCGGCGAGACCGACGTGTCGATCGAACCAGCGCGGAACGGTCGCATAGGAGACGACGTAGACCGCACACATGCCGAAACCGGTGATGATACCGTAGAACAGAAACAACGCGAACAGCGACTCGGCCTGACTGGTTCCGAGGAGTCCGACGCAGAGGAGTCCCGTTCCGGCCAGCAGGATCTGACGCGTTCCGTATCGGTCGACGAGCGCACCGACGAGTACCGCGCCGATGTAGAGCGTGAACGTCTGGAGACCGAACGCAATCGACGTGACGCCTCGAGAGTGGCCGAACTCGTCGAGTATTCGCTCGAAGAACACGCCGAAGGAGTACGAGAGACCGAAGACGACGAACGTCCCGATGAAACATGCGACGACGACGATCCACCCGTAGTAGAGTCCGTCTTCGTCGCTCTCGCTAGGCATAGGTGTGAATGTCACGCAGGATTCTTAAAGGATCAGTTAGCGGTAGGTGTGAGTCGTACTCGGTCGGTGCGGTGACGGCGTCAGCGAAAGAAGTGTTGTGAACGGCTGAGTCGGTGCCGCCTCGGTCGACGGCAGCGCCTCGAGCGATCAGTACGGGACGACGTACAGCGCGATCGCCAGGAACGGCGTCAGCAGGATCATCATCGTGATCGCGTAGCCGAACATATCACGTGCACGAAGTCCGGTAATCGCCAGCAGCGGAATCGCCCAGAACGGGTTCAGCAGGTTCGTGTGTGCGTCACCCACTCCGTACGCGGCGATCGTCTGTCCGTGTGGAATACCGAGTTCCGCCCCCGCACTCATCATCGGTCCGCCGACGATGGTCCACTCGCCGCCCGCAGACGGCACGAACACGTTGAGGATACCGGCGGTGATCCAGGCGATGACCGGGAACGTCGCCGGCGTCGCGATCGACAACAGGAACTCCGTCATCGTGTCGACCAGCCCGGTCCCTTCCATGATCCCGATGATCCCCGCGTAGAACGGGAACTGCAGGATGATCCCGGAACTCGAATGGACGGCGTCGTAGAACTCCTCGAGGTAGTCGATCGGACTCGTGTACAGGATGAGCCCGATCATGATGAATCCGAAGTTCAGCACGTTCAGGTCCAGTGCGTCGAGTCCTTGGACGTAGAACGCTCGAACGAACAGCGCGACACCCGTCAGCGCGAGCACCCCGCCGAGTACCTTGCTGTTGTTGATTTTGTCCGCCGGTGCCGGCGACTCGTCTTCCGGGCGCATGTCGCCTTCACTCGGCGATTCCTCGTCCGCGAGTTCGGTCTGCTGGCTCCCACCGTCGGCCGCCACGTCGGCGTCCCCGTCAGCGTCTGCAACCGAGTCGCTCGATGAGTCCTCTTCGTCGTCGTTCATCTCTTCGCGACTGAGGTATTGACTCATTCCCCGTGCGTACTCTCCTGGTGGAGAGAGCAAGTAGAGACAGATCGACGCGTAGACGATGGCGAGACCGGTCAACATCAACGGGTACGGGTGGAACACCCACTCCGTCGCCGGAATAACGGTGTCGACGACACCCTGTTCCATGAAGACGTTACCCTCCGTCGCCTGGAGCAGTCCCGCCGAACTGGACATTCCCCACCCCCAGGTGAGGCTCATGCCGAGGTAGCCGGCGACGGCGACGAGCGGGTAGTGCAGTTGCATCCCGTTCTGTTCGGCGTACTTCCCCATCTCTCGAGCGAGAATCGCGCCGAAAATGAGTCCGAGCCCCCAGGAAATCCACCCGACCATCATCGCGCCGACGCCGACCACGACGACGGCCTGTTTTCCGTTGTTGGGGAGCCGAACGATTCGGTCGATTACTCCCTTTACCCACGGATGATACGCCACGACGAACGCCGTTACCAGAATCAACACCATCTGCATCGCGAAGTCGAGCAGGTCCCAGAACCCGCCGTACCACGAGAGTGCGATTTCCGTCGCGCCTGCGCCCTCGGATAGGAAGGCGATCACCGCCGCGACGTACGTGAGCAGTATCGCGAACAGAAACGGACTCGGCATCCATCGTTCCACCCTGTCAGCGATCCCTTCCCCGAACCGTTGAACCGGGGTCATCTGTGCCTCTGAAGACTCCTGTATGTCAGACATACACTCACAAGATAAAAGCATTAGTTATTATATAAGGTGAACTAGGCAATAATGCCCCATAACAAATTCATTATATATTGTCGACAGACAGAGGACTAGCCTGTGTCAGCACCCACAATCGTCGGGTCCAATCCACAACACAAACGCGTCCCGCAATTATCGCTCTGGGCATTTATAAATATAATTCACCGCATGGCAGTGTATAGCGAGGAGGTGCCAACGCAGTCGTTGCCCCGCGTCTGTCGCGTTCCTTCCTGCCGTCGTGAGCGCCCGCTTCGGCCGTCACGAACCGCTGTCTGCCTGTAATCGGTCGCACTCGTGCGAGACCAACGACCGGACGAATTAGTGTTACCGAGTGTCCAACGAGCGTGGACGACCACCAGAAGAGAGGCGAACGAAACCACACGTTACGAAACTTTTTTATAGAACCCCAAACAATCCTTCGTCTGACTATGGCACAACAGATGGGCAACCAGCCTCTCATCGTTCTCTCGGAGGATAGCCAGCGGACGTCCGGCAAAGACGCACAGTCGATGAACGTACAGGCCGGCAAGGCCGTTGCCGAGTCCGTCCGGACCACACTCGGTCCGAAAGGAATGGACAAGATGCTCGTCGATTCCTCGGGTAACGTCATCGTCACGAACGACGGTGTCACCCTCCTCTCGGAGATGGAGATCGATCACCCAGCCGCCGACATGATCGTCGAAGTCGCCGAGACGCAGGAGGACGAGGTCGGCGACGGCACCACGAGCGCCGTCGTCATCTCCGGTGAACTCCTCAGCCAAGCCGAGGAACTTCTCGAGCAGGATATCCACGCGACCACGCTCGCACAGGGATACCGTCAGGCCGCCGAGGAAGCCACCGAAGCCCTCGAAGAGATCGCCATCGACGTCGACGAGGACGACACCGAAATCCTCGAGCAGATCGCCGCGACCGCGATGACGGGCAAGGGTGCGGAGAACGCTCGCGACCTCCTCTCGGAACTCGTCGTCGAGGCCGTCCAGTCGGTCGCCGACGGCGACGACATCGACACGGACAACATCAAAGTCGAGAAGGTCGTCGGCAGTTCCATCGACGAGTCCGAACTCGTCGAGGGCGTCATCGTCGACAAGGAGCGCGTCTCGGACAACATGCCGTACTTCGCGGAAGACGCCTCCGTCGCCATCGTCGACGGCGACCTCGAGATCAAAGAGACCGAAATCGACGCCGAAGTCAACGTCACCGACCCCGACCAACTCGAGCAGTTCTTAGAGCAAGAAGAGACCCAACTGCGCGAGATGGCCGAGCAGGTCGCAGACGCCGGTGCCGACGTCGTCTTCGTCGACGGCGGCATCGACGACATGGCCCAGCACTACCTCGCACAGGAGGGCATCATCGCCGTCCGCCGCGTCAAATCCAGCGACCAGAGCCAGCTGGCACGCGCGACCGGCGCGACGCCCGTCACCAGCGTCGACGACCTCAGCGAGGACGACCTCGGCTTCGCCGGTAGCGTCGCCCAGAAGGAGATCGCTGGCGATCAGCGCATCTTCGTCGAGGACGTCGACGACGCCAAGGCCGTCACCCTCATCCTCCGCGGTGGCACCGAGCACGTCATCGACGAGGTCGACCGCGCCATCGAGGATTCGCTGGGCGTCGTCCGCACCACGCTCGAGGACGGCAAAGTCCTCGCCGGCGGCGGTGCCCCAGAGGTCGACCTCTCGCTCGCACTTCGCGACTACGCGGACTCCGTCGGCGGCCGCGAACAGCTCGCCGTCGAAGCCTTCGCGGACGCACTCGAGGTCATCCCACGAACGCTCGCCGAGAACGCTGGCCTCGACCCCATCGACTCGCTGGTCGAACTCCGCGCCGACCACGACGGCGGCGACACCGCCTCCGGTCTCGACGCGTTCACCGGCGACACCATCGACATGGGCGAGGAAGGCGTCTACGAGCCGCTTCGCGTGAAGACCCAGGCCATCGAATCCGCAACCGAAGCCGCAGTCATGTTGCTTCGCATCGACGACGTCATCGCGGCCGGCGACCTCGCCGTCGCTGACGACGACGATGGCGAAGACATGCCACCAGGCGGCGGTGGCATGGGCGGCGGCATGGGCGGTATGGGCGGTGGCATGGGCGGCATGATGTAAGAGCGATTCGGAGCGAACGCAGTGAGCGAGAATCGCTGAAAACGAGCGGGGAACGCAGTGACCCGCGAGCAAAACTAAATTTTGCTCTGCGGGCCGCCTTCGGCGGCCCTCGGCAAAATTTAGTATAAAAGCCTCCTCCCTCCCCGATGGGTCGGTCGTCGGCCCGCGAGCGCCGTACGGCGCTCGCGGTGAACGGCTTCGTTCGGGTTCTCCGAACCGCTCACTCGCCGACAAACGCTGTGGAATGATTTGCAGATCGCTGGATGAGGGAGGTTCATTCATTATCGCTCGAGCACCCGTTCACGACTCGAGTCGGCTCGATACACCTACTTTGCTCCTGCAGATTCGGTGTCGTTCCTTCGTTCTCGTACCGAGTAGCGTCGAATCCAGACTCGAGTCACGTAGTCGGCGAGAATCCTGTTGGACGTGTTACGTGCTGTGTTCGACAAATCAGGACGAATTAAGTAGGTTCCCGCAATATTCGCCACCATGAACACGCTTCTGCTGGATAGCGAGGACGTCGAGGAGTACGCACGCCTCGAGGACGTCATCGACGCCGTCGAGCAGGCCTTCGCGGCCTTCGAGCGCGGTGATACACAGATGCCTGCAAAGTCCTACATCGACTTGCCACAGTACAACGGCGACTTTCGGTCGATGCCGGCGTACCTCCAGACTGAGGGGTGGGACGCCGCCGGGTTGAAGTGGGTCAACGTCCACCCCGACAACCCGACGGATCACGACCTGCCGACCGTGCTGGGGACGATGATCTACTCAGACCCCGAGACGGCCTTCCCACTCGCCGTGATGGACGGGACGACGCTGACGATGAAACGAACCGGCGCGGCGGCCGCCGTCGCCACCGACTACCTCGCCGTCGACGACGCCTCGAGTCTCGGCCTCGTCGGCGCTGGCGTTCAGTCCTACACGCAACTGCGAGCGATCAGCGAAATTCGGGACATCTCGACGGTCGTCGTCTCCGATCCGGACGAAGCGCGCGTCGAACGGTTCGTCGACACCTTCGAGGACCAATTCGACGTTCGAGCCGGCTCAATTGTAGACGCTGGCCACTGTGACATTCTCTCGACAGTGACGCCGGTCGAAGACCCGATCGTCGGCCTCGACGACGTCGGCGAACGCACGCACGTCAACGCGATCGGTGCCGACGCCGAGGGCAAACACGAACTGAGCGACGACCTCCTGTCCGAGGCGGCGATCGTCATCGACGACCACGAACAGTGCACTCACTCCGGCGAGATCAACGTCCCCTACAACGAGGGGGTGCTGACCGACACCGATCTTCACGGCGAGATCGGCGAAGTCGTCGTCGGCTCGAAGCCGGGTCGAACGGGCGAGACGGGCGTCACCGTCTTCGATTCGACTGGGCTCGCGATTCAGGACGTCGCCGCCGCCCACGTCGTCTACGAAAACGCGAGCGAGGCGACGGACGGCCACCCATTCGACCTCGTCGGCGTCGGTTCCTCGACGTAACCGTTCTTTACCCCTCACTCAGCGATCGCGGAGTCGTCGAGGAATCGATCCCGTCATCGGTAGTTCGTCGCAGTAGTAAGCAACCGGCTCACCCGTCGGCTCCGGCAGTCCGTTCGCCTCGAGCATCGTGTTTTCTTCGATCGTCACGCGTGCGGGTTGTAACGGCCAGGGGTCGTGTGCGATTTCACCGGCCAACACGCCACCGGCTTCGGGGGCGTAGAACCGACGGCGTTCGACGAGCCAGTGTGCGAGCGAACCCGACTTTGGCTCGAACACGTCCCCGTCGGGACGGTAGCTGGCCGAGAACCGAGCGGCGGTCGTTCGCTCGAACTGTGGACGAGCACCCGCTGCGAGTTGACTCCGCACGCTCGAGAACGCGACCGACTCATCGGTCGCCCCGACTCGCATGTGCGCGTGAAAGACCGGGAGTCGGGTCGTGCGACCGACCACACCCGCGACGAGTGGCGTGCCGACGTCGATACTGAAGAAAAAGAGCGCGGGGTCGCCGCGATATCGAACGTAGGTCCGGACGTTGAGTTCGGCGACCGCCGTCCGAAGCGCGGGCGGCGTTCCACGAATCCCTGCGTTCGTGAGGACGAACGGCAGGACGCTCACCCAGGCTTCGCCGTCGCGCGTCTCGAGTGTCAACTCGTCGGGGACGTGTGGACGCAACGCGTCGGGGTCGACGGGCCAGTTGACGAACAATCCGTTTCGCCACGTCATCGAGACGACGTGCGGTGCGATCGGTGACGATCCGTCTGCGAACGTCCACCGGAACGGGCTGGTTCGCTTTCGTGTCGGTCGTCGTGTCCGTATCTCTTCTTGATATGTCATCCTCGAGTGTGAACAGACGTGCTGTCAGTGACACTACGACGCGAACGAGCATAAAGAAGCCAGCCACCTGTCAGTTCTTGTGGCGGAGTTCGAGTAGACACGCGACCGAATCCGACCACTCGATTCGAACGAGCGGATTCGGTCCGCTGTCCGCCTCAGTCGGCCGGTTCGATGTCGGGGTCGGTATCGGAGCCAATCTCGGTGTCCGTCGCGCTCGAGTCCGAGAACGTGACGTCGGTGCCGTCGGAGTCCCCACCCGTTGTGGCGTCTCGCAGGTCGACCATCGCGTCCGTCGCCCGGAGGACGAGGATGCCAAATCCGATCCGCGTCGCGATGTCGAGGTACGCACCGACGAAGATGCCGCCGAAGGCATCGAGCAAGCCAATTCCCTGCCGAGAGATGACACCGATCACGAGGTAGCCGATCCAGAGTAACAACAACAGGTTCCGGAGCTTTCCGTAGAGCAACACCCGTTCGCCACTCGTCTCGCCCGAGCGTGCCGTTACCGGCCAGACGAGCGTGTAGATGAGCACTCCGAGTACGACGACCGTCAGTCCGTTCAGCACCAGCGCCTCCGGTGGCGTCTGAAAGACGCCGACGATCGTCACGCTGATCCACGCGAACACGAGAACGACGAGCGTGATGAGTTGTCGCCGACTCGCGCCGGCGATCATACCGGCGAGGACGACCATGATCGGCGTCGCGACGTAGTACTCGACGTAACGCGTCAACGCGACCGGCTCGCCATCGGGCGTCGTAAACCGAAGCAACTCGAGTGACATCCCGAGGTACGCGAGCGAGAGCGTACCACAGATGATCGGCACCGGCAGGTAGTACCGACGGAGTCCCGCCGGCTTGCGGGCGACCCACACGAGGAACGCGACCGTCGCGAGCGCCGTGATCGCCGCACCGATTCGGTACATCTCGAGTTCGGGAATCATCGGTCCTCACCTCCGGCGTCCGAAAAGACGAGGTGTGAACCGTCGTCGCCCCCGTCTGCAGAAACGCTGAACTGGTCGACGGCGTCGGCGAGTTCCATCGCTCGGTCGTCGAGTCGAGTCGCTTCTGCGGAGACGTCGGTGATCGTCGCCGTCGTCTCTTCGGCCGCGGCGGCGACTTGCTGGGCCTGTGAAGTCGTCTCCGCGGCGACGCTCGCGACGTCTTGAACGATCGTCGCGAGTTCCTCGGTGGACGTCGCCTGTTCGTCCGTCGCCTGATCGATCTCCTGGACCCCCGCAGTCACCTGTTCGATCTCCAAGGCGATCCGATCGAGGCTGTCCGCGAGCGTTTCGACCTGATGGGTTGCAGCGCCGATCGTTTCCTCGGTCGCCTCGATCTGTTCGACACTGGTCGTCGCCCGCTGTTGTACCGATTCGATCATTGCTTCGACGTCGTCGACTGCTTCCTGGGTCTGCTCTGCGAGTTCCTTGACCTCGTCCGCGACGGCCTGGAATCCCTCGCCGTCTCCCGACGCGCTTCCCGAGCGAGCGGATTCGATCGCCGCGTTCAACGCCAGCATGTTCGTCTGCGCCGCGATGTCGTCGATCAGTTCGACGACCTGTTGAATCTGTTCGGCCTCGCGCTCGAGGTCGTGAATCGTCGACGCGACGGTGTCAGTTCGCTCGCCGGCGTCGTGCATCTCGTCGGTGAGTTCCGTCGCCGCCACCTGGCCGTCCGTCGCCAGATCGTCGACCTGACTCGATTGGTCTGCGATCGTACTCGTCGCCGCGGCGACCTCCTCGACGGTCGCCGACAGCTCCTTGACTTCCGTCGTCGCCGTCTCGAGGTCCTCAGCCTGCGCAGAGGACCCGTCCGAAATTTCCTGAATCGACGCGCTGACTTCCTCGCTGGCTCGGCTAATCTCCTCGGAACTCGTCTGAACTTCGGTGCTCGTGTGCGCGACGTCCTGGGAGATGCGCTCGACCTGGGCCACCGCCCGTTCGAGATCCGTAATCATCTCGTTGAACGAGTCGGCGATCTCGACCATCGCTTCGTGGTCCGTTTCGGGGTCGAGTCGCTGCTGAAGGTCCCCGCCAGCGCACGCGGACATCACGTCGCCAAAGCGCTGGGCTTCGGCCTCGAGTTCGCGGTTTCGCCGCGCCGTCTGGCGCTGGGCCTCGCGTGCGCGTTCGCGTTCGTCCTCGAGGTCTGCCATCGTCGTGTCGAGGTCGTCACGCATCGTGCCAAAGGAGTCGTAGAGACTGCCGACCTCGTCGACCCGGTTCGTCTCGAGGTCGACTGTGAGGTTGCCATCACCCATCTGTTCGGCCTTGTCCGCGAGGCGGCGGAGTTTCAGCGAGAGGTTGCCGCCGAGGACGATGCCGACGAAGCCGAGGTTGATGACGAAGACGAACGCGAGCGTCGCAACGCTCGCCGTCGCGACGTTGTGCGCGCCGAAGACGTCCGCTTCAGCGCCGTAGGTCGTGAGCTGAAGGGGCGTCTCACCGTCTGTGATAGCCGCCGTCGTGCCGGCGTACTCCTGAGTCGCGTCGTCGGGCGTTCCGGTGGCGATATCGGCGTCGTCACCCGAGAGAGCGGCGAGTACGGCCTCGTCACCCACGTCGGCTTCGGTGCCGGCTGCGAGGAGCGCCTCGCCCTCATTGTCGGTGACGACCGTTCGGTAGTCGTCGTTCGGTTCGATCACGGACTCGAGGCCGCTCGCCGGTGCCGAGAGGGCGACGTACCGGTCCTCACCCTCGTCCGCGGGGGCACTCACAACGTGTGAGAGGACGTCCCCGTCACCCGAGAGCGAGTCGTGTGGCGCGGTCGGCCCGTCCGTTTCGCCGTCGACGCTAATGGCGAAATCCTCGCCGGTCGCGTCGCTCGCACTGCTGGCGAGGACCTCGCCGTCGCCGTCGAGATAATGTAATTCGGTGATCCGGTCGTCACGATCGGCTTGCACCTCGGCAAAGCGGTCGTCTATCGCGTCAGTATCACCGTCGTCGACGCTCGTATCCGCAGCGAGACCGTCGGCCGTCGCGGCGTTCGTCTCGAGCCACTCGGCCGCGACGTCGCTTCGATCCTCGGCGTGGTCGCTGAACTGCTGCTCGGCCGTCGCCCCGACTGCGCCCGACGCGTGGGCGAAAAAGAGCGCGGAGACGAAAATCGTCAACACGGCTACCGCGACGAATATCACGCCGATTTTCACACTGTACGATCGTCTGAGCCGGTCTGGGGTGTAATCCTCGAGTGCCATAGTGGTCCGTGGCCGTATCGATCAACCCGATACGGAAACGTATCATCTGTACTGGACAGTCACGATAAGTTAATGTATCGATTATCGTAAACGACGACTACATCGAGAGTCGCGTTCGCGAGTAGCTAGTCCCAATAAGAGAGAGAAACTACCGGCACGTATCCAGAAATAGAACTCGAGAATACCTCTCCGTCGAAGATAGTCGACCGCCGGTCGGAGACGGGACGCGTCGTCGCCGGAGTCTACGGCTCAGTTGGGAACCCGATATACATGTAGCCGAGTCGAAAATTCACGTGGATTTCGTTGAAATCTGTTTATTCGCGATGGCCGGGATGACGGGTCTCGAGAAGACAGAGAGGACGGCCAGTGACGCACCGATTGAGATCGGGGGGAAACCCGTTCAATCCTCGATTTCGATCGCTGGTCGGCCCGGTTCGGCGTTTTTGTGGACGCTCTCTGGGACCTCCACAGCGTGAACGACGGATACCGGCGCGTCGAACTCGCGTTCGATCAGCCACGCGGCCGACTCGAGGGCGGCGTGTTCGGCCTCGGAGTCGAGCGTCGTCGAGAGTGCCTCGCGTTCGGCCTGCAGGTCCTGTCCGTAGCTCGCGGCGGCGTCGCCCTGCTCGCGGATGTGTGACTCCTGCATCAGTTCGCCGATCAGGTTGTCGGCGTCGCTCTCGATCGCGATCTCGAGGGCGTCGTACTTCCACTCGGGGGCGACGACGACCTCGATCGCCTCGGGGTCCTCGATTCCGGCCACGTCGACGATGTCGCGGATGTCCTCGCGCGTGTTCTGGACCAACTGTCGGCGCTTCGTGACGCGCTCGCGATCGATTTCGGCGGCCGGCCACTCGGCGTCGACGACGAGTCCGTCTTGGCCCAGTTCCTCCCACAGCTCCTCGGCGAGGTGGGGAGCGACGGGCGCGAGCAGACGGACGACGACCGACAGGCCCCGGCGGTACGTCTCAGCGTGTGGATCGGTGTGGGCGGCGTACTGGCGGAGCGTTCGCGTCAAGTCCTGGGTCTCCCGGAGCGCTCGGTTGAACGTCAGTTCGTCGTACTCCGCGCTCGCGATGGCGACGGTCGCGTCGATTTCGGCTCGGACGTAACTCGCGACGGCGTCGTCCTCGCCGTCGGGTTCGTCCGCTGTGATGTCGGCGACCATCTCCGTCAGGCGGCTCAGGTAGGCGTACGTCGATCGAACGCCCTCCTCGCTCCAGTCGAAGTCGCGTTCGGGCTGGGCGGCCTGCATCATGAACAGCCGGGCCGTGTCAGCGCCGTACTCCTCGACGATCCGCTGGGGCGAGACGACGTTGCCCTTCGACTTGGACATCTTCTCACCCTCGAGTTGGACCATCCCCTGTGCCAGCAGGTTCGTGAAGGGTTCGCGGTGCGCTAAGCCCTCGTGATCGGCGAGCACCTTCGTAAAGAAACGCGAGTACAGCAGGTGCATCACGGCGTGTTCGATGCCGCCGACGTACTGATCGACCGGCAGCCAGTCGTTCGCCTGCTCGAGGTCGAACGGCGCGTCCTCGAGGTCCGGCGAGACGAACCGCAGCGGGTACCACGAGGAGTCGACGAAGGTATCCATCGTGTCCGTTTCGCGAGTTGCCTCGCCGCCACAGTCCGGACAGGTCGTCTGCTTCCACTCATCGGCCGCGTCCAGCGGATTTCCGGTGGTGTTGATGAACTCCGGTAACTCGACCGGCAGGTCCTCGTCGGGAACCATCACGGCCCCGCAGTCGTCGTGACAATGGATGACCGGAATCGGCGTCCCCCAGTAGCGCTGGCGGGAGATCCCCCAGTCGCGTAGCTGGTACTGAGTCGCTTCCTCGGCGCTCTCGATGTCCGCGGTGAGTCGCTCTCGAGCCGTTTCGCTCTCGAGGCCGTCGTACTCCCCGGAGTTTACGAGGACGCCGTCGTCGGTGAACGCCTCCTCGCTGACGTCTGGAATCACCGGCTCCTCGCCCGCTTCGGGTTCGGGTGCGATGACGGGGACGATCTCCTCGTCCATCTTCTGGGCAAAGGCGTGGTCGCGCTCGTCGTGGCCCGGAACGGCCATCAGCGCGCCCGTTCCGACGTCAGAGAGGACGAAATCTGCGACGTAGACGGGAATTTCCTCGCCCGTTGCGGGGTTGGTCGCCGTCAGGTCGGTCGCGACGCCGTTTGGCTCGTCGCCCTCGGGGTCGGCCTTCTCCTCGATGAAGTGGCGAACGTCATCGTCTTCGGCTGCGACTGCCTCGCTGATCGGGTGGTCCGGTGCGAGCGCGAAGAAAGTCGCACCGTGGATGGTGTCGACGCGGGTGGTGAAGGCCGTCACCGATCCGTGGCCCGAAATATCGAAATCCAGTTCCGTGCCGTACTGGCGGCCGATCCAGTTGCGTTGCATCTGGCGAACCGAGTTCGGCCACCCCTCCAGGTCGTCGATCGCTTCCAACAACTCGTCGGCGTACTTGGTAATTTGGAGGAACCACTGCTCGAGTTCGCGTTGCTCGACGGGTGTGTCACAGCGCCAGCAGAGTTCGGCCTCGCCTTCGACCTGTTCGTCGGCCAGCACGGTTTCACAGTGGGGACACCAGTTGACCTCGGCGTCGCGACGCTCGACGAGTCCTTCGTCGTGGAACCGGGAGAAGAGCCACTGGTTCCACTGGTAGTACTCGGGCGTGCAGGTCGCGATTTCGCGCTCCCAGTCGTAGCCAAAGCCCATCGCGTTCATCTGCTCGCGCATCGTGTCGATACAGTCGAACGTCCAGTCGCGGGGGTTGGTGTCGCGCTCTTTGGCCGCGTTCTCTGCGGGGAGGCCGAAGGCGTCCCAGCCCATCGGGTGGAGGACTTCCTCGCCCTGCATCCGCCGGTATCGAGCGTAGGCGTCCGTAATCGTGTAATTTCTGACGTGGCCCATGTGGAGTTTACCCGACGGATACGGGTACATGCCGAGGACGTACGTTGGATCCTCGACGTCGTCCGGCGTCCGATAGGCGTCTTCGTCGTCCCACGCCTCCTGCCAGCGTCGTTCGACCGCCGCGTGGTCGTATCCCGCGTCGCTCATTCTTGTATGCGTGTCCGGGCGTCGTCGCCCTATAGCTTTCCATACCACTATCGACACAGCAGGTCGCGACCGCTCGAAATTCGTGAAATCCGACGACCCGGTACCATTCCACCATCCTTACTCGAGTCGAGACTGTCACAAAATGATTTGTTTTTGACAAAAATCTGTCCCTCGAACTCTTAATCTGAGGAACAGGACAATCACCATGTTCACGCGCCTGTTCGGTTCCTACCTACCATGTCAGATGATGGTAAAAATTCAAGAGGTGTGGAATTAAACGGGTGCCAGTCCTGTCCAGATGAGAAACGGACAACCCTCACAGCGGCGGACGGAACAGCCGTCGATTCGTCGACCCGACGACACGTCTTGGGGACGCTGGGCGCACTTTCGGCGACTTCACTCGCGGCTGGAACCGGAAGTGCGGGCTCCCGCGACGAACCAAAATCAGGTGCAGGCGAGAGGGAACCGAAGAGACCAGCACCGAAAGTCGACGGTCCGATCACCGGGGGGAGTGCAACCGGCGAGCCACAGCTATCGGCCGTTCCCAATCTGTCGAAGTACGGCTACGTCGAGGAGGAATATTTCATCTCCGGCCGTGCTCACAGCCTCGAGTCGCTTTCTGGTGGGAAGCGAGACGACGCGTCGTACACGACCCGGATCGTCGTCTGGCGGCCGGCCCACCGCTCGACGTTCAACGGCACGCTACTGGCCGACTGGCCGAACGTCTCGACGCAGGTCGACGTTCCCGTCACCTGGATCAACGCCGACGACTACCTGATGCGCGAGGGCTATGCGGTCGCAATGATCTCGGCACAGGAGGTCGGCGTACAGGACTCCGCCGAGGAGATGGACCTTGTGACGTGGGACCCCGAGCGCTACGGCGATCTCCACCATCCGGGCGACGACTACGCCTTTGACATCTTTTCGCAGGCGATCCGGACGCTGCGGGGCGACTCGAAGCGCCGAAAGGGGGATCCGGATCCGATGGCCGGCCTCGAGCCGAAGCGCGTGCTGGCGACGGGCGTCTCCCAGTCCGCGGGCTTTCTCCACTCGTATATCAACGCGGTCCAGGAACACCTCGGCCTGATCGACGGCTTCCTGCCCGCAACGGCCGGCACGATCATCGACGAGCAGCCGGTGCGCGACGACGTCGCCCCCGTCTTGTGGCTGAACTCCGAGGACGAGGCCGACACAAAGCAACGGCCCGACGAGGGACAGTTCCGGCTCTGGGAAGTTGCCGGCGCTTCGCACGTCAATCGCTGGCTCTCGGCATACGTCGAGATCGCCCTCGCCCGGGACCTCGAGGGCGAAGCGATCCCGTGGGAGCCAGCCATCGCGGGCCAGTACGGCGAACTCGAGGACGGCGTCTACGGCGAGTGCGAGTACAACTACTTCCCGATGCGCTACGCCTACCGGTCGGCCCTCGAGCACCTAAACGAGTGGGTAAAGACCGGCGAGAAACCGACGAGGACGCCCAAAATCCAGCGGGCGGACGACGGCGTTGCCCGCGACGAGTACGGTAACGCCAAGGGTGGCGTTCGCCTGCCGCCGATCGACGTCCCCGTCGCGGAGTACGACGCGATGAGCTGCGAACTGTTCGGCCAAACGCACCGATTCGACGAGCAGACGCTCTCGAAGCTGTATCCGACGCCTCATAAGTACCTGACAAAAATGGCGACAGCAACCGACGAAGCCGTCGAGAACGGCTATCTGCTTCCGGCGGACGCGGCCGACCTCATGCGCCGCGCAAAGGACTCACCTGTCGGCCACGACTGAGTCGGGACGCCCGAAGACTCGTCGTCGTGACTCGAGGTCTCAGGTTGCTCGAAGTCGACATCGATCGCTCTGTCGCTGGAGGTCGATCGCTCTGTCGCTCGAGGCCGATCGCTGGACGCGGACCTCTCTCGATTACTCGATGTCGATCTCTTTCGAGGTCTCGGTGCCGGTCACTTTCGGGAGTCGAACGGTCAGCACGCCGTTTTCGAAGCCGGCCGAGACCTCGTCTTCTTCGACGGGCTCCGGCAGGCGGATGCGCCGACTCGCGGACGTTCGCGTCCGTTCGCGGCGAAGGAACCGTCCGTCGACGGACGCCTCAGATTCCTCCTCCCGGTCGGCCTCGAGGCGAAGCGTTCCCTCCGAGAGCGTCAGTTCGATATCGTCCGTGTCGTAGCCGGGCAGATCGGCCGTCACGAGGTACTCCTCGCCGGTATCGACGACATCGGCCGGAACGGAACCCGGGACCTGCAACCCGCCGCTGGTCATCCCCGATTCGACCTGTTTGCTGACGCGGTCGAGCATCTCCTCGATTTCGTCGAACGGATTTCCTCGCATACGCGAACCTACGGGTTCGAGCAGGATAAATTCTGCCCGCGACGGAAGGTCAGAACACGACCTCGAGTCGACGGCCCGTCCGTCGCCTCGGGTTGGTCAATTTCGAGCGAAGAGACGAGAGCTACTCTGGAAGCGTCACGAGTCCGTCCTCGAGCGCGTCGAACAGGACGTCCCGCGCGTGGCCGTCGGGGTCGACGTTCTCGTAGACCGACTTCACCTCGCCGTCGGCGAGGACGAACGTCGTCCGCGTCGTCACGCCGCTGTCGCGCAACGCCACGTCGAACGCCTCGGCGATCTCGGCGTCGGGGTCGGCCAACAGGTCGAACTCGAGGCCCTCCTGCTCGCAGAAGGCTTCGTGGGAGTCGACGTCGTCGACCGAGACGCCGTAGACGTCGACGCCGGCGTCCTCGTAGCTCTCGCGCTCGCGCTGGAACTGGTTTGCCTCGACCGTACAGCCGGGCGTGTCGTCTTTCGGATAGAAGTAGACGACGGTGGGGTCCTCGAACTCGAGGGTTACCTCCGCTGCGTCCTGGTTCTGTGCGGTCACGGTCGGCGCGTCGGCTCCGTCCTCGAGTGGCATACGTGTATACTCCCGCAGGGGGGAGAAAAGTCGTTTGTGGTGCGGTGTCAGTTGATCACGATAGCCAGAGATAGTACTACGAGTGGACGTCGATCCACGTACAAAACGCATCAAAGTCGTGTGCACCTGCGCTGTCTGCGATATTTCGAAGTGTTCCCGTACGGAGTTCTTCATGCAACGGGACAGTTACCTGTCGCCGGTCGTCCGGGTTTGACGGGTGTTCGTAGTATAACTGGGCGTGATCACCGGTTGTGCGACGCCATTCAAATCCGCCAACGTTGACTAATACTTTGACGATCTCGAATCCGGAAAACGTGCGCCGCCCCATTCCTACTTGAGGATATCCGGTGGTTCGGTGTCACCAGTCGTATTTGCTGCTGGGTCGATGCCGAGTTCACGGAGTTCCTCCGCAGATGGCTCGGTTCCGCGCTCTCCAGTATGGAGTGCAACTGCCTCGTCGAGGTTTTCGAGTGCAGCGGTCCGAGACGAGCCCTGTGTCGTGACGCCAGTCGTAACATCGGTCGCAATCCACACGTCCTCCTCGCGCCAGAGTCGGATCTCATCGTCATAGACACCACCATCACTCGTGGAACTGGCCATGATAGGTGTAAATTGTTGGAGAATTCTCATAAGTGTTTGGCTCACCCGAGAGCAAACGCGGCCAGAGATCCATCGCCGAACCGGTACTGGCGTATACTACCCGACCACGTGTTCCGTATCGTACGATCCCAGTCGCCGCACCCAGCCCTTCTCGGTCAATCCCTCGAGTTCCTCGATCGCTTCCGTCGTCCGGGCCTCGTACAGGCCCGCTTCGATGTCGATGTGGAAGACGTAATCGCCCAGTCGCTGGCCGCTGGGGCGGGACTCGACGCGCGTCATGTTGATGTCGCGGTCGGCGAATGGCTCGAGGAGTTCGAGTAGCAATCCGGGGTAGTTCGCGTTGGGATAGACGACGAGCGAACTCTTGCCGCCGCCTTTCGAGCGCTCCTCGGCCGGTGCGAGTGCGAAGAACCGCGTCGCATTCGAATCTTGATCCTGGATGTCTTCGGCGAGGACCTCGAGGCCATCGCCGCCGTTGTCGGGGTGGCCGATGCCGGCGATCGAGGCGTCGTCACGGGCGAATTCGACGCCCTGTGCGGTGCTCGCGACGGCCTCCAAGGTGGCGTCGGGGTGTTCTCGCTCGAGGTAGGATCGACACTGCGCGAGCGCCTGCGAGTGGCTGGCCACGGTGTCGAACTCGTCGGATTGAGCGAGCAACGCGTGTTTGATCGGGGTAACGACCTCGCGGACGACGGCAACGTCGTACTCCGAGAGGGCGTCGAGGCTCTCCGTGACGCTGCCCTCGATGCTGTTCTCGATCGGGATGACGCCGCGGTCGTACTCGCCGCCGGCGACGGCGTCGACGATGGCCGTCACCGACTGGCGAAAGTCGATCTCGTCGCCGTTCGCGACGGCCGTCGCCGCACGATGCGAGTAGGTTCCTTCGGGACCCAACGTAACTGCGACCATTGGGTGACGATAGCAGGGATGGGATCAAAAGACCGTCGGGTCTGCCCTGTCAAGCCGTGACAGTGACGATGTCGTCTTCGTACTCACCGACTGCAGCGAGGACGGCGTCTCGGTCGTCGGCGTCGACCTCGAACGCCTCGAGCGTCGCCTCGAGGTGAGCGGCGATCGCGTTGAAATCGGCCGTCGTAATTCCGAGGTCCTCGTGTGCCGTCTCCATGTCTTCGCCGGAGTAGTCGACGGGACCACCGGCAACGGCGCTGATGAACTGGGTCTGGTGGGCGCGTTGTTTCTGCATGTCCACGTCGTCGAAGTAGTGGGCCACCTGTTCGTCTGCCAGCACGCGTTCGTAGAACCGCTCGACGACGGCTCCGATCGCCTCCTGACCGCCGAGTCGCTCGTACAGTGTTTCGCTCATCTACGTGCGACTACGAACAGATGCGCTATAAGTCTCCATCGACGTCTAACGAAGTTGGAAGTGACACAACATATATCTCGACGGAGATTCGTGAACCCACCTCGAGCACCCCCTCCAGCGGCGAACGGTGGGTTCGACCGATCGTTCGAACGTATCCGACGAACAGCATAAGCCACACGACCAGTTAGCGGGCGTCAAGCGTGCGCTTTTCATACCCGAGGCGATGACCCATAGCCATGAGAACGCGCGGGACGCTACGACTGGCGACACGGGGGTCCGCACTCGCTCGGCGACAGGCCTCACTGGTGAAAGAGGCCCTCGAGAATCGACGCTACGAGGTCGAACTCGTCTCCGTCGAGACGACGGGCGATCAGATCAGGGACGAACTGATCCATCGGCTGGGAAAGACCGGCGCGTTCGTTCGCGAACTCGACGAACGCGTCCTCGAGGGCGACCTCGACGGCGCGATCCACTCGATGAAGGACATGCCGACCGAACAGCCCGAAGAACTCGTCACGGCTGCCGTCCCCGAACGCGGCCGCCCGGGAGACCTCCTCGTGACCCCCGACGGATCGACGCTCGAGGAACTCCCAGACGGCGCAACCGTCGGCACCTCGAGCCTTCGGCGTCGCGCGCAACTGCTCTCCGAGCGACCCGACCTCACGGTCGAACCGCTACGCGGGAATGTCGACACGCGACTCGAGAAACTGCTCGCGCCCACGCTGCAGGCGGAACATCAGGACCGCTCCGAGGCGGACAAGGAACGAAAGGGGAACACCGGAGACGAAGATTTCGAGCCCGAGTTCGACCAGAACGTCGACGACTGGTTCGACGGCCTCTCCGAACTCGAGAAACAGGCCCTCGGCCGCGAGGTCGAAACTGAGTACGACGCAATCGTACTCGCGGAAGCGGGCCTCGAACGAAGCGGCCTCGCTCGCCACGTCGATACGCACTCGCTCTCGACGAATACGTTCGTCCCCGCGCCGGGCCAGGGTGCGCTCGCGGTGACCGCGATCGACGGCGAAACCGCTCGAGACGTCCAATCGGCGATCGACCACCCGCGCAGTCGCGTCGAGACGACGGTCGAGCGAACGATTCTTGCCGAACTCGGCGGCGGCTGTATCGCCCCGATCGGCATCTACGCCGTCGTGCAGGGTGAGTACGTCCACACCAGCGTCAGCGTCTCCGACCGCGACGGCGAGGAGTCGGTCGTCGCCAGCCGAGACCTCCCCGTCGATAACCACGCCGTGGCTGCTCGCGAGTTCGCGCAGGATCTCGCCGACCGCGGCGCTGCTGCGTTGATCGAACAAGCCAGCGAGAACGGCGGCGACGGACCTGTCTCCGAGCAAGATAAGCCGGAGGGGAAGTGAGGGGACACACGGACATGTCAGATCAGTCCCCCGACGCCGAATCCGACGCGGCCGCCGCCTCGGAGGCCGACTCCACCTCCGGCGCCGACCTCGAGACCGGTACCGTCTCCCTCGTCGGCAGCGGCCCCGGCGACCCGGAGCTGTTGACCGTCAAGGCCAAACGGCTGCTCGAGACGGCCGACGTGGTTCTTCACGACAAGCTCCCGGGCCCGGAAATCATCGAGATGCTCCCCGAGGACAGACGCGAAGACGTCGGCAAGCGCGCCGGCGGCGAGCGAACGTCCCAGCCCGAAATCAACGAGCGACTGGTCGAACTCGCCCGCGACGGTAAGCGCGTCGTTCGACTCAAAGGCGGCGACTCGTTCGTCTTCGGCCGCGGCGGCGAAGAGGCGGAGTACCTCGCGGCCCACGACGTGCCGTTCGAGGTCGTCCCCGCCGTCACGTCGGCCATCGCCGCCCCCGCCGTCGCCGGCGTTCCGGTTACCCACCGCGATCACGCCTCCTCAGTCTCGTTCGTCACCGGACACGAGGACCCGACGAAGGACGAGTCGTCGGTCGACTGGGAGGCGCTCGCCGCGACGGGCGGCACCATCGTCGTCCTGATGGGCGTCGGTCGACTGCCGGACTACACGACCGAACTCCTCGAGGCCGGAATGGCCCCCGAGACGCCCGTTGCCCTCGTCGAACGGGGAACCTGGCCCGGCCAGCGGGTCGCAACCGGGACGCTCGAGACCATCGTCGACGTTCGTGACGAGCACGACATTTCGCCGCCCGCCGTGACGGTCATCGGCGACGTCGCCGGCACCCGCGAGTCGGTCGTCGAATTGCTCCAAAACGAGTACGGCGTCGAGAGCGAGGATACCTGAGTGAGCCAAACGATGCGCGAAACACCCACCATCGCCGTCTTCCGTCCCGACGACGAGCGCCTCGCGGACGCCGTCTCCCTGCTCGAGGACCTCGGAGCCGACCCGGTGGCAGATCCGATGCTCGCCGTCAAGGCGACCGACGCGACCCCACGAACCGACGCGGAGTACGTCGTCCTCACGAGCAAGACCGGCGCGGAACTCGTCTCGCAGGCGGGCTGGGACCCCGGCGCACAGACCGTCTGTGCGATCGGTCCCGCGACGGCCGACGCGCTCCGTGCGGAGGGGTACGCAGTCGACGTCGTCCCCGAGGAGTACACCTCGAGCGGTCTCGTCGCCGAGTTAGCCGACGACATCGACGGCGCTCGTATCGAGGTCGCTCGCAGCGATCACGGCAGCCCCGTCCTGCTCGAGGGGTTCGAAGGCGCCGGCGCGTACGTTCACGAGACGATCCTCTACCGACTGGTCCGGCCCGAAGGAAGCGGCGAATCGGCCGAACTGGCCGCCAACGGAGCACTCGACGCCGCGTGTTTCACCTCGTCGCTGACCGTCGAGCACTTCCTCGAGGCCGCAGCCGAACGCGGCATTCGCGAGGACGCACTTGCAGGACTCGCTGACGCGACCGTCGGCGTCATCGGCGAGCCGACGGCCGAGACCGCTCGATCGCTGGGAATCGACGCCGACGTGATCCCCGACGACGCGATGTTCGACGCGCTCGCCCGGGAGACAGTTGCGGCCGTCAGCGATCGTTGAACGTCTCGTAGACCACGCGAATTGGCTCACTCGAGCGTGTGAGAGCATTGCAAACCAGAGTTGGCAAGGTCAATAGCTACACGCGAGAGACCCGCATTTTGTAGCGTGCATGGAAGTAGGCTCATTTCGTAAGCGAGCCCCAGATCCGCCGAACTCTGTCGGGCTTCGTATCACGTTTTTCGTCCTCTGGGCGATGGACACCATCGCCGCAACGCTGTTTTTCGTCGTTCCGCACGCAACCGAATTGAATCCCGTGACTGTCTACTTTTATCACGTCTTTGGTCTGCCAGGCGTCGTTCTCGCAGCCGCCTGCTACGCCGCGCTCGTCGTTTTCATCGGACACATCCTCTCCGATCCGTTGGACATCAAATTCGTGGGGCTCGTCGTCCTCCTTTATATTTTCTTCGTCACGAACAACGTCCTCCTCCTGGTGTTCCACGAGCCGTTACCGGAGTTTCTCGGCGTGTGAGTCTCCCGTTCGAGACGACCCGTTCTCGTCCCCAGCCTCGCACTCTGCCCCCACTCTCGAGGCCAGAGGTTTATCCCGGATGGCGCCCCAGTATCGAGCGATGAACCGATGACCGGGCCGGTGCCAGCACTCGAGGACCGAGCCGTCGCGTGTGCAAACCGACTGCTCGAGGCCGACCGCGTCCTCCTCGCCTCGCACATCGACGCAGACGGATTGACCAGCGCCGCGGTCGCCGCACAGGCGCTCGAGCGCGCCGAGATCCAATTCGAGACTGTCTTCGAGAAGCAACTCGACGAGGCGGCGATCGCCCGAATCGCTGCGACCGAGTACGACACCGTCCTGTTCACCGACTTCGGCAGCGGGCAACTCGACGACATCGGCGAGCACGAAGACGACGGCGCGTTCACGCCCGTCATCGCGGACCACCACCAGCCCGCGGATCGCGACACGGAGTACCACCTCAACCCGCTCCTCTTCGGGATCAACGGGGCCTCGGAGCTTTCGGGCGCGGGTGCCAGTTATGTCCTCGCGCGGGCGCTCGCCGATGTCTCGTCGACAGCCGCGACCGACGGTGGCACGAAACCGGCCGACGACCCCGCGACGACTCCGCGGACGGACAATCGAGACCTCGCCGCGCTTGCCGTCGTCGGCGCCGTCGGCGATATGCAGGCCTCGGGCGGCGAACTCCACGGCGCGAACGCGAAGATCGTCGAGGAGGGCGTCGACGCCGGCGTCCTCGAGACCGGAACCGACCTCGCGCTCTACGGCAAACAGACGCGTCCCCTGCCGAAGCTCCTCGAGTACGCGACCGACGTACAGATTCCTGGTATCTCGAACAGCGAGCGCGGCGCACTGCGATTTTTGGACGGACTCGACCTCGAGTTGAAACGTGACGGCGAGTGGCGACGATGGTCCGGCCTCTCGGGCGACGAAAAGCAGACCATCGCCAGCGCGCTCGTCCAGCGCGCCGTCTCGAAGGGCGTTCCAGCCTCGAAGATCGACCAACTCGTCGGGACGGCGTACGTCCTGCCCGAGGAACCCGTCGGTACCGAACTCCGCGACGCCAGCGAGTTCTCGACGCTGCTCAACGCGACCGCTCGCTACGAACGCGCCGACGTCGGCCTCGGCGTCTGCCTCGGCGACCGAGACGGAGCACTCGAGCGGGCACGGAAACTCCTACGGGATCACCGCCGAAATCTCTCGAACGGCATCGACCTGGTCACCGAGAAGGGCGTCACCCACGAGGAGAACCTCCAGTGGTTCGACGCGGGCGACGAGATTCGCGAGACCATCGTCGGCATCGTCGCCGGCATGGCGATGGGGAATCAGGGAATCAGCCGTTCGAAACCGATTCTCGCGTTTGCGGAAAAGAGCGCGGATCCACGATCCGCCGAAAACAGCGCGGACGCCCAGTCCGCGGACCAAACCGGCGAAGCCGCGACGGAGACCGACGGGGGCGAACTGAAAGTCTCGGCTCGCGGCACGCACGCGCTCGTCCGGCAGGGACTCGACCTCTCGGTCGTCGTCGGCGAGGCCGCTCGAGCGGTCGGCGGCGACGGCGGCGGACACGACGTCGCTGCCGGCGCGACGGTACCGAAAGGAGAGGAGGCGGAATTTCTCGAGCGGGCCGACGAAATCGTCGGCGAACAACTCGCCTGAACCGAGCGATTAGCTCCGACGGGGTTCGGATCGATCCATCGACGACGGAATCGTCGGGATAAGCGGCGTTCGCTTGGTCACTAGATACGACGACTTCCGTATCGCACCCTTGGTGTACTGGATCGTACTTTTGTGGATCGGCGTGCGTTTGCCCCGAATCTGGGTTCGGCCCTCGAGAATGGCGTCGACGAGGGCGTCGCCGTCGATGTCGGCTTTCGTCGCCGAATTGTCGTCGGAGGCAACGATGATTTCGGTGTAGGCCTTCCCGACGTTCGGTAGATAGTGGGCGTCGCTCGCTCCGATCTCCGGATAACCGCGACGGCGAGCGAACGTCCGCGCGCGGCGGTTTCGGTAACCGGTAAAGACCATCGAGTTGTACGTCTCGATCGCGTCGGCATCCTCGATGTGACGCTTGCGAACGCCGTGGCGACTGCGTTGAAACGGGTGGGGAACGATCGCGATACCGCCCGCCGCACGCACGGCCTCGACGGTTTCCATGAACGGCTGGCCGGGGTCCGGCCGTTCTTCGACACCGATCGCCAACAGGTGACCGTGGCGAGTCGAGACTTCGACGCCGGGAATGCCGATCAGCCCGTATTCGGGCGCAATTTCGGCGGCCCGGAGCGACTCGGTGATTTCGTCGTGGTCGGTGATAACGACCCCGTCGAGCCCGATGTCGGCCGCGTGCTCGAGGATGAGTTCGATCGGTTCGTGACCGTCGTAGGAATCGTCCGAGTGGACGTGAAAGTCGATAGCGAAGGGGAGCAACGTTGTCATGGGACCACTAGGGGACTTCGTGAAACACCCATTCACGGACGAGCGTATAAGCACTCTGTTGAGCGCCGCGGTGTGGCGAGGTAGAGCATTCCATATCCCGATATAGGGTTTATTACCCGGAGATCGGGCGTTCCAACTCACCCTACGGAGAACGTACAACACCTTCTACTGGCGGCCTGTAACTGCTGATAGCGGCGATTCCGGTTTCGAAACCGGTCATTCCACCTGGCCCGATCTGTCGCAGAACTCGACGACGAGTACGGGACACTCGAGTCACAACTCTGAGAAGGGACACTCGAGTCACAACTCTGAGAAGGGACACTCGAGTCACAACTCTGAGAAGGGACAATTCGCGTCTCGGAGGTCGGTCTTCAGCCGAGCGAATCGTACTCCGCGCCTCGAGAGACCCACCCTCCGGTTTAGTACTCGAGTTCGAGAACCCGGTCAAGAAACGATTTGTACACACCATACAACACGACCCGGACGAGAGCGGACTCGAACCAGTGGTGAACAGATACATCGAGGGACCAGCAACGATGGAACGCGCATTTGGCCAAGAGAGATCCCAGAACTGACCGCCCTCATCGCAGGTGGACGAACAGGACACGAGTAGTCACCAAAGCCAGTCGAACCGTCCGTCGACGCAGGCTGTTGGCTTCGAACGTGATCAGTAGAAAGTCCACACTTACTGGCCCGTTCGTTTCGAAGTTACTCGATATGACCTAGTAAATCATATACTGCGATACAAAATTCGAGAGTGTCGAATCGCCACGGACACAGTAGCGTCACTGGAGAGCGCCTATAGCTCCGGAACGCCGTCCGAAAGGCGAACTCGAGAGAGCAGGTCGTGCAGTGCTACCGGATCGGCGATATCGTCGATCGACGCGTTGATGAGTTCCATACACTCGAGAATCCCGTCGACGGCAGCCCGACGAGTCGCAACGCGACCGATCGGTTCGACGACGAACTGTTCGCCGAGTTCGTACCGGTACCGAAGTGCCCAGCATCGGCACAACCCCAATCTGGGATGGGAACGATCCGCCGACGTAGACTCTGCGACGAGGTCGATGAGAGGGTTTCTGTGACGGTAGATCACTTCGTCGTCACAGAACGACGTCAACCCCCATCCCGGCGGCAAGGCTTCACGCGGGATTGGTGGGTGATCGGGGAGCATATCGAGTTGTGATGGTGGTCGCGCGAGTGTTGGTTCCGCTTGCGTACGCATCGTCCGTATAGGGGGGCTTATCCGAATCAGTGTAGGTATCACGTTCGGCTGCTAACCGAGTGACTCGACGAGAGAGTCGGTACAACCGATGAACGACCTGGAGCAAGCAGGCAACACCGATCGTCCGACTTTTGTCTTCGCCACCCCTCAGAACGAGTATGGCCGATTTCGATCCCGAGAAGTTCGAAGACAAGTACGCGAATTATTTCCCCGAGCTCCAGCAAGCGTACAAGAACGCATTCAATCGAATGAACGATCGCTACGACTCGGAACTGGTCCACGCGATCGACCAACAGGTGCTCAACGAGAGCGAACCGTTCTACGTCGGCGACGACGATGACTACGAGAGCACGTTCCGTATCGAACTTCCAGATCAACCCCACGATCGCCTCTCAGGGGTCGTCGTCGAAAAAGAACGATTCGACCAACTTCTCGAGCGACACGTCGAGGAGATCGAAACCGAATTGGAGCGCGTCTTCGGTCTCCAGTAAGGACCTCAGGGACCAATACGGATCGACGACCGGAAAACGTGTCGTTTAACGAACAGAGATGACGGAAGGTTTAGGGGCACTCGTACCCAACCGTGGCGTATGAGTACCGAGACCCAAAACGACGGGGACGACCTCGAGGACCGCGTCGCGAACTTCCTGCGTCGGAACTTCCCACAGATTCAGATGCACGGCGGCAGTGCAGCGATTCAGGATCTCGACCGCGAGAGCGGTGAGGTCACGATTGCCCTCGGCGGTGCCTGCAGTGGCTGTGGTATCTCGCCGATGACGATTCAGGCGATCAAGAGCCGAATGGTCAAAGAGATTCCCGAGATCGAGCAGGTCAACGCCCACACCGGTATGGAAGGTGGCGACGAAGACGACATGGGTGGAATGAGCCCATCGTTCCCCGGTGAAACCGTCGACGACGGCGAAGCAGACGAAGGTCCCGAAGCACCGTTTTAATCGTTCACCTCTGATTCTCGAACACGTTTCGCTGTAGATCGATTCTCGCTCGCGTAGTCACGCGTGCGCACTGAAACTGCAATTACTCGAACGCAGTGACCGTAATTCGACGACAGTGACCGTGAGCCTGTTCGTCCCGACAAGCCACAGCAACCATCACGAAGAAGTTCGATAGGAGCGACTGAGAATCGATTCTATATATCGTAATATAGTTTAGAGGCCGCGTTAGCGAAGACCCTTTCCTCGTTCCCACGTTCGAACGAGGGACGTGAGGGAGTGGTTCATCGGAGTTTCCACACCAACTTTGGCGGATTGATCGACGACATAGCCGTTGAGCGAATCTATTTCGGTGCGTTGGCCAGCGAGGACGTCCTGGTGCATCGAAGACGTGTTCGCAGCGGTGTCACTCGCGACCGATTCCAGTGCAGTCAGCGCCTCACGATTCGAGAGCGAAATACCACTGGCTCGAGCGGTGCGTGCAGTTTCACGAACAACCCCACGCGCGAGAGGACGAGCCTCGTCCTCGAGCACCGCTGCATTGTCAGTTCGCGTTAGTGCCGTCACGGGGTTGATACCGGTGTTGACGGCGAGTTTCTCCCAGAGGCGACAGGGCATCTCCTCGTCGACCGTCGTTTCGAGACCGGCCGAATCGAACAGTGCCCCGACTTCGTCTGCACGCCGTGATTTCCCCCCGTCTCGAGCGCCGAGAACGACCTCCCCGATACCAGTACACTCGACGAGACCCGGTTCGACCAGAATCGCCCCGTAAGAGGCCGTTCCAGCGAGAACTGGACACTCGAGGTGTGTTTCGATCGTCGCTTCGTTCCCCAGTCCGTTTTGCAACGACAGGACGGCGTCGAACGAGCCCGTCGCGAGTGTGCGGGCGGCAGCGACCGTGTCGAACGATTTGACCGTCACGATCGCGAGGTCACCTTCGAGGTGTCGGCCGTCGGTGGTTGCAGCCGGAGTCGTCGATGCCTCGAGTTCGCCTCGGATCTCGAGTCCCGAGCGTTGAATCGCACTGATATGGGGGTCTCGGCCGACGAGCGTGACGTCGTTCGATCGTTCGCGCGCGAGAAGCCCCCCGACGAGGCTCCCCACACTCCCGGCTCCGAAAACGACGATGTTCATGGGACAACCACTGCGAGTACGATAAAAACGATTTGCGTCTTCGCGTCGGAGTGCTACCGCGTCAGTCTTCGGTCCAGTAGTAGAGGTCTTCCCGACCGGTTCCACAGGAGGGGCACGTGTCGGGAAAGTCCGTGTCGAGTGGGCCCATCTCACCGCACTCGAGACACCGCCACATCAGGTGGGCCTCGCCGAATTCGTGGCCCGAACGGACGTGTTCGACACTCATTCCCTCGAAACCGTCGCGCAGCGTGACGTAGAAGCCGTCTTCGTCGAAGCCACGGATGTGGCCGATTTTCTCTCCGTCGTCGGTGTAGACCGCCGTTCCGAACCCGAGGTCTGGGCGGTCGCGTTCTATGGCCATGTGTGCCCTCATGCCGAGGGAGGTAATAAAGGCGATACGGTGTTCAGGCAGGCTGTAGGACACGTTTTCGTGAGTGTCGTGTGTAACGATGGAACGGGTTGGTAAACCGCTATATGCGATATGCAATCGTGTCGTCCGGGAATGGCTCGCGAACGAGTCGTCGATAGAAACAGCCACAAGTGGCCAGCCCAACTGCTGGACATGCGCCCTCCATCACTTACTACAGTTCGACTCGACGAGCCGTCGTACGTCGTTCAGGCTCTCGAATCGCTCTCGGCCGACACAGCAACACGATGACGGGAACCGGCGTCGCTACCGTTCGTGGGTGTCGACTCTCCTACCGACGGGCCGGGACGAGTGGCCCCCCGATCGTGCTCTGTCACGGTGCCGGAGTCGACGACGCGAGTATATCGTGGCGTCACGCGATCGACGCTCTCGCCGAAACCCATCGCGTCTACGCACCGGACTGGCCGGGATACGGGGAGAGCACGGGGGACGTGACACACACGACCGAGTCCTACGTCGACGTACTCGAGGGGTTCGTCGAAACGATCCCCGGCGAAGTGGTATCGCTCGCCGGCATTTCGATGGGTGGTGGTGTCGCGCTAGGCTACGCCCTCGAGCACCCCGACCGAGTCGACCGGTTGGCGCTCGTCGACAGCTACGGCCTCGGTGAGAAGTTGCCGTCCGCTTTGTCCTGGAAACTCCAGTCACAGGTGCCCGGTATGACCGAATTCGGAAAATTTGCCGCGGGAGTCACGCCGGGTACGGCACGACTGGTCCTCGACAATCTCGTTGCCGACGCCGGCGAACTCCCCGAACCGTTCGTCGAAGACGTGCGAACGAAGCTGAGAGAGCCCGGATCGATGCAAGCGTTTACCGCGTTTCAGCGAAACGAACTCGCATTCGATGGACGCGTCGAGACGAACTACGTCGACGACCTCGAGTCGCTTTCCGTCCCGACGCTGCTCGTCCACGGGAAAGAAGATCCGCTCGTGCCCCCCGAATGGTCGGTCAGAGCGGCGGATCGGATCCCGAACGCGACGCTCGAGATCGTCGACGACTGCGGTCACTGGGCACCTCGAGAGCGACCCGAGGCGTTCAACGAACGCTTGATGCGGTGGCTCTCGGAGACTCGAGCGGAATTACGTGATTCGGCGGAGGCGTATCCGAAAGCTGGGATTCCGGGAGTGACTCGAACGGGAGAGTAAAAGACCCAACGTGGCGAGTGATGGGCGTGTGATTCTCTAATTAGCGTCTCGAGTTGCTCAGGTCGTTTGTGGCCGACGGGGGTCAGTAAAACTAGACTAAAGAGAAACTAGTCGCTGGGAACATTGCGTTGTTATTTCCAGCACTCGGACTCGTCTGACCCTATCTATTTGCTAGTTCTGTAAAGTAAACGGCGATATCACGCTATCGTTTACTGCGATGGAGAAGCTACCGTGTGGTTCGCTACATGAAGTCCTCAATTCCCGACTGTTTGTTCTTGTCGAACTGCGTCACGACCTCTGTGGAATTCCGAACTACTATTATCTAGTAGCCTGAGTATCTGGTATGGGGAACAGTCCACGCGAGAAACTACAGGCTCGCAGGGATCGGTTTGAGAAGCTAGTCAAGGACGGAAAGATAGACGAAAAGACGGGTGACGCTATCCGCGAATTGCTGAACGCCTACGACGAGAATAACGTCATGGTGACGAAACCCAAGGGGGAGAGTCACCGAACGCCGCAAACACTCATGGCGTGGCTCTATCGGCTGATTGTGTTTTCCCAATACCGAGACCTAACCGAAGCGACGGCCGACGGCATTAACCGCGACGTACAAGATATGCACTCCGGCAAGCACCCCCACGTTCAGGATAAAGGTCTCAAGAAGGGGACGCTTCGGGCGTATCAAGCTGCAGTCCGTCGGTTCTACCAATACCATGACTTTGAGGTAGACCCGAACGATATTCCGCTATTCGACAAAGAAGAAACGTCGGTCGATCCCAACGATATGCTCACGAAAGAGGAGATTCATGAAGCGCGGGACGCAATTGATAATCCCCGCGACTTGCTGATTTACGACCTCCTAATCTACACCGGCCAACGCCGCGAAGCCTTGCGGACGCTTCGAATCAAGGACGTAGATCCGCAAGAAGGAACGTTCAGACTCAACCCCGAAGTTGATGGATTGAAGGGGGCGGCCGAACGGAACGGGAATAGACCACTTCTCGCTGCAAAGGCGACGGTTCAGGATTGGATCAATAACTACCACCCCGATGCATCCGACCCTGAACACTACCTGATTACCGCCCGCCCTGGATACTCGAGACCTGACCCAACAACGCCCGTTAGTGGAGAGACGATTCGGAAAGTAATGGAGAACATTAAGAAAGAGACCGACATCACCAAGCCGATGCACCCCCACGCAATGCGACACAATTTCGTGACTGTCGCAAAACGGGACTACGATATTCCTGACGATACGATCAAGTACCTAATCGGCCATGACGCTGATTCGACCGTCATGGAAAGCACATACGCACACCTATCCGGTGACGACCACGTACAACGCGCGGAAGAAGCCTTCGGGATTCGTGAACCCGAAGAACAATCGTCGTTCACTCCCGACGTGTGCCGCGTGTGTAACAATCCACTCGAGCCAAGCGCCAAAGCCTGCTCGAATTGCGGGACCGTCTATACACCCGATGCACAACAGACCCAAGAACAGATAGGCGGGGATATGAAACGCTCCTATGCTGAAACCGAACCCGGTGACGATGAGACTCTAGACGAACTCGACCAGCTTGATGAACTTCTCGAGAATCCCGAGGTAAAAGCCGCCCTCCTCGAGAAACTACAGGAATGAGAAGGGTGTGCTGAACTGATAGCAAAGGAGATAATTCGCTCGAGATACTAATTCTAGCTATGTCACACCTTTGCGGTAGTTGTGGAACTACAGTAGGGACCGAAGCCAAGTTTTGCCCTGAATGCGGAACAGAGACCGGCCAAGAGAGCGGAGAATACCAAGCAGATACCGAGACGGACGAATGCCGGAAGTGCAACACAGAAATTCCACTAACGGCTATGAAGTGCTCTCAGTGTGGCTATGAGCCTTCGAAGAATACGGCCGGTCGGTGGATTATGGGGATTTTCGCGTTCCCCGTGTTTCTCCTAACTAGTCTCCTAACTGTTATCGTTCCCATTGTGTTCCTTGACGGGTCGGTTCCACTATCCTCCGCTCTCCTAACGCTGATTTTCTTTGGAGGTATTGCCGCCGGAACGGGATTCGTTCTGTACGGGATCTACAAGGCCCAAACCTGGAAGCCAACGCAAGACGCGCCAATCCAGGTTGGCCCTTCGGAATAGCCAGTATCTCGAGAATCCACACGCGAAACGCTACCTTCTCCGACCTTTTGGACTAACGTTTACGTATGTGGGAACCCGTCATTAAGCCGTAAGTCATGTTTGGGGTTCCAATCCGAAAACCACACCGAGAGGGTCCAACGTTGGGAAAGACGGACGATTTCCCGTTTCCCCCTATGGGGGTGGCTAACCGTGAGTAAGGCACAACCCCCTGAACCGGAGCCATTTAGCGAGAATATGGACCGGTCGGACGTGCTGGATATGGTCGAATCGGCTATGGAAGAAGCTCATAGCAAGGTCGAAAGCGGCCGGGTGTACGACCCCGAAAACGAGAAAATCCGAATCAAGTGGGTGAAGGCACTCGGCTACCTGGCAAACCAGCATCGACAAATCCAGAAAGATAAGGACCTCGAAGAACTCGCGGAAGAAGTCGAACACCTGAAAGAGCAACAGGGGCGAGAATGACCACCAAACGATCCATCAAGAACGACGTAGAGGACTTGAAAAGCCGCGAAGGCGTTGACAGTGACCCACTGGTTTGCGTGTTGACCCATTGCGACGGGGAGGATTCACCACACCCTGAATTGACGATTCAACCCCACCCGGAGCAAAAGCCACAGAGTCACCGCATTGCCGTTCCTATCCTCAAGTCGGTGGAATACCTTGAGGAACGATGGTTCACCGTTCACACGTGCGAGAACGCCGAGAAATTCGGTCTACACACTACAGGGAACGACGATAGTACGGTAACGGCGTGTGAGCTGTGGGACGCACTTACCGACGACGACCTCGAGCGAGAGAAGGAACTACGAAAAGAACGCGACGAACCAATCCCGCCGATCCTAGAGAACCTATGACCCGAAAGACCAAGCGGCAGATAGAGAACGAACTCGAGAGCCTTGTGGGGAGAGAAAGCAACGAGAACGATTCTCGCCACAAGATACCGGAGGTACTACTCGATGAATGGGGGTTTGACGAAAGCAGGAACAACAAGGGTGGCCTTCGGCAGAAAATCCCGGTTGAACTAGTCAAGGAATGGCAAAATAGAGACCCATGAAGCGACCAACCAAGTCGAAACTGTGGAACGCACTCGAGGATATGAAAGATAGACACACGGGCGACATTGAGGTAACAAGCAGCGTGGTCACTATCACGGACGATATGGCTGACGGGAACGGTGACACGATCCCTGGAAGCGTCCCCGACCCCGAAGCGGCCGACGGCTACGAACTCAAGCCGATCCCCACAGAGTCACCCGTAGTTGATTGTTATAGCCTTGAGTCGGCCACCAAGGATTGACGAGTTTTCTACCTTGCCCCACTTTGGATTTGTACTGTAATCTCAAGTGGCTACCAGTGAGTCCCGTTTTACGCATTTTACGCCGTTTTACGCGGGGGTGTAAAATGCCGATTCACCGACACAGACACCCTACCCCACAATATCGGTAGAATAGATTACCGTTTTACGCATTTTACGCTCCTGTGTTAGAGGGGTATGTTGTAGGAGTAGCCCATACGCCTCTACAGTACGCATACACCTACCTACAACACACAGGCGTAAAATGCGTAAATTCGGGGGCCAACCCCAGCGTCGTATTGCGATTTTCCGCTTTACACCCCACGTAAACCACGTAAATCTGAGGGGGTGATTTTACGCACCTTGTGGGAAGGCGCTCGAGAGGGGTCAAAAAATCAGTTGTCGGATAGCATTCCTTCGCGGGCAAGACGGCCTAGCTGGTTGCATGGGGTCGTTAGACGCAGAAATTGACGAAACAGTTCGGAACGATACGGGAACTTACAACTTCGACGCGGAACCGGGCGACGAAATTGAGATAGAAATTGAGAACGAAGAAGGGTTATCAACGATGGTCTTGCTCGAGGACCCGGACGATGAGCAAGTTTTGGATGAGGACGTCGAAACAGAGGAAACGTTTGAGCATGAAGCTGAAATGGAAGGGGCATACACGATCTATGTTATGCCGATGGAAGTTGCATCGGTCACGGTGTGGGTTGATAGTTAGTTAACGCTACCCGTTCACCAACGCCGATCGTCAAGGTGTGTTTTTGTGACCACAACCTGCTATACCTCCCAAGAATAGGTAACATTTTCCGGAGTATGCAGGTTATGCAACTTCTGACCTATTGAGAGAATCTGAGGAGGAGCGGCGTGTCTCTGCTGAATAAATCTAAGTGAGAAAAAAGCTGCATAACCTGCATACCCCAACCTTGTGGGATCGGTCGGTAAAAAGGAGAGGACTCAGTTAACGCTCTTTCCCGAGTTCTCCAATGTTCATGGGTATACCGACTACATTGGAGAACTCGAGAAAGAGTCTACTATTCGTCGGGATCGTCTATCAGGTGTTTGTCGATCAAGCCGCCTAGGTTTTTCCCAAGTGTTTCATCTACATCCGGGTGGTTGCTAAGCCGTTCGTGGATCTCATTGTAATCTTCTTTGGATAGTGGGACATCATGTTTCCATTTCTCTGCGGGGTCCATTCTGTCGGGGTCATGGATTTCGAGGGTTAAATCTAACTTACATTCGACGTTTGTCGGATCTTCCCCCTGATACTCAGCTTCGGCATGCATGATAGACCGCTCGAGGATTTTACTCACAAATTCGTTGGGGGTGACACCGTTGGCTCGCATACCCCTATAAGCAAATTGAATCATATGACGGACCGGCATGAATTGCCCCGGAACCTCCATTTGGGAACTTACTACAGCTTTCTTTTCGTCTGTTGCATCGTCGTCAACCCCTTTGACTTGGGTAGAAACCTCGTGTTTGTGGTCAAATATTTGCTCAATGTCGGTGTCTTTGACATACTGATTGAGGGACATGAAGTCGTGCAATCCCACACGGACCCTTTCCCGCATTTCCGCCCGGCGGGTTCTTACCCGGTTGTCATTTTCCGGCTGTAACTCCAACAATTCGCGCATATCCTTGGTTAGCAAACTAGCCCTCCGAGTGGATTTATCCGACTCCATATTAATGGGTGTGCGCTGCACCCCTATATATCCATGGGGTTCTAATAATCTTCTATGTCGCAAAGAACGACAATTCAGGTACGGGATAATACCCGAAAGAGGCTCAAGAACCTCAAGCCGTATCCATCGGTTTCCTACGACGATCTGCTGCAGGATATGGCAGAACAGTACGAAAGCGAGGACTCTGTCGGGGTTAAATGAAATGTCGGGAAACAGCAAGACCGTGTTGTCGCACGGCCTGAGTGTTGGCGCTGGTAGTGCCGAGAACCGGAAAGAGGGTGGTTCTCATGTGTAGCAATACTGTCCAACGACAAAAGTCTAACTCTGCCCAACAGTGTGAGGCACCGAGTTGTTGGGAGCGGGAACGTACAATTTCCATCCTGACGGATACGGACGGCTATACAACACTCTGTGAGTTCCACAGCGGTCTTTTCGAGGGTTCTAACCATGAATGACGTGATTGACGAGAAGCGCGACGTGTTGGAGAGTCTCGCAGAGAAGGATTTGCCGGCGAGTGAGCTAGCCGGCGCGCTGCTCGAGGTAGCGGAGGGTTCGGAATGAGTCGCGCGGATCGCTCTACAGGTGGGGACTGTAGCCCCAAAGAAACAGTATCCCGCCATCTTTCCAAATCTGGATTGGCAACGGATCGGTTCATTAACGTTGAAAACGGTGGCAAAAAGAGCACTGACCACACTCAGGTTGATTCCTCGAAGGTTTCAGGAAACTACGGTGTGTACGCTGGCCGTGGTCTCGTCTTAATCGACATTGACGACTATAACGGGAGTCACGACCTCGCCCCGATCAATGGGCTACAGGATACGCTCACTATAGGAACCCCGAACGGCGGTGAGCACCGATACTATCATATCCCAAACGCGGCCGACGTTTTCGAGGATGCGTTCGGTGTGAAAAATCCGGTACCTGAATGGGGCGAGGTTCGCGTTCATAACCAGTATGTCGTTGGGCCTGGATCAACAAACCCGGACGGCGACACTCGAGACGGGTACGTAATTGCCGAGAACCGTCCGGTTGCCCAGATTAGCGCACACGTCCTTGTGGGTGCGATTCGGGCAACTGGATACGATACAACCGATGATACAACAGAGACCGATAGCGACGAATCTGACGTGCCTACGGTCGACGTGAGTATTGACGATGCCGAACTACTCGAGAAGGCAAAGAACGCGGATAACGGCGACAAGTTCAACCGGCTGTGGCGTGGGGACACCTCCGACCACAAAAGTCAAAGTGAAGCCGATCTAGCGCTATGCAATCACCTCGCGTTTTGGACGGGTAACGATCGGAGTCGTATCGATTCGCTCTTTCGACAATCGGGATTGAACCGCGAGAAGTGGAATAACCGTGACGATTACCGCGAACGTACGCTCGACAAGGCGCTCGACGGGCGGACCGACTTCTACGAACCAAGCGGGGCGAAAGCAACAGGCGGTGGTGTGGCTACTGCAGAGACTCGAGACAGTGACTTGCCTATCCCGTCGGCTTTCGACGTTCATAATGGTGGATACGCGAAATATCACCCACCACGTGACGACGACGGTAATGGCTACTATGAGCGGATTACGAACTTCCAGATTGAGACGCTAAGCCGTCTCACCCATGACGACGATACTCGAGAGTTCCACCTTCGGGTTCACCCGGCTGGCGGTGAGAGCTACACCGTTACGTGTGAGCCGGTCGTATTAAACGACCTTCCGAAGTTTCGCCGGGGAATTTTAGACGGGTGGACGACCACCTTCGATGGATCTCAAGACGACCTCAACCGACTGAAAGAGTTCGTTGGGAACCAACAGACAAAACACCGCACAGGGACCAAATTGTTAGGTTTGCACGGTGACGAATGGGTCACTCCCGATGGTTCGCTTACAACCGATGGGTGGACTGATGACCCCGACACTGTATTCACGGACGTAGATACTCCGCTAGCAACGGCGTTCAACCTCAAGCCGTCAAGAGGTGATGAATACGACCGTGATGCCGTGCGGGAAATTCTCCGACTCTTTCCACAAACCCGAACGAAAGAACGCTTCTTGCCGGTCATAGGGTGGTTCTATGCAGCACCATTCCGACCACACATACAGCAGTGGGAAGGCGAGTTCAATATCCTCAACATCCTTGGTGACACCGGTTCAGGAAAGACAACAACACTCGAAACGCTATGGCAGGCCTTCGGTGTCGATGAAGAACTTCTCGAAGCGAAGGCTACACCTTTCTCTATCATGCGAATGATAGCCTCGAGTAACGCCGTTCCGGTTCTCCTTGACGAATATAAGCCGTCGGAGATTGGAGACTACGAGTTGAATAAACTCCATTCGAACCTGCGAGCTTCAACCCGTGGGGGGGTGGTGACTAAAGGGCGGCCGGATATGGGTGTTGACAAGTACCACCTAAAAGCCCCCGTGTGCATTTCCGGGGAGCAACCAATCCAGGGACCGGCCGAAGAACGGCGAACGATCCTTACGGTGTTCAAGCGTGACGTGACGGTCGGTGAAACGCCAGAACAAGAAGCCTTTGCCCGCTTAGTTGGGGGAGAAGCGAACGGCAAATGGTATGATGGATACGACCTTACCGACCATGCACTTGCCTATTATCGGTGGGTGCTGCAGCAAGATCCCGACGAGTTACACGGCCTATGGAAGAATAGCCGCCATGCGGTGATGGATCTACTTGCGGGGACCGAATACACCGGTTTAGACGATATGGTCATCCAGGGGTTCCAAACGATCAAATTCGGTTGTACGCTCTACAGAGCGTTTGCCGACGAAATGGGCCTTGATCCCGACGAGACACCGGTTACATCGGACGCAATCAACCAAGCTATTCACTACGTAGCAGACGGTGGGACCGGAGCAGAACACACGTCACACCTTGACCGACTCTTGGGAATCATGGGCCGGGCGGCAAGTGCCGGCTATCTCGAGGAGAATGGACATTACAAGGTGGTCAATCAAGGGGGGCCGAACGCTGAACTCGCCATCCACCTTGATACGGCGTTTGACAAGGTACGAAAGTACGCTCGAGACCATGACGTGCGTGGTGACGACCTCTTGAGTAGTTCGGGAGACTACAAAGCGCGGATAGAGGACGCTGCAGACGACCCCGAGAGTTACATTGCGGCATGTAGTCAAAACACACCACCACTAAACCGGTGTGTCCGTATCCATATTGCCGATGCAACGGAACTAGTGGGTGGATTCGAACCGGAACCCTTCGGTGCGAATAACGATTCGGACGACGAGAAGGCAAGCACCCGGTTCGATCCCGTTTCAATCCATGACGTAGCGAAAGACCCCACCGGCTACCCGACTGTTGAGGGGGAAATAGCAACGATTGACTACCCCGAAAACGACGATGCGCCGGCAGTGGCCGCTACTCTTGTGGATGGTAGCGCGGCTATCGACGTGGTGTCATGGGACGATGGTAGTTGTCTCGAGCAGGGGGAGCAGGTAATCATAGAGAACGCCAGGACAAGTGAGTTCAATGGAACGACCCAACTTGTAGTCAAGGGCGGGGTTACGTCGATTCATGAAGCTCCTAGCGACGGTCAAAGTCAGATAGACGACCCTGATAACGGCGCATAGCCGTTACGGTAGGCAAACTATCTAATCACTTGAGCGGAGACTATAACATGGCTTTCCGAAGCCAGTTCCAACGTGCGAGTGCTGATCTGGTCTTGCAGATCCAATGACTGGCCGGGTGTCGCGACGTGCACACACCACGTTGGAAACGCGACTTTCGGCCAGTTCACCCACCATTGTCTCGCATTTAGGCCCGTACTTTAGTGAATTGAATGACTGATATTTCATAGACATGGCAATGGTGGCAGAACCGGAAAATTCAGTCGATCCGAACGAACTTCTCGAAGGGTTAGACCGTCCTCGAGAGACGGTAGAACTCGGCGAACTCGAGATTGAAGTTCAATACGGCGTTCCCGGTGCGGTATCGGAAGAAGCCAAAGCCGTAGCTGCGAAGCTCAAGACCGAATCGCCGGAGATTGCCGGCGTCGTCGATGAGACGGTTACGGTCTTGGCGCATATCACCGACGACCGGTTCACTCGAGAGTTCTGGAATATGTATCTCGACGTGCACGGCAAAGCGAAGCTGCAAACGGCCGCTATGAAAGTTCTGAGTGTTCCATACAGTCGGGGGTGGTTGTAATGTCGACTGAAGAACTTCGAGGGAAAGAGGATAGGGTTCGGATTCGGTTCCAAGATCCTGAAGCCGGCGAGACGGCGATTGTGGTCACAGACAGTCAAAAGAAAATGGTTGCAAGCGCGGTAGACCGGCTAGATACGGACGTTTCCCTGTTCATCAATATGGCTTCGAAGTGGGGGAACGCGAGAGACCCGAACCTCCCCGATAGGATTACAACGAAACACAAGCGCCGCGCACACCGTTCCCCAAAGTCTCGAGAACAATTGATAGCGGATGCACGAAACAAGATCCTAAAAACGCGTGTGCTCGACTTTGCCGAGTTCGTGACGGCAGAGAACCCAAACCCGGATTGGAACACGGATGGTGGCGAACTCTCGCTGCACGGTGATCTTGAACCATGAGTGAAGAAATGCAGCGACTCGTCATTGCCGCTGAGCCTCGCGGCATCGACGAAACGAGCAGTGAGATTGAGTCACTCGAGGATACTTTAGATGACTCTGCCGACAGTATGGACGATACTGGCGATAGCTTCGCGGACATGCAGAGGCGCTGGCAGGGCGCACTTCAGGCCATTATGGTGGGCTTAACCGCCGCGAGCGCCGGCCTCTTGGCCTCTGTGCCGATTCTAGGGGAGGTGTTTGCAGGCCTTCAATCTGTAATCAGCGCGGTGGCTTGGCACATGGATGGTGTTTTGCGTCCGGTATTAACTCCCGTCCGTTCGTTGTTTTGGAGCCTCTCAGAGACCATATGGGAACTAGATGGGGCGGCTTCAGCTTTCGTCGGGATTCTTGGAACCCTGGCAACAGTGTTCGCCGCGGTCATTGTCCCTGTCGCGAAATTGACCTCTATGGTTACATCCCTCGCAAGCACGAAAGCGGTGCTGATTGCTGCAGGGAAGGCACTGGTTGCAGCATTAGGGGCCGTAGCAGGGGCGTTATCCCTTCCACTGGTCGCCGTACTTGCATTGGCCGCAGGCATTGGCCTCTTGGCATATTTCTTCTCTGACGAACTTCTTAGCGCACTCTCGACGGCGTCGGAAGGCATTACGGACTTTGTGAGTGGGGCAACAGACTGGGGGCGTGACATACTCTCTAATCTGGCGGAAGGAATCACAGACCGGGTTTCCCGAGTTGGTGGCGCTATCAGCGACGTGGCAAGCGAGATATCCGATACAATCACAGACCTGGATGCATGGCAGTGGGGGCGCGACTTAATCGCAGACGTGGCTGACGGAATTCGTGATGCAATCGGGCGAGTTGAAAGTGCCGGCGAAGACGCGGCAGAGGCACTTGGTGATTACTTCCCGAGTTCACCAGCAGAGAAGGGCGAACTCTCGAATCTTGGCGATTACGGGCCAGACTTCGTGGAAGAGTTTGCCGGCGGGATTAGCGCCAATGTCTCGAGGATTGAGCAAGCTGGGGCGAGTGCGGGCGAAGCGGCGAGTCCGTCCGATCCGACCGGATTCCGCGCGTCCCGTGGTAGCTCCCCAGATATTATCATGGACGGACGGAAGCTCAACAAAAGGAACAACAAGTATCTCTCAGATATGACGGCGTCGCGCAATAGAAACGGGTAATCACTGGCGATATTCGTCTAGTTCCTGTTCAGCTTGCTCCCGGTCGATCGGCGTAACGTCGATAACGTTCTCACCCGTTTGGCTATGGCCGGTGAAGAACGATTCTAACCGGCCTGAAGGGACGTAATAGGTATTCTTGTGTGTCGGTCGGTCCACTAAATCGAGTATGCACGTCACACGATAGACGTCCGAATCGGGGTGTGGCTTCTCGTCGACGTGCTCGTAGGTATAGGGTATATCCCCAGCTTCGGAAACCCCGGTGTGTTCGTCACTCATTCGTCGTCACCGTCCTCACACACGATTTCTTGGAGTTCCTCGAGTAGGTCAGGGGCGTGTTCCTCCAACACTTCAATGTCTTTCTCGACCTCGTCGACACGATTCAGAAAGTAAGATCGTGTTTTGTAACGGTATGAGTCTGAACGCTCCCCAGCAATTGCTTCCCGTTCGGATTCGGTCAACAGTCCACGGCCTTCGGTCATGGCTGGCCGTTCGGTCTCTGCCTTCATACTCTATATGGTATGGACTTGCCCTTAGATATTACTAAAAATGGTATGTCTTACTGTATTCGGTATGGTTAAGTCACTGCAGTATCTCGTATACAGTAAGCACTGATCGGTTGTAGAAACCGACCGGCGTTGGACCGCCGGCCGAAGTGCTGAAAGACAGCATGAACGCATACCAGATACAAGCTGTTGAATCTGCCGGAGAACAGACTACAGTACAAGAAGCCGCGGGCGATTGCGAAGTGACCACAACCAACGACGTGTGGAGTGGCCCGCACCTCGAGTATGACAAATACGGCCAACTCACCGGTGCGAAATACTTCCGGTGCCGGGATTGTGGCCGTGAGGTTCACGAGTCGATCGACAAGGAACAGGTTACGCACCGGAGCGGATGCGAGAACGGACGGTGAACACTAATGACAACACCAGAGTGCGCTATGACCGTGGAAACGATGCACCAACTGTATGACGCTAACGACGTGGCGATAGTAGCCGACGGCGAAGAATACGAGTGCGTTGTTGACGAGATTGGCGATAAGGACGGGTACGTAAGACTCCTACTCGAGGAATAGACGCAGAAAACGCGTTCTCAGCGGTTTTTTATTCGTCGCCGGCCCATTTCCAGTCTGGTTCGTTCCGTCCGTTTGCAGGGCGGATTTGCGGCATCATAGGGACGTACCGATCATACACCCGCTCCCATTGTTTGTTCACACCTGTTTTTCGCCGCGTGAGTTCCCAGCGGGATATACGCCGGCCGTTCTGTTGTGAGTGTAGGTAGCCGATTTTCTCGACGACGCGGGCGACAGTCGCGTAATCCCCTTCGGCTCTATCGGGTAGGTGGTTCGCGGCTATCTCCTTGAGTTCGTGAAAACCGGGGAAGCCCTCGGATTCGTCGTATCCGTGGTGTCCGACCCATTCAACACTCGAGCTTGTCGCAACTGTCGGGGCGACGTACTGCCAATAGACACGTTCACGGTCTATTTGATTACTTGAATGCGTCCACGTGAACGGTTCGACGTATCGCTCTAATTCGTCGTCGTGCATCTCACCCATTCCCTCAATGTGGCTGTGGACTCTAACAGCCTGCTCGAGGGACCGGTTTCCTGTGTCAGTGGTTGTAACCCACGGGACGCACGTAAACGGCGTTTCGTCAATGTCGATTGTTTCCTGGCCGTTCGCACTGGTTGGTTCACTGTCCGATTCGTCCGTTTCATCCGGGGTTTCGGGTAGGTAATCCATTGGTATCACTATCTCGCGGTTACGGATCGTCACTTTCAGTTTCATCTACCCATTCCCAGTCTGGCCGGTCGTCTAGTGGCGACGGTGGTATAATATCCGGGAACTCTCGGAGGTAGTTCATGCACCGCTTGTAATCCTTATCGGTGAGGTGCATCACACTCGAGACGAGTTCACTTCCCGAAACGCCGTGACGTGGATCATCGGATTCGTAGGTATTCCGCACGCACCGGTACATACCGCTGATCGTTTTCGGGTAGTGTCGGCGGTGGTCCATCTCATTGTCGAAATTTGGCGAGATGTTGAACTCACTGGCAATATCTTTCCATTCATCGGCACTCACCGCGTTTTCGGGATCGAACTTCCAGCAATCGTTCCAACGAATGTTGTCGTGGGTCTCGAGGGTCGGACAAACAGTGTGCCATATCCACGTTTTGTATCTCCCGTCGTCTGTGACATTCCGCGGTGACTGTGCTCTATTACTCACGTCGTTGCTGGATAGTTCACCACTTCGCTCGAGATCCTTCGCAATCCGCTGGCAAGATTCAATGAGTGAAGCCCATGACGTAGTGGGGGCAATATATTTCACGTCGGTAAACGCGGTTTCGTCCGGTTCAGGCGGTTCATCCGGCGGATTGCTAAACATGAAGTCGGTCATCCTATACACGAAATTCCGCACGACACTACCTTTAACGTTGGCCCATATGGGAACGTTATCTAATACGGGAGCCTTCCCACATGGGCCAACAATTACAGTGTGTTTACGCGAACCAACGGATGTAATGGCTACGTCAGCGAAACAGACCGCTATGACACGGCGGGGACTATTGACGGATCGTGAACGCGAGCTTATCCAAGCTGATAATCTCGAGGGGGACGAACTTGACCGGCGATACCAAGCTGTCTCTCGAGTCCGGACGAAGATTGAGGGGCGGTTAGCCGACGACGTGGATATTCTCAAGAGAAGCCACCCCGAGCTATACAACGAACTCCAAGAGGCGGTTTGCGATGAGTAGACCGACCGTTTTCCCGTCTATTACACCGTCGGATAGCGTTTCGTATTACTCGAGTGACGAACTCGAGACGTGGGACTATCAGGTACTTCGAAAGGTAGCGACCAAAGTTCCAACCGACGAGATTAGTGGTAACGATATGAAAGGCGATATTGCGTTTTTCCTTGCTCACAACTACACAGCGGGGGAGATTGACCAGTTCCGAAAGCGCGTGGAGTGACCATGAGCCAAGCCCGAGAGAATCACAAAGTGGTAAACCTGTACCGCGAGCAAACGATAGCCTACCAGAACGCTCGAGAAGCGGTTAAACGGGAACTTGGCAGCGACGTAAGCGAGGGTGAGATAATCAAGGAACTGGCACGTGCGTATACAGGTCACAACGGGTTCGCCGAACCACGTGCAATGTGCGGACTCGTAACGGAGACGGCCGCAGAGAACGGCGAAATGACGTATTCGTACGACGAACTACAGCAGATTGAAAATCATAAGCTGCGGAATATGGCCGCCGATGCCGATACGGACGCCATTCACGGAAAATCGACCCGGTTGGAGATAGTCGCGTACTTTTGTTGTCCCGAGGCGATCTAGATGAAAGCGTGTGATAACTGCGACCGGCCGGTATCTGACGACTTTTACCGAGTGCTTTCCGACAATTCCGGGGAGCTACACGGGTGTCTCAAGTGTAAGACTAATTCCGAAGCGACGAATGGAACGGCCCGGCCTTAGTCGCCGTTCTTAGGACCACCTCCCATGAAATCCGCAATAGTCGTGGGCTTATTCTTGTCGTTCTCGAAGATGCTCTCGAGCGAGCGTTCTAGGACCTCGAGTCGCTGTTTCGTGTAGTCTCGACAGTCGTACTCGTCGGCGACTTGAATCGCGGTCTGCATGTACTTGTTCACGGACCCTTTGTGGACGGTGAGGTTGACTCGGCCGCCACACTCCCTGCAGTCGCCGGTCAGGGGCATTCGACGGAACTTCTCGCCGCAATCGAGACAGCGAGTTTCCTGCCGGGAGAACGCCCGAAGGTTCCCGATCAGGTCCGGCAGGAAGTGGTACTCGATGACCCGTTCGGCGACGTCCGTCTCGTCGACAGACTCGAGTTTCCGCGCGATCTCGAGTTGGGCGTCCATCTTGTCCATCATCGAGCCGAGCGTCTTGTAGGCCGAGAGGTCGGGACCCATGGCGATGTCGGTGGTGTCGTGGGTGTGCTCGAAACCGGTGTACTCGCCGTCGGTGCCGAGCGTGTCCTCGCCGAGTTGGATCTCGACCGACTCGGGGTCGGCCTGATCCAAGGTCGCGAGGTAGAACTCGCGTGGATACTGGCTCACGATGTCCATGTTGTGGGCCTCGTCGTCGATTTCGGAGGGATCGATTCTCGAGGACATGACGAGTGGGGCGTCCATCCGCCCGCCTCGCTTGTCCGGCAGAAAACTTCTACTGAAGTTGAGAAGTCCGTCCATGAGGAGCATAACGCAGTCTTCGTCACCGTCACACTGACCGACGAACACGTCGTTCGCAACGAGCGTGTTCGTCTCCTCAACAGTGAGACAGTACGTGTGTTCGATATCGCTTTCGACGGTCTCGACCGAGACGACTTCATCGAGCCATGTTTCACCACCGTCAGCGAACAGCCGCTGTGAACGAAGTTCGGTACTCTCGAGTACGTCAGTGATCGTTTCTTGTTTCCGTTCGAGATGGAATCCGATTCGATCAGCGAACCGAGCAGCATTCTCGGACGTGATTTTGAGAACCCACGACTCGAATTCGGGAACTGGTTCTTCGTCGCCGTAGAACTCGGCAACAGCACCAGTCGACGGGCGACGGGTTTCACGATACGTTTTTGTGGCAATCCCGAAACGCTTCAGCGCGGCTACGAGGCCATCTACTAATTCGTCACTGACGGTGTGTGCCCGGATGTCGATTCGCTTACTCGACGTACTGCCATCTCCACTAAAGTACGCAGCCAAGAACGCTCGCAACTGTGGCTTCGGGCTATTGAAGATGAGATTCGGAATTCGTTTCGTTTCTGCAGTCGAGCCGAGGTTGAGCACGTCCGCGAACAGTACCGAGACGAGACGGCTCGATACGGTTACTTTCCACTCGTTTTCTTCGAAGGCGTCGATCGATAACGCGCTCTCGAACGCATCGATGATATCGTCTCGAGCTTCCCTGTCGGGCGAACAAATCGTCGTCTGATAAAACGAACCGTCTTCGTGCCGAGTGAACCCTTCGGCAGCGTAGTACCCGAGAAGCGTTGCAACGGATTCGTCGATCTCGAAATGACGCTGGACGGCCGCAGTGTCCCGTTTTATGCCGAGTGTAACGTGGTCGGGAATCCATTCGAGAAGGTCCTCGGTGTCGAACAGCGAGCAGAGTGGACCGACCGGAACGCTGTCTCGATTGACCCAATTGTAGACCGTCGACTGGGAGACATCGAGCCGCTCCGCAACCGGTTTGAGGTATGCTCGCTCCGGCGTCGCATCGTCGAGTAGCTCCTTGATTCGGTCCGACCCGAGTCCACGGACAACGAGCGAGTCGTTCGGAATCGTGTCTGCCTCGATAAACGCCTCCAACAGGTCGATCGACTCGTTCGTTCCTTCGAAATCAATCGATTTCGGACTCGGGAGTTCATCGCCAGTCGAGAGTTCTCGAGCGTCGACGGATTCCAAGCCGGCGGGCGTCCACTGCCGAAACGTGTGATCCGGCGTCACCGTTAGCGTTCGGCCACTCCGCGTTTCGACACGAACGAGATGATCAGGGGCCGGGTGTTTCGAAAGCGCTTCGACAGGGCGATTGAGAGGCGTTCCGTCAGCAGTAACTGACGGAACGGTAAGCCCGTCGACGTCCTGAACGAGTGTTCCAAAGTCGTCTTCCTGGGGGTCGCTCAACCGCTCTTCGACGATCGTTTCGATCGGTTCGTGACCCCAGTCGTCGTTTTCGTCCTGGTACCAGAGGTTCGTTCCCGGGTGGAAACAATTCCGGCGTTTCGCGGCGTGAAAGTACGGATGGGCGTATCCGACCGCCGCACTCGTAAAACCAATCACCCGTCCGACAGTTGCCGCACTCGTGTGGGGTGCCATCCCGAAGACCAGCTCCCCGACGAGATCTTGTCGATCCTCGAGTTCGTAAAAGGGCTCGAGGCCGTAGTACTGCGCCAGAAGGTCGTCGATGAAGTCGGCCGTTTGCATCATGTGCTCGGCCGCGCCGTCGGAGAGGACGATATCTTGAACCTTGAGTTCGACCAGTTGATCCTCGTGGGTCAGCGCGTCGCCGTGCATGTCCTCCTCGTAGCCGAGGGCCTGGAGTTGGCCGACATCGATGTCGAGTTCGCGCGCGCGGACCGACGTGACGGGGAGGTCGGTCATGTCGTAGCGAACGGTGCCGTCTTTGAACGAGGAAACATCGTGTTTCGCCCGGAGGACGCCTTTCTCGATCGGTTCGGGGATCTTGGTCGTCGAGGTGAGCCCCTTCACGCCCTTGAGAATCTCGAAGGCGTTCTCGCGTTCGCCGACCGACTCGAGGGCGTCGCGGTACTCCTCGTGAACGTCGACCTCGCGGATTTCGACGCAGGTCGCCTCGCGTTCGCAGTGGCCACACTCGACGCGGCCCGCTTCGTCCGGTTCGATTCGTTCGTCACAGTCCGGACAGCGATAGTCGGGTTTCGTTCGAGCCTCACACTCCGGACAGCGGTTTTTGAACGTCTCGGTGGCGCAGGACGGACAGTACGTCCGTCCGATCTGGACCTCGACGACGCCCGGCGTGTCGGCCATCGTCTCCGCGTGCGTGGCCGCATCGGCGACGTTTCGCTGTGCGCCGCCGGCTTCGCCGATCGGAAAGAGGGTGTGGACGGGGGGGCTCAGATCCCGGCGCTCTGACTTCTCGGGGCGACCCATCCGGTTGCCGACGCGCGTCGGTGCACGCTCGCGGACCTCGAAGGGAGCGACCTCGTTGACCGCCTCGATGGCGTTGTCCCCCTCGGTTTCGTGGCCCCACGTCCGCGCGCGCTCGGAGAGGTCGTCGTTGGCCCACGTTCGCTCGAGTTCGATCTGGGGAGCCTGCGCGTCGGGATCGAGTGCGGCCCCGTCGGCGACCGCTTGACGCGGTTCGCAGCCGAGCGTGCTGACGAGCGGCCGCCAGTCGTCGACCTCGAGTCTCCCCTCGTCCGGACGCTGGCGGTGTTCGACGATGATCGTCTCGAGGGCCTCGGCGGTCGACTCGTCGTATTCGAGAACGAGCGTGTCGCCCGTCTCGCCGGCGGCCTCGATTCGGCCGTCGGCGACGGCCGCCGCGAGGGCACAGAACGCGTCGACCGAGAGGTCGTGCCAGGTGTAGGTGTACTGTGGGTGAAGCGGTGCGTCGTACTCGAGGGCCCACTCGAGGGCCGCGTTGGGGTCGGGGAACTCGAGGTCGATTCGCGGGTCGTCCTCGAGGGCCTGGACGTCCGCACCGGCGGCCTTCAGGTCCTGAATCCACCACTCGTAGACGTAGGAGGCGGGTGCGAGCGGGTGGTTGTTCTCGACGAACTCGCCGTAGTTGACGAGGTACTCGCCGGCGTCCAAGATTGCCTCGACGCCGTTTCTGATCTCGAGGGCCTCCTCGGGATCGTCGATCCGACGGACGTCGCCGTTTGCGAGTTTGACGGTCGGGCCGTCGATGCTGTCGACGGGGATGATCCCGTGGGCCTTCCCGGGCCGTTCGGTCTTGATCTGGGTTCCCGTCGCGAGGAAGTCGTCGACGAGGTGCATCGTTGCGGGGTGGATCCCCCCGGTCGCGAACCCGTGATTGCGTGCGCGGCCGTAGCGGAGGCGAAATCCGCCTTCGGCGCTTGGGTGAGAGAAGACCGGCCGGCCGGCGATCAGGTCCCGAAGGAACTTCTTCGAGGGATCCGCTCGCGGGGGGCCCGACGGGCCATCGACACCGGTCTCGTCGGCGTCGGGGTCCACGGCGTCTTCGGGTGTCGCATCCGCGTCGTCGCCGTCCGTCGAATCGTCGGCCGCGTCACCGTTGTCGTCGCCGTCGCTGTCACTGTCGCCTGTTGGGTCGTCCGCAGCAGAATCGTCCGCCGACTCGTCGGCGTAGTTGCCGTCGATCAGGTCCTGCAGCCACGGCCAGTCGATCTCGTCGAGGTTGCGGGTGTATCGCTGGATCTTCGGTGCCTTGAGCGCGATACCTTCCCCGAGGACCAGACACATGCCACCGCGGGCGCTGTTGGTGTCGACGCGCTCGAGGTCTCGGAATCCCGACACCTCCTCGTCGCCGGTGGCCTCTCCGTCCAGCATGATCGGGAGGTGTTTGGCGATGAACTTGGCCTCCTTCGCCTTCGGCGTGTACTGGAGGCCCGTTTCCTTGTCGTAGAGGGCGATCTCTTCGGCGTAGCGTTCGACCTCGTCGGTCCGGGCGTCGTACTGATCGATTCCGACCAACGCACGCGTGTAGTCCGCGACGAGGACCGAGAGCGCCTGTGCCGTCCCGCCCGCAGAGCGGATCGGGCCGGCGTAGTAGACGTTGACGAACTCGCTCCCGTCGTCGTTCGTGAGGAGTTCGACCCTGTCGATCCCCTCGATGGGCGCGGCGACGACACCTTCGGTCAGCAGGGCGACCGCGGTCCTGACTGCTCCCTCGATCTTGCCCGCTTTCGTCTCGTAGTCGCCGACGCGGCCTTCGGCGAAGTCTTCGGCGAGGGCGAGTGCCGCCTCCTCGCGGGACATCTCGCCCTCGAGTTCGCGGACGCGTTCGGCGACGCCGTCGATGCCGAGGATGTTCTCGACGCGGTCGGCCATGTCCTTGGCGACGGGAATCTCGACTTCGGGTTCGGGATCCGCGCCGCGTTCTTTGGCGGTTTCGGCGACCTCGAACGCCTCGTCTAACTGTGACTCGAGTCGGGTGAAGTACTGGCGGTCCTCCTCGCGCATATCAGAGCCAGAGGTCGAGATCGGTCGTCTCGTCGTGTTCGCGCACCAGGTCGTCCTCGAAGACGCGCATGTACACTTCGCCGGCCCAGACGGTCGCCTCGTTCAGGTGGCCGGAGATCGTCTCGCCGTCTGGTCCCGAGAGGACCGCGTGCGTGTGCGCGAACAGGTCGTCCTCGAGCCAGGAGACGTTGCCGACGCAACTCGCGACCTCGAGGGGTTCGTCCGCGTCGATCGCGTCGTACTCGAGACCGTCCTGATCGTAAAAGGCGAGTTCGGCGTCCTGGACGGCACCGAGTGCGCTAAACCAGGCCGCACCGGCGTCGACCTCGCGTGCGAGCGACTCGATTTCGGCCCGCCAGTCGGCCCCGGTCTCGAGGCGAGCGACGTACTCGGACGTAGTTTCGACAGCGCGATAGTTCATAGGAAGGCACTGTACCCCCAGGAGAAAAATACTACTGGTCGTGGCGTTCGAAGGGACGGCGACCCGCGAGGATCGGTGCACGCGCGTGATGTCGCCGGAGCGATATCACCCTCGAGTAACGATAAACTCGATGTATATTGTTGGACGATAGTGTACAAATGACTTCGGTGTTGATAATATGCAAATATCACCGAGATTGTTATTCGGTAATCGATGGTGTAAAGTAAGTGCAAACTGGGTGAAGAACCAAAACTAATAAGGGTTTTCCCCTCGGCAGGATGGGTAGTATGAGAGGTAACAACAAGGGTGCAACTCGGCGGCGAGTGCTCGTCACTGGAGTGTCCGCAGGTGCACTTGCGCTCGCAGGGTGTATCGGTGGGAACGGCGACGACGATGACGACGGTGGGATCATCGATCCGGACGAATACGACTACGAGCGAGACGAACCGGACGACGAAGACGCTGCGATGGACAGTACGATGGTCTATACGCAGGAACTCGAGCGAGACGACGACTTCGATCCGGTCGTCTCGAACGACGCCTACAGCATGCAGGTCGCCGAACTCCTCTACGACAGCCTCTTCGAGTTCGATTACGAGTACGAACTCCAGCCGAAGGTTGCCGTCGACTTCCCGGACGTCGAGCGCGACGACACGCGATTCATCTACGAGATCCACGACGGAATCGAGTTCCACAACGGCGACGAACTGACCGCCGACGACGTGGCGCACTCGTTTTTGGCACCCGTCGAGGAAGAGACGCCGAACGCGACGTCCTACGACATGATCGAGGACATCGAGGTCATCGACGACACGCAGTTGCAAGTCGACCTCGAGTACCCCTACGGTCCCTGGGAGATGTTCAATCAGGGGGTCAACATCGTTCCCGAAGACGCCAGGACGGACGACGTCGACGCGTTCAACACCGATCCGATCGGCTCCGGGCCGTTCGTCTGGAGCGACTACCAGATGGGCGAGTACGTCGAACTCGAGCGAAACGACGACTACTGGGACGATCCGCTTCCGTACCTCGCGGAGATTCGCTTCGAGGACAACGTCGACGACTCGAGCCGCGTCGGCGAGATTCTCGCCGGTGACACGGACGCGATCGGTGACGTTCCGAATGCGGACTGGGACGAAATCGACGGCGAGGACGACATCAACGCGCACGTCGCGGAGAGCCCGTCGGTTGCGTACATCTTCTTCAACTGTAACGATGGCGCGGGAACGGCCAACGCGGACGTTCGCCGCGGCATCGCCCACGCGTTCTCGGCGACCGATTACGTCGAAACGTACCTGAACAACGCGGCGGCACCGGTCGTGACGCCGACGTCGCCGATCACGAACGAACTGTGGGACTTCCCGCTCGACGAGTGGGAGGACGCTTACCCCGACTACGACCCCGATCTCGCACAGGAGTTACTCGACGAGAACGCGCCGGACGATTGGAATCCGACGTTCATGGCGCCCGACGACGAGCGAGCGACGCTCGCCGAACGCGTTGCTCAACGCCTCGACGAAATCGGCTACGACATGGAGGTCCAGACGATGGCGTTCGACCAGATGCTGGATCAGACCATCTACAGCGAGGGCGATCCGGACGACTACGAACTGTACATCTCCGGGTGGACCGGCGGTCCGGACCCAGATCAGTACCTCTACTCCAACTTCCACGAGAGCCAAGAGGAGATCAACCAGGGCCACCACTACGAGGGAAGCGACGACTTCCACGACAACATCATCGAAGCCCGTGAAACCGGGGACCAAGCGGAACGGGAGGAACTCTACACCGACGTGATCGGCGAGATTATCGAGGAAGTTCCGGCACTGCCGATCTTCACGGAACACAACTCGATGGCGACGGGCGAGCACATCAAGGACATGCACGTCCACCCGCAGATGCAGTACAACCCACACGTCGTCTCCGGAGACGGAAACGTCTGGGTCGACGACGACTGACGACCGAGAGACGGCCAGTTTGCGATTCGACGCGGCCGGTCGGCGGCCGTGAACGTCCATTCGCGTTTCACCAAAAACGGAAGAGACACAGATTTAACAGACGATTTCGAGATGGGACTACTTCGATACACACTGTACCGATTCGTGCAAGCGATTCCCGTACTGTTCGGAATCACGATCATCACGTTTGCCCTCGCGAATTTGGCTCCCGGCGACCCCGTCCAGATCATGCTGCAGGGACAGGAAGTCGACGAGGACCTGATCCAGACGATGGAAGAACGGTACGGGCTCGACGAACCCGTTCACGAACGGTACATCTCGTATATGACTGGGGTATTGCAAGGCGACCTCGGGCAGAGTTTTCACTACAATCAGCCCGTTTCTGACCTGATCATGAGTCGCCTCGGACCAACGCTGCTTCTCGTGTTGTCGGCGTACGCGTTCGCGATCGTCACGTCGATACCACTCGGTATCCTCGCCGCGAAGCGACGAAACGAGCCAGCAGACCACGTGTCACGCATCGTCGCACTGCTGGGCGTTAGCACGCCGTCGTTCTGGATCGGCATCATGCTCATCATCATCTTCGCCGTCCAACTCGGGTGGTTCCCGTCGACCGGCCTCGTCTATCCGTGGTGGTCACCAGAGGCCTACGGCTACACCGGGTGGCCCGGACCGCTCGAGCAACTTCCCGTCGTTGGGGCGATGTTCAGCCAGTACACGCTGGGTGGGTGGCCCGAGCACGTGTTCCAGATCGTCCGGCACCTGCTGCTACCGATGATCGCGCTAGGAACGTTACAGATGGCGACGCTGATGCGTATCGAGCGGACGCAGATGATCGAATCGCTGCAAGGAGAGTACGTCAAACTCGCTCGAGCCTACGGCGTCTCAGAGCGGACGATCCTCCGAAAGCACGCCTTCCGAACGGCGCAGTTGCCGATCATTACGATCATCGGATTGAACCTGTCGACGGCACTCGGCGGCGCGGTGCTCGTCGAGTACGTCTTCAACATCAACGGAATGGGACGGCTGTTCATCGATGCGATTCACAACCTCGACTACCAGTTGATCATGGGAGTAACGCTCATCTTCGGGACGATATTCATCATCGGCGTCATCATCACCGACATCTCCTACGCGTACGTCGATCCGCGGGTTACGTACGGAGGTGACGACTAACGATGGCGATCGGTGAATCACAGGTCGACGACGGCAAATCGTCCGACGCCGTCGAGGCGGAGTTCGGCTGGCGACACTCGGTCAAAAAGATCAAAGACGATACGACCGCCAGATGGGGGCTCTACATCGTCGTCCTCGTCTTGCTCATCTCGGCGTACACGATGATCGACAGCAACCTCTCGCGACTCACGCTCGGAGCCGTCTCCGACTTCACGTTCGCGGAGATGCTCCCGATATTCGATCATCCGGAGCGGATTCCACCGCCGGGGCAAGGTGAGGAGAACGTGCCTCCCGCGTTCCACGTCGACGGTTCGATGAGCCACCCCCTCGGTACCGATCCGGACGGACGGGATTACTTCACCCGACTCGTCTACGGCGCGCAAGTGTCGGTGAGCGTCGGCATCGTCTCGACGCTCATCGGATTCGTCGGGGGAACGCTCATCGGTGCCGTCGCCGGCTTCTACGGCGGGAAGGTCGACGACATCCTCATGCGTAGCGTCGAGACGATCTACGCGATTCCGCCGCTGATCCTCATCATCGTCTTCACGGTCTTCGTGAGCGGCGGAACACCCGACATTAGATACGCCGTCATCGGCGTCGGAATCACGTTCATCCCGGTGTTCGCGCGGATCATCCGCAGCGAGGTGTTGTCCGTCCGCGAGATGGACTACATCGAGGCGGCGCGCGCCTCGGGGGTGAAAAACAGACACATCATCCTCAGACACGTGATACCGAACAGTTTCGCACCGGTGCTCGTCTACGCGACGCTTCAGATCGGCGTGACGATCCTCATCGTCGCCGGCCTCTCGTTCCTCGGCTACGGCGCACAGCCGCCGACCCCCGACTGGGGCGAGATGCTGAACGTCGCCCACGGCTACATGCACGCGAACGTCTGGCTCTCGATCTGGCCGGGCTTCGCGATCCTCATCACGATTATGGGATTCAACCTCTTCGGCGACGGCCTCCAAGACGCCCTCGATCCACGACTCAATGAATAAGTATGGCTGAACCACTCCTTCGCGTCGAAAACCTCAAGACACAGTTCTTCACCGAGAGCGGTACCGTTCGCGCCGTCGACGGCATCTCCTTTACCGTCGACGAAGGCGAAATCGTCGGCCTCGTCGGCGAAAGCGGCGCCGGCAAATCGGTCGCCTCGATGAGTCTGTTGCGACTCGTCGAGAATCCCGGCGAAATCGTCGCCGGCGAAATCACCTACAAGGGCCAGACTATCTTCGGCCTCGAGGAGGGGCCGGACGGCGAGCCTCGAGAGCGAGAAGACATGCTCTCCGAGCAGGAGGTTCGCCAGCAGATCCGTGGCAACGAAATCGCCGTGATCTTTCAGGATCCGATGGAGTCGCTCAATCCGGTCTTTACGGTCGGCGGCCAACTCCGCGAGTTCATCGAACTCAATCGCGACCTCTCGAAAGACGAGGCGAAACGGGAGGCGATCGAGATGCTGCGGGAAGTCGGCATTCCGGATCCCGAGGACCGATACGGCGAGTACCCACACCAGTTCTCGGGTGGGATGCGCCAGCGCGTGCTCATCGCGATGGCGCTGGCCTGTGAGCCGAGTCTCATCGTCGCCGACGAGCCGACGACGGCACTCGACGTGACCGTCGAAGGCCAGATTCTCGACCTCGTCGACGACTTACAGGAGAAGTACGATACGAGCTTCATCTGGGTGACCCACGACATGGGCGTCGTCGCCGAGATCTGCGACCGAGTGAACGTGATGTACCTCGGCGAGATCGTCGAACAAGCGCCGGTCGACGAGTTGTTCCACGACACCCACCACCCCTACACGAACGCGCTGTTGAACTCGATGCCCCGACCCGACCGAACGGTCGAGGACTTAGAGGCCATCCGTGGGGTGATGCCCGAGGCCGTCGATCCGCCGTCGGGCTGTCGCTTCCACACGCGCTGTCCGGACGCCAGAGAGGCCTGTCGGCGCGTCCACCCGGAGCCAGCGGAAGTCACTCGAGACGGCGAGTACGTTCACCGATCGGCGTGTATCAAACACGACGCCTTCGACGTCGGATACGACGAGAGCGCGCCCCTCGAGGACGAGCCACAGCTCACGACGACGTCGGACGGAGGTGAGGACCGATGAGCGAAGTGAGCAACGTTACCGACGGCGAACGGGAGGCTGGTGAGTCGACGGACGGTGACGAGCGGGTCGCCTTCGGGGAGACGCTGGTCGACGTCAACGGGCTGAAGAAGTACTTCACCCAGAGCTCGGGGCTGTTCTCGAGCATCTCGTTCGAGCCGGATCAGTTCCCGCCGGTCAGTCTCGGCCAGCAGAAGGTGAAGGCCGTCGACGACGTGAGTTTCGAGATCAAACGCGGCGAGACGCTCGGACTCGTCGGCGAGTCCGGTTGTGGGAAGAGTACGCTGGGTCGCTCGCTCTTGCGACTGGTCGATCCGACCGACGGGACGATCGAGTTCAAAGGCGAGGACCTCGCGGACATCTCCGGCGAGGAACTGCGCCGGAAACGCTCGGAGATCCAGATGATCTTCCAGGACCCCCAATCGTCGCTCGATCCGCGGATGAAGATGGGCCAAATCGTCGAAGAACCCATGCGCGCCCACGACATGCCGAAGTCGGATCCGGACGTGGCGACGACGGCGTCGGTCACGGCCGAGAACGTCGACGAACCAGTCGACGTCACCGTCGCAGACGATGCCGATCTCGTCGTCGAGGCGGACGACGAGGGCGTGGCAACGGTGCCGGTAACGGTCGCTCGAGACGAGTACGGCGTGACGGCGACCGTTCCCGAGCACCTCGAGGCGTCCGCGTCGGTCGAGTCGGATGGCACCATCTCGGTGAACGTCTCGGTCTCGACGTCGAAAGACGAACTCCGGCGCGAACGGGCGAAGGAACTCCTCGGGAAAGTCGGACTCGATCCGACCTACTACAACCGGTACCCACACGCCTTCTCCGGCGGGCAACGCCAGCGGATCAACCTCGCGCGGGCGCTGTCGGTCGACCCCGACTTCGTCGTCTGTGACGAACCCGTCTCCGCGCTCGACGTCTCGATTCAGGCGCAGGTGATGAACACGATGGAGGAACTCCAGGAGGAGTTCGGACTAACCTATCTCTTCATCGCCCACGACCTCTCGGTCATCCGGCACATCTCCGACCGCGTCGCGGTGATGTATCTGGGCCATATCGTCGAAATCGCCGAGAAGGAGGAACTGTTCGAGAATTCCCAACACCCCTACACGAAGGCGTTGCTCGAGTCGATTCCCGTCCCGGACCCCCGAGACGAGGGCGCTCGCGGGGTGCTCGAGGGAGAGGTGCCGAGCCCGCAGAATCCGCCGTCGGGCTGTCGGTTCCGAACGCGGTGTCCGGAACTCATCGCCCCCGACGAGTACGACCTTCCCGACGAGCAGTGGGCTCACGTCCGGGCGTTCATGCGAGCGGTCAAACGGCGTACGTTCGAACCGATGACGGCCGAGGCACTCGAGGCGGAGTTCTTCGGTGGCACGCTCCCCTGGGGCGAGGCTGGCGAAGTCGTCCGCGACGTCATCGACCTGATTGCAACCGACCGACAGGGCGGCGAACGCACGCCTGACGGCGACGACGAGGTCGAAGAGAACTGGGAAGAAGCGACCGACCTCCTCCTCGAGTCGTTCGCCGAACGGAGTATTTGCGCGCAGGAACGACCGTCCTACGAACTCGAGTCCGAGTACGGGTCGGGGACGCACTTCGCCGCGTGTCACCGGCATCGCTGACGGACGGACTCGGCCGGACCAGTATATCTGACTTTAGAGAGGGGTGCCATAGAACCACACTCACGCGCTTGTTTTCATCTCTTCCTCGGTGAACCAGCCGATACGTGAACCTCCTCGGGGGTCAAGCCCTCGGAGCACCCAGCCTGCTCGGTCGGGCCGGCGCGGCTAAAAAATTACACTGGCAAGTGGGCGATTCGCTTACTCCGTGCCGCCCTCCCACGGCCAGTCGCCCGCGCCGGGGCGGTCTGGAATCTCCGCGACACGGTCGGCATCGCGATCGAAGAGCGTCTCGTTGGCAGTCTCTTCGAGGACGGCGCGATTCTCGTTTCGCATGATGCGGACCATCTGTCCCTCCATCCGTTCGCCGCGGTCGGAGACCTGACCGGTCATCTCGTTGAGAATGCTGCCAAAACCGTAGGCGCCGTACGCATTGCGGGCGATGTTGACCGTATCGCCTCCGGGATAGACCGATAGCTGCGCGTTAGCTTGGCCTTCGGCCTGATCGTACATCGCGACGTTGAGCTGTTGGGAGAGCTCGGTCGCGTCCTCGTCCGCTGCGTCAGCGATCGGCCAGAAGTTCGACGAGTGGTACATGTCGCCTGGGTTCTCGTCCTCGTCGTAGTACATCCCGCTCTGCGTATGCAGATCGGATACCCAGAGCGGTTCGAGCGGGAGAACGTAGTCGAGCATCGCCTGTGTCTCAGGCGAGGGATTCTCGTCGGGCTTCGGTCCGGGGAGGAGGTCCGCAGGGAGTTCGAAGTAGTGCTGGCGGTTCGGATCGGCGGGACCGCTTTGTTCGCCGAGGAACGGATCGTCCCATGTGTACTCTTCCGGACGAGCGTTCTCACGCTGGTTGCGCATCGCCCCGTCGGGGTTGAGCATCGCCAGGACGTGGACGGTTAGCTCGTCGGTAACCGTCGTCGCGAACGGACTGCCCGACGTTGCGAGTTCTCGGAGTTCGGCCAGAATAGCGTTGGTACCGGTCGGTTCGTCACCGTGTTGCTCGGAGACGACGAAGACGTCCGTGTTACCGCTGCCGACGCGGGCGACGGTGAGTTCACGACCTTCGAGGCTCTCACCGATCTCCTCGAGTTCGAAATTTCGCCGTGCCCGCTGGTCGAGATCGTCGAGGAACTCCTGAACCTCCTGATGGGTGAAGAATCGACTCGTCTCCTCGCGCGGCCACGCGTCGTCCGCGCTTACGGTTTTCGTCCCGAGTAGACCCGCTCCTGCAACGCTTCCAAGTAGCTTGAGTGTGGTGCGTCGTCTCATAACACACCCGCAGTTGATCAGGATATATTATATAACGTTTCCCATTATATTTAGCCGCGTCTAGTCATCCTTCGATCACTTCCCCGGCGGGAGTGTGAACGTCGAGTACGTGATTCGGCCGCTGCGTGTTGTAATAGTGAACGAAGACTAGGAACTGGCCCTGGGCGCTGGCTCGCTGCTCCATTCACTGGACACAGTTTCCAGGCCCTGCAGCCACCTCTGTGAGGCGATATGATACGTACTTTAGACATTGTGGGACGATCACGTGATTCGAGGGTCATATCGTTCCGATTGTCGAAAGCCACCTCGAGAGCCCCGTATAACACCATTTAGGAGCCGACCACGAGGATTGCAATCGCGGTCGAACCAACATAATTGTTCATCTCGAAAACACTTATATGCGCGGCACGCGTTTTTACTCGTGTATGAGTAAGATCCTCGCTACCCTCACGGCAGGCACGCAACGACTCGCAAAGGCACGACGAACGATCGAGCACTCGCCGGAGTTCGGTGCGGCCGACGACTCCGACGAGGACAGCCCCACGGGACAGATCCCACCCGGTGGCTTCCTCACCGGATAAGCAGGAAGCGCGACCGCAGCAGTTCGCCCTCCCTCTCGTCTACTCCCTATCTCTCTCGTCTACTCCCTACCTCTCTCCCAGCGATCCCGTCTACCGGCCATCTACACGCTATGTCGCCCTCCGTTTTCTTCTCCCGTCTCCTCTCTCGTCTCACGTGCAGTAACTCCTCCTCGACCACAAGCGGGTGCGAGAACTCGAGGCCCAGTCATTACTCGAGGCGAATCGTCGTCGAGTCACTCGGCTGGAAACGGCCGTCGTGCGTCGCGACGAACGCGCGAAGTTCGTACTCGCCGGCGTCGGGGAGCACGGACTCGTAGCGGGTGTCAGCCCGATCATCGGTCGTGCGCTTGAGCCGACCGTTCCAGGTGACCGTCGCTCGTTTTCGCTCGCCGCCGTGAAATTCGAACGTTGATGGACGCTCTCGGGTGAACAGTCGTTCGTCGGTGGCCTCGAGTTCGCCGTCGAACGTCCACCCCCAGCGGCGTCGGCGCGGCGTCGGAATCGAGACGGGAAGCGGCGAGCGGTTCTTGAACTCGACGGTGAGTTCGACGGAGTCACCGCGTTCGTAGACCGTTCGATCGGTTTCGAGCGAGACGGTGATCGCTCGACGAGCGAGGGCCGTCGGAACGAGCGCCGAGAGAAAGGTCGCAGCGGTGTAGCGATCGCTCTCCGGTCGCGTCCCGAACTCGTTCGTCCCATCGGCTCCCTGTTCGTCTCGCGGGCGTGGACCGACCATCGAACGCCCCTACGCACGTCACCGACAAAACTGTACTAGCCACTCCACGTCAGTGCACAGCTGATCGCCAGACGGTTCGGCGAACAGTGTGTACTCCGTTTTAGTGGTACTATAGACGGTTCCTGACAGCGCGGTTTGTGGTACCAATTGCCGAAAACGGCCGATAACACCGCCGTCACCCGGGGAAACCGATGTCCGGGAACGCCTATATCTATCTGGTCCCTCAGAAACTCGTGCACGATGATATTTGCTATCGAAACGGCTGCGCTCCAAACGTTCGATGGAGCCTTTGCTGACGAACTGTTCCTCGTTGCGCGCATTCTCTTTGGCGGAGTAATCGCGTTCATCGGCCTCAACCACTTCCTGAATCTCGAGGAGATGGCGGGCTACGCCGAATACAAAGGCGCACCGGCACCGACGCTCTCCGTCGGTGCCTCCGGTGTCGTCTTGGTTTTGGGCGGGCTCGCGGTTGCGCTGGGCGCGTTCCCCACGCTCGCGGCGGGCGCACTCGCGGGCTTCCTGGTCGTCGCGACGCCGATGATGCACGACTTCTGGGCCGTTCCCGAGGACCAACGACAGGACGAACTGAACAGCTTCCTCAAGAACGTCGGCTTGCTCGGAATGACGGTGCTCTTGCTCGCGGTCAGTACGGTCGAGTGGCCCTACGCAGTGGGCGTCGGCCTCGTCTAAGCGGACTCCGCTGTATCGGACGAACGTACTCGCATTCTTTCAGTGTGGTAACTCGAGGGACGGAGCAACGGCTCTCCGGACGGATGGGGGGTCGGAAGAAGCGGATTCAACGCCCTCAGCGGAACCGAAGGGGACCTGTTAGCGGGGATTATCGCCACGCCGGAAGTGTCGGCGCGTCGTCCGCGTGCATCGATAACCAGGCTCCGTCGGCCGAAATATCGGCGATGACGTAGTCCGTACTCGAGTCGCTCGAGTCGATCGACCCAACGACGGTTTCGTCGGACGATACGACGTGAGAGTTCGTCGCCATGTATGAGAGTGTCTCCCACCCGCATATAAACTCGTCGGATTGAATTCTCACGCGATCTGATCAGTCAGGCAAATCACGGACCAGTGAAACACTGGGTTTATACTCATTTTCGCCGTAGCGTGGGGATATGAACGTAGCCGACGCCATGACGGCTCGCGAGGACGTGGTCACCGTGGAACTACCCGGCACCCGCTCGGACGTCCTCGAGTACCTGCAAGAACGGTCGTTCTCGTCCGTTCCGGTCGTCAAAGAGACCGACGACGGCCTCGAGTACCGCGGACTCGTTTCGCGGGACGTCCTGATCGAACAGCCCGACGAGGACCAACTCGTCATGTTGATGGACGACGTGCCGACGACGACGGCAGAGACCGCGCTCGAGGACGTCGCGCGAACGATGGTCGAGGAGGGAGCGCGGCGCGTCCCGGTCGTCGACGGCGAGTTCGAGGGGATCGTCACGGTAACGGACGTGATCCACGCGATCGCGACGGGCGATCAAGAGACCGACGGTGCCGTCGACGAACACGCGAGCACCGACGTGAACACGAGCTACGAGGGCGCGCCGCTGCCCGTCGCAGAGCGGGAACTGTACTACGCGAACGTGCCCTACACCGTCGCGCTGGACGAGGAGGGACAGATGAACGGCGTCCTCACGGAAGTCGACATCATCGACGTCGCGCGCATCGTCGAGGGCGAAGAGGAGACGGGGAACAACTTCCCGGATCAGGATTCCCAGTGGTCTTGGGAGGGAATCAAGGGGGTCGGCAGCCGCTACCTCCCCACGCGGGACATCGAGATTCCGAACGGGCCGGTCAGCGAGTTCATGACCGACGACGTGGTGACGGTGTCGGCCCGGACGTCGATCCAGGACGCCGCACAGAAGATGATCACCAACGACATCGAGCAGATTCCGATGGTCACGGGCGAGCAACTCGTCGGCATCGTCTGTGACGTCGACCTGCTGGAGGCCCTCTATGAGTGAACATCAGCACACGGAACCGACCGAAGACGCGACGGAACCGACGAGCGAGAAACTGGTCGAACTGGCCAAGCGTCGGGGCTACTTCTTCCAGTCCTCGGGAGCCTACGGCGGCGTCGGCGGCTTCTACACCTTCGGCCCGCAGGGAGCCTCGTTGAAGGGCAACGTCGAGGACGCCTGGCGCGACCGCTTCGCCGTCGCCGAGGGGAACATGGAGATCGACGCGCCGACGATCATGCCCGAACCCGTCTTCGAGGCGTCTGGCCACCTCGACGGTTTCGACGACATGCTCGTCGAGTGCACCGACTGCGGCGAGAGCCACCGCGCGGATCACGTCGTCGAAGACAACACGGAGTACGAGGATGCCGAGAGCCTCCCCATTCCGGAGGTCGAGGAGGTCATTGCCGAACACGAACTCGTCTGTCCGAACTGCGGAGCCGGCCTCGCGGGGCAGGCCGTCGATGCCTTCAACCTCATGTTCGCGACGAACATCGGCCCCGGCGACTCCGATCCGGGCTACCTGCGCCCCGAGACCGCACAGGGTATCTTCGTCGAGTTCCCCCGACTCAAGGAGTACGCCCGAAATCAGCTTCCGTTCGGCGTGACCCAGATCGGTCGGGCCTACCGCAACGAGATCAGCCCGCGGCGCTCCATTATTCGGACCCGCGAGTTCACGCAGGCCGAACTCGAGTACTTCGTCGATCCCGAGGAGGACGAACCAGATCTCGAAGCGGTGGCGGACGTCGCGGTGACGCTCTATCCCGCGAGCGAGCAAAACGCCGAGGACGGCGACGAGATCGAGACGACCATCGGCGACGCCGTCGAGGAGGGCATTATCGGCGACGAGTGGGTCGCCTACTTCCTCGGCGTCGCGAAACCGTGGTACGACGCCGTCGGCGTCGAGATGGATCGCTTCCGGTTCCGCCAGCACCTCTCGGGCGAGCGCGCCCACTACGCCGCAGATTGCTGGGACGCCGAGAGTGAGATCGATGGAAACTGGATCGAGATGGCCGGCTTCGCCTACCGCGGGGACTACGACCTCTCGAAACACGCCGAGCACTCCGGCGACCGATTCACCGTCTTCAAGCAGTACGACGAGCCGAAGACGGTCGAGCGCGCCACCGTCGACCCCGACATGAGCTACCTCGGTCCGGAATTCGGCGGCGACGCACAAGCTGTCGTCGAGGAACTCGAGACGCTGGCCCTCCGCGACCGCGCGGCATTCGAGGACGAAAGCGTCGAAATCGAACTCGAGGGCGAGAGCCACGAAATCCCCGTCGAGAAGACCGGCTTCGCGGTCGAAGAGCAGACGGAGGCGGGCGAGCACATCGTCCCCCACGTGGTCGAACCCTCCTTCGGCGTCGATCGACTGGTCTACACCGTCCTCCACCACGCCTACCGCGAGGACGAGGTCGACGGCGAGGAGCGAACGTACCTCGAGCTCGAGCCCGAAGTCGCTCCGACCTTCGTCGGCGTCTTCCCGCTGCAAAGCGACGACGAACTCGAGGCCGTGGCGGACGACGTGGTCGACGACCTTCGGGAGGCAGGGCTCTCGATCGCCTACGACGACTCGGGCAACATCGGCCGGCGCTACCGCCGCCAGGATGAGGTCGGCACGCCGTTTTGCGTGACGATCGACTACGAGACCGTCGAGGACGACGAGACGACCGTTACGGTTCGCGAACGAGACACGACCGACCAGAAGCGACTATCCGTTGAGGGACTGGCGGAGACGCTCTCGGCGATTCGAGCGGGCGATCTCGAGTTCGAGGAGTTGTAACGCGCAAGCGGTTCCGGAGCTATTCCGCGGCAGTATCGAAGACCGATCGTCGCGGTCCCCTTAGCGCAGTGGCCTTTATTTTACTGGCGCACATACTGTATTCGAATGTCAGACGAGAGTGGCACAGCGGACTATCAGGTGAGTGCGGACGACGACGCCGTTCACAGTAGCTGGGATAACGATCTCGAGCCGGTGGCGACGGTCGAGCCGGGCGACGTCGTCCGGTTCGAGTGTCGGGACGCGACGAACGGACAGCTCGGTCCCGGCTCGACGGCCGCGGACATCGCGACGCTGGACGTCGGGCCGATCCACCCGCTGACGGGACCAATCGCGATCGAAGGCGCCCGTCCGGGAGACGTACTCGAGGTCGAACTGGTCGAACTCGAACACCACGGCTGGGGACAGACGCTGGTTCTCCCCGGGGAACTCGAACTCGGCCTCCTCGCCGACGAGTTTCCGGAGCCGGCGCTCCACGTCTGGGAGTTCGAGGACGGCATTGCCAGGTTCGTCGACGGAATCGAGGTTCCGATCGACCCGTTCCCCGGCGTGATCGGCGTCGAACCGGCCGAGGACGGCGCACACAGCACCTTCCCGCCGCGGTCCGTCGGCGGGAACCTGGACATCAAGCACCTCACGGCGGGGTCGACGCTGTCCCTCCCCGTCGCGGTCGAGGACGCGCTGTTCTCGATCGGCGACTGTCACGCGACACAGGGAGACGGCGAGGTCTGTGGAACCGGCATCGAGGCGCCGATGACGGTGACGTGTCGCTTCGACGTCCGCTCGGAGTCGTCGATCGAACAGCCCCGGTTCGAGACGACGGGTCCGTTCACGCCGACCGGCCGAGACGAGCCGATGTACGGGACGACCGGCGTCGGCGACGATCTGATGGCGGCCGCCAGAACGGCGATTCGCCAGCAGATCGACCATATGCAGGCCGAACGTGGACTCGGCCGAACGGAGGCGTACATGCTGTGTTCGGCCGCCGTCGACCTGAAAGTGAGCGAAGCGGTCAACGCCCCGAACTGGGTCGTCTCCGCGTACCTTCCGGAGGGAATCTTCCCGACAGAGTAGCCGACCAACGTGATCGTGACGGATTCCGTCACAATGGGTGACCTGTGGAACACACATATCCGCTGAGACCGTACCTGTGCTATGGGGTGTCACCGACCCACAGAGGGGACGGTCGATCCGACGCACAGACGAGTTGGGTGTATACCCGCTGGCGGACGGTTCAATCGACGGGCCGACCGACGGCGTTCGCGTAGGGTGGTGGAGCGGTGACCGACTCACCAACTGAGGATGGCGACCTCGAGGTAGCGGACGAATACCGAACGGAGGGACTCGAGTGGGTGCCGCCGGACGATCTTGCTCGGCGAGCGTTCGACGTCAATCCGGTCGGCACCATCGTCGTCGATTCGGCGGGTGAAATGGTCTACGCGAACCGACGCGCGGCCGAAATTCTCGGGCTCGCGCGCGAGGAGCTCACCAGTCGGGAGTACGATTCGAGCATCTGGAGTATCTACTACGACGACGGAAATCCCGTTCCGGTATCGGAGAATCCCGTCACTCGCGTGTTCGAAACCGGTGACCCGGAGTTCGGGTTCGAACACTGGATCGAACTCTCCGACGGCTCCGAGCGGTGGCTCTCGAGCAACACGGCCCCCGTCTACGACGACACGGGGGCGATCGAGTACGTCGTCGTCGCCTTCGAGGACGTGACGGCGTTGAAACGCCGCGAAAAGCGCCTGACCAGCGACCACGTTCGCCACCTCGAGTTTCGCGCCGACGAGTCGGCGGTCCCGCCGAGCCTCCGCGTCGAAGACAGCGAGACGCACCTCGATATCGACTCGGTCGTCCCCCTACCCGATGGAACGACGGTCCAGTACATGGGAACCGCCGACCTTCCGGCAAGCGATCTCGTCACCGCGGTTGAAGAGGTTCCCCACTACCTCGACGCCCGCCTGCTCAGTTCGATCGAGGGCTACAATCGAGTCGAAGCGCACGCCGAATCGTCGACGGTCTCGCAGGTGTTCACCTCGCTCGGCGGCCGCGCTCGAACGATCGTTATCGCTCCCCACGAGGTCAGGTTCCTCGGGGAGTTACCGGGGGACGTCGACCCCCGCCAGGCAGCCGACGGAATCCGGGAATTTCACTCGAACGTCGAATTGGTGTCGGAAGACCTCGTCTACTCGCCGCACCTGCTGTACGACGTCGTCGCCGACGCGCTCACCGAGCGACAACTCGCCGTGCTCGACACCGCGTACTTCGGCGGCTACTTCGATTCGCCCCGGGCCAGCACGGGCGACGAACTCGCGGATCGATTCGGCGTGACGCGACAGACGTTCAACCAGCACCTCCGTAAAGCGCAGCAGATCGTCTTCCGTCACCTCTTCGAAAAATCCGGCGCGGACGCACACTGACTAGTCAACGTCTCCTCTTAGGACGTTGCACCCGTACTCGAGACTAATGAACGACGAAACAGTACGCACGGAGACGCCGTCGGTCAGCGACGACAGCGTGGGCTACGATCCAACGACAGAGACGTTTCACGCACACTTCGACGGCGGGACGGAGACAGTCACACTGGCGATCGTCGAAACCGTTGCGACCGTCATCGACTGTCGGCTCGTTTCGATGACGCCGCTTTACGATAGCGTCGATCCGGAGGCCCTCTCCACGCTCCTTGCATCACCGCGAAACCACTCCATCGAGGCGAAGTTCACGTACGAGGGGTGTCACGTAACCGTCTCGAACGACGGCTCCGTCGTCGTCGAGCCGCCGGACACCTGAACGCGTCCGGCCCCACCTCCTGCAGACAGCGGGTGGTGTACACCACGAAGCACCGTCTCTCGTTCCAGACGACGTAACCGACGGACTGAAGGTACCGACCTTCGAGGATTGGCCTGATGGCCGACGAACTGAAACGACGGCTCGTCCACTCGAGTGGCGCGGGACTCGTCGCACTCTACCTCCTCGCGAACTACGCCGACCTCGGGCTGACGTGGCCACGGTTTCAGGCGCTGATGGTCGTCCTCGCGCTCGGGACGATCGGACTCGAGTTCCTCCGGCTGCAGGTCGGATTGGACTGGACGATCTACGACAAACTCACGCGCGAGTACGAACAGGACCAGTTCGCGGGCTACGGCTACTACATGGTCAGTATGACGGTCGCCGTGTTGCTCTTCGACCCCCAGATCGCTCTCCCCGCGATGTTGATGCTCGCGCTCGGCGATCCGATCAGCGGGGCCGTCTCGGACGACAGTCTCAAATTCGTCAAGGGGCCGAAGGTGCTCGTCACGATGTTCGTCGTCAGCGCGATCATCGCGACTCCCTTCCTCTACGAACTCCCGCTCGCAGTCGTCGCGGCGGCGCTGGGAGCGACGATCGCCGACGGCGTCAAGCTCAGAATCGGCGACTACATCGTCGACGACAACCTGACGATTCCGATCTACGCGGGGGTTCTGGCCTGGCTGGTCGTCGAATTTGTGCCGGCCTAACTAGCCGTCGATTGTTCCGGTGAGCAACTTCGACGAAAGAACGAATCGCGATGGCTCGAGCGACGTTTTAGAGGTCCGTTGCGCGGAACCGCCAGCAGGCGAACGCGATCGGTCCGACGATCCAGGCGACGAGAACGGCCAGGGCGAACGTCGGCTCCTCGTAGAACGCCGGGTCGGGCGAGGGCTGGACGAGCGTGCCGGCCTGATAGTCGGGCAGGACCGCCTCGAAGAAGTACGTGTACGCCGCCACCGGATTCACGGCGGCGACGATGTCGACCCACTCCGGCGTCGTCTCCGGAAACGAGAAGCCGTGACGAACGTACAACAGCGCCAGTGGGAGCGACCCCCAGAGCCCGAAGAAAAAGAGCACGAAGACCCCGAACGCCCAAATCGTCGCTCGAGTCGTCGTGCGGACGACGGCCGAGATGGCGACGGCGATGGCAGTGAACGTCACGGCGAGCAGCGAGAGCATGATCGTCGCGGTGGCGACGTGCCCGAGATCGAACTCGACGCCTCGCAGGACGGCGACGGGGAGTGCAGCGAGGATGGACGCGACGATAGTCCCACAGACGACGAGGCTACGCCCGAGGAAGGTTCCGACGACGACCGTTCGTCGGGTAAACGGAAGCCCGAGTACGATCTTGAGCGCCCCGTTCGTCCGTTTCTCGACCAGTGCAGTGGCGAAGAACGCGAGCGCGAGCAGCGGCGTCAACATCGTAAACAGTGAGAGCAACTGTTGGAGCATCTCGGGAACGTTGTCCGACCCCGCAGGGTGCTGGTTGGCGGCGGAGTACGTCAACAGGATAGCGAGACCGACGTACACGACGGCGAGCATGTGAAACTGGCGCTCGCGAACGGTGTCGAGTACGTCCTCCCGAACGTACAACGCGAGCGAGCGGCCGAGGCTCATTGGGCGACACCCCGCGTGTAGTTCTCGAAGAGTTCCTCGAGCGACGTCTCGTCGGTCGTCACGTTTCGCACGTCAGCCCCCGACTCGTGGACCGCGGCGATGGCGGGGGCTTTCGCGGCGTCGGTGCACGCGACGACCACGCTGGAGCCGTTGGCTGACTCCGCCGGTGGTGTTTTGACTCCCGTGACGCCCTCGAGCGCGCGAACGCGGGAAAGGGTATCATCCGGGACGCTCGAGACCTCTATCGTCACGGTGGACGTTCCCCCGGCGGAGTCACGCAGCGCATCGATCGTATCCACGGCGACGAGTTCGCCGCCGTCCAAAATTGCGACGCGGTCGCAGACGGCCTCGACTTGTTCCATAATGTGACTCGAGAAGAAGACGGTCGCCCCGCGTTCGTTCTCCTCGCGGACGATCCGGCGCATGGTTCGCGCCCCGTTGGGATCGAGACCCGTCGATGGCTCGTCTAAAATGAGGAGATCGGGTTCGCCGACGAGTGCGACGGCGAGCATCAGTCGTTGGGCCATCCCCTTCGAGTACTCCTCGACGGGGTAGTCGCCGACGGTGTGCATGCCGACGCGCTCGAGGAGTGCGTCCGGGTCGTCGGCGGCGTCTTTGGCGTCGATGGCGAACTCGAGATGTTCGCGGCCCGTGCGCTCACCGATGGCTCCGTAGCCGTCGGGGAGGACGCCGACGCGCTGACGAATTGCCGCGCTCTCGGTGGCGACGTCTCGCTCGAGGACGCGAACCGTTCCCTCGGTTGGCGCGGCGTAGTCGAGCAAAAGATCGATCGTGGTGGATTTCCCGGCCCCGTTGGGCCCCAGAAATCCGAATATCTCACCCGATCGGACGGTGAGGTCGACGTCGTGGAGGGCGGTGACCGATCGGCCTCTCAGCGGGCCGAGACGCTCGTAGCGTTTGGTCACGCCGCGGAGTTCGATCGCGGTCATACGTCGGTCATCTGAGTGGTATCGTATGAGTCTTTTGATAGTTTGACGGCAGCGTCGGTCGGTGACGACGGCGTCGGGAGTTCCCGACACGAGCGGTATCGGCAACACCGTCGCTGAACGGTGTGATCTTGGGGACCGCCCGACCAAGGCACAGACAGTGGCTCAGGTACTCGGATTCGACGGGCAGCACGTGCGGAACGTCCTCGCCGACGGGCGCGGACAGATCCTCTTCGCCGTCGCGCTCGGGTGGTGTCTCTCGATCGGCGTCAGACTCGCCTACCCGGTGTTGTTGCCGTACCTCCAGTCCGGGCTGGGTCTCGACCTGACGACGGCTGGCTTTCTGCTGACCGTTCTCTGGCTCGCCTACGCGCTCGGACAGCTCCCGGGTGGCATTCTCTCGGACCGACTCGGAGAGGGAAACGTCCTCGTCCTCAGCACGGCGATCTCGGCCGTGATGCTCGGCGTCGTGGCCGTCGCCGGCTCGGCACCGTGGGTCTTCTTCGCGACGGCGTGTTTCGGGTTCGGCACGGCGCTCTACGGCGTCGCCCGCTTCACGATCCTCTCGGCGGTATTTCCGAACAACGACGGGACGGCGATCGGCATCACGATGGCCGCCGGCGAGGTCGGCAACGCCGTCCTCCCGCTCGTCGCCGGGGGAATCGCGGCCACGCTCGCCTGGCAGTACGGCTTCGGCCTCGCAGTCCCCGTCTTCGCGCTCGTCGCCGTCCTCCTCTGGTTCGTCGTCCCCGCCCGAACTTCGAGTGCGACGAGCGCCGTCGACAGCCTCTCGCTCGAGGCCGCGCGCTACGTCGTGGCGGAGCTTCGCCGCCCGGCCATCATCGTCGTCACGGTGATCCAGATCCTCACCTACTGCATCTGGCAGGGCTTTACGGGCCTCTATCCGACGTACCTGATCGAGATGAAGGGCTTCTCGGAAGCGATGGCGACGGGGCTGTTCAGCGCGTTCTTCGCGCTCGGCATCGTCGTGCAACCCCTGACGGGGCGACTGTACGATAGCTTCGGTATCCGTCGATCCCTGCCCGTCGTCCTAAGCGTTATCACGGTCTCGCTCGTCGCGCTGCCGTTTCTCGAGGGCTTTTGGCCCGTCGTCGTCGGCACGATCTTCCTCTCGAGCATCCTCGGCTACGGGACGATCACGCTGCCGTACATGACCGCAGCGTTCCCCGCGGACATGAAAGGGACGGGACTCGGCCTGTTACGGACGTTCTACATGACCATCGGGGCCGCGAGTCCAGCGTTGTTCGGCATCCTCGCGGACAACGGCTACTTCGACGAGGGCTACATCGTGCTGGCCGGATTCGCCGTCGTGGCGATCGCTCTCATTCCGTTGTTGCCGAACGAAGCGAGCGGGTGAAAAGCGGCGGAGGGGAGATGCGTCCTCGAGGGAGCCCACGCGTCGGAAGGGAGGTTCCAGCCTCGCTCACGCGTTGAGTCGCCAAATTTCGAAGTTGAGCACGGCGGCGAACGTCACCCACGCGATGTACGGTACGAGCAACGCTCCGGCGCGTCGGTCGACGCGAGCGAACGCGGCGAGCGTCCCCGCGACTAGCACCCAGAGGACGACGATGATGCCGAGGGCGGCCAGGGGCGCCTCGAGCGAGAAGAACGCGGGCGTCCACGTGACGTTGACCACCATCTGGACGGCGAACAGGCCGAGCGCGAGTCGCCGTCCGGACGAGTCGCTGCGCCAGACGAGCCACAGCGCGATCCCGAGGAGCGTGAAGATGACCGTCCAGGCGACCGAGAACGTGATTCCGGGCGGGTAGAACCACGGCTTCTCGAGTTGCTGAAACCAGGCCGTATCGCTCGTAGAGAGGACGCCGGGGAGGCTGCCGATCAGGTTGACGAGGATGACGAAGCCGACGGCCTGAAGCAGCGGGTCCCGGTCCGGAAGTCGGCGTTTGACGCTGGCGAAGTCTGCGACCATACCGCGAACACGACCGACGTCCCGATAGTGGTACGCCTCTCAACAGCAACGTTGCTGCCAAATCCGTCGGCGCGGGCGACCGAGTCCTCGAGGCGAGTGTCCCGATAGAAACACCTATTGTGTTCGATTAGAATCACATTCCCAGATGAGTCCCGCTTCTCGCGACGCCCTCTCTCAGTCGGGACGCCGGCTTCGGACGTACCTGCGTCGACGGATTCGCATCGACACGCGATCACTGGCCGTCTTTCGAATCTTCGTCGGCGTCCTGATCGTCGCCGACTTGCTGGCTCGCTCGAGGAATTTCTCGCGGTTCTACACGGACGACGGCGTCGTCCCGCAGGCACTCGCACAGGAGTTGAGCGCCGACGGCGCGTTCTCGTTCTACCATCTGACGTCGGATCCAACCGTCATCGCTGGATTGTTCGTCCTGCAAGGGCTGATCGCCCTGCAGTTGATTGTCGGCTACAAGACGCGAATCGCGACGATCCTCTCGTTTCTGTTCGTCATCTCGCTCGACCACCACAACCCGTTCGTCTTGAGCTACGCCGACACGCTCTTTCGGCTCCTATTGTTCTGGGCCATCTTCCTCCCGCTTGGCGAGCGCTGGTCGGTCGACGCCGTCCACGCCGACCGCGAGCGACGGGCGCACGTCGCCAACGCCGCCACCGTCTTGATCCTGGCTCAGATGGTCTACATGTACCTCACGAACGGTCTCATCAAGTCCCAGTCGGAGGTCTGGACCAGCGGCGACGCGGCCCCGCTCGTGCTCGGCATCGACGAGATGACGTTCTTCCTCGGGAATACGATCCGACAGGGACCGATTCTACTCGAGCTCGGCGGGCGCGTCTGGTTCACCATCCTCCTGTTGTCGTGGCTACTCATCGTCCTGCCGGCCAGAGCGCGGTACCCGCTCGTCGCCCTGTTCGCGATCGGCCACCTCTCGTTTGCCCTTACGGTTCGTATCGGCGCGTTCCCCTACGTCCCGCTCGCGGGGCTCGTGCTCTTCTTACAGGGGGCGTTCTGGACGGACCTGAACCGCCTCGGCGGGTATGTGAACGTCGACTCGAGTCGCGTCGCCGGGTCGGTGACGCGGCTCTCGGCTCTCGCGGCAACCGTCCCGGACTATCGGCTGACCTCCGAGCGGATTCGGCGTGCACGCAGACTTACCTACAGTCTCGCACTCGGCATCGTCGTCGTCTCGCTCCTGTTCGTCGCCGTCGTCATGGCGTTCAACGTCGGCACTGCGATAGCCGACACCGAAGCGGATCAGTCGATGGACGAACGAGTCGAGGGAACCGTCGACGAGACGCTGTACGAAACGGCGGGGGTAAAACAGATCGAGTCCACCGCCTCGAGATTCGGCGTCGATCAGCCCGTCGGCTGGGCCGTCTTCGCCGGGCCCGACCCCAGAACGACGGATCGCTACTACGTTTTCCCCGCCGAAACCGAGAGCGGGGAGGTGGTCGACGCCTACAACGAGCGGGAGCTGACCTACGACAGGCCGTACGACGGCGAGTTACAGAACCAATACGGCAGCTATCGAGAACGCTTCTACATGAACAGCGTTCGCAATGGCGGCAACCAGAACGACGTGCCCGTCGAGTTCGGCGAGGAGATCTGCGAACGCTGGAGCGAGGAGCACGACGAGGAACTCGTACGCATCTCGATGTACGTCGTCGAGGAGGAGATCACCCACGACACGATCACCGAACCGGGCGACCGAGAGCAAGAGTTCGACGAGTTCCACCGCCACGGCTGTGGCGACAACGAGCCGGCGGAAGTTGACTCGCCGATGTAAATCCCGCGACATACTACTCGCCGACGCGATTCGTCTCGGAGGACAACCTGTCGAGAGCACGTCCACTTTCACCCCGGTACGAGAACCCTTATTCACCGCGAGGATGAATCACCGGCAATGGCGACAACGGACGAGGGTGCAGAGCCACCCTCAATCGAGCACCCCCTCCTCGAGCCCGAGTTTCTCGAGCGGCGACTCTACCAGTTGAAACTCGCGGGGACGGCCGCGAACGGCCACACGCTCGTCTGTCTCCCGACGGGACTCGGGAAGACGACGGTGAGCCTGCTCGTGACGGCTCGCAGGCTCGAGGAGGTCGGCGGGAAGTCGCTCATGCTCGCGCCGACGAAACCGCTCGTCCAGCAACACGCGGACTTTTACCGAGAGGCTCTTCAGATTCCCGACGAAGAAATCGTCGTCTTCACGGGCGACGTCAGCCCGGACGACCGGTCGGCGACGTGGGAAGAAGCGACGATCGTCATGGCCACCCCGCAGGTCATCGAAAACGACCTCGTCGGCAGCCGTATCTCGCTTGCCGACGTGACTCACATCACCTTCGACGAGTGCCATCGCGCGACCGGCGACTACGCCTACAATTACATCGCAGAACGCTACCACGTCGACGCGAATCAGCCCCTCGTGACGGGCATGTCGGCCTCGCCCGGCGGCGACGAGGAGGCCATCCTCGAGGTCTGTGAGAACCTCGGCATCAGCGAGGTCGAGGTGATGACCGAGGAGGACGCCGACGTCTCCGAATTTACCCACGACACCGACGTCGAGTGGGAGCGCATCGACCTCCCCGAGGACGTCCTCGAGATTCGCGACGCGTTGAACGAGGTGATCACGGACCGCCTCGAGAAACTCAAGGAACTCGGCGTCGCCTCCTCGACCCAACCTGATCAGTCCCAGAAGGACCTCAACCGAATGCGCGCGGAGCTCCAGAAGCTGATCAACAACGACCAGTCGGAGGGGTTCAAAGGGATGTCCGTCCACGCCGAGGTGATGAAGCTCCGCCAGGCCGTCACGCTCGTCGAAACCCAGAGCGTCGAGGCCGTCCGGCGGTACTTCGACCGCCAGCGCAATCAGGCGCGCTCGTCGGGGGCCTCGAAAGCGAGCCAGCGGATGGTTTCGGATCCGCGCGTTCGTGAAGCCATGCGACAGGCTGAGAGTTACGACGAACTGCACCCCAAGTACCGCAAGACCAGGATGTTGCTCGCCGAGACGCTCGGCCTCGAGGGCGGCGAGCGCGTCATCGTCTTCACCGAATCTCGAGATACGGCGGAAGCCCTCACCGACTTCCTCTCGGACAGTTTCGACGCGAAGCGATTCGTCGGACAGGGCGACCGCGAGGGATCGGACGGCATGACCCAAAAGCAACAACAGAGGGTGTTGGACCAGTTCCGGGGCGGGGAGTTCGAGGTGCTCGTCTCGACCTCCGTCGCCGAGGAGGGACTGGACGTGCCGGAAGTCGACCTCGTCCTGTTCTACGAGCCGGTTCCGACGGCCATTCGCTCCATCCAGCGCAAGGGACGAACGGGCCGCCAGTCCGAGGGACGAGTCGTCGTCTTGATGGCCGAAGACACCCGCGACGAGGCGTACTTCTGGATCTCACGCCGTCGCGAGAAGGAGATGGAGTCCGAACTCCGCGAACTCAAGGGAATGGCCGACACCCTCGCCGAGGAACTCGACGACTCCCAGCAGGCGCTGTCGGACTTCGGCGGCGAAACCGCCGGCAGCGACGACGGTGACGGATACGACCCCGACGCAGGCGGCGGGTCTTCCAGTGGAAATGAAGGGGGTTCGACAGCACCAGGATTGCAAGACTTTTCGGACGACGTGACCGACGCTGCGGACGAGACAGAGAGCGAAGGCGGCGATTCGGAGGCGGACGCTGACGCCGTCGAAACTCACGAACCACACGCCGAGGGAGAGCAGATCGAAATCGTCGCCGACCAGCGCGAGATGGACGCCAACATCGCCCGCGACCTCTCGAGGCGCGAGGACGTGGAGGTGCGCCTCGAGACGCTCGAGGTGGGCGACTACGTCTGTTCGGATCGCGTCGTCGTCGAGCGAAAATCGGTGGCCGACTTCGTCGACTCCCTGGTCGGGGGCGAGCGATCCATTTTCGAACAGGTGGGCGCGATGGCCAGACACTACTCGCGACCGATCGTCCTCGTCGAGGGTGAGGGGTTGTACGAACAGCGGGATATTCACCCGAACGCGATTCGGGGCGCGCTCTCGAGTCTGGCCGTCGACTTCGGCGCGAGCGTGTTGCGGACCGAGAGCGAAGGCGAATCCACCGAACTGCTCGCGGTGCTCGCCGGTCGCGAACAGCAAACCTCCGACCGCGAGGTTTCGGTCCACGGCGAGAAGGGGGCCAAAACGGTCGCCGAACAACAGGAGTACGTCGTCTCCTCGATCGCCGAAATCGGCCCCGTCACGGCCCGCTCGCTCCTCGAGGAGTTCGGCACCGTCGAAGCCGTGATGATCGCGAGCGAAGACGAGTTACAGGATGCAGACGGCGTCGGCTCGGTCACGGCCGAGCGAATGCGAGAGGTCATCGGCACCGAGTACACGGGATCGTAACGGCGAGACGAGAGGGAGTCGAACGTGCCTGCGCGGTCGGTCGTCAGCGCGGCTACGAAACGTCTGGCACCCACCACGGAGTTGGCGACGACGAGAGCGAGTCAGCGGTGCGACTCTCGGACGTTCCAACCCATCTATAACATTCGTGTTATGTTTCGGGTTCGGAGAAGTTAATGCCCAGTATCACCGTTTTGCAGGAGATAGCTATATACTTCTACCCGGCTTCGAACAACGTGTGAGAGCAATGCGTAATCGTGCAACCAATTCTGGGTACCAACTGGACGAGGTCGACCGGCGGGTCATCTACGAGTTGATGACCGACGCTCGAGGGAACTCGTCGCCGGCGATCGCCGAGGAGATCGACGTTTCCCCGGGAACGGTCCGAAACCGGATCGAGGATCTCGAGGAACACGGCGTCATCGACGGCTATCACGCGCACATCGACTTCGAGGCGACCGACGGGCGCCTGTCGACGCTGTTCATGTGCAGCGTGCCGTTTGCGGACCGAAAGACGGCTGCGCGCGCTGCAGACGAAATTCCGGGCGTCGTCAACGTTCGAATTCTCATGGGCGGGCGGCGGAACTTTCACGTCCTCGCCGTCGGAGAGGATACCGACGACTTGCGCCGGATCGGAACGACGCTCTCGGAACTCGGCGTCGAGATCGAAGACGAGATGCTCGTCGAGAACGACAAGGTCCGACCGTACGAGCCGTTCGGTCCCGATGGGAGCCGACAGTCGCTTCCGACCGATTTCATCAGCCTCTCGGGGGACTCCGAAGTAGTCGAGATTACGGTTCGTCCGGATGCACCGATCGCTGGAGCGACCATCTCAGACGCTGCGAACGACGGCCACCTCGAGGACAATCCGCTCATCGTCGCCATCACGCGTGACGACGAACTGCTGACACCCCATGGCGACACCACAATTCAACCGGACGACATCGTGACGGTGTTCTCGAACGGCGGCGTCAGTGACGAGACCGTTCAGGCGTTCGTCGAAACCGACGCTCGAGGTGTCACTCCGTGACGACACCGCTCTTCGAACGCGTGCTCGTCCCGATCGCCGAGGCGGATGACGCGAAAACGACGTGCGAGGCCGTCGTTCCCTACCTCGAGTCGTCGGGGGAGGTCGTCGTCGTGCACGTCATCGAGAAGACCGAGGGCGGGCCCGACAAAGCGCCCAGAGAGGCCAGACAGGAGCAAGCGGAGGAGATTTTCGCGATCGCTCGCGAGCAATTCGGCGATGCCGGCTACGACGTAGAGACGGAACTGCGATACGGGCCGGACGTCATCGACGAAATCCTCGCCGCTGGGGCGGCCTTCGACGTGACCGCGATCGCATTCACACCCCGCCCAGGGGGTCGCTGGATCAAGCTTCTCTCCGGCAATCACGCGAATCGGTTAACGAGAGAGAGCACGTACCCGATCCTGATCGTTCCCCACTCCGAGAAAGAAACCCCCGAGATGACCGAGGCTACCGCGGAGACGACTGGTGGTACCGACGGATCCGGTTACCGCGTACTCGTTCCGATCGACGGCACCGAGGACGCCTTGTCGGCCGTTAGCCACGCCTGTCGCGCCTACCCGACCGCCGACGTAACCTGTCTCCACGTCCACGAGTCGGCGAGTACCGACGTCTACGCGTCGATGACCGGCGGCCAGTCGAGCGGGGTCGACGACGAAGATCGCGAGTGGCAACGAGAGGTGACACAGCGCTTCGAGGAGGCACAGGCCGTGGCCGACGACCACGGCGTCGAACTCGAGACCGTGACGTTCCCCGGGGCGGTCCCCGACGCCATCGTCACGTGTGCGGAGGAACTCGGCGTCGACCTGGTCGTCATGACCACCCGAGGCCGAGAAGGCCTCAAGCAGAAGCTCCTCGGGAGCACCACCGAGACCGTCGTGCGCCGATCACCCGTTCCGGTCACCGTCGTCCGATAGCACCGCGAGTAGCCACGGACGCTCGCGGACGAACGTGCAGTTCGACTCACTTCCGTGTCGGTATCGATGAACGCACTGTGCCCTCCGTCGCTGGCGAGTACGCATTCGGTGGTGGCTACGGACGGCGTCCGTCTCGAGGGATACGAGACGCTGCTATCGACGGGTCCGTCACTGACGCCGCCGTTCGACGACCCCGTCCTCATCTTTGGGCTCGCGATGGTGATCTTCCTCGTCGCCCCGCTCGTCCTCCAGCGCTATCGGCTGCCGGGGATAATCGGTATCATTCTGATCGGTGCGGCCATCGGTCCCAACGGCGCGCACTTACTCGAGCGAGACGCGACGATCGAGTTGCTCGGCGAAGTGGGCCTGATCTACCTGATGTTCATCGCGGGCCTCGAGATCAACCTCGCGCAGTTTCTCGAGTACAAGGATCGGAGCGTCGTCTTCGGCTTGCTGTCGTTCGTGATTCCACAGACGGTCGGCACGGTCGTCGGCGTCTCGCTGCTCGGATTGGAGCTTCCGGCGGCGCTGTTGTTCGCCGCCATCTTCTCCTCGCACACGCTGCTCGCGTATCCGGTCGTCAACCGACTCGGGATCGCGACCGACGAATCGATGACCGCGACGATCGGCGGCACGATCCTCACGGACACGCTCGCGTTGCTCGTGCTCGCGGTCGTCATCGCCGGCGTCGACGGGACGCTCGACGCCGCGTTCTGGACGCAGCTGTCGGTCGGACTGACGCTGTTTTTCGTCGGCGTCTGGGTACTCGTTCCCCGACTCGGCCGCTGGTTCTTTCGCATCCACAGCGAGGAGAGTTACTTCGAGTTTCTGTTCGTCATGGCCGTCTTGTTCATCTGTGCGTTTCTCGCCGAACTCGTCGGCGTCGAACACATCATCGGGGCGTTTCTCGCCGGATTAACGCTCAATCGACTGATTCCGGAGTCGGGGACGCTGATGAATCGAATCGAGTTCGTCGGCAACGCGCTCTTCATCCCCTTCTTTCTCCTCTCGGTTGGAATGCTCGTCAACGTCGGCGTCGTGTTCGAGGGACTCGACACGCTCGCACTCGCCGGCTCGCTTCTCGTCATGGTCTTCATCACGAAATACGTCGCGGCGTGGGCGACCGGCCGCGTCTACGGCTACGATCGAGATCAAGTCCTCGGGATGTTCGGCCTCTCCGTCGGGCAGGCCGCCGCCGCGCTCGCGATCGTCCAGATCGGCTTCGACGCGGGCGTTCCGGGGTTCGGCCAGGAGATGATCAACGCCGTCGTCGTAATGATCCTCGTCGTGAGTCTGTTCAGCCCCGCACTGGTCGAACGCGCCGGGAGCGCGCTCGTCCGCGCCCGCGAACGCGAGGCGTACGATCCGGGCCGGACGTCACAACGGATCCTCGTTCCCGTCTCGAGGGAGACCGAACACGCGGAGTCGCTGCTCGACCTCGCCGTCACGATTCGCAACGAGCGCGCACACGAGCCGATTCACACGGTCACGGTGGTTCGCCCGGAGCAACGCTCACGCACCACGGCGAACGTCGCCGAAGTCGAAGCCCTACTCGAGGACCTCGAAGCGTACACCGCCGGTGCCGAAGTTCCGATCGAACCTCACACTCGCGTCAACCACAACATCGCCTCGGGCATCGTTCGCTCGAGCGTCGAGAACCGGATTACGACGCTCGTCGTCGGCTGGGACGGTCGAACGGCACGGACCCAACAGGTGTTCGGACACATCATCGATCAGGTGCTCGATCGAACCACGGAGTTGACGCTGGTCGGTCGGCTCAGGAGCCCACTCAACACGACCCAGCGGATCGTCCTCGTGCTCCCGCCGGATATCCACCACAACGACGGGTTCTCCGAGGCGTTGCACACGGTGAAACGCATCTCGGCGCAAACGGGGGCACCGATTCACGGCCTCGTCGTCGACGGGAATCCGGGCCACTTCGATCGAGTGACGACGAGCCTCGAGCCATCGACGTCGGCGACGTTCCACGCGGTCGACGGCTGGAACGAGTTGTTCGAGAAACTCCGCGACGAGACGCGATCGGACGACTTCCTCGTCTGCGTGAGCGCCCGGCGAAACGAAGTCGGCTGGCACAGCGAGTTACGGACCCTCCCGAACCGACTCGCGAGGGTGACAGATGGAAATTTCGTCGTGATGTATCCGGCGACGGAAGAACGAGCAGACGACAGGCAATTCCTCAGATTCTCCTGAACAGGGTATTGTCACCCTGCGTTCAGTTTCGACCGAAATGATTATTTCGATAACATCGACATGTGTGAGCACATGGAGCGTCCCGTGCGGTCGCAACTCGAGACAGGGGTCCGTCGAGTGCGACGGAACCTCGCGGACTCCGTACGGATCGATACGCGGACGCTCGCGGTTTTTCGCGTCTTCGTTGGCCTCCTCATCGTCGCCGATATTGTCCTTCGCTCGCGAAACTTTTCCTTTTACTACACCGAGGATGGCGTCGTCCCCCAATCGATCGCGATGGAGTTGAGCGCCGACGGCGCGTTCTCGTTCTATCATCTGACGACCGATCCGACGGTTATCGCCGCGCTGATGGGACTGCAAGTGCTGATCGCGATTCAGCTGATCGTCGGCTACAAGACGCGAGTGGCGATGGTGCTCTCGTTCCTGTTCGTCGTCTCGCTTGACCACCACAACCCGCTCGTCCTGAGCTACGCCGACACGCTCTTTCGGCTCCTGTTGTTCTGGGCCATCTTCCTCCCATTGGGCGAACGCTGGTCCGTCGACGCCGTTCACGCCGAGCGCGAGCCACGGGAGTCGGTCGCCGGTATCGCCTCCGCGTTGATCCTCTCGCAGATGGTGTACATGTACTTCCTCAACTGGTATCACAAGTCCCAGAGCGACCTGTGGACCGGCGGGGAGGCGACGCCGCTCGTCATGGGTCTCGACGACATGACGTTTCTCCTGACACCGTACATCCGGCAGTTCCCGGCACTGCTCGAGTTGGGAACCCACCTCTGGTACTACATGCTCATGTTCTCCTGGCTGCTCATCGTCTTCGTCGGCCGGAAACGCATGTTCCTCGCCGCGTTATTCGTGGGTGGCCACGTCTCGTTCATCCTCACGGTCCGCATCGGCGCGTTCCCCTACGTCGCGATCGCCGGCCTGTTGTTGTTCCTCCAGGCGCAGTTCTGGACCGACCTGCAACGCGTCGCCGACCTCCTCGACGTCGATCGCTCTCGACTGACCCGAACGCGCCGGACGCTCGCCTCACACGCCGCGGCCGTGCCGAATCCGCGGCTCTCGAGTCCATCCCTCGATCGATTCCGGGTTAACGTCCACAGCGTCTTCCTCGGCGTGGTCGTCGGCTCGCTCGTGTTGCTCTCGATCCTGTCGTACATGCCCGTCGTCTCCGTCATCGACGGCAATTCACCGCCCGAACAACAGGTCGACGATATCGCCTCGAGTTTCGGCGTCGACCAACCCGAGTGGAGCGTGTTCGCCCCCGAGCCGCGGACGACGGATCGCTACTACGTCTTCCCGGCGGTGACCGAGGACGGCGAGTACGTCGACGCCTACAACGAACGGGAGCTGACGTACGAGCGACCGTCCGACGAACTCCAGACCCAGTACGACACGTATCGCGAACGCTTCTACATGAACAGCGTCCGCAGCGGCGGGCTAAACGACAACGAGGTGCCGACGGCGCTCGCCGAACACCTCTGTTCGACGTGGGAAGACGATCACGGCGAAGAATTGACGCACATCAACATGTACGTCGTCAGCGAAGACATCACCTACGAGACCATCGACGACCACGACGAGCGAGATAGGAACACGACGCACCTCTACGAACACGGCTGTGGCGACAACGAGCCGAAGGAAATTCAGCCACCAGATCTGTAGCGTCGGTTCCACCCACCAGCTCTGTAGCGTCGGTCGTTCTCGAGTCCGAACTTCCCTCTCAACCCGTATCGAACCCGTTTCAGCCCTACCGGAGCGTCTCGAGCGCCTCGCTCGCCTCGCGTGCGGCCTCGAGACAGGCCGTCGCGTGGCGTGGGTCGTCCGTTTCGGCCGCCTTCGCGGCGAACTTCTCGAGCGCCCGGACGAGCGAGGCTCGAGCGGCCTCGCGGTCGCCGTCGACGGCCGATGCAGACGAAGTCTCGTCGCGGCGGGGCGACCGAGATTCGTCCTCGACACCGACATCGGCCGTCGGTTGCCGAGCGCTCGGCGATCGCTGATCCGGTGTCGATGGCTGCTCGGGTGTTACGGATCGGTTCGGTACCGATTCGGCAGCGCTCGAGGATGATTGGGTGGGTTCCTTCGAGGGAGGATGCTCGGCCGCATTCTGAGTCGGTCGCTCGCCTGCGTTCGACGACGCCCCCTCGTTTCCACTCGAGTTCGGTCGTTCAGTGGCAGTCCCGTCGGGCTGGCCAGCAGTATTCGAGGCCGCCGCTTCGTTTGGTCGGGACTCGCGCTTGCTCGAGTCAGCGGTGGAGTCTGACGCATTGCCAGCGTCAGCGGTAGCGTCAGCGTTAGCGTTACCGGCCGATTCATTCGCCGGCTGAGCCTCGAGGTCCGTCCCTTCGACTGCGTCGGGGTTGCCGTGACAACTCGGACAGAACGTGGTTCCGTTTTGCTGGAACAGCGGGTCGCCACAGGTCCCGCAGTGGGCGTTCGTCATCGTCGCTCCCTTGAGCAACAGGTCGCTCATTCGCTGGGTCGCCTCGCGCTCTTTGGCGTCGCGTTCGTACTTCTCTCGAAGTTTCTCGCGTTCGGCTTCCTTGTCGAAGTCGCTCATACTCGTGTAGAGACGCTGGAACGTCTAAAAAGGCGCGAACGTGACCGAGGGGGATCGAAATCAGCCCACAGAACCCTCCTCCGGCCCGAATGCGTCCTCGACGGCGTCCACTGCTTCCGTCGGCGTTTCAACCGTCGTGGCACAGACGCCGAGATCCGACATATCGTGCGTCTCGAGGCCAACGATCGGTCGGTCGTAGATGCCGGCGAAGCCGATCTCCGAGAGCGTGCCGACGCCACCCGCGAGCGCGATCACCGCGTCACCGTTCAACGCAACGAGCGCGTTTCGGGCGTGGCCCAGTCCGGTCGCGATGACGATATCGACGAACTCGTTCGCGTCCTCGCGGTCCTCGCCGGGCAAAATGCCGATCGTCGTTCCTCCTGCATCGTTCGCACCACGGCAGACGGCCGCCATCGTTCCGCCGCGACCGCCACAGACGACCGTGTGGCCTCGAGTCGCAAGCTCGCGACCGACGCCTTCGGCGCGATTCGCTGCCGTCTCGTTGATCGTTCCGCCGCCGATAACACTGACTCGCATAGTCGAGACGTCGCGGACAGCAACCATGGTCGGTTCGATACGAGCGTCTCTCCGCGGAGACGAACCGTTCCGAATAGCCGACGGTATCCGCTCGAGGACGGTTACTCTCGATTCACTCTCGAGCGTAACCGCGGCTGGCCGGCGGTTCGACGGTGGTAGCTGCCCGATCGCAAGTGTTTCGACAGCTGTCGATTCAATGCTCGTCAAATCGCTCGAGAGAAGGGGTTTCGACGGATTTAACGCACGGGGTGGCTGATGTTTACGTGGTATGACGAAAGTTAGCGTGGTCGGCGCGGCTGGAACGGTTGGAGCCGCAGCGGGCTACAACATCGCACTTCGAGATATCGCCGACGAACTCGTCTTCGTGGACATTCCGGATCAAGAGGACACGACGGTCGGACAGGCTGCGGACACCAACCACGGTGCAGCCTACGACTCGAACACGACGATCCGTCAGGGAGGCTACGAGGACACCGAGGGCTCGGACGTCGTCGTCATCACGGCCGGCATCCCCCGCCAGCCCGGCCAGACGCGAATCGACCTCGCGGGCGACAACGCCCCGATCATGGAGGATATCGGCTCCTCCATCGCGGAGTACAACGACGACTTCATCACCGTCACGACCTCGAACCCCGTCGACCTGCTCAACCGCCACCTCTACGAGGTCGGCGACCGCGCACGCGAGCAGGTGGTCGGCTTCGGCGGCCGACTCGACTCCGCGCGATTCCGCTACGTCATCTCCCAGCGCTACGACGCCCCCGTCCAGAACGTCGACGCGACCATCCTCGGCGAGCACGGCGACGCCCAGGTTCCCGTCTTCTCGAAGGTCCGCGTCGACGGCCAGGACCGCGAGTTCGACGAGAACGAGAAAGAAGAACTGCTCGAGGAACTCCAGACCTCCGCGATGAACGTCATCGAAAAGAAAGGCGCGACGCAGTGGGGGCCAGCGACCGGCGTCGGACACACCGTCGAGGCCATCCTGCGCGACACCGGCGAAGTGCTTCCGTGCAGCGTCCCCCTCGAGGGCGAGTTCGGCCACGAGGGCACCGCATTCGGCGTCCCGGCCAAACTCGGCTCCGACGGCGTCGAAGAAATCGTCGAGTGGGAGCTCTCGGAGTTCGAGCGCGACCAGCTCGGCGAAGCCGCCGAGAAGCTCTCGGATCAGTACAACAAAATCTCGTAACGACGTCGCGACCGACGCTCGTTTTTTCGCCGCACGCTCGAGTCACCGACTGCGCCGACGAGTGAGAACGCTGCGTTCAGGGAATCAACTGCTCGCCGTCGTCGTCGTAGATCCTGATCGCGTCGACCGGGCAGGTCCGAGCCGCGAACTTTGCGTCGAGTTCCGCACCTTCGGGGACCTCGCGGACGAAGATGCCCTCTTCGATCTCCTCGCTGTCCTCGAGAATCGCTTTGCCTTTCGTCTTATCCTCTTCGAAGGCGTCCCACTCGGCGACGCACTGATACATCCCGATACAGGTTTCCTCGTCGAATTCGACTTTCATGAGCGATGGTTGGACCGATCGTCGTAAATCGTTAGCGGTCCGCGAGAAACTCTTCTCGTGATCTCTCTGCACCTGGAAACGATATATCGACTTATCGACGGACGTAGTAGACGACGATTCCTGGAACGGTCATGATCGCGAACACGGAGAACAGCGTGAGTTCATACCCGAAAACCACGTGCGAGTCGTCCAGTGAGTCGGTCCACGCACCGGCCGCGAGCAGCGTCGTGCCGTAACACCCCGAGGCCAGTCCCCGCGGCCCGCCGACGACCGAGAGCAGTCGTCCCCAGCGCGACGGTTCAATCCACGGCATCGCGCCGTAGACCGTCGATCCTACCCGGCGGAAGACGCCGCCGACTGCGGGAAGCGCCACCAGTGCCGGGAGTCCGATCCCGAACCCGAACGTTCCGAGAAGACCGTATCCCGCCGCGCGTTTGAGTTTGCCGAGTAGGTACCGGACGAACGCCACCGCGACGGCCGCGCCGACCAGCACGAGGCAGGCCTCGAGCACCGTGATCGACGTTCCAAGCGCCTCGAGTCGACGGTCGAGCGTCCCGGTGAACATCCCGAGCGTGAGCACGACGAGTGCCGTCCCCACGAGGAGTTTGCCGCTTCGACCGCGGGGCTTCTTCGTCCGCAGCGGCGACGACTCGAGCGCGCGGGCGAGTGTCGACATGCGTGAGTGTCAACTCGAATGGGACAAAAACACCGCGACTCGTCGGCGTCACGGGTGGACCGACGGACGGGCCTCGAGACGACAGTTTAAACCACGGGACGCGCCAAAGACGGGTAATGAATCTCGAGGAGCTGACGGGGCTCCCATCCGGTGCCACGGACCACTTCCGGCAGGAGGGCATCGAGGAGCTCTACCCGCCACAGGCTGAGGCGGTCGACGCCGGCGCGACCGACGGCGAGAACCTCGTCGCCGCCGTGCCGACCGCCAGCGGGAAAACCATGATCGCCGCGCTCTCGATGCTCTCGGCGGTCGAACGCGGCGGGAAAGCGCTGTACATCGTCCCGTTGCGAGCGCTCGCCAGCGAAAAACGAGCCGAGTTCGAAGCGTACGAACAGTTTGGCATCACGACCGGCGTCACGACGGGCAACTACGAGAGCACCGACGACTGGCTCGCGACGAAGGATATCATCGTTGCGACGAGCGAAAAGGTCGACTCGCTCGTCCGAAACGGGGCCGGCTGGCTCTCAGAACTCACCTGCGTCGTCAGCGACGAAGTCCACCTGATCGACGACCGAAATCGGGGGCCCACCCTCGAGGTGACCCTCGCGAAGCTCCAGCAGCTCAATCCCGCGATGCAAACCGTCGCGCTCTCCGCAACCGTCGGGAACGCCGACGAAATCGCCGACTGGCTCGACGCCTCCCTCGTCGACAGCGACTGGCGACCGATCGATCTGGAGATGGGCGTCCACTACGGCAACGCGCTGAACTTCGACGACGGCTCGACGCGAGAGGTTCCCGTCGAGGGCAGCGAAAAGCAAGAAGCCGCGCTCGTCCGGGACATCCTTCAAGAAGGAGGCTCCTCGCTCGTCTTCGTCAGCTCTCGGCGCAACGCCGAGGCCGCCGCGGGCAGATTAGGCGGCGTCTCGAGTCCGGAACTATCGGGCGAAGAGCGCACCGAACTGGCCGAACTCGCCGCGGAGATTCGCGACGACAGCGACACCGAGACGAGCAAGGATCTGGCCGACTGCGTCGAGCGCGGCGCAGCGTTTCACCACGCTGGGCTTTCGAGTACCCAACGCTCGCTCGTCGAGGACGCCTTTCGCGACCGGCTGTTGAAAGTCATCTCGGCGACCCCGACGCTCGCAGCGGGGGTGAACACGCCCGCTCGGCGCGTGATCGTCCGCGACTGGCGACGGTTCGACCCGAGTGCGGGCGGAATGGCTCCGCTGGACGTCCTCGAGGTCCACCAGATGATGGGACGAGCCGGACGTCCCGGTCTCGACCCCTACGGCGAGGCCGTCTTGCTCGCGAAGAGTCACGACGAAAGTCAAGAACTGTTCGACCGCTACATCTGGGCAGATCCGGAGGCCGTCCGGTCGAAACTCGCGGCCGAACCTGCACTCCGGACGCACGTCCTCGCCACCATCGCCTCCGGCTTCGCGCGAACCCGGGGCGGACTCCTCGAGTTCCTCGAGGCAACGCTGTACGCGAGTCAGTCGAGCGAAGCCGGGCGACTCGAGAGCGTCACCGACGAGGTATTGAGCTACCTCGAGCGAAACGACTTCATCGAACGGGATGGCGAAACTGAACAGACGAACGACGACGCCGGAGCGTTCACCTCGGCGGCCGACCTCGCGGACCGACAGCGCTCGAAGAACGAACAGGCGCTCGAGGCGACCAGCCTCGGCCACACCGTCTCGCGGCTCTACCTCGATCCGATGAGTGCGGCGGAGATCGTCCACGGCCTCGAGGGAGCCGAGGAACGACCGACGGCACTCGGTCTCTACCAGCTCGTCTCGCGAACGCCCGACATGTACGAACTCTACTTGCGCTCGGGAGAGGACGAGAAATTCGGCGAACTGTTCTACGAACGCGAGCGCGAACTGCTCGGTGACGCGCCGAGCGAGTTCGAGGAGGGGCGCTTCGAGGACTGGCTGGCAGCCCTCAAAACGGGAACGCTACTCGAGGACTGGGCTGAGGAAGCCGACGAGGAGACGATCACCGAACGGTACAAGATCGGACCCGGCGACCTCCGCGGCAAGGTCGACACCGCCGAGTGGCTGTTGGGTGCCGCCGAGTCCCTGGCCGCCGAAATCGACAGCGAATGGACCGTCGCCGTCCGCGAAGCCCGCGCACGCGTCGAACACGGCGTCGGCGAGGAGTTGCTCGAACTCGTTTCGGTCGGCGGCGTCGGCCGAAAACGTGCTCGACGACTCTATGCAGCCGGAATCGAGGAACCCGCCGACCTCCGAAGCGCCGAGAAGAGCGTCGTCCTCGGAGCACTAAAAGGCGAGAAGACGGCCGAGAACATCCTCGAGAACGCCGGTCGAGAGGACCCGTCGATGGACGGCGTCGAACCGGCTAGTAGAGACGCGAGTCCGACGAGCGGCGAGTCGAACGTCAGTGCAAGCGACGAACCGAACGGAGAAACCGCGGACGACAACCAATCCAGTCTGGGTGATTTCTAGTGGAACTCCTCGAGTGTACACTGACGGTCGACGATCTCGACGAGTTCGTCGCCCAACTCGGCCGAATCGGTGACCGCCACGACGTGACGATTCAGGCCTTCGACGCACGTTACGTCGTCGACCGCTCACACCTCGAGTGCGCCCGAAAACTGGCAGACCGGGCCATCGCTCGCGAGGAGAACATCGCCAGAGATCGAGCCGTCGAAGTCCTGCTCTACGCCGCCGGTCGACGACAGATCAATCGCGCACTCGAAATGGGAATCAACGTCGGCGAAACGGACGCCATCGTCCTGATCGACGCCGATTCCAGTGGAAATGAAGGGGGTCACAAGGGTGGAACTGCTGAGACACTCGAACGCGAGGCGGCCACCCGACGAGAACTGGTGAAATTGGACGCCATCGAACCGACTGAATCGATACTCGAGGCTGTCGACACGGAAGCAATCTGTTCGTTTTACGACGTTACTGACACCGAGCAAGCAGCAACCGATGCGTCGCTTTCGGACCTCGTCCGCGAACGCGTGGCCTTACTCGAGGTCGAAAAGTGAGTGCGAGAGAGGTCTGAGAAAGGAGCGAAGCGAGGACCTGCGGTCCGCCCCCCTAACCCGGGCGAGGGGTGTTCGATCGCGCCACTGTGGCGACTTCGTACTCGCGAAGGGACAGTATTCTCTTGACCGTCCCCGCCGTATACTCGGTATGACCACCCTCGAGGAGCCACTCGAAATCGGCGGCGTGACGGTTCCCAACCGGCTCTATCGCGCTCCGTTGCTCGAGTGTGCGGGTAACGGTTCGGAAGCGGTCGATACCCTGATCGACGACCTCGAGCCGGCCGCCGAGTCGGGCGTCGGTCTCATCTGCCAAGGAGCGACCATCGTACGCGGCGACGGCGGCTGTGCTGCGCCCGGAATGACCCGCGTTCACGACCCCGACTTCGTCTCGAAACTCGCTCGGCTAACCGATCGAATTCACGACCACGGCAGCCGAATTTTCTTGCAACTCGAGCACGGCGGCCTGCGAAGCATGGAAACCTGGCACGCTGCATATCGTCGAGAGAACCCGAATCTCGAGCAGCTCGCAGTTTCACGGCCGCCCTGGCAGTTACGACTGCTCGATCGGCTCGGATTTCTGAACTACGACCCGCACGTGCTCTCGACCGACGAGGTGTACGAACTCGCCGCGGATTTTGGTCGCTGTGCAGCGTCCGCTGTCGACGCCGGCTACGACGGCATTCATCTCGCCGGGGCCAACATGGGAATCGTCCAGCAGTTCCTCTCGCCGTTTTACAACCGACGCGAAGACGAGTTCGGTGGCGATCCCGAATCGAGACTCGAGTTTCTCGCCGTCGTCCACGACGAGATTCGCGACCGGGCCGGAGACGTTCCACTGATCACTAAGGTGCCGGCCGAAACGGCCGCACCGCCCTCACCCGTCGTGCGTCGAAAACTCTCCCTCGGAGATGGGGTCGAAATCGCGAGGCGACTCGAGCGAATCGGCTACGACGGCGTCGTGCCGGTGCAAGCCTCCGTCGTCTGGGATATGAGCATCGTTCGCGGGGAGTATCCCGACCGAGCGTGGGCGAACGAACAGTTACGCGAGGGGTACGACGAGGCCTTCGGCGGTGCACACCGACGGCGTCTCGTCGCCGGCGCAAACTGGATTCAGTCGCGACAGTACGACTTCGAGTCCGCGTGGAACGAACCGTTCTGTCGGCGCGTTCGAGAACGGGTCTCGATTCCAGTGCTGGCGGAGGGTGGCGTTCGCGAACGTGCGGAAATGGATCGGTTACTCGGTGAGACGGCGGACGCCGAGGCGGCGGCTTGCGACATGGTCGGTATGGCCCGTCCGTTTTACGCCGAGCCAAAACTCGGGGCGCGATTGCTCGAGTCCGCGGCCGCTAGTAGGGAAAAATCACCACAAGTGCTCTGTGAAAGCTGTAACAACTGCACCGTTCCGCAGGTAACCGGCGCGCCGGGAATCTGCCGGACGCCATCCGTACTGCGAGAGCGCGGTGAACTCGAGCGAGACGGGGCCTACGAACGTGACGACGTGTAATCGGCTGTCGGGCCCGAATCAGTGTGCAGCGATTCTCGAGTGTGAGTAGCGTTATGGGCCGCCTATCGAACCCCTTCGTTTCAACTGGAGACGGACCGACGGCTGGGCGATGAGCCTCGAGACGAAGAACCGAGAAGAGTAGTCCATCCTGGATTCGAACCAGGGTCTCGAGCCCCAGAAGCTCGAAGGATTGGCCACTACCCTAATGGACTGATATGTCCCCGTTGGGCGTTTTCACCAACGGTGTGTCCTGTAGTAGATGAGTCCCGTATTAGAGTGTTACGAACTGGGATACGTCTGTGGATTACTCAGTTGTATGCTTGTAGTGTTCGATTCGGTGGCAGTTAGCACAAAGGACGACACACCGTTCGATTTCGGTGCGGATTCGTTGTTTCGATCGGTTCGCAGCGACGAGGGCCGCGACAGTAGCACGCTTATTGCCCGAGTTGTGGTGGTAATCGAGACAAGCTGGATCATCTTCGACACATCGCTTACAACCACCAGAGATGTGCTTTTGAGAATGGACCCACCGTTGGAGTGGACGGGTTAGAGTGCGAAAATGTTCTTTTCGATGGCAGTTTGCGCAGAGTACGACACATTTTGTTATTTCAGCGCGAAGTGCATCTTTCCCGTAACCAAATGTAACCATCCGGCCCACGGCCATCGTTTTTGAGTCTGGATTGCGATGATGAAAGTCGAGACACCCAACGTGGTCGATAGGGCATCGTGAACAACGCTGTTTTTGATCGTTGAGCCACGCTCGGAGCCGACGGCGGCGGCGTAATGTCCGTTCGGTATTCCACTCGGTATTTCGATAGTGCCACCGTTGATCGACGGTCAACGCTTCCCAAGACATTCCCTCGGGAAGGTCGACATCGTCGGGCTTCGGGCTCACACGGGAACCTCTCGAGTACGACGTTGCTAGCCCGGCACGTTCTTTCGCATTATTCCAACCACCGCACGTTCGAATGATCGTTGCAGAGGCTGGGGTCATTCCTAGTTCTTCGTACTGCGCTTTCGTCGGTGAACAACCGAGTTCCTCGGCAGCATCTCGGAGAGCGTCCAGGCACTCCGCTTGCGTAGTCACACACAGATTCGCTGCGGAATCTGATATAAATCCTCTCACTGGACTCGACAACGCTATCGAATACGACTAGCAGTAAACCGACATTCATTTTCCTCTCACCCGCACACCTTCTCGCATGTACATCGGACGATTCGTCGTCGTCGGTCCCGACGTCGGTGCCTACCGCGTCTCATCACGATCCTTCCCGAACCGGGAGATTTCGACTCGAGACGACGCGCTCACTGTCGGTCCCACGGCGGACGCACCCGAAACGGACAACCCGTACGTCTCGTATAACTGCCTCCGACTCGTCGACACCCCGACGGGCGAGACGGCCGCGTTCGGAAACGGCTCGCACGTCGACCCCATCGCGGAGAAACTCGAGTTAGGCTATCCCGCTCGAGACGCCCTCGCGGAGAGTCTCCTGGCACTCGACTACGAGAAAGACGACTACGACACGCCCCGAATCGGGGCGACGATCGGTGCCGACGGCGAAGCGCTGATCGGAACGGTCCGAAAAGACGCCCTGCTCGTCGAGACCGTCGAAGAGCCGACGCTCGTCGCGACGTACGAGAAGAACGCACCCGAATCGTTCGACTTCGAGGCGACCACCGCGACAGAAGCAGCAACCGACGCCTACGACCTCGAGTTCGAACACGCAGTCTGTGCAGCGGGCGTCGCCCGCACTGACGGCGGCTTCGAAACGGCACTCGAGAACGGCAACTGAGTACGTACAGCCCTTTTTGCGGAACTGAACGTTCGACCTCCATCGTACTGGCTCGAACTGCCGATTTCGGGGTCAAATTACTGGGAGTGGGAGTAAGGCACGGCGAGTTCAATGGGCGTTCGCCCGGCGAACGTACAAACTGCTCAAGACCGTACACCCGGGTATGAACGTCGGACTACTCTCCGACATCCACGGCAACCGGATCGCTCTCGAGGCGGTGCTCGAGGACATGCCGTCAGTCGATCGCCTGCTGTGTGCCGGTGACGTCGTCGGCTACAACTCGTGGCCGGCGGCCTGTGTCGACGTACTTCGCACGCGAGACGTGCCGACAGTGATGGGAAATCACGACGCCGCAGTCGTCGACGAGGCTCCGTTTCAGTTCAACGGAATGGCCCGCGCTGGCGTCGAACACGCGACGGACCAGCTCTCCGATGATCAGTTGGGGTGGCTCGAATCGCTGCCGACCGAACGACTGGCGTGTGACGGACGAGTGAAACTCGTCCACGGCCATCCTGACGACCCGAAGCGCTACACTCGCTACACCTATCCCAAGGAATTCTCGCCGGGGCTCCTCGAGGACGAAGACATCCTGGTTCTCGGCCACACGCACGTCCAGGGCGTCGAGCGCTTTCGCGAGGGAATCGTCGTCAATCCAGGCAGCGTTGGTCAACCGCGAGACGGAGATCCACGAGCGGCCTACGCGGTGCTTGACCTCGATCACCTGACGGTCGACACGTACCGTGTGGAGTACGACATCGAATCGGTCCAGACGGCAGTTTCCGACGCCGATCTCCCGACGCGAATCGGGTCGCGACTCGAGCGCGGGAAGTAATTCGCTCGGGGCGCGGAAACGAACCCTTTTAGGTGATTTCGTCGGAACGGATGGATATGAACACCACCGGCAAGAGTATTGAAATCGGCTGGAACGACCACACTCGCGTCGACAGCCGGTGGTGTCACTCGTGCGGTCGAACGAACGTTCCCAGTGCACATCACACTCCAGCGACCGCGACCTCCCGGGAGGAAAATGCTCAGCCGGCTTCGTGAAGACGTCCGCACGATGTGCGAGCGTGACCCGGCTGCAACCGGGTCCCTCGAGGTCGTCTGTTGTTATCCTGGGTTGCACGCCGTTTGGGCCCACCAGTTCGCCCACTGGCTCTGGACGCGCGACGTGCGAGTTCTCGCCAGGTTCCTCTCGCATCTCGTCCGCATAGTGACCGGCGTCGAAATTCATCCCGGTGCGACGATCGGGCGACGCGTGACAATCGACCACGGAATGGGCGTCGTCATCGGCGAAACAGCCGAAATTGGTGATGACGTACATCTTTACCACGGCGTTACGCTCGGGGGCGATCGGAACGAACCAGTCAAACGACACCCGACGGTCGAAGACGAGGTCCACATCGGGGCGAACGCGACGTTACTCGGTGACATCACGATCGGTGAAGGTGCAGCCGTCGGTGCAGGCTCGGTCGTCACGAAAGACGTCGACGCGAACACGACCGTTGCCGGCGTTCCAGCCGAACGCGTCGACGAGGAGTAACCAAACGGCTCAGAGAGAAACAGCACTCGAGTACGCTGCACCCGAATAACAGACGACAGTCGCCTAACGCATCAACCGACGGTACAGCGGGTTATTCGTCGGTCTCGATCTCGAGTCGAAGCGCATCCCCATCTTGGATCTCGTAGGAGGTCGGATCGACTGACTCGTCGTCGGCGAGAAAGTCGATCGACGTCGGAGACTCCGACCCGTCGTAGACAGTGTCGTCTATCGTCACGACGTGGTCGTCGGCTTCGGTTTCGTACTCGAAGTGAGGAAGGAGATCGATTCCGGTTGCGAACGTTACCGGTTCCTCACCTTCCATGTACCACTGATCGTCGTGTTCGTGGAGGTGAAAGTCGATCGAGTGATCGTCGGCGTGTTCCGCCTGATATCGATCGGCGGAAAGGTCGTGTGGTTCGCCGTCGATGACGACATCGAGTTCTCCTCGTTTATCGATCGCATCGTCTTCGAAAAGTGTCGTACAGCCAGCCAGTGGTAGTAGACTCGAGCACGCGACGAGAACTGCCCGTCTGTTCATACGAGAGCGGAGGCAGTCGCAGCATATCGGTGCTTCGTTGTCCGCCGATAGCCCCCTATTTCGACTGGACAGGGGAGACGTGCGAGCTCTCGACAGGAACGACGTTGCTGTTCGTCGGTGTATCGATCGAGGGAGACCCGAGTACGCGTTTCCCTCACGGGGAACGTAGTTAGTTTTCGAATCGTGCCTGGACGAACGGCTGAACTTCGTCGATATCGCTGAGGCGGGAATCCGAGAGTAACACGGCCTCCGTCTCACCGAGCGGAACGGAGAGACTGATCTCCTTCGTTCGACCGTATCGTCCCTTCGAGACGACGACTGCGTTCACGATACCGAGCATATCGAGTTCACTGATGAGGTCCGTCACGCGGCGTTGGGTCAAGACGTCTGCGTCGATCTCTTCACAGAGGCGCTTGTAGATGTTGAACACTTCGCCAGTGTTGATGCTGTTGACGCCGTTTTTCTCGAGTAAAATGATCGCGAAGAGGACGAGTTTGCTCTGTGTCGGCAGCGTCCGAACGACTTCGACGACTCGGTCGAGTTCGATCTTGTCCTGTGCCTGGCGGACGTGTTCTTCGACGATCGTCTCCGTCTGAGATCGTTCCGCTAACTCGCCTGCCGTGCGAAGCAAATCGAGCGCTCGCCGTGCGTCACCGTGTTCCTGTGCGGCGAATGCAGCACAGAGGGGAATAACGTCGTCCGAAAGTGCACCTTCTTTAAACGCAACCTCCGAGCGGTGCTCGAGGATATCACGCAGTTGATTCGCGTCGTAAGGTGGGAAAACGATCTCTTCTTCGCCGAGTGAGGATTTGACGCGAGGATCGAGAAAGTCGGTGAACTTCAGATCGTTCGAGATACCGATAATCGACACGCGCGAGTTCTCGAGTTCGGAGTTCATTCGCGAGAGGTTATACAGCGTATCGTCGCCGCTTTTCTCCACGAGTTTGTCGATCTCGTCGAGCATGATGACGACGACGCGTTCGTCGTAATCGACGGCGTCGAAAAAGACGCTGTAGACGCGGTCTGTCGGCCATCCAGTCATCGGAACTTCCTCGAAGGATTCCTTGTCGTCTTCGAGTTCGGCGATTCGATCGTCGATATCCTCGCTCGTTTCGAACGGCGTCGACTCGAGTGGGTGTGGCGATGATTCCGCCGTGGCCGGTGTGTCGGAACCCGCCACCGTCGACTCGGTAGGTTCCCCCTTCGTTTCAGCTGGAACCGCGGAAGGGTGTTCGGAGCCATCGCCCGACGATGCGTTCGGAGTAGCTCGATCATCGGTGTGGGTATCAGTTTCCGATGATTCGTCGGTAACAGCGTGCGCATCTACGTCATCTGGCGATCTCAACTCCGTGGGTGTCCCCCCGGATGTATCGTCGTGGTCCGCCGTCTCTGAGAACAACGTCTCCGACCCGGTGTCAGTTCCAGCGGAAACGTCGGGGTCCGACTGAGACGCTCGATCGTACTCCTCGAATGCCTCTTTGAGCGCCTCGAGGTCGTCGATTCGGTCGTCGATGCGTTCTTTGTTCTTGTCGATGAACTTGTTCGCGAGTTGCGCGAGCACGCGATACTGCGTATCAGTGACTTCACAGTTGATGTATTCGACGTCACAGGGAACGCTATACTTCTGGGACGTACTCTCGAGTTCTTTGCTGACAAATTTTGCACTCGCAGTTTTCCCAGTGCCAGTTTTCCCGTAGATGAGAATGTTCGAGGGTGTCTCCCCGCGCAACGCTGCGACGAGAATCGTCGCCATCTTGTTGATCTGGTCGCTTCTGTGTGGGAGCTCGTGTGGCGTGTAGGAAGGACGAAGCACTTCCTTGTTCTCGAAAATCGGTTCGCCGCTGAGCAGATCGTCGAATAGCCCCTGGCTCGAGTCATTGCCATCGAGATCGGATCGCTCGAGATTCGAGAATCCGTGTGCCTCGTCGGTATCGACGTGGTCTGCGCCTGTGGGTTCTGAATTATCGTCTGACATCCGTCGTACACATACCCCCTTACTTCGAGTGGAATCCAAGACCCAAAATCAGGAATATTGTGGGGTAGATGGCCCATATTTGGTGATCTACTACCAAACGTTCCTAACCGGGGTCCAGTTGATGCAAACGAAACAGAGGAAAACCAGGCTATTAAATTCTTCCCTTCGCTTCAGGGCGAGGAACGAGAGAGTCGACGATTGTCGTCCGTTGAGCGCTAATACGCAAAACCTGCGACCAGCCGAAGACAGACCGACCCATCAGAACCACCTAACACGTCCGTTTCAGGTCGATTGCACACGAACAGTGTTCGACGATCGATGCACTCCGCTTGCACTGTCTCGAGTAGTAGTAGAACGTTACTCGAGTCCCGTGTTTGATTGTGCTAACATCCAACGCAGTGGTGTAACTCACATACCGAGATTGGAGAGAGACTAGCTTGTGGATCGAGCACCGTGCGTATCACACTGTTCTAGTACCAATAAGGGCAATTAGATATTAGAATGAAAGTTCTAGGAATGCTGACGGAGTCTACTCGAGCGGCGAATAAATCGATTTGATTGGACTGTCGAGGACGGAGGGAAAATTCCGTTGGGCGTCCGATAACGGCCGTGGAACCCCCTCTAAACGAGATTGGTTCGTTGTCGGAACCAGTTACGGGAGTGAGTGAAGCCCCCCACCCCTTCGTTTCAGGTGGAGCGCGCCGAAGGAGGGAGGGGGTCTCGAAAGGTCTTCTAAACGGGAGGGTTTTAAGTAGTTAGGTGAAAAACACGGTCCGTAGCACTAGCAAAAACAGATTTTTACTAGATGTATTGGTATTAGTTACTAGACCCTGCTAGAACGGCGTCTCTAGACTGCATGAATTACTAGACTAGTTCTTCTCCACCAAATCACTCCTCTAGAGGCTTCACGTCCGGAACATCAGCAGTATCGTCGTTTTCTCCATCCGGAAGCGACCAGATTCGACGAACGATCCCCCACAGGGGGTCGGACGTCTCCAGTCGAAACGAAGGGGTGGGGGTGATCCCTCTCGAACATTCAGTACCGAGATCCAACCCAGTATATCGATTTTCATGTTGCATGCATTCAATTCCCATGTTGCATGCTTTCAATATTCATGGGTCGGCACGTTATCTGTTCGTAGTATTCGTGGGATATATTCTTAGCATCCATGCCCTGTCATGTCGAATGTTCCTGGTAGTCGTGGGGATGTATCCAGTTTACACGACCGTAACTCCCAGACACGGATCGTTGCTGAACGAAGGTAGCTTCTGCTCTGGACCAGGCGAGCTCCAATCTATCCGAGGTATTCCGTGCTTGTTTCTATCATCGCGCACGAATCGTGACGACGAATGGTGCGCACAAATTGTGGCGACGAACGGTGAGGAGTGACTGCAGTAGCAGAGTGTGAAAGAACGGTGAGTAGCGACTAGAGTAATAGAACTAGAGTGTGAAGGTTGCTTCAACGCATCACTCAACTCTCGAGAATCACATCACGCTACACTGGTACGGTGAATTGTCTATCCGTCTGACGTAGGCTTAAGTAGATTCAGTTTGTAGTACGCGCAGATGCACCCCGCGGTCGCGCAACTGCCACCCGCGGTGCTGGAGGGCCCCAAGGATGGGACTGTTCACAGAACTCAAAACTAGTATCTCTCGGGTTACAGACCGCCTCTTTACGGATGAGGAACCCAAACGAATCGGTATCTACGGTCCACCAAACGCTGGAAAGACAACGCTCGCCAACCGAATCGCTCGAGACTGGACTGGTGACGCGATTGGTGCGGAGAGTCATATCCCACACGAAACGCGTCGCGCACGCCGGAAAGAAGATGTTCAGATCGAACGTGAGGGGAAGTCGGTAACGATCGATATCGTCGATACGCCTGGTGTGACGACGAAAGTCGACTACGAGGAGTTTACCGACGAGATGGAAGAAGACGATGCGATCCGTCGCTCCCGCGAGGCCACCGAAGGCGTCGCAGAGGCGATGCACTGGCTTCGTGAGGACGTCGACGGCGTCATTTACGTGCTCGATAGCGCAGAGGATCCGATCACGCAAGTCAACACGATGTTGATCGGGATTATCGAATCTCGCGATCTCCCGGTGTTGATCTTCGCAAACAAGATCGACCTCGAGGACTCGAGCGTCAAACGGATCGAAGACGCGTTCCCACAGCACAAGACCGTCCCGCTCTCGGCGAAAGAAGGCGAGAACATGGACGAAGTGTACGAAAAAATTGCGGAGTACTTCGGGTGAGCAACGATGCCACACGCAACTAACGCAGACGACCCAGACACACCCGACGGTGTCCAGATCGACTTGATCAGCGGCGAACGAATGGATAGTTTGGCCTCGATGGAGAAGATCCGGATGATCTTGGATGGCGTCCACGAGGGGAACATCGTTATTCTCGAGGAAGGACTGAGTCCTGACGAAGAGAGTAAACTGATCGAGGTGACGATGTCCGAAATCAGTCCCGATGAGTTCAACGGGATCGAGATCGAGACGTATCCAAAATCCTCGACACGCGATTCCTCGTTGCTCGGTCGGATTATGGGTAACAACGAGTCTGCAGCAAAGTTGACTGTTATCGGTCCTGCAAATCAAATCGAAACGCTCCACAAGGATGAAACGCTGATCAGTGCCCTCGTGTCCCGAGACTAATGCCACACGAATGTACGAACTGCGGTCGCACATTTCCCGACGGTTCCAAAGAGATGTTGTCGGGGTGTCCAGACTGCGGTGGAAACAAGTTCCAGTTTGCACCGTCTGGACAAGCGACGAGCAACTCGGCTCACTCGAGTGAGGCGTCAGCGGGTGCTACCGAGAGTGCTGGTGACGCGTCCTCTCCGTCTTCGTCTTCTCCCACCGGAACCGTCGGGCGTGCTGCGAAAACAGTTCGTGGCTGGGTTTCCTCGGAGTCGGATACCGCAGACGATGCTCCACCGGTCTCGAGCGAATCGCCGCCAACGACGAGCGAAACGCCACAAGCCTCGAGCGAATCGTCACCAGAACGATCGCCGCAGTCGAGTACACCGAGCCAACGCGATTCGTCACAGCCACAGCCCCAATCGTGGCCCGACGAGGCCAAACCGGACAACCCGTCCGAAGAGTCGACGACGGAGGAATTTACTGCGTGGCCCGAAACAGCTCGTCGACCCGAAAACCGGTCGGATGCCCCGTCGGATGGGGATCGGGGTGCACCGGAAACACAGGGGTCGGCGTCGGCCACCCCGGCTTCGAGTCCAGCGTCGTCTGAACCCTCGAGTGACGGCAACGAGCGTACACCCGAAACGAACGCCGAACCAACTCCAACTCGAGCAGACGGGACGATTGTTGCCGACGACGAGGATACGGCACAGGCCGATGCTCGGAGTGAAGTCGTCTCGAGTAACGATCTTCCGGAAACGGATCACCCGTCTCCAGATACACGAGATGGTGCGTCTCATCCACAACACGCAAACGCAGCCTCGAGCGATGCGCAGCCACCGAGTGACGGTCGTGTCGTCAGCGAACCGACGGGAGAGCAACCGTCGATCGAAGAACTCCGCGCGGAACTCAACGAACAATTCGAGAGTATCAAGATCGTGAGTCCGGGACAGTACGAACTCAACCTCATGGAACTCTACAATCGCGAAGAGTACATTATCTCGCTGCAAGAGGACGGCCGATACGTTATCGACGTTCCCGATTCCTGGCGAAACGACGAAGACGAGGAGTAATTTCGTGGGTTGGGTCTTTCGGGTAGCCCGTTAGTCGAGTTCACCGGGTAGTCCAGTAGTAGCGTTCGGCCTGTTTGAGTGCCACCGGGTACGACCGTGACCAACGAGTCTCTCGAGGGAGTCGATTCCGAAACCAGAGCGTTTGGATTCGGTTCGCTCAGGCTCTCCTTAACAGACCCCTCTGTTGCAACTCCAGAACCTCACTTCTGGCGGCATACGACGGGACTATACAGAATACATACTCCAGTTGAAATGAAGGTTTTCCAATGGTCTCACCCGTTTCGTTTTCCGAAGGGATCTAAGCGGACGCCACCCCTGCTCTGGGGATCGTCTCAAATCGGTGCCCGTGAGTCTCGTTCGCGATGGAACTCGTCGGGGATCGGTAGGCGAGACAGATGGATTTAAGCGACGCGGTCGAGTTCAGTAGCGTATGAGCACTCCAACCAAGGTCGTTCTCACCACGATCACCGTCGCAGCACTCCTGTCACTGTTGGTCGTCTTCCAGACTGTTCTCGTCTGATGTTCCAGACTCGCGACCTCTCGAGTTCGGTCGAGTCCGTTCGTGAGTCCTACGCGCCGACAGTTCGCGTCCTCGAGTCGGATCGAGACTTCGAGACGATTCCGCCCACACAGGCCGAAGATCTCGGTCTCCTCGTCGATTCGCTCGAGCCGGCGAGTTATCCTGCCGAGTGGCTTCCGAACGACGCCCCGACGTTGCTCACTCGATACGCGGGTACGGACTTCACGATCGGTATGCCGGGTGATGGAAGCGTCGCGTGGACTCGCCAGAGTGATCCGCCGGTCGTGATTATCAAGCCTCGTGTCGAAGGGTCGCCGGAGGCGTTCGTCGACTTCTTACTCGCCGAGGCGGTCGTCGAGGTATCACTCGGCGTTCCCGAACACTTCCTCGGGTTTTTCGAAGACCAGTATCGCGAACTCGACGACGCGGTCGCACTCGATCCGAACGAGACGTATCAGGTAGCGTCGGCACTATACGATGGATGGGTTGGTCTCCAGACCCGAGCGGAGTTCGCGACGTGGAACGAGGCCCACCCTGCCCTCGCCGACGCGTGGCAGGATGCGGGAACGCGACTCGAGGATCGAGTCTCGGAATTGCCACGGGCCGTCGCCCGGGGTGAGACGGACTTTGCAGATGCAACCGAACTCGCGTGTGCAGCGATCAAACACGCCATCGAACTTCCAGCGCCGTTTGCGGCACTCGATACGAGTGCGTACCGTGATCACGGTGCCGAGTACGCGGTGACATGGGCCGAGAAGACGTTCGATTCTCTCGAGGAGTGACAATTTCTCGAGCGACGAACGCGAAGGACTGGAATTACTAGTTAGTCGAAGTCGGTGTCGATGTGGCCGTCCTCGTCGAGATCGATCGTTCCGTCGAATACGTCACGGAACTGCGCAACGAGTGCCTCGTCGTGGGGGTCTTCCGAGACGTGAAAGAGACCGATTGCGTCGTGTTTCTCGAGCAATTCGACGATCCGTTCGGCGGTTTCGAGAGCTTCCTCGTCGCCGGCGTAGTAGGCGAGTTCGGTGATGGAGTCGAAACTGAGGCGAAGTTTGCCATCGTGTGCCTCGAGGAAGCCGTCGATGTGTTCGACGATGCCGTCGACGTCGTCGGGTGCGGCGACGTAGTGGACGGTGTCGGCGGAGCGTCGGGAGTAGCCGCGTTCGATACTGAGGGTGTCGAGAATCTCGGCACAGTCTTCGTCGACGTCGTAGTACTCGAGTTTTTGTTTGACTTCGCGGGCGGTGGTTCGTGTGGAGATGACGAGGAAGTAGTCGGTGTCGGTTTTGAGAAAATCGGTATCGATGCGGTCCGTTTCACCCGTACTCGGGTGAAGTAACAGTACACCCGTTCCACCCGATACCGTTGCTGGTGTCTCGTCGATTGCAAGCGAATACTCCATTACTGGCCTGAACAACTTTCGGAACCGACTTAATAGTGCGGATCTGTTTGGTGTCGACAACTGACACTCTGTCGTTTCTTCTATCGGTTTGAGTGATCGCGAATGCTCAGTTGAGATCGCTCCCTTCCTGGCGAAGCAAGATGAGCATCGAGAATCCCGAGATGAGGATGAGCAACAGCGACGGGAACGCCGCGTATCGATAGGCGAGGTCGGCTTGAGCCCCCCAGATGATAGAAACTAATGTCTCCATGCCGACGGGACGAAGCATCAGCGTTACTGGGAGTTCCTTCATGGTCGTCAGAAAGACGAGAACACCGCCGGCGACCACGCCGGGCATGATCAGCGGGAGCGTAATTCGTCTGAACGCTTCGAGTCGACTGGCGTTTAGCGTCCGTGCGGCTTCGATCGTCTTCGCGTCTACCTGCAGGACCGACGAACGAACGGTTCCGACGGCCTGTGGCAGGAAGCGAACGACGTAGGCGAAGACGAGCAGCCAGATTCCCTGGCGGTAAAACGAAGGGAGCGTTCTGGTCCCGAGAAACACCAGTGCCAGTCCGATGACGACGCCGGGAACGGCGAATCCGATGTAGGTCGCTCGCTCTAAGATCCGCGATAGTAGCGAGTTCGTTCGGCCCGAGTAGTAGGCGACGGGAAGGGCGAACAGACAGGCGACGAATGCGGCGATCAGGGCGAGGTGGACCGAGTTGAACGCGTAGACCCACTCGAATTCGAGCGACGAGATCGGATCTCCCTGACTGCGAAACAGCCAGTTCGTAAAGATCGCAACCGGAATGACGAGCGTGAGCACTCCGAGCGAGGAGATGAAGCCTATTGCCAGCCACTTCCAGCGGCCGAGGCGGATCACGCTGCCGTTGCTGGGGCCACCGGTTGCGTCTTCGTCACGACCGATACCCGCTTCGATGACGAGGACGATCGCGACGATCGCAATCAACTGCAGCGCGAGCAACGCGGCGTACTCGACGGCGAAGTTGTTGAACTCCCAGTAGATTCGACTCGTGAAGACGCTCGCACCCATAAACGCGGGCGTTCCGAAGTCGGAAATAGCGTAGAGGCCGGCGAGCAACGCACCGGCGGCGATTCCCGGCCTAATCTGTGGAAGGGTGACGCGGCGAAACGCCTCGAGTGGACCGGCGTTCAGGGTTCGTGCGGCGTCGACGATCGAACTATCCATCGACAGCAACGCGGCTCTCGTCGTCAAGAACACGTAGGGGTACGTGTACAGCGTGATGATGAATATGGCCCCCGGGAGTCCGTCGAGGTTCGGAATCGTCGTCCCGAAGAGCGTATCGACCTGCCCGCCGGAGCCGAACATTCCGGTGAACGCGATCGCACCGATATAACTCGGGATAACGAGCGGGAGCGCGGCGACGACGGTCCAGAATCGTGGGTTCGGGAGGTCTGTTCTGGTCGTGAGGATCGCGAGCGGAACGCCGAGTCCAATCGAGAACACGGTCACGAGCCCCATCAAGGCGATACTGTTGATCGTCGTTCCGGCAGTCCGCGAAGAGAAGATGAGGTCGATCGCTCGCGACGGTTCGACCGTAATCGCACGCCAGAGCAACCAGAACATCGGCGAGATGACGAGAAACGCGACGACGGCACTCAGTAGTACCAAGGCGGCCATCGAGCGGTCGGTCACGCCGAGTCGCTTCGAGAGTTCCTCGAGCGACCGCGGAGCGTCGAGATAGTTCGTGAGTGATTTCATTATGGTCGGCTACTCGGTATGTCGAAACCGGCTGTCGCTACGTGCTTTGAGTTAGGTTCACCTAAATCCCCCGAACCGCTCTCGCCCCACTGCAAGTCGAAGGCGGGTAGTTACGATGCCCCCGTAGCGTGTAACAACTCTATTCTCGCGTTTTAGACTTCCATCCCTTCGTCTTCGATGATGTCTCTGGCACCCTGCATGTCCATGTCGAAGTCGCTGAGATCGAATTCGGGTGGGTTGATCTCGTCGAGGTCTGGGAGTTCGTCGACGTAGTCGACGTCCTCGACGACGGGGTACTCGCCGTTTTGTTCCATCATGAGCTCTTGGCCTTCTTCGGCGATCAGGTGACGGACGAACTCCGCGACGAGGTCGGGGTCGCTGACGGCGTTCGTGGCGGCGACGCCCGCGACACTGAACAGACAGCCGGCGTCGTTCTCCGTAAACGCGACGTCGATCGGTGAGTCGGGGTCCTCGCTGATGAGACGGGCGGCGTAGTAGCTGTTTCCGAGTGCGATGATCGGGTCGTCGTCACCGCCTTGCTCGACGGCCGCTGCCTGGTCTCCCCCGCTCGTGAAGAGTTGGGCGTCCTGATCTTCCATCATACCGCGAACCCACTCGCGAGTGTCGTCCTCGCCCTCGAGTTCGACCATCGCCTGGATGAATCCGCGGAAGGTCCCGGAGTTGGGTCGCGTCGAAATGATCCCCTGGAACCGCTCGTCAGTTGCGAATTCCATGATGTCGTCCGGGAAGTCCTCGGGGCCGTCGAACTCCGTCTCATCTAATCGCTCCGTGTTATACTGGATCGCACGGACGCGGCCGGTGACGCCGGTCCAGTAGCCGTCGGGGTCTCGGTAGCTTTCGGGAACACCCTCGACGATATCGTCGGGCAGCGCCTGAACGACGCCCTCGCGCTCTAGTTCGCCGAGCGCGCCGGGATCCTGTGAGTACATGAGGTCCGCTGCGGTGGCGTCGCCTTCCTCGATGATCTGGTTCACGTGGACGTCGTTATCGTCGTAATCGACGCTGACGGAGAGATCGTCGTACTCGTCCTCGAGCGCCTCGAACACGTCGTCGATCTGATCACGGTCGCGACCGCAGTAAATGCTGATCTCCCCCTCGAGATTGCCGAGGTCGTCCCACCTGACGCCACCGGAATCGACCCCGCTCTCCCCTGGATCGGAGTCTGTCAGCGGTGGAGCGTCGTCATCACCAAGACAGCCGGCGAGTCCGGCGAGTCCGGCTACCGAAGCGCTCGTGGCTGCGAGGAACGGTCGACGACTCATCGTAGATCGCTGCGTTTGATCGGTATCGCGCTGTTGCATATCTAGATTTAGGCTGGCCTAAAACACATATACCTTCCGATTAGTTCGAAGTGGTTGCCAAAAAAGTGTGTCAGCAGGAGCTATTGGTTCGGCCTTCGCCCGATGCCCACGGGTTTCGGCCGGCCTAAACCTCTCCACTTTCCTCTTTTTAGGCTGCCCTAAAGAAACCATCGATCCCATCAAGCGGGCGAAAGAGATTGATCTGTAGAAACTGCTCTCTGCAACCTTCTCTAATATCAATTCAACTGATTCACACACTGGTTGCCGACACGCCTGGCGATCGGGTTGGTAACACTTGCAGTGGCTACGATTGTTTCTTAGTGGATTCGAACCCCCTTCACTTCGAGTCGAACGCGTTTTGATCGCCGAGCGTGAGCACTCGAGTATGAGCGTTCGCGAGGAGTTCGACGAGTGGGCGACGAGCGGCCGCGACCGAGGGATGGAAGACCGTCACTGGCACACCGCAAAACACGTCCTCGCGCGGATGCCGGTGGAGGCTGGCGACACGATTCTCGACCTCGGATGCGGTAGCGGCTACGCCGGCCGGGCACTGCGGGACACGAAGGACGCGGGCCGTGTATACGGGCTCGACGGCTCACCCGAAATGGCACGCAACGCAGCGGGATACACCGACGACCCCGTCGTCGGCTTCCTCGTCGGTGATTTCGACGAGTTGCCGTTCGCCGACGACTCGATCGATCACGTGTTTTCGATGGAGGCGTTTTACTATGCGCCCGATCCACGCCACACGCTCGAGGAAGTCGCACGCGTGCTTCGTCCGGGCGGGACGTTCTACTGCGCCGTGAACTACTACGAGGAGAACGTTCACTCTCACGAGTGGCAAGACAACATCTCGATCGAGATGACGCGCTGGGATCGCGAGCAGTATCGCAACGCGTTCCGAGAGAGCGGACTCGCAGTCGCCGAGCAGGACCACGTTCCGGATCGCGAAATCACGATTCCAGCCGAGGCCGAATTCCCGCTCGAGGAGTGGGACACGCGCGAGGAGATGGTCGAACGGTATCGAGAGTTCGGGACGTTGCTCACCGTCGGCGTTGCGCCGTAACGATCTGTCCGACCCAAGCGATGGCGCGGCGAACCGCCTCCTGCTCGTTCGAGACACCCAATGAGACGGCCCGCCATTTCGACTCGAGGTATCTTCTCCGGCAACCCCCTCGTTTCCACTCGAATTCCGCCGCTTGTGGTGATTTTTCGCGCGAGTAACGGACTCGAAACGGTCCCGGGGTCGACGAGACAGGCTGGATCCGAAACCGCCGTCAGCGAGCGTGATGGTCACGCTATCCGTTCCGTTCGCCGGCGGGAATCGTCACTTCGAGCCAGTTTTCCTCCGGCGGGAGGGGACAGTCGAACGTCTCGCTGTAGCCACAAAACGGCGTGTACGCGATGTTGAAGTCGACGGTAATCTCGTCGCCGTCTTCGAGCCCCCGATCGGGAGCTAACTCCATGTACCGTCCGCCCTCGTAGCTCTGTTGACCGGTCGTTTTGTCTCTGAAGGGGACGAACAGTGGCTCGTCGTTGGGGCTCTCGAGTTGGTAGGCTGCGAGTTCGTACGTACCGTCCTCGAGTTCCGCGTCGGCTCGAGTGAGGTCGAACTCGAGGGTCGCGACGCGAAGATAGCGCATCTCTCTGCCCGCCGTCGTCTCCATCAGGACGACGTCGGGGTCCTCGTGAACGGTCGCCGTCGCGGTGACGCGGTAGTCGAGGTCGAGCTCGAAGTACTCGAGTCCGTCGAACGTCTCGCGGTCTTCCGGCGGAACCGGTGACTGGGGATGTTCCGCGAAGAATTCGTCCTTTTCGGCGCGTTTGGACTCGAGTTCCTCGCGCCAGCGGTCGGCGTCGACGGCCGAATCAGAATCGTCGGATTCGCTCATATCGGTACGAGGGCGGCAAAACGGGAATGGGTTGTGTTTCACCCGCGTCGGCGAGCCTGACGCGGCGGTTACTCTTTGATCGTGAGCACGCCGTTGTTGACGGTGATGTCGCTGGCTTCGGGTGGCAGTTCGAACTCGAACTGCTCGTCGTCGGTTACGATGAGCGCGACGGAGTCGACGACGTCGATCGCGACGTTCTCACCGGTGTCGCCGAAATCGACGGCGATGATGCTTCCGTCGTCGTACTCCTGGGTGCGAACGACTGCACCGTCTCGATCGACTTCGCGGAGGGACTTGGGGACTTTCACGGTTATACTGTGGTGGCCAATACTGGTAAGGACTACGCCGGCAACGTCCAGCCGAAACACTGAAATACGCGTCACATTACCCGTTTCGAGGCTTCTTTCGACAACCGAGGGGCGGCAAGTTCACTCGCACTCGAGCGCCTCACATTTATCACTGATAAGGGAGCCAGTCTGGTTCGTCACAGCTATGGACGACCGACGACGAGTACGGAACCCATGACGGACTGGCGTTCGATCTTCGGCCACCGCGAGCCCTACGACGAGCAAGTCGACGGCATCGAATCCGCTATCGACACCGCTCGAGAGGGCGGCTATACCGTCATCGAAGGGGCCTGTGGCACCGGGAAGACGATGATCGCGCTCACCGCCGGGATCGACCTCGTTCGCGACCCCGACACCGACTACGAGCGCGTCTTCGTTCTCACGAGCGTCAAACAGCAACTGCGCCAGTTCGAAACAGACCTCGAGACGATCAACGAGAATTTGCCCGACGACTGGAACCCCGTCTCGGGGCTCACGCTCGTCGGAAAGGCCGACGTCTGTCCGTACAACCGCGAGGGGAAAGCTGGCATCGACGACGGCAACGTCTACGACCGCTGTGAGACGCTCCGTGATCGAACCCGCGACCTCACCGGCGAAGGCGGCGACACGACCGCACAGAACCTCGCCACACGCGCTCGCAGCCAACAGATCGGACTGGCGGACAGCGGCTCTCGTGGTGGCGGAACCAGCCAGTTCCTCGAGACCGCGGGCGAACCGACACCGTACCCGCCGGATCTTCCGGAGTACGGCGAGGGCGGCCCGGTAGGTGCCGAAACCGAGTACTGTCCGTTCTACGCGCAATACCTCGAGGACCTCCCCGAGGATGGCAGCGACGGTGACGCAGTCGAAGCCGTCCCCTACGACTTCACCGAAGCGGGAATGCTCACGCCCGAAGACCTGGTCGCGCGCTCCGTCGCCCACGGAACCTGCCCGCACTCGGTGATGGGGGCCGTGTTGGGCCACGTCGAGGTCGCCATCGGAAACTACTACCACGCGTTCGATCCCCAGACGACCGGGTCGTTCACCGGGGCACTCCTCGATGACTCGACGTTCGTCGTCTGTGACGAAGCCCACATGTTAGAGCCCCGCGTGCGCGACCTGGTCAGCGACGGCGTGGGAGACCGAACCCTCCGAGACGCCGAAGGCGAACTCTCTCGAGTCATCCAGCCGGTCAAGTTCGAACGCGAGGGGAGACAGGCACAGGGTGGCTCGAAGACGGCCGACGCAGACCTCGTCAGGGCGGAACTCAACGACAGCGACGTTACCTACGACGAACTCACCCGAACGCTCGAGTTCGTCCAGGACGTTCGGAGCGAACTCGACCGACGAGTGACCGCGTTTCTCGACCGGAAACACAGGGGGTGGCAGTCGAACCTCGCGGAACTCGACGATGCCGAGATTCCGCTTCGCGACCCGGCCGAGCCCGCGGAAGACGAACTGACAGAGTGGGCCCGAACGGAAGGGTACAGCGACGTCGATTGGGTTCGTCTCGAATCCGTCGGTGCCGTCGTCGAGCGAATTTTGAACGAAGCCGAAGACGAAGATAGAACTCGCGCAGCCCCCGCCGTCGGTCGCGTCCTGGGCGAGTGGTACCGACGCGGTCACACCGACTACTTCCGAGAGATCGAACTCGAGCGGACGTGGGACGACACTGAGCCGTCCGATTCGTGGCGACGCGCGTACAACGCTCGTCTCTCCTTGCACAACTGCGTGCCGAGCGACGCCATCGGCGACCGACTCGCCTCCTTTGGCGGCGGCATCCTCATGAGTGCGACCCTCGAGCCGATGGACGCGTTTACCGACGTGACTGGTTTGCAGTACCTCGAGCGCGAAGAAGACCGTCCGGTCGTCGAACGACGCTACGGTCTCCACTTCCCGGCCGAAAACCGCGAGAGTTTCGCGGTTGCCGCACCGAAGTTCACCTACGACAACCGCGGTCCTCCCGGGGACGAGAACCCGACTCGAACGCACTACGTGGACGCCATATCGAAAGTCGGCCGACTTCCCGGCAACGTCCTCGTCGGTATGCCGAGTTACGCCGAGGCCGACTGGATCGCGAGCGCGCTCGAGGGGCGCCTCGAGAAACCCGTCTTGCTCGACGCGGCGAGCGACGCCGAGACGACCCAGTCGCTCAAACGCGAGTTCTTCGACGGTGACGGCAAGGTTCTCGTCACGAGCCTCCGGGGAACGCTCACCGAGGGCGTCGATTACAGCGGCGACCGCCTCTCGGCGGCCGTCATCTGTGGCGTTCCGATCGTCAACACCTCGAGTCCGCGGACGAAGGCGGTCCGACGGGCCTACGAGGACGAATTCGGCGACGGGTTCACCTACGCGCTCACGATTCCGGCGGTCAGAAAGGCTCGCCAGGCGATCGGCCGTGTCATTCGCTCTCCACAGGATGTCGGCGTCCGCGTGCTCCTCGACGAACGGTACGCGCGCGATAGCTGGGATTCGGTTCGACCGTTCCTCCCCGACGATGGCGAGTTTCAGGCCGTCAGCCCGGATATGCTCGAGATGGGTCTCGATCGGATTCGGCCGCGTCTCGAGTAAGCCGTCGGTCCCACCGACGTCGGTCTCGTTTCGACCGCTCGAGTCGTTATTCGGACTGACGAATCGTGACGGTGGTCGTCATCGACGTCTCGGCGTACAGCGAGTACAGGACGATTCCGAACCCGCCAGCGGTGAACGAACTCTGAATCGTGACGCCGAGGGCGACGTTGTCACCGAGGAGGTGGACGAACGCACCGAAGACCGACCCGGCGACGATGAAGCCAAACCCGATCGCGAGCGCTCGCAATGCGCCAGACCCGGTCCGACGAAAGGCGCGGTAGGCGAGTAACGCGACGGCCCCGCCCGTGAGGACCGTTGCGGTGTTCGCGACCGCGATGAGGAGAACGTACTCGTCCATACTGCTGGTGAGTACGCCGCCGTGCTCGAATGTACCGATTGCCGCGTGAAAAACGAGCAGTGACTACTCGTTCTCGAGGACGTCGTCGCCGACGCGGTCGTCCCACTCCTCGAGCCAGTCGGTGACGGATCCCTCGAGGTCGTCGTAGCCCAGCGCGACGGGATCAGACGGTTCGCGAGCGATGCCGTCGAACGCCGAGTCGGTGTCGATGCCGTCGATGACGGGGAACTGGAGATTTCGGTGAGCGAGTTCGGATTGGGCTTCTTCCGTGAAGATCGTGCTGAGAAAGCCGTAGGCGAGATCGGGTTCGGTCGCCTCTTCGAAGATCCCCATTCCCTCGGGGAGCGCGTACCCTTCGTCGTCCAGAAATGCGACCTGATGACGCGAGGTATCGTCTGCTTCTCTGGCGGCGAAGGCGGGATCGGTCGAGTAGGAAACGACCATTGGGCGCTCCTCCTCGAGGTAGGCACCGACGTACGAGTCGCTCCAGGACCTGTGGATGTCGACGTCGGCATCGACGAGTTGTTCCCACCACTCGAAGGCGTCGTCGGCCCCCATCGCGTCGATCGTCCACAGGAAGAAGGCCTGTCCCGGGTTGGACGTTCGCGGATCCTGCGCGAGGAGGGTGTCCTCGTACTCGCCGTCCAACAACTCCTCGAACGTCTCTGGTCCCTCGAGTTCGTTCCCGTCGTAGACGAGGTTCACGAAGCCCGTGTCGAAGGGCAGCGCTCGACCGAGTGGATCCCCGAACTCGTACTCGTCTTGGATTTCGTCGACGCCCTCGACTCGCTCGAGATTGAGTTCGCGAAGGAGACTCCCTTCCTCGATTCGCTCGTCGATTCGCGCGAGGTCGCCGACGGTAAAGCCAAAGAGCACGTCGACGTCGATTTGGCCGCCGTACTCCGAGCGGCGAATGTAGTGGTCGACGCCGCCGTTTGGAACCACCCACTCGAGTTCGGCGTCGGGGAACTCCTCCGTAAACGCCTCCTCGAGCCACTCGCCGGCCGGGTTCGGACCGTCGACCATCGAACGGTACGTCGCGACCCTGAGCGTGCCGTCGTATCGCGGCTCGTCGGGCTCTGGATCGCCGTCGTCGCCGTTCGGTGGCTCGTCGTCCCCGTTTCGCGTCAGACAGCCGGCGAGTCCAGCCGTGGCTCCCGTCCCGACGCCGCCGAGGGCACGAACGACCGTCCGGCGTTTCATCCTGCGAGACTACGTAGTGAAGACGTAAGTCTCGTTCCCAACCAATCGAATTTCACACATATTTGTTGAAAAACAATTTCTGATTGGGCCTCGAGCGACGGCTCCACATCCGTCCGCGACGTCGTACTCGTCATCGTCACTCGTATCGGAGCGCGTCGATCGGATCCGTGCGCGCCGCTCGCCAGGCCGGATACAGGCCTGAGAGGATTCCGACGAGGACGCCGACGACAATCGCCAGCGCGACGTATTCGTAGGGGTAGACCAGCGGTAGATCGATGTACCAGACGCCGAGATAGCCCGCGGCGAGGCCGAGAATCGTGCCGATGATCGCTCCGACGACGCCGAGAATTACCGCTTCTGCGAGGAACAACCCCAGAATCTCTCGGTTTTGGGCCCCGACGGCCTTCATGATCCCGATTTCGCGGGTCCGCTCGGTGACGGAGACGAGCATGATGTTCGCGATGCCGATGGACCCGACGAGCAACGAGAGCGCCGCGATACCGACGATAAAGTTCTGCAGGAGACCCAACACGTCCTCGAGTTGCTGGAGCAACTCCGTGCTCGTCTGGAGGGTTACCTCGAGGTCATCGTCGAGTAACTCGCCGGCGTCGGAGTCCTCGCTCTCGAGGTAGGTGGTCGCACTCTCCTGGGCACGATCGATCGCTTCCTCGTCGGCTGACTCGGCTTCGACGACGATGGCGAGGAAACGAGCGTCCGCCATCGCCTGATCGTCCTCGCTGCCGTTCGCGCCAGCGTTCTCGTCGGTGGCTTCGTCCCCTTCGGTACCCTCCCCGCCGCCGGCGTCACCGTCACCCCCGGCCTCGCCTCCTGGAAGCTCTCCTGCAGCGTCTTCGGTGTAGTAGGGGTCCGTCGGGACGTACACTCGCGGCGACGGCTCGAATCCTTCGAAGGGACTCAGCCCCTCCGACGTTTCGGTGATGCCGACGACGGTGACGCTGGTCTGCTCGCCACCCTGTAACGCGACGGTTAGTTCATCGCCGGTCTCGAGATCCTCCTCGAACTGGCCGGCGACGGCGGGGTTGACGACCGCCTCGCGTTCGCCCTGTTCGAACTGTCGACCCTCCTCGAGCGTGTCGTCTCTGATGTACGTCGGCCCGGCCGCGACCAGCGCGTCGCTCTGTGGAGAGAGTTCGTCCTCGTAGACGAGCGCCTGCGTCGAAATCGGCATGTAGCCGTAGGCGGCGTCGATATCCTCGTCGTCGGAGAGCGTCTCGAGGTCGTCCTCGCTGAAGACGGGTTGTGCACCGGCCAGTGGCCCACCTTCGGTGTCGGGGTCGCTCGCCCAGCCGTAGCTGTTGCGCTGGTCGTCGGGGCTAATGTCGCCGATGACGCCCGCCTGCAGGCTCGCTCCGAGCGTGACGAACGCGATGACGGCTGCGATGCCGATCACGATGCCGAGGGTCGTCAGCGTCGAGCGAAGTTTGTGCCCGCGAATCGACCGCCAGGCGAGTGCCAGACTCGCGCCGAGACGCATCAGTGGCCTCCGTATGCGTCGCCCCGCTCGTCTGCGCCATCGGTTCCGTCGACAGATTCGACGCGCTCGAGCGTTCCATCGAGCAGGTGAACGATTCGCTCGGCGTGGGTGGCGACGTGACGTTCGTGGGTCACGACGACCATCGTCGTCCCGGCCTCGTGGAACTCGGCGAAGAGTTCGAGCACGTTCGCGCCGGTTTCGGTGTCCAGATTACCCGTCGGCTCGTCAGCGAGGACGAGTTCGGGTTCGTTGACGAGCGCGCGAGCCAGCGCCACTCGCTGGCGCTGCCCGCCGGAGAGTTCGTTCGGGTGGTGGTCCGCTCGATCCGCGAGGCCGACGCGTTCGAGTAACGTGCTCGCTCGTTCACGGCGTTCCGCTCGGCCGACGTTTCGAAACAGCTGTGGCATCGCCACGTTCTCGAGGGCGGACAGCCGCGGCATGAGGTTGAACGTCTGGAAGACGAAACCGACGGTCGTCCCGCGGAGGGTCGTTCGCTCGGCGTCGCTTAGACCGCCAACGTCGCGGCCGTCGACCACGACGGTGCCGCTCGTCGGCGTGTCGAGACAGCCAACGAGGTTCATCAACGTCGACTTTCCCGAGCCACTCGGGCCCATGATCGCCGTGTAGGACCCTCGCGGAATTTCGAGCGAGACGCCGTCGAGCGCGTGAACTGGCTCACCGAGGTGGTAGGTCTTGTGGACGTTCTCGAGGGAGACTGCCGACCCGGAGTCACCGGTAGTCGCTGGGTCCGATGTCGCCATGGGTCTCCGACCACAGCGGGGGCGAAAAAGGTTCGAGTGGCTTTCAGCGTCGGATCGAGTTCACGAACTCGAGCCAGCGTTCGTGGCCGTCGAGCGAGGCCGTTCGCGCTTCCTCCGCGAACCGATCTCGTCGCAGGCTCCGCAGTGCGTTGTGCGCGCGGTCGATGCCGACGATCATCTCGACGAGTTCCTCGCCTTCCGCCCGATCGATCGGTGCCGACTCGAGGCGTTCGACGAGTCGTTTTCGCTCGTCAGTTAGCTTCAGTTCCGTCTCCCGGAGCACCGGCTTCACGTCGTCCGGGACGCCGTCGACCTTGCGCGTCTCGATGAGGAACTCCTCGAGTGGGAGTTGTGCTTCTCCGACAGTGATGGTGTCCGGCAGTTCCTGTCCGATGGTCGCACTCTGGCTATTCGCCCGCTCGAGGAGTGTTCGTCGTTCGGTCGTATCCATCATCGTGATCGTATCGACTGGCCGAGTGGCTCAGTCCACTGCTGGCCGAATGGTTCGGTCCATTGCCGGCTGGGTGACTCGATCCAGCGACCTTCTCGATAGTGACTCATCCAGTGCAATAAGCTATGTCTTTTGAGAAATAACTACTGACTAATACAAACTATGGAGACGATCGATATTTCCAACGTGACGAAACGATACGGGTCGGAGACCGCGCTCGAGGACTTGTCCCTCACCGTCCAACGCGGCGAAATATACGGCTTCCTCGGCCCGAACGGAGCCGGCAAGTCGACGACGATTAACTTGCTCCTCGACTTCATCCGTCCCACGAGCGGCGACGTCCGCGTCTTCGGCCTCGACGCTACCGACGACACCCTCGAGATTCGGTCTCGAACCGGAATCCTGCCAGAAGGCGTCGCGTGTTACGATCGACTGACTGGTCGCCAGCACGTCGAGTTCGCCATCGAATCGAACGATGCTGGCGACGATCCGGACGACCTCCTCGAGCGAGTCGGGATCGCCGACGCGGCCGACCAGAAAGCCGGCGGCTACTCGAAGGGAATGGCCCAGCGACTCATGCTCGCGACGGCGCTCGTGGGCGAACCGGATCTCCTCATCCTCGACGAGCCGTCGACGGGACTCGACCCCAACGGCGCTCGCGAGATGCGCGAGATCATCCGCGAGGAGAACGCTCGTGGTGCGACGGTCTTTTTCTCCTCGCACGTCCTCGGCCAGGTCGAAGCCGTTTGCGACCGAGTGGGAATCCTCCGAGACGGCCAGTTGATCGCCGAGGATACCGTCGACGGCCTTCGAGACTCGATGCCGAATCAGACCCAACTCCGTCTCCATCTCGATCGAATTCCCGAGGACGCTTCGGCCGCACGGGCGGCGCTCGAGTCGCTCGAGGGGGTCTCGAGGGTGACGACGGACGGATCGACGGTCGTCGTCACCTGTGGAGACGGTACGAAGACGACCGTCATGCGGACTATCGAGGAGTACGGCGTCACCGTCGAGGACTTTGCAACCGACGAATCGTCGCTCGAGGATCTGTTCGTCGCGTACACCGAGGGCGATGCTCGAGGGGTGGCCCAATGAGTGCGATCACCGTCGGGAAGAAGGAGTTTCGAGACGCCGTCCGCTCGCGAAAGCTGGCGCTCTTGACGGCCGTCTTCGCCCTGTTCACGCTCGGCGGCGCGTATTTGGCGTCGTGGGCGGGCGACCTCTTCGCGGAGGTCGACGGCGAGGGTGCCCAGTCGACGACGGAACTCGTCCTCGCACTGCAGAGTCCCGCGGGATTTCTCGTGCCGATTATCGCGCTAGTATTCAGCTACGCGGCGATCGCTCGCGAGCGGGAGCGAGGGAGCGTAAAATTCCTGCTCGGACAGCCACACAGTCGTCGCGAGGTCGTCGCGGGCAAAATCCTCGGTCGATCCGCCGTCGTCGCCGTCTCGATTCTCGTCGGATTCGGCGTGGGTTTCGTCGGACTCGTCGTCTTCGTCGGGTCGGTGTCGATCGTCGACTACCTGCTGTTTACGCTCGTGACGATGCTGTTCGGGGCCGTCTACGTCTGTATCGGCGTTGGGATCTCCGCGATGACGCGGTCGACGACGACGGCCGCAGTCGGGGTCGTCGGGCTGATCGTCCTCTTCTGGATCGTCTGGGGTTCGCTCGCGCAGGGACTGCTGTTCTGGCGGGAGGGAAGCATGATGGTCGACCCGATGCCCGAGTGGTTCGTGAGTTTCGTTTCTATTCCGCCGGATTCGGCCTACAGCAGTGCACTCAGTGTCGTCCTCGGTGAAGGCGGATTTGCGATGGCAGACGTCTATCAAACGGAGCGCGTCCCGCTGCTCGCCGAGCCTTGGTTCGGCTTCGTCCTGCTCGCACTCTGGGCGCTCGTCCCGGTGGCGATCGGCCTCTGGCGCTTCGATCGAGCGGACCTCTCGTAGCCCGACGTCTCTCTCGAGTCGACTCGAGAGTGTGCAACGTTTTTCTCGGTCCCTACCCACCATAGACGCATGAAAACGACGGGCGGTTCGGACGCAGCGAAGCGCCGAGCGGGTGAACGCGCCGCCGAACGGGCCGAAGACGGATTCGTCGTCGGATTGGGAACCGGATCGACGACCGCCTACGCGATCGACGCGCTCGGTCGGGCTATCGACGACGGCCTCGAGATCCGCGGCATTCCAACCTCCTTTCAATCCCGACAGACGGCACTCGAGGCGAGCGTTCCGCTGACGACGCTCGAGGAAGTCGACGGCGTGGACCTCGCGATCGACGGGGCGGATCAGGTCGCAGACGATTCGACGGCCGACGCCTACGGCGCGTTGATCAAGGGCGGGGGCGGCGCGCACACCCGCGAGAAACTCGTCGACGCGGCTGCCGACGAGTTCGTCGTCGTCGCCGACCCCTCGAAACTCGCGCCGACGCTCGAGCGATCCGTGCCGGTTGAAGTCATTCCTGACGCCTACAGCGTCGTCTCCGAGCGCGTTCGGGAGTTAGGTGGCGACCCGACGCTTCGAGCGGCGGAGTGCAAGGACGGCCCGGTCGTCACCGACAACGGCAACCTCCTGTTGGACTGTGCGTTCGGATCGATCGACGACCCCGAGGGGGTGGCGTCGACGCTCGCTCGAGTCCCAGGCGTCCTCGAGCACGGCCTGTTCGTCGACCTGGCCGATATCACGTACGTCGGGACTGACGACGGCGTCGAGACGCGCGAGTACTGACGTTCAGACACTCACTCGGAGGCTGAAACGAGAGACTCGTCCTCGTCGGTGGTTGCACGTCTCGAGAACAGTGCGACGGCCACGTAGCTCGCGCCGAGTACGCGTGCGGTAGGAAGCACCCACGGTTTCACCTCGAGATCGTCCGGGTTCTCGTAGGCGACGCGAAGCCCCACCTCGAGCGCCCGCCGCGAAAGCACTGCGAGGACGAATCCGAGCGCGGCGAGCGGGCCCGAGAGTGCACGGATGCTGTGAGGGCTGCGAACGAGGAGCAAACAGAAAACCGCTCCTTTGAGTCGAGCGATCGGCACCGTCCACGGCCGCCGCCGTCCCACGTCGGCGTTTTCGAACGCGAGCCGCTCGACGGTTTCGACGAACGGGTTCGGAACGACCGCCACGAACAGTCCCGCCGCGAGCGCGAGTAGTCGTCGCATACGGCCTCTACGCGTTCCACCCGCATTAACTGGTCCCACACGTGACGCTCGAAGAGCGACTCGAGCGTCGACGGGATTTTGCTCGTCCTCTCATCCTCGTGGTGGCCGGCAACGACGGGTCCTCTATTCCCTCGTTTGTACCGACGTGCGGGCGTCGAGCAGATGGACACCTTTTCAACACCGTCACACCATCGTTCGGGTGAGACGATTCGATGCCCGAAACATCCGACCGGAAAGACGACCACATCCGAATCATCGAGGAAGAAGACGTAGAGACGACTGGTGCCGGATTCGCCGATATCGACCTCGTCCACGAGGCGTTACCGGAGATCCACCGCGACGAGATCGACACCGCCACGACGCTGTTCGGTCACGAGTTGTCGGCACCGATCGTCATCGAGAGCATGACCGGCGGCCACCCAAACACGACGAAACTCAACCGGGCGCTGGCCGAAGCCGCCCAGGAGACGAACGTCGCCATGGGCGTCGGGAGCCAACGCGCCGGCCTCGAACTCGAGGACGAAGCGTTACTCGAGTCCTACACCGTCGTCCGGGACGTCGCCCCCGATGCCTTCCTCTACGGCAACGTCGGCGCAGCACAGTTGCTCGAGTACGACGTCGACGACGTCGAGCGCGCCGTCGAGATGATCGACGCCGACGCGATGGCGATCCACCTCAACTTCCTGCAGGAGGCCGTCCAACCCGAGGGTGATATCGACGCACGCGGCTGTCTCGAGGCGATCGAACGCGTCACCGAGTCGCTCTCGGTTCCGGTCGTCGTCAAGGAGACGGGCAACGGCATCGCCCGCGAAACGGCACGGCGATTGGCTGATGCCGGCGTCGACGCGATCGACGTCGCTGGACAGGGCGGGACGACCTGGTCGGGAATCGAATCCTATCGGGCGGCGGCCGTCGGCGCGTCGCGACAGGAACACGTCGGCCAGTTGTTCCGCGCCTGGGGCGTCCCGACCGCGGTCAGCACGCGAGAAGCCGCGTCGGTCCACGACTGCGTCATCGCCAGCGGCGGCGTCCGCTCGGGCCTCGACATCGCGAAAGCGATCGCCCTCGGTGCCCGCGCAGGCGGTCTCGCGAAGCCGTTTCTCTCTCCGGCCGCACAGGGAACCGACGCCGTCGTCGACCTGATCGAAACGCTCTCCCTCGAGTTGCGAACGGCGATGTTCGTCACCGGCTCTGCGTCCGTTTCCGACCTCCAATCCGCCGAGTACGTGGTCACCGGTCGAACGAACGAGTATCTCGAGCAGCGACGATCGTAGCTGGAGAATTCACGTATCGCGTCGTATCCGGTTAGGGTGTCTGTTCCTCCGAGTCCACCACGCTCACACACTTTCGAATGAGCCAGATCTGTCGAGTTGGAGCGCTCGAAGAACTAGGTGGTACTCACAGAGCGACCAATCTCGTCGATCTGGTCGGTGACCAGTCGATAGCGGTCGCTTACGGGGTGTAGCGTCAATAAAAGAATTCTTACTGGCGTCCCTTACAGGTCGCGTGGCTGGACCGTCTTCCGGTCGTTTGCTTCGGCACGTCGGGCTGCGTCTTCGAGAAGCTCGTCGACTTCCTCGTCGAGTGCTTCGTAGAAGTCCGAGGCGACGTTCTTGTCATCGAGCGCTTCCTTTACGGCGGCTTTGACGATAAGGTCTGCCATACGATGTACGGATTTCGTGTTACCCAATATAAAGATTTTGGTTGTGGGTCGGAATACGGGGGTTGCAGCGGTTGCGCTGCCCGTTTCGATAGCCGATATCACCGGAAAGTATATGACTAATGAGTCGGGTGCGGTGACCGATCCCCCGTGAGACGGCTCTCGGTGGCTCGCGCGCGCTCAGTGGTGGCTGCAGCGCCCCTACCGGCGGTTGCATGTGTTTACCTCTCTCGGTTGGGCGTGTAGTTGCACTTCTCGCCGCACTACCGACCCCAGTACCATCCTCACGAGACGCGCTCTCGCAGGCTGGTTCTCGGCTTGAGCGACGGTGGCGTGTCGCTCCGTCGTGCGACCCGACGGATTCGAGTATATCCGTTCCCTCACCCCCAATATGCGCGAACTCCTCGAGTCAGTCGCTGACGGTTCACTCTCACCGACGGAAGCAGAAGCAGCGCTCAACGGGTACGTGACCGGTGAGGCTGGCCGATTCGACGCGGCCCGGCGACAGCGACGTGGTATTCCGGAAGCGATCTACGCCGAAGGCAAGTCGGCCCCACAGGTGGTTGCACTCGCCGAAACGGCACTCGAGACCACCGATCGGGCACTGATCACACGAATCAGCGACGAACAATTCGAGGCTCTCGAATCGACGTTCGCCGACTCTGCACCCGACGCGACGCTCGAGCGGTACGGGTCGACGGTTCGCGTCCTCGGTGCCGAGTTCGAACAGCCCTCGCTCGAGGCGACGGTCGGAATCGTCACGGCAGGAACCGTCGACGGACCGGTCGCCGACGAAGCACAGGTCGTCTGTACCGATGCCGGCGCGACGGTCGACCGCGTCGACGACATCGGCGTCGCCGCCCTCAACCGTACGCTCGACCAGGTCGACAGGCTCCGCGATGCCGACACGCTCATCGTCGCCGCTGGCCGCGAGGGGGCACTCCCAACCGTCGTCGCCGGACTCGTCGATACGCCCGTCATCGCGGTTCCCGTCTCGAGTGGCTACGGTCACGGCGGCGACGGCGAGGCCGCGCTGGCTGGGCTGTTGCAGTCGTGTACGGTCCTCTCGGTGGTCAACATCGACGCCGGATTCGTCGCTGGGGCGCAGGCGACGCTCATCGCTCGCGCGATTGACGCTGCTCGAACCGACGATGGCTCTCGCTGAAAATCGAAAATATTCTTCGGAAACCAAAACTTGACTCTGGGAACGGAGAAGCACTTTTGTCCGTTCGGCGAGTAATTGTTCGTACCGGCCCCGCCGGTGTGACCACCACCCAATGCCTACCTGTGATCACTGCGATGCGCACGTCTCCGAGCGCTTCGCACGCGTCTTCGCTGATGAGAACGGCGAAATTCACGCCTGTATCAGCTGTTCGGCCAATGCAGGGATCGCCGAAGCGTCACGAAACCGCGAACGAGGTGCGTAGGCTCGCACCCCTTGCCCGCGTCATCGTCATCGACATCGTCGGTTCCCTCGGTACGAGCACTTTTTAGACTACTAGCACGAGCGAACGCACGATGAGCGAGCGCGAGCGTGAGCACGAAGACGAACGCGAACACGTCGTTTACGTCCTCGAGTGTGCCGATGGGTCGCTGTATACCGGCTACACGACCGACCTCGAGCGGCGAGTCGCCGAACACGATAACGGTGAGGGCGCGAAGTACACGCGCGGTCGGACGCCCGTCGAACTGCGTTATCACGAACGCTACGCCTCTCGGTCGGCCGCGATGTCTCGTGAGTACGAGATCAAGCAACTCTCCCGAAGCCGAAAGGAACGACTCGTCGCACTCAAGTGAACTCGCTTCTGTTCGTTCCGATCAGAGTAGTATTCTTCTCTCAAGTACCAAAAAATAGATATCATTTCCTCTCCTGTCTCGTGCTACATGGAGATCGATTTCGTCGAGGACCTCAAGCAGCCGGAGTATACCGGCGAGAACCGGTGTGAGCCGTGTACACTACTGAATCTCGCGATCGCGGTCGCCGTCGGTTCGCTCGTCGCACGGAAGACGAAACTCGGGGGCGCGCTCGCGATCGTCGTCTCGATTGGACTCATTTACCTTCGCGGGTACCTCGTTCCGGGAACGCCGACCCTGACAAAACGGTATCTACCGCCGGAAGTCTTGCGCTGGTTCGGAAAGGAACCGGAACCCGAACTCGCCAGCGGCGTCGGCGGCATCGATAGCGGTGGTTCCCCATCCAACGACGCTACCGACACGCCTGCAGCGGCCGCTGACTCACCGCCCGAATCCAACGGCGAGTCCAGCGGGGACGACGCACCCGAGGAACCGGTCGAACTCGACCTCGAGACGTTCTTTCTCTCTCACGACGTCCTCGAGCCATGTGCCGACCGCGACGATCTTTGTCTCACCGACGCGTTCGAGGCCGACTGGCTCGACGCGATCGACAAAATCGATACCGCTGGCGTCGATTCTGCCGACGCAATCGCCGCGTTCGGTTTCGAAGAAGACCCCGACGAATTCGATATCGAGTCTCGTGAGGACACTCAGTTGCTCGTCGCCTCACACGGTATCGCCGGCCGCTGGCCGTCCCGGCCCGCACTGATCGCGGATATCGCTGCCAGTGGCGTTCTCGAGGAGTGGACACCCGAGTGGGACGATCAGGGACCAGAAACGAAGGGGCAGGTGCTCAACGGACTTCGAATGTTCCTCGAAACCTGTCCGACGAGCGGCGGCGAGATCAGTATGGATGAGGAGGTCGTCGAATCGTGCTGTAGTTCACACGACGTGATCGCCGTCACCTGCGACGAAACCGGCGAACGACTGTTCGAACAGCGTCTCGACACCGTCGGCGCCTGATTCGGCTGCGATCGATCATCGCCGAATCGGGGGCTGGAACAGGGCGTCGCTTTTTTCGCACCCCACAATGAGACACGGGTATGGAGACGATTCGTTTCGGTACCGACGGCTGGCGGGCGACGTTAGAGGAGTTCACCACACCGCGCGTCCGGATGGTCGGACAGGCCGTCGGGACGTATCTCCGCGACGAGGATCTCGAGGGCTCGGTCGTCATCGGCTACGACGCTCGAGAAACCTCGCGGGGCTTCGCGGAGGAACTCGCTCGCGTGGTGTGTGCGAACGGCTTCGATGTCATCATGCCGGAGCGAGACCGACCGACGCCGCTCGTCGCCCACGCGATCGTCGAGCGGGAGCTGGCGGGAGGACTCGCAATTACGGCCTCGCACAACCCACCAGAGTACAACGGAGTCAAATTCATCCCCGAAGACGGTGCCCCGGCGCTGCCCGAGGTGACGGACGCCATCGCCGACCGACTCGCCGAACCCGATCCGCTCCCCGCCGACGAGCACGGCACCGTTCGCGAAGTCGACCTCACCACACCCCACGCCGACGCGACCGTCGACCGCCTCGAGGAACTCGTCGGTCCCCTCGGCCTCGACGGGCAGACCGTCGCCTACGACGCCATGCACGGGAGCGGCCGCGGGACGACGGACGCACTCCTCGAGCGTGCCGGGGCGTCACTCGAGTGCTTGCGGTGTGAACGCGACCCCGACTTCGGCGGTGGGGCCCCTGAACCTGCCCCGGAGAACCTCGAGGCACTTGCCGACCTCGTCACCGACGACGCGACCGAGCCGACGCTCGGTATCGCGAACGACGGCGACGCGGATCGGATCGCACTTGTCACGCCCGAACGGGGCTATCTCGACGAGAATCTCTTCTTCGCCGCGTTGTACGACTACTTACTCGAGTCGGCCTCGGGTGCGGTGATCCGAACCGTCTCCACGACGTTTCTGATCGATCGGGTGGCCGGAGCGCACGACGAAGCCGTCCACGAGGTTCCTGTCGGGTTCAAGTGGGTCGCACAGGCGATGGCCGATAACGACGCACTCGTCGGCGGTGAGGAATCCGGCGGCTTCACCGTCCGCGGGCACGTCCGCGAGAAAGACGGCGTCATGATGGCTCTGTTCGCGGCCGCGATGGACGCCGAAGAACCGCTGGACGAGCGGGTCGATCGGCTGCTCTCCGAACACGGGACAGTCGTCCAGAACAAACGAAGCGTCGCGTGCCCCGATCACGAGAAATCGCGGGTGCTCTCGGATCTCGAGACCGAAATCCCCGACAGCGTCGCCGGTACCGACGTGGACGACGTCAATACGGCCGACGGGTTCAAACTGCAACTGACCGACGGTTCGTGGCTCCTGATCCGCCCCAGCGGCACGGAGCCGGTGTTGCGAGTGTACGCTGAGGCCACGGATGAGCCCCGCGTCGACGAACTGCTCGGGGCTGGCGAGGGCCTGCTCGAGCCACTCGTCGAGTAACGCTGGCTTTCGAACTCTTCGCAGTCGTCTGAGCGAAGTGAGCACCGCCGTCGAAGGTTCGTGGGGCCGTGTTCGAAGGGTCGACGTCGCGAACGCTCGAGGGCGACATGCACAATCCGGGTACTCGTTTACCCGTCTGGCTTCCGATAGGTTTCCTATGAACACTCACGACCGTGAAGACGCCGCGTACACGGAACTCACGCCCGACTCGTGGCACCAAAACGACGACGGCAACTACTACATCGACTGCCCGGAGTGTGGGTCCGCGGCGACGTTGATGAACGTCGTCTCCCACGGCCGCTGTAACGGCTACCTCGACCAGCGCGAAGACGAAACCGAACTGGACGAGGAGTCGTTCGGGTGCACCGCGAAACTCTGGTTCGAACTCGGGTACGTCTCCGACGCCGACCCCGCTGCGACCGATTCCGACGCCGAACAGTCCGAAGACAGCGTCACCACGGGTGAGGGCGTCCCTGCCGAAGGGTCGCCCGCTGGATCGGACGGCACTGTGGACGACGACTAGGAGTAACACTCGTCGACTCCGTGCGTTGGCTCGTCACGCCAGTGGCCCCGCTCTCGAGTGCGTCGCACGAATCGCGTCAGTGAAAACGACTTGATACTCAGTCCCGGTACCGATTCAGCGCGACCCCGACTCCACCAGCAGCGCCCGCTGCGCCGGTCGTCCCGGCGATACCGAGTTGGGTGGCGGCGACGGCGGAGTCACTCGCCGGCACGCTGTCGATAACCGGTCCCGGCGCGAGCATGCCGCCGAGAATCGAGTCGAAGGTCAGACGGATGTGGCCGAGCCACGGGATGCCAAATCGCGCTTTGCCGGTGACCCACTCGGACTTGACGACGTCACTTTGGCCCTCCTGCGCGCCGTACTGCTGGTCGTAACCCTCGTTCGCGTCACCTTTCGTGATGAATCCATCGTGCTGGGCGGGACACGTGTCGATGTCGTCACAGCTCGTGTCGCCGATGATATCGTCGTCGGCTTTCGTGTCGACCCAGTTTTCGCCCTCTTCGACCCAGAAGTGCGCCCGGTGTATGATCGGCGTCTGGTGTTCCTCGCCGTTCGGCTGGAAGACGATCACGTCACCCGGTTGATCGAACCGCTCGTGGCCGTTCTCTTCACCGTCCTCCAGCGGCACGATACCGGTGTCACCGGCAGGATCGTCGCCAACGAAGCGATCCTGATCGATCACGAAGATGAGGTCTCCCTTCTCCATGTTCGGTTCCATGCTGCCACTCTCGACGGCGACTAACGGCGGCCAGATCCCACTGACGGCAAAGAGCAAGAGTCCGATGACCGCAACGATCGCAACGGAACTCAAAATGTCTCGAGCGAAGACGACGTTCCCCTCCTCGGCTTTCAGAAACCAGTGGACGATGCCGTCGTCTTCGATCGTCACTCGGTCGTCGCTGTTGGTCTGGCTGTCCGTCCCCATCCCCTCTGCGGTGTCGTTCCCCGCGTCGTCGCGTCGGTGGGTCCAGTCACCGTCGGTATCGTCACTCGCGGGAGGATCGTCAGGAGAGTCGCCGGGGTTGGGGCCGCTCATCGTCACTGGTTTTGCTAGGGTCTGCAATCAACTTTCTGCTCTCTTGACCCGACCGAGTCGAACACTTCGAGCGAGCCTCGGTTCGCTGGAGGCCGATTTCATTACGGTATCCTTTTTGCTCCGCTCGCGAATACGATTCGTGTGCCACTCGAGGCGTCTGCACGGATCGTCAGCGAACTCACGAGTCGCGGGTACAACGCCGAACGAGAGGCGGTGACCAAACTCGCCGCTGCCGACGATCCGCAGGCGACCGTCGAACGCGTCGTCGACGACCTCCCGCCGGGAACGCTCGTCGTTCGAACCGATCACGTCGAAACGGTTCTTTCTTCGAGCGATCCGGGTGAAAAACCACGTGACGGCGGCGATGTTTCGGGTTCTGACGAGACGACCACCGACCCCTCCGTTTCAACTGGAGATCACCGTCCTGATCCGACAGCCGTGGATGGGGCGGTTCCAGTTGAAACGAAGGGGTCTTCGGCTGGTGGACGATCGAGCGATCCAGCGGTACGGTCACTCGAGATCGACGGCGATATGACCGGTGACAGTACGGGAACGGGGGAATACGATGATTTCGTCGCCGTGTTCCGAGATCGACTCGAGACGTTGGGAGGGAAACTCCGCGGCCGTGTCAATCACCGTCCGGCGACGGCGATTCAGAACATGCCGGGCGGTGGCGAAGTCGGAATGGTCGGATTAGTCAACGACATTCGTTCGACTGCCAGTGGCCACTGGTTGATCGAACTCGAGGACGCGACGGGGACGTTTCCGTGGCTGGTGATGAAAGATCGAGAGTACGCCGATCTGGTCGAGGAGTTGCTCTGCGACGAAGTGTTGGCGATGGAAGGGACGCTGTCGGACGACGCGGGAATCGCGTTCGTCGACTCGATGTACTTCCCGGACGTACCGCGAACGCACGAGCCCTCGACCGCGGACCGTCACGTGCAGGCGGCGCTCATCAGCGACGTCCACGTCGGCAGTCAGGAGTTCATGCACGACGCCTGGAACCGATTTGCAGACTGGCTCCACACTCCCGAGGCCCAGCACGTCGAGTACCTGCTCATCGCCGGCGACATGGTCGAAGGCGTCGGCGTCTATCCCAATCAGGACGAAGAACTCGACGTCGTCGACATCTACGAGCAGTACGAGGTGTTCAACGAGTACCTCAAGCAGGTCCCCGGCGACATCGAGATCGTCATGATTCCGGGCAACCACGACGCGGTTCGACTGGCCGAACCCCAACCCGGTTTCGACGAGGACCTTCGGGAGATCATGTCGGCCCACGACTCACGGATCGTCAGCAATCCCTCGACGGTCACGCTCGAGGGCGTCTCCGTCCTCATGTACCACGGCGTCAGTCTGGACGAGGTGATCGCCGAGTTGCCCGAGGAGAAGGCGAGTTACGACGATCCGCACAAGGCGATGTACCACCTCCTCAAGAAGCGCCACGTCGCGCCCCAGTTCGGCGGGCACACCCGACTCGCACCAGAGGAGGAGGACTTCCTCATCATGGAGGAGGTACCGGACATCTTTCACACCGGCCACGTTCACAAACTCGGCTTCGGCAAGTACCACAACGTGCTCGCGATCAACTCCGGTTGTTGGCAGTCCCAGACGGACTTCCAGAAGAGCGTCAACATCGACCCCGACGCCGGCTACGCGCCGATCGTGGACCTCGATACGTTAGACGTGACGGTCCAGAAGTTCAGTTAACGGTCGCTCGAGGAGCGGACGTTCGGTCGCACGCCGACGCTCGACCGTACGCCGGTCGTGTTTTTATGGCCGCCGTCGTCGAAGTCCGCGGCGATGCCCCCGACGATCGGCGCGCTCTTCCTCGCGGGAGTATTGGCCGCGGTGCACGTTAGCGCCGGCAGACTCCGATTCCTGCAAACCGTTCCTCGGAGCCGGTGGCTCTCGCTGTGTGGCGGAATCTCCGTCGCCTACGTCTTCGTCCACCTCCTGCCCGAGATCACGGACCACCAGTCGCGGATCGTCGAGACGACCGACCCGACGAACGTCGTCCTCGAGGCGACTCACGAACGCTCGCTGTTTATCGCCGCACTCGTTGGCTTCGCGCTCTTTTACGGACTCGAGCAGGCCGCTCGCCGCTCGTCTCGGGGGGTGGCCCGGCGAGCGACCGCCGGTGTGAGGACTCGGCCCGACGCGAGCGTGTTCTGGCTCCACATCGGTTCGTTCGCGGCGTACAACGCGCTCATCGGCTACTTTCTCTTACATCGAGAGGAAGCTGGGCTCGCGAACCTGTTGCTCTACGGGACGGCCATGGGACTGCACTTCGTCGTCAACGACTACGGACTTCGAGAGCACCACCGGGACGTCTACGACCGCCTCGGTCGGTGGGTGCTTGCCGGCGCGATTCTCGCCGGCACGCTGGTCGGCTTTCTGGTCGGCCTTCCGGAACTCGTCCTCAGCCTGCTGCTCGCGTTCCTGTCCGGCGGCGTCATCCTCAACGTGATCAAGGAGGAACTGCCCGAAGACCGCGAAAGTCGATTTTGGGCGTTCGGTGCCGGACTGGCGGGGTACACCGCCGTTCTCCTGGTGATCTGAAGACCGGACGTTTCGGCGACCGTTGGGCGACAGCGAGCGCTGATGACAGCAAGCGCCGACGCAGCGAGAGGTGACGCAACGAGGCCGACGACAGCGAGCGCCGACGACTCGAGGAGATGTCAGGCCGCGTCGGCTTCTCCGTCCGTCTCGTCCCGGAGTTCCGTCCGTCTGATCTTCCCCGTAACCGTCTTCGGCAGTTCCTCGCGGAACTCGACCTCGCGAGGGTACTCGTGAGCCGACAGCTCCGATCTTACGTGCTCTTTGATGTCCTCCTCGAGGTCGGCGGCGGGTTCGACGCCCTCGCTCAGTACGATGTACGCTTTCACGATGTTCCCCCGTTCTCGGTGTGGCTTCGGAACGACGGCGGCTTCGGCGACGGCCTCGTGTTCGCCGAGCGAGCTTTCGACTTCGAAGGGGCCGATCCGGTAGCCCGAGGAGAGAATAACGTCGTCGGCCCGTCCCTCGAACCAGAAGTAGCCGTCCTCATCCTTGCGCGCGAGGTCGCCCGAACAGTACCACCGACCGTCCGGACCGTCGACGAAGCAGCCGGCAGTCTGTTCGGGCTTTTCCCAGTACTCCGCGAAGAAACAGGGGTAGTCCCCGCGCTGGGCGATCTCGCCCGTTTCACCGGGCTCGAGCACCTCGCCAGTTTCCGGATCGACGACCGCGGCCTCGATGCCCGGCAGCGGCTTGCCCATCGAGCCCGGCCGCAGCTCCATCGTCGGGTAGTTGTTGATGATCATGTTCCCCGTCTCGGTCTGGCCGTAGGTGTCGTGGATCGTCACGTCTAGCGTTTCTTCGCCCCACTCGACGACGCCCGCCGAGAGCGGTTCACCGATCGACAGCGCGTGACGCAGGTCCAGCGAGACGTCCTCGAGGACCGCTTCGTGCTCGCGGAGCATGCGGTAGGCCGTCGGGACCGAGAACAACACCGTGATCGGGAACCGATCGAGGAGGTCGGCCCACGTCTCGGGGTCGAACTCGCCCTCGTAGGTGAACAGCGCGGTGCCCCAGTACCAGGCACCGAGGGTGTTGATCGGACCCGTAAGCCAGCCGAGGTCGGCCGTCGACCAGTAGCAGTCGCCCTCCTGCAGGTCGGCGGCGTACCGCTGCGTCGCGGCGACCCCCGTGACCCACCGGTGTTTGTGCAGGACACCCTTTGCCAGCCCCGTCGTCCCGCTGGTGTAGTAGAGCAGCGCGTCGTCCTCGCCGCTCGTCTCGACGGGGTCGTACTCGCGACTCGCGGACTCCATCTCGGTACGGTAGTCGACGTCGTCGCCGCGGTCGTTCGTCCCGTCGTCGCTGACGACGATGACGTGCTCGACGGAGGGCGCGTCCTCGAGGGCGTCCGCGACGGTCTCGCGGTTGTCGGCGGTGGTGACGACGGCCTTCGCGTCGCAGTCGTCGAGCCGGTAGGAGATGCCGTCGGGACCGAACCGTTCGTTGATGCCGCCGAAGACAGCGCCGCGTTTCAGCGTTCCAATGAGCGCGACGTAATGTTCCGGGATCCGCGGCATGTACGAGAAGACGCGATCACCTCGCTCGACGCCCAGCGACTCGAGGACGTTCGCAAACCGATTCGTCCGCTCGGCCAGTTCCCAGAAGGTCGTCGTCGTCAACTCGCCGTCCTCGTCGACCTGATAGAGCGCGACCGACTCTTTGTTTTTGGCGTGACGGTCGCAGACCTCACGAGCGATGTTCAGGCGCTCCGGTGCGTCCTCGGCGGCGGCGTCGTAGAGGTCGTCCCACGAGAAGCCGTCCCGAAATTGCTCGTAGTCGGGCATATTGTACGCTGTTGGCATACGTCACAGTAGCCACCGTTACTGGCAATAATTTCACCGGTTAATACGACGGGGATAGTTATAGAAACAATCTCTGTTTTCCACTGTGAACGCAGAACGCGCCGCTTAGATGGTCGATCGGCGCTACTGGTCGCTTCGAGTGTCGTCGTTTCCCGGCGAAGCTGGCCCGAAACGATCACCGGCGGCTGGTACACCGATCCGGGACACCCACTACGGCTCGAGTCGAAATCGGACCGTCGGTGCGCCGTCGAATTGTGGGCCACGGCCGTGGCGCTCGAAGCCGAGGTCCTCGGCGGCGTTCGTCACGCAGTCGCTATCGGGCGACGTGAGGAGTTCGACGGCCATCGACTCGGATTCGGCGAACCGAACCGGTTCGGCGAGCAGTTGTTTACACGCGTCCGCCGTGCCGTCGACTTGGGTGACGTGAACGGTATCTTCTTTCGCGTCGAAGCTGATGAACCCCAGCAGGTCCTCCGGATCGGAACCGTTGTACTGCGAGCCCGAAACGTCCGCGTTCGGATCGTGCGTTCCGTCTTCGGCGACGCGCACCGTCCGATCGTGAACCAGATTCCGCATTACATCGGTCGGCGAGTCCGCGATCGACGCGAGCGCGTCTGCGTCGGCCTCGAGAGCGTCCCGTACGTTCATTAGCGTGTGGTAATGATACGCACAAATATAAATCCCGCCTGCGCTGGGGCCGAATTGACCGTCTTCGAACTCGAGCGACCCGCTCGAACGCGTCGTTCTCGAGACACGAGTCGTGGTAAAAACGCGGGCGATGGGACACAGTTATCTGCTCGCTCTTGTAACGAACTGGCATATGAGCCACGTGATCCACACGACGATTGATGGGGTGGAACCATGCGCGTTGTAGCCAAATTCGGCGGAACGAGCCTGGGAAGCGGGGATCGGATCAACCGAGCGGCGGACTCGATCGCTGCAGCCGTCGAGGACGGCCACGAAATCGCCGTCGTCGCCAGCGCGATGGGGTCGACGACCGACGACCTGCTCGAGGAGATTACCTTCGAGACCGACGAAGCCGACCGCGCACAGATCGTCAGTATGGGCGAGCGAACGTCCGTTCGCATGCTCAAGGCCGCGCTGGCGGCGCGCGGGATCGACGCAACGTTCTTCGAGCCGGGTGCGGACGGCTGGCCGGTCGTCACCGACGAGTACGGCGAGGTCGACGTCGAGGAGACGCAAACGCGCGCACTCGAGGTCGCAGACGATCTCGAGGAGACGGTACCGGTGCTCACCGGGTTCCTCGCGGAAGGCCCGGAGGGCTCCATCACGACGCTCGGACGGGGTGGCAGCGACACGACGGCGGTCATGATGGGCAAGTACATGGACGCCGACGAGGTCGTCATCGTCACCGACGTCGAGGGCGTCATGACCGGCGACCCTCACGTCGTCGAGGGAGCCCGCAACGTCGGCGAAATTTCCGTCGACGAGCTCCGGAACCTCTCCTTTCGCGGGGCCGAAGTCGTCGCGCCGTCCGCTCTCTCCTACAAGGGAGGAAATCTCGACGTTCGCGTCGTCCACTACCAACACGGCGACTTGCTCTCGGGCGGGACGAGCATCGAAGGCGAGTTCAAGAATCTCGTCGACCTGCGAGAGCGCCCGCTCGCTTGCTTGACCGTCGCCGGCCGCGCAATCCGTAACGAACCCGGAATCTTCAACCACCTCTCGGAGGCGCTCGCCGAGAGCGACGTCAACATCGACGCCGTCGCGAGCGGCATGGACACCGTCACGTTCTACATCGACGAGGAAGAGGCCGAACGCGCCGAGAACATCCTCCACCGCGAGGTCATCGCCCGCGACGAACTCTCGAGCGTCACCGTCGACTCGCCGACCGCAGTCGTTCGCGTGACTGGCGGCGAACTTCCCAACCAGCCGGGCATCATCAGCGAGATCGTCAACCCCATCGCCGAAGAACGCATCCACCTGCAGGACATCATCACGAGCGCGACCAGCGTCGCCCTCTTCGTCGAGTGGGACGACCGCGAGAAGACCCTCGAGTTGACCCAGGACCTCTTTTAATCCCTGTCCGTCGGTTGTTTCGCTGTGTGACTGCTGAGCACGGTACGACGTGCATAACGCTGTCGTCACCCGTCGGTAGCGAGTTCGTAACGAATACCGTGAGTCTCACAGCTCCTGTCATGACCGACGACTCGCCAGGAACGCGCGTTTTCGAGACCATCGAACCGGACCCCGACGCAGTGCTCGAGGCGTTCGACGTCGACGCACCCGACGACCTCCTCGAGTCCGGGCGGCCGGACGACGCGGACGGAGACGACGGCGCGAACGAGATGGACGATATCGAGATCGACGACACGACGGCCGCCGAGTTGTTCGACGAGTTAGCGGCGATCGAAACGACGGACGGGCAGTCCTCGCAATCAGTCCAACCGACGAGTGACGGCGATTCCGATGTCACGGCGGACGGCTCGAGCGAGTCCGACGCGGGTGTCGAGGACGCTACCGTGTGTCCCGCTGATCACGCCGATTCCGCCGGTCACGCCGAGTCCCACGGTGTCGGTGACGCCCTCGAGGAACTCGCGTTCGAGTTCGTCGGTGATTCGGACGTCATCGTTCGAGAGGAGGGCGACGCGGTCGAGTCGACGGCGGCCGAACTCAGCGCACTCACCGCGGGGAAATCGACCGCCGCCGAGGACGAATCCGAGCACACCGAGAGCCGCTCTCTCGACGACGGTGCCGACGCTATCGGCAGTACCGATGGGACCGTCTCGAGTGGGACGCACGTCGTCGACTCGGCCGCCGTAGACGGGTTCGAACTCGTCGGCCCCGATCCGACGCCGACGCGGGTCACGAACGACGCCTTCGGCAGTGTCGAGGTCGACGCTCGCTGAATTTCCGCGTCGAAGATTCGACTCCGCTCATTACGATTGCCGTCGACTCCGTCCATCGATGCTCCGATTCGTTCGGCAGCCGACGGTTCGAGACGCCACCGGACACGAGAATTCAACTAGACTGAACACGCGCGGCGGCGTCGAGTCGGTATGGTCGCGTACAAGTCCAAGGTGGTCGAGCGAATCCAGTTGCCGTCTCGAGAGCGGCGCGAACGAGCGCTCGAGCAGGCCGGGTACAACGTCTTCGATCTCGCTGCCGAGGACGTCTTTATCGATCTGCTGACCGACAGCGGGACCGGCGCGATGAGCGACGAGCAGTGGGCCGCGTTGCTCCGGGGCGACGAAGCCTACGCGGGGTCGCGAAGCTTCGACGAACTCGAGTCGGCGGTAGGAGAGGTGATGGGATTCTCCAACGTCGTGCCGACCCACCAGGGCCGCGGCGCGGAGAACGTCCTCTACGGCACGTTGCTCGAGGACGGCGACGTCGCGCTCAACAACACGCACTTCGATACGACGCGGGCCCACGTCGCGAACCAGGGGGCCGATCCCGTCGACTGTCCGGTCGCTCGAGCCCACGATCTGACAGTCGACGGTCCGTTCAAGGGCAACTTCTCGCTCGACCGTGCGCGCTCGGTCGTCGACGACGTGGGGTCAGAGCGCGTGCCGCTGGTAATTCTGACGGTCACGAATAACTCGGCGGCGGGACAGCCGGTCAGCGTCGAAAACACCCGCCGGGTCCGCGAGTTCGCGGACGAGATCGACGCGACGTTCGTGATCGACGCCTGTCGGTTCGCCGAGAACGCCGCGTTCGTCGCGCGGCGGGAAGCTGAGTTCGCCGACGCCGAAATCGGTGAAATCGCCCGCGAACAACTCGGCTACGCCGACGCGCTCGTCATGAGCGGGAAGAAAGACGGGTTGGTCAACGCTGGCGGCTTCGTCGCGACCGACGACGAAGCGCTCTTCGAGAAATGTAAGCAGCGGGCGATCCTCTACGAGGGGTTTCCGACCTACGGCGGGATGGCCGGTCGAGACGTCGCCGCGATGGCCGTCGGCCTCCGCGAGGCCGTCGAGGAAGCCTACGTCACGGACCGAATCGACCAGGTCCGCGCGTTCGCCGCGATGCTCGAGGACGTCGGCGTCCCGATTTACACCCCGCCCGGCGGCCACGCCGTCTACCTCGACGCGGGGGCCACACTCCCACACCTCTCACCCGACGAGTTCCCGGGGCAGGCGCTGGTCTGTGCGCTCTATCGAGAAGGTGGCGTTCGCGGCGTCGAACTCGGCAGTTTCGCCTTCCCCGGTACTGACCGGCCGGAACTGGTCCGACTCGCCGTGCCGCGTCGTACCTATCACGACGAGCACCTCGAGCACGTCGCCGAGACCGCCGCCGCCGTCCTCGAAACGCGCGAGTCGATCGACGGACTCGAGATTGCCTCCGAACCCGCGGTACCCGAATTACGTCATTTCACGGCGTCGCTCGAGCCGATCTCGTCTTGACTGGCGTTCGTCGACAGTCGCGAAAAGTGGTCGCCTGGCGTTCGTCGATCAGCCTGAGAGCATCCCTCGAGCGCGATCACGAACGGTTGGCTCCGATTCGGACTGGCCTCCCAGTCGACGGTTCGCGACGCTCCGAACGCCCTGTTTCGCCGCCGGGGAGGTCGCGGCCGAGATCGCCCAGTCGGGAATCTGTGACTCGAGTTCCGCTCGTTTTTCGGCTTTGACCTGGCTGTACTTGCGTAACGCGAGTCCGACGCCGATGAACATCGCGGCGTCGAGGAGCTCTCGCCGGAATCGATCCTGGTCCTTCCGAAGTGCGATCGCTTTGGCGAGGGAGACGGCGCCGATCGCGAGGTACAGTTTCGAGCGTTTCGATGGGTCGCCACTGAGTATCCGTCCGAAGGCCATGCACCCGACGTACCACGGTCTGGACGATAAAGCTCGGCCGGAACTCGCCGGCTCTCTCGAGTGGGGGTCACTACGACCTGTCTCGGCAACTCCGCCGACACCGACGACGAGAGGGACTGGAATCGCTTTGGTCCCCGGCTAGAAACGCCGTTGGCGCTCGACTGGAAACGCTGTCAGCGCTCGTGCTGTCGGTGATTGCAACATCGACGCTCACGATATCGGGACTCACGACGCTGACGCTCACGACTCCTTGGATGCTACCGCGACGCCGTGGTACCGGTCCGATTCGGTCCGCTCGAGAGCGAAGCCGAGTCTGTCGTAGAACGGTCGGACGTCGCCGTCGAAGTGTGCCGTGAGTCGCCCTTCGCGCTCGATCCCCCGTTCGATCAGCGCGCTGCCGACGCCTCGACCTCGCTGGCGGCGGCGCACGGCGACGGCCGTCACGTGTGCACCCCGTTCGTGCTCGTGTGGCTCGAGGACAACGGTTCCCAGCAGCCGTTCGCTGCCGTCGCTTCCGCCGCGATAATCGCCGGCGACGAGGACGTGTTCGGTCTCGATCAGCGCCTCGACGTCGCCGTACTCGAGCATCGCCGCGTCGAGGATTCGGCGAGCCTCGAGTGCGTCTGCGGTCGTCGCGGGGCGAACGTGAACGGTCATGTTGGAATTCGAGTGCCTCGAAAAACCGCTATCCGCCCTTAATCAGGCGCAACACGGTTACCGATTCGCTCTCGACGGGCTGATCCTCGGGAACGGGCCGGCCGTCGACGAGGACGCTCACCTCGTGGGGGCTGAGATCGAGTTCGGCCAGCAGGTCCTGGTAGGTCGGGGTCACCTCCTCGGTATCAGTGACGTCCGTGGAACTCGGGGACACCGTCTCGAGGTCGATTTCGTGGGTATCCTCGCCCTTGACGTCGACGGTGACGTACATGGGTTCTCTTACGCGAGGCGAAACTTGAGCGCGTCGTTTGTGCAGCCGCGGTGACTGCTGACACCTTACTCTGTGGCTGGTCCGTCGGTTCCGGCTCCGGTTCGACGCGGGTACTCCCGTTTCCGGGCGTGACGCCAGCGCCCGACCAGTGCTCGAGCGAACGCGCCGAGGCCCACCAACAGGACGAACAGGGAAATCGCCTCGCCGATGACGGGGATCGGGAGCTGTGAGAGGACGGCACCGGCGACCAGCCCGACGACGAGTGCGAGCCAGCGATTCCCGAGTCCAACGAGCGAGAGGAGCCACGTGGCAACGGCGAACCAGCCGTAGACGAAGCCGATCCAGAGCACCAGTGCGAATAGCAACCCCCCGAACAGCGACAGTGGAATGCCGACGACGCTGATCGCGAGCGCGATCAGAACGATGGGGATCCCGAGGAGAGCGCCGACGCCGACCAGACCCGAGCGAAGGGGTTCTCCCGCGACGTGGCCGGCGACGCCGTCGGAGAAGCGCGGGAAGAGAGCGAGCAACAGGGCACCCACCAGCAGATTCGCCGCGAGGACGTAGGCCGCGAACACCCACGAGGCGAGCGGACCGATCATCGGCGCGCCGTCGACGCCGAGGGCGGGATCTTCCTCGAGTTCGCCCTCGACGACGTCCGTGTCTCCTTCGATCGTCGCGTCGTAGCGCAGGTCGCCGGCGACCTGCGCCTCGTCGCCGAGTTGGATCGTATCGGCTCCGATTTCGGCGTCGCCGTCGAGGGTGCCCGAAATAGTCACGACTCCCGCACCAGCCACGAGCGTGCCACCGACGGTCCCCGATTCGGTGACCGTGAGACTTCCCGCAGCGGCGTCGACGTCGCCGTCGACGGTTCCGGCGATCGTCACGCTTCCGCCGGCAGCCTCGAGATCGCCGCCGACCTCACCCGTCTCTTCGACGCGGACGTCGCCACCGACGGCGCTGACGTCACCGGTGACGGTCCCGCTGACGACGACGGTTCCGCCGAACGCCTCGAGGCTGTCGACCGTTTCGCCCTCCTCGACCACGACGGTCCCGCCAGTTTGGCCGTCAGTCTGGGCGGCAACCGATAGCGGAATCGTCCCACAGACTATCAGGACGACCAATACCACGACGAGACTCCGTCCGAGTGACCACTGCTCGAGCATTACCGTCGCTCTCACCGAGCAGCCGGTTAGAACTGTTAGTCGAATCCCGTGACCGTCATAATTCGGTCTATTGGCGTCCCTGACTGTTCCATTCGAGGGTCACTCGAGCGACTCGACCGAAGACGACCTTCGGTCGTTTTATCTTCGGCCCACTCTTTTCCCCGGTATGAGCGAGGCCGACGCCGAGGCGGCGGAGCCGACACCCGGCAAGACCGAAGTCTGGATCGAGAAGTACCGGCCCGAACGCTTAGCGGAGATCAAGGGACACGAGAATATCGTCCCGCGACTCGAGCGATACGTCGAACAGGACGACCTCCCCCACCTCATGTTTGCGGGCCCGGCCGGAACCGGCAAGACCACGGCTGCACAGGCCACCGCCCGCGAAATATACGACGACGACTGGCGCGAGAACTTCCTCGAACTCAACGCCTCCGACCAGCGCGGGATCGACGTCGTCCGCGACCGGATCAAGGATTTCGCCCGCTCGAGTTTCGGCGGCTACAACTACCGCATCATCTTCCTGGACGAAGCCGACGCGCTGACGAGCGACGCGCAGTCGGCCCTGCGCCGAACGATGGAGCAGTTCTCGAACAACACCCGCTTCATCCTCTCGTGTAACTACTCGAGTCAGATCATCGACCCGATCCAATCTCGCTGCGCGGTCTTCCGGTTCACCGAACTCTCCGAGACCGCGATCGAAGCCCAGGTTCGCGAAATCGCCGCGAACGAGGGTATCGACGTGACCGGCGACGGCGTCGACGCGCTGGTGTACGCGGCCGACGGCGACATGCGAAAGGCGATCAACGGCCTGCAGGCCGCGGCCGTGATGGGCGAAACCGTCGACGAGGAGACCGTCTTCGCGATCACCTCCACCGCTCGACCCGAAGAAGTCGAAGCGATGGTCGAACACGCCATCGGCGGCGACTTCACGGCCGCTCGAGCAGCCTTAGAGGATCTCCTGACGGAGCGCGGCCTCGCCGGCGGCGACGTTATCGATCAGCTTCACCGCTCCGCGTGGGAGTTCGATATTCCAGAGCAGGCGACCGTACAGTTGCTCGAGCGCCTCGGCGAAGTCGACTATCGAATCACGGAGGGTGCCAACGAGCGACTCCAACTCGAGGCGATGTTGGCGTCGCTGGCGCTCGAAAACGACGGATAGCGTCGTTCTGAGAGGGTTCTTTCTGTCGCAGAAAGGCGTCGTAAAGCTACGATTCGACTCGCTCGTCCGCCGCTCGCGGCTCTCGCCACGTGCGAATCGTCGCCTGCCAGTAGCACGCGAGAACGCAGACTGGCACGAGCCAGAGCACGCCGAAGGGTGCGTACCACTCGAGTGAACGCGGTGTCGTCGTCGCGACGAATCGAAGGACGCTAGCGGCGGCGACGACCGTTGCGATGGTGACGAAGATGAGTCGCGCGCTATCGAGGCCGACGCGTCGCCACGGTCGAAGCGACCCCGCTCGTCGAACGTCGGTTGCGAACAGCGCGAGCGCACAGGCCGCCGCGCCGACGGTCAGTCCGATTACGGCGTCGACGGTGAGGACGTACCGACCCGCAGCGAGGTACCCGAACCCGACGGGAACCAACGGCATCCCCATCGCGAGGGCCGGCCCGCCGTTCCAGACGGCGTAGAGAAACGGCACGACCGTGATCGTCGCCGTCGCGAGCGCGATCAGCCCTGCCGTGATGGTATCGAAGCGCGTCGACATCGACTCGAGTGCCACGTTGCCGATCGTGACCGTCGTCCCCGCGTAGCTGAGCGCGAAGAGCCCACTCAGGACGCCGAGGTAGGCGAATGCGAGTGCCGTTCGGCGTCGCTCGAGGCCGACGAGCGGATGGTCGAGCAGTCGGTACCCCGTGTGCCTTCGGCCCAGCGTGTGGTGGTCGTCGGTGCTCATGACTCCTCCGTCAGCGTCGTCTCCTCGCCGTCGGTTCGTTCCGTGATGACCGACGCGATGCCGTCGTGGTCGCCCTGCTCGTTATCGAGGTCGATCGCGTCCGGGGAGACGCGCCAGCCTGCAGCATCGAAGATGGCTTCGATCGCCGTCCGGGCGTCGCTGTAGGATTCGATTTCGTGCTCGGGGCGCGCGCCGGTGTCTTCGTGGGCTTGCATCGAGACGACGCCCTCGAACGACCAACAACGGACGTGGAGGCGACCGCTGGTCCCGTAGTACGTCTCAGCAGCCGTTCCCTCCTGACGGACGAACGTCTCGTCCGATCGGTCCCACCCGTATCGCGTGTACTCCTCGGGGCCGCGCAGCCACCCCTCCTCGTCGAGGACGGACATCACGCGCTCGAGTGGCGCACCGTCGCCTTCGGCGTCCTCGTCCGGAACGAGAACGACGTTGATCGGCGCCGTCGCGACGAACGCGTCTCTGTCGCCGAAGTCGTCGACGCCGTTGTCGATCGATCGGTACTGGTAGCGCGCGATGGGGGTTGCCTCCTCGTCGCTGATCGTCTCGTCAGTCCAGTCGGCCACCGAGGTCGGCGGATCGGCTCCTTGGACGGTTCGGTCGGCCGGCGTCGTCGCGGGCGGCGAGGGGAGTGCGACGATTCCGGCGATCGTCCCGGCCCCTGCCAACGCGCCCGTTCGGAGGACCGTTCGTCTCGTCGCCATCAGCGACACGGTCCCCGTTGCGGCTGTCTCCCCCACCTGCGGCCCGTTCGCCTCACCATCGGGTACCCGAATTTCGGATCCCGATCGAATTTCGCACCACCTGTCATTTTGGTATTACGTATTTCTCGTATTTTACTCTCCACTATATGTTTTCTCCTTCACATAACTCGCTAGCACTGCGTTCATCACTCGAGTGTCAATTCGGCCGCCGTCGGTGGATCTCAGCAGATGGGCGTTGCGGAACTGTTTTAGGCGCTGGCTCGCCAACACAGGTACAATGAGCGAACTGGCGGACGCGTACCGCCTCGAGTACTTCGAGGAGGAAGGCTTCGAGCGCAAGGAGTGTCCCTCATGTGGCGCGCACTTCTGGACTCGCGACCACGGCCGGGAGACCTGCGGTGAGCCGCCGTGTGAAGAGTACGACTTCATCGACAACTCCGGATTCGAGGAGGAGTACACTCTCGAGGAGATGCGCGAGGTGTTCCTCTCGTACTTCGAGGATCACGACCACGAGCGCATCGATCCCTACCCCGTTGCGGCCAATCGGTGGCGAGACGATGTCTTGTTGACCCAGGCGTCGATCTACGACTTCCAGCCCCTCGTCACGAGCGGCGAGACGCCGCCGCCGGCGAACCCGCTGACGGTCTCACAACCGTGCATTCGGATGCAGGACATCGACAACGTCGGCAAGACGGGTCGGCACACGATGGCCTTCGAAATGATGGCCCATCACGCGTTCAACGCACGCGAGGACTTAGACGACCCCGACCAGTACGCCTACCAGGGCGAAGTCTACTGGAAGGACCGAACCGTCGAACTCTGTGACGGCTTCTTCGAGTCGCTCGGAATCGACCTCGAGGAAGTGATCTACATCGAAGATCCGTGGGTCGGCGGCGGCAACGCGGGCCCCGCGATCGAGGTCATCTACCGCGGCGTCGAACTCGCGACGCTCGTCTTCATGTCCATGGAACAGGACCCGGACGGCGAGTACGAGATGAAAGACGGGAACCGCTACAGCCCGATGGACACCTACATCGTCGACACGGGCTACGGGCTCGAGCGCTGGACCTGGGTGTCTCAGGGCACGCCGACGGTCTACGAGGCGATCTATCCGGACATGATCGAGTTCCTCAAGGACAACGCCGACATCGACCACACCGACGACGAGTCGGAACTCGTCTACCGCGCCGCGAAACTCGCCGGGCACATGGACATCGACGAGGCCGAGGACATGGAAACCGCTCGCGGCGAGATTGCAGACGAACTCGACGTCGACGCGGGCGACCTCGAGGAGCTAATGGAACCGCTCGAGGACATCTACGCCATCGCCGATCACTGTCGCACCCTCGCGTACATGCTCGGGGACGGCATCGTCCCCTCGAACGTCGGGACGGGCTACCTCGCACGGATGGTTCTCCGACGGACGAAACGCCTCTGTGACAACGTCGGCGTCGACGCGCCACTGGACGAACTCGTCGACATGCAAGCCGACCGCCTCGAGTACGAGAACCGAGACACCATTCGCGACATCGTCCGAACCGAGGTCGAGAAGTACCGCGAGACGCTCGAGCGCGGGGGCCGTCGCGTCGAGGCGCTCGCCGAGGAGTACGCGAAGAAAGGCGAAGCGATTCCGACCCAGGAACTCATCGAACTCTACGACTCCCACGGCATCCAGCCCGATATGGTCGCCGAGATCGCCGACGACGCGGGAGCGGACGTCGACGTTCCCGACGACTTCTACAGTCTCGTCGCGAAGCGCCACGATACGCCCGAGGCCATCGACGCGGCCGAGGACGAGGAAGACGAACGCTTCGAGGATCTCCCCAAGACGGAGAAACTCTACTACGACGATCAACAGCGCACGCAGTTCGAAGCCGTCGTCCTCGACGTCTTCGAGCGCGAGGAGGGCTACGACGTCGTCCTCGACCAGACGATGTTCTACCCCGAAGGCGGGGGTCAGCCCGCCGATACGGGAACGCTCTCGACGGACGATACGACGGTCGAAGTCACGGACGTCCAGATCGAAGACGGCGTCATCCTGCATCGAACCGACGAGCGCCCGGGCAAGGGCGAGTTCGCCAACGGCCAACTCGACGCCGGCCGACGCCGGCAGTTGATGCGCCACCACACGGCCACGCACATCGTCATTCACGCCGCACGCCAGATTCTGGGCGAGCACATCCGACAGGCGGGTGCCCAGAAGGGCGTCGACAGCTCCCGGATCGACATGCGCCACTACGACCGAATCAGCCGCGAGGACGTCAAGCGCATCGAGTCGCTGGCAAACGACATCGTGATGGACAACACCGCAGTCACCCAGGAGTGGCCCGACCGTCACGACGCCGAATCGGAACACGGCTTCGGCCTCTATCAGGGCGGCATTCCGCCGGGCGAGCAGATCCGCCTGATCCACGTCGACGACGACGTCCAGGCCTGCGGTGGCACCCACGTCGCCCGAACCGGCGAGATCGGCACGATCAAAGTGCTCTCCACCGAGCGTGTCCAGGACGGCGTCGAGCGAATCACGTTCGCCGCCGGCGAGGCCGCCCTCGAGGCGACCCAACGCAAAGAAGACGCACTCTACGAGGCCGCCGAGATTCTGGACGTCTCGCCAGAAGACGTCCCCGAGACCGCCGAACGGTTCTTCGAGGAGTGGAAGGACCGCGGCAAGGAAATCGACGATCTGACCGAACAACTCGCCGCGGCTCGAGCCGGCGGCGGTGGCGACGCCAAAGAGGTCGAGGTCGGCGAGTCGACCGCGGTCGTCGACCGAATCGACGCCGACGTCGACGAACTCCGCGCGACGGCGAACGCCATCAGTGAGACGGGCAAGATCGCGGTGCTGGGAAGCGGACAGAACAGCGCCCAATTCGTCGTTTCGGTGCCCGACGACGTCGGCGTCAACGCTGGCGAAGTCGTCGGCGAACTCGCCTCGAGAGTCGGCGGCGGTGGCGGCGGCCCGCCGGACTTCGCACAGGGTGGCGGCCCGAACGTCGAGGATCTCGATGCGACGCTCGAGGACGCGCCGGATATCCTGCGACAGGTCCAGGACGCCTGAGCGACTCGAGACCGACCATCATTTGGGTGTCTGCTTCGCCGTGCTCGAGTGAATCGAAGATCGGGTTCGGGCGCGACACGAGTAGCAGGCTATCTCGGCAGCTAGCGTACGAATCCGAAACCGTCGCCTTGCTCCAGCCACATCGTTCTTCTATGCCCACTGCAACGAACGGCTCCGTCTCACTGCACTACGACCGCGAGGGCGAGGGTCAATCGGTCGTCTTCGTCTCCGAGGCCGGACTCGGGGGCTGGCTCTGGGGCTGGCAACACGCCGCCCTCGCCGGCCCCTCCGAAACCGTCGTCTGGGACCGTCGCGGGACGGGGCGCTCAGACGCACCGCCCGGCCCGTACAGCCTCGAGGACCTCGTCTCCGACCTCGAAGCCGTCCTCGCCGAGTGTGAGATCACAAACGCTCACCTCGTCGGCTGCGGTCTCGGTGGCGCGATCTCGCTGCGGGCCGCTCGAGATTCGAGTCGCGTCGGGACGCTGACGCTCTTCGGAACCGCTTCGCGAGCCGACGCGTTCGACCTCGAGTCCCTCGCCGCGTCCCCCGAAGACGACGAGGCGTTGCGAACGTCGCTCGAGACGGCGTTTTCGGACGCGTTTCTGGAAGCCCAGGCGGACGTCGTCGACGGCATCGTCGACTGGCGGGCCGACGGCGACGCCGACCCAGCGGGCTGGGACGCACAATTGGCTGCACTCGAGGAGTTCGACGCGACGGACTGGCTAATCGAGGTCACACAGCCGACGCAGGTGATCCACGGCGGAGCGGACGAACTGGTCGCACCCGCCGCTGGCGAGAACCTGGCGAACGGACTTCCCCGCGGCGAGTACGTCGAACTCGAGGGAGCGGGCCACCTCTGCTTCATCGAGCGTTCGCGGACGGTCAACGATCGGCTGGCGGGTTTTCTCGAGGCGCACGTCGACGCCGAGTGAACAGTCTCCACCGTCGAACCGATTTCGGCAAGACGGGCTTGCGAGTGACTCCCCGGCTACTACGGGCGAAAGTGTGGTATGCGTGTTCGTGACACTTTCGATGGCACGTCGGGCGGAGCGATTTCCCGATCGAACGGCGCTCGTCGATACCTCCGAGGAGCGATTGTATGCCCCCGCAGAAACGATACACGAGAACCGGGTCACTTACGGGGAACTCGCGGCGATCGTGGACCGAACTGCACAACACCTGACAGCACTCGGCATCGGTGCCGGCGACACCGTCTGTCTCCTCACGCGAAACCGGGTCGCCTCGCTGGCGATTTACTTCGCCTGCCGTCGACTCGAGGCCGCCTTCGCACCGATTTCTCACTGGCTCACACCGGTGACCGTCGAGCGCCCGTTCGCGGTTCTCGATCCCGACCTCGTCGTATCGGAAGCCGCCCAGCGCGACCTCGTCCGGTCGATTCCGTTCGACCGATCGGTCACGCTCGAGGAACTCGCAAATGCCGATCGAGCACCGATATCCGACGAAAACGGAGCCGACCACGACGGTCGTGACGAACCCGATGGCCGCAGCGACGATACCCGGATGCCGCTGGCGATTTTCCACGGTACCGAGGGTCGGCCGGTCGTGGGCTACACCGAACGCACGCTCGAGTGGAACTGCATCTCGGCGCTTCTCACCTGGGACCTCTCGCGGACCGACGTCGCCCCGCTCGTGGCACCCCTCTCGAGCGTGGCTGGACTCGTTCGGGTCGCGTTGCCGTTATTGTACGTCGGGGGGACCGTGCTGCTCGACAGGGCGTTCGACCCCGGTGACACCCTGACGGCGATCGGCGACGAACGCGCGACGGTTCTGGCCGGCAACCCACGTCCGTTGGAACAACTCGCAGCCGAACCCGGATTTGCGGAGGCCGCGGCGTCACTCGATCGAACCGTCGTCGAGCACTCCATGTCCGACGACGCTCGCACTCGGTATCGAGACGCCGGCGTCTCGCTCGCCAACGCGTACGGACGACTCGAGTGTCCGACCGCGTTGAGCCAGTCGTTCGACGCGGTTGACGACGACGCGACGGAGACCGCCTCTCCGGTCGTCGGTCGCCCGGTCGTGAACTGTCGCGCCCGAATCGTCGACGATGCGGGCAGCGTCCTCGCTGGCGAAAGCGAGGGCGAACTCGAACTCTCGGGCTCGGTCGTCGCCGACGGTTACGTCGATCCTGCTGGTATTGCGGACGGAAACTGGACCGTGAGTCTCGAGCGACAACGCGAGGCAGTTGACAACAGCGGTTCTGGGGACGAATCCGACGAGGTCGACGGAGACGCACGACTTTCAGACGGCTGGCTTCACACCGAACAGTCAGTTCGGCGAACCGAAGACGGAGACTACCAGCTTCGATGACAGTCTCCCCAACTCGTCGGCGAGGCACTCGAGCAAAAACTCATAGCCGTCCATGGTTGCGGCAACGCCGACGACGGACAGAAAGACTATCCCTCCAGAGTAGCCATTACGGAACGATGACTCAGCTTCGTATTGCCGTCCTGAACGCAGCCCAACAGGACGAGAACACGACACGAAACTTCCGGCGCGAACTGGACGCCTCTATCGCTGAATTCGATATCTCTTCGGGTGAGGTCCCGGCCAACTTCGAGTTCGATGCAGCCGTCGTTACCGGCTCGAGAACGTCAGTGTACTGGGACGAAGCGTGGATGCAGGCGACCAAGGAGTGGGTCGCCGACGCAATCGATCGCGACATTCCGTTCCTCGGCGTCTGTTGGGGCCACCAACTTCTCGCCGACGTCCTCGGGGGCACCGTCGAGGATATGGGTGCCTACGAGGTCGGCTACAGCGAAATAGGCCGCCTCGAGTCTGACTCGCGGCTCTTCGATGGGATCAGTGAGGACTTTCTCGCGTTCACCAGCCACTCGGACGAAGTCTCGGAACTTCCACCCGGTGGAACGCCCCTCGCGGAGAATCACTACTCCAATCACGGGTTCCGCAAGGACCGCGTCTTCGGCGTCCAGTTTCACCCCGAGTACGATCTGAAGACCGCCCGCGAACTCGTCCACCGCAAGGATCTCTCCGACGAGCGCCGCCAGTCGGTCCTCGAGGAGATCACCGAGGTGAACTATCGACAGGCCTGTGAAGCCAAACTCGTCTTCGAGAACTTCCTCGAGTTCGCCCGCGAAATGAACGAAGGTAGCGTCTCCGCCGAGGCCAGCAGCGACGCGTCGGCGTCGCTTGGCTGTTCTGATTGAATTCCGGTGGGGTTTCGGCGTCGCGTCAGTGTGTCAAACGCGTCGACCCTACATCGCTTTGACTCACAGCTTTCCGTCGCACTCAGAACGTAGTGTCGCCCTTGCAAAACCGATCGGAAAACAAGTGCTCCCTCGAGTTCGAAATCGAGTTCGTCGTTAGTCCGCCGCGACCTCGAGATCGGCCGTTTCTTCCGCACCGATGGCTTCGACGATGAGTTCGGCGACGTCGACGATTTCGATGTCGTCCTCGTAGCCGCCGGTCTTGCGCCCGTCCTCGTACATGGTCATGCACATCGGACAGGCGACGACGAACTTCTCGACGTCGGGGCCGTTGTCGGTGTCCTCGAGCGCTTCCCGGATTCGTTCTTCGCTCGGCTTCGGTTCCTCTTCGAAGTCCATCCAGAGACCGCCACCGCCGCCGCCACAACAGAACGAGTTGTCGCGGTTGCGGGGCATCTCGTCGAGTTCACAACCCGTCGCGCGGATGAGTTCTCGCGGGGCCTCGTACTCGTCGTTGTACCGCCCGAGGTGACACGGATCGTGATAGGTGACGGTGTAGTCGAGTTCGGTTCCGGTGAGTTCGAGTGCGCCGTCATTGACGAGTTCTTCGACGGCTTGGGTCCAGTGAAGGACGTCGATTTCGCCGTCTGCGTTCCACTCGTCTTCGTACTCGAAGGGCATCATCGGATCGTCGGCGAACTCCTCGAAGTCGACCTCCGGATACTCGTTCTTGAACGTGTTGTAGGAGTGTGGGTCCGTACAGACGATCTTATCGAACTCGCAGTCTTCCCACGTTTCGACGTGATGACCGGCGAGTTCGACGTAGAGGAACTCTTCGCCGACGCGGCGGATGTCGTTGCCGTCGTACTTCTCGTCGTCGAAGAGGATGCCGAAGCTGACGTCGGCTTCCTGGAGAATCGTCGCCAGCGAGCGCGCGACCTGCTTGTTGCGCTCGTCGTAGCTCGGGAAGTCGCCGACGTACCAGAGGTAGTCGACCTCCTCTTCGCGGGCGTCGGGCACGTCGAACTCGAGGTCGTCGGCCCAGTCACCGCGGTTTCGTGGACTGTCGCCGAACGTGTTGCCGTTTTGCATGACGTTCTGGAAGACGTCCTGCATGGAACTCGAGATGTCTCCCTGGTCGGTCATCTGGCGGTTGAGCCGGGTGAACGACTGGAGGTGTTCGATCTCGACGGGACAGGCGTCCATGCAGGCCATACAGGCCATACAGGACTCCATCGTTTCGGTGTTGATGACGCTCGTGCCGCCGTCCGCGACGATCGGTTTCTCCTCGCCGCCGGCATCGAGTTCCTCGCGGTATTTCTTCAGGTCGAGGATGACGTCCCGCGGGTCGAGCGGTCGGTCGGAAGCCTTCGCGGGACAGACCGACGAACAGCGACCGCACTTGGTACAGGCGTCCTGGTCGAGAATCTCCTTCCAGGTGAAGTCGTCGATGGATTCGGCGTTGGTCGCGTCGAGGTCCGACGGGACGTTCGGCAGCCGAGCGCCGGCCTTCTCGTCGCGCGTGACGACGTTCGCAAACGAGGAGATCATGTGGAACGGCTTGGCGTAGGGAATCCACGCGATGAAGAAGAACGCGAGCAGCGAGTGTTTCCACCAGACCAGCCAGTGGAGCGTCTCGGCGTTGTAGCCGAGCTCGTTCACCGCGCTGTAACTCGCTCCGCCGGTGGAGGCCTCGAGTGCGGCGCCGGTCGTCGGCAGGTCTATCGCCTGGAAGAGTATGGCGATTCCGTAGCCGACGAAGCTGACGACCTCGTGATCTGGCATGCCGGTTGCGTAGATTCGTGCGCCCTCGAGGAGGAAGCCACCCACGCCGAGTCCGAACAGCGTCCAGATGAAGATGTCGTCTTCGTTCGAGGTGTGACGGCCCCAGAGCCGGTGGTTCTGAACCCAGTAGCGTCGGTACATCGCCATCCCGATTCCGACGACGAAGAGCAGTCCCATCGCGTCGACGATGAACTGGTAGGAGAGATAGAAGTCACCTTCCCAGAAGACGAACCCGAAGATGAGTTCCGTCGTGTACTGCTCGAAGCCGATGATGAGCGTCGCGATGAGCAGCGTCAGGAAGCCCCAGAGGATAAACGAGTGCATCAGCCCGCCGTAGAGATCCCTGTTGAACTGCTTCTCGTTCGAGAGGACGATCTTCGTCGCGCTGATGATGCGACTCGGTAACTCGTTGACTCTGGCGAACGGGTCGTCGTCACCCTCGGCGTAGCGACTGAATCGCTGGTAGACGCCGTAGGCCAAGACGGAAAGCGTAATCACCACGAGAAGATAGAACAGCGCGTATCCCACGCTGCCAATTCCCAGGTAGGTTTCTCGTCCCACCTCCGACTGTGCTATGACGTTCATATACAATGACGTGGGGGGCTGTGACTTAATTCTTGTCACACACCCTCGAAGACAATTGGTCCGCCTTCTTTCGAAAATTCCCACTCTATTCTGAGTTTATAATTGTTTTCTATGCACGACCGAGGCGCCAATGTAAGCTGGCAACAGCCTTAAATAGCCACCCGTCGCGAATGACCATCCATGAACGAGAAAACGGAGGAACTTCGCGAGATCTTTACCGACGTCACCGACGGCGACGCGACGGTCACCGAATCCCAAGAAAACACGCGCGGATCACTCGAGCGCGACGAGCGAACGGTCGAAGAGCGCCTCGAGAGTGTCGTCCAGCAGATGCGCGAGCGCTACGAGTTCGATACCACCCTTTCGAACGACGAACTCGCCGACGTCGCGACGGCCTTCTACGAGGGTGAGACCGACGAAGAGATCGCCGACGACGTCGGCATCGATCCCGAGACGGCGTTCGACGCCCGCCTCTCGTTGCACCTCGTTCGCGACGACGACGCCGATGAAGTCGACCTCGTCGCTATCCGAGAGCGCGAGGAAGACGACGCGACGCTCGCCGAGGAGTACGACGTCAGCGAGGACCAGATCAGTCGCTACCGACGCGTCGCGACGGCGACCGACGAATCTCGAGCCGCCAACGATCGCTACCGAGACGAGTTCGACAGCCTTCTCGCGGATGCAGACCTCTCCGAGCGGATGGCCACCGACGTTCGCGAGGACGGCCTCGAGGACGCGACGGAAGGGATGGAGACGGACGTAGACTTCTAACGCTCCGTTCGCCACCGCTGGCACGTTGCAACGTTGTTCCACCGAACAGCCGCCACTGTTTTTTATACGAACGGGCGGCCAGAGCGTCCGTGACTCGAGCCCTCGTTTCGTTGAGCGATCTGCGGACGGCCGCGTACTGTCCGCGAAAGTGCTACTATCGTCAGACGAGCGACGACGACGGTGAACCGCCGCCCGTCGTCGACTCGATTCGAACCCTCGCGACGCGCTATCCCGAACTGCTGAGCGCTCCAGCGGGCGCACTCGAGGCCGAACCGATCGCCGTCACTCCGATCCAGTATCGCGAGCGACTCGGGGCGACGAGAGACCGACTCGAAGGGCGCGGCCACTGGGATCGACTCACGGCGGCGAGTGTGCAACACGTCTACGTCGCTGGCCGCGACTGCCACGGTATCGTCCACAAGGTTCTCGAGGACCCACTCGAACCCGTCCTGATTTCGACCGGTTCCCCTCCAGAACAGGGGGTCTGGGACTCTCAGTCGGTCCACGCCGTCGGAGCCGCCAAGGCGCTGTCGTGGGAACACGACCAGCGAGTCGAGCACGCCTGGCTCGAGTATCCCGCTCACGGGGTAATTCGACGAATCAAACTCTCGACGCGTCGAAAAGCCCGGTATCGACGAGTCCTTCGCTCGGTTCGGGAACTCGACGGCCCGCCGGCTCGAACGACCAATCGATCGAAGTGTTCCGCCTGCGAGTTCGCCACGAAGTGTGGCGTCCGAACCCGGACGCTTCGCTCGTTACTCGGATTCTAAAATACAGGTTAGATGCCGTGATACTCCTCTCACGGGACGATTTAGGAAGGCGACCGCTCCCGGACCGTCAGACTTTTACTCAAAACCGAGTAATGCGTTCTACGATGATGTGGCAAGACCTTGTGTTTCTCGCTGGAAGCGTTCTCTCGATCGTCTTCCTCGCACCGACGATCCGAGATACCTCCGCCCGAATCCCGCTCGGCTCGAGCGTTCCGTCGATGACGATCGGTGGCGTCTACGCCTTCACGTACGCGACGATGGGCATGACCTTCTCTGCGCTCGGGTCCGCCGGCGTCGCGATCATGTGGTCGTTGATCGTTTGCTATCGCTCGCCTGGCGTCCAGACAGGTCCCAGAAACGTCCTCCGATTTGTCGACTCGCTGTTTCGCCAAAGCGCTCACCTCGCAATCAGCGCTCTCGGCCGTGACCAGCATGCTCACACCGACCACGAACAGGCGGCCGACTAACGCGCTTCGCGATCAGTTTTCCTCGAGCCACGCGTCGATCGCCGTCGCGTTCGCTCCGCGGCGGTGGATCGTCCCCGTCGAAACGTCGACGACGGTGCTTTCGGTTCGTTCGTTCGCATCGTTCGCACCGTTCGCTTCGTCCCCGTTGTTCGCTTCGTCCGTTTCTCGACCCGACGCGTACAGATCGTCGGCCTCGAGCACGAGCGCCGCGTTTCGGACCTGCGAGCCGATGTCGGCGACGCGACGGGCGCTTGGCTCACCGCTGACGTTTGCACTCGTCGCCGTAATCGGTCGCGCCGCCCGCTCGAGAAGTTCGAGCGCGGGTTCGCAGTCGGGGACGCGCACGCCGACGCGGTCCGCGCCGGCGGTGAGCACGTCCGGAATCGCCTCGCCGCGTTCACAGAGCACCGTCACCGGCCCCGGGAGGAACTCCGCCGCGAAGGCGCGCTCGCGCTCGTTCGCGTGAATGTACTCGGCCTCGACGGCCGTCTCGAACGATGGGACAGCGAACGAGACCGGCTTCGACCGAGCCCTCGCTTTCACCTCGAAGACGCGCTCGACGGCGTCGGCATCGAGCGCGTTGGCTCCCAGTCCGTAGACCGTCTCGGTCGGATACACGACCAACTCCCCCGCACGGATCGCCGCTGCGCCTCGCTCGAGCGTCTCCGCGTCCACCGTGTCCATACAGTAGCGTCGCCGCGTCCGAGTCAAAAACGTAGCGTCCTCGGGCGGGCGGCGTCCGTCGCTGGTGACGCGGCTGTTCTAGCGCGACTCGAGGCCGAGGTCCGACTCGAGGGCGTCGTAGTCGGGGAACTCGGGCCACTCGGTCGCGACCCAGGCGGCGTCGACGGTCAGATCTGGTTCGACGGCGAAAAACGCTACTCGCGGCTCGCTGACGCCGGACATGCCGTCGAGGTCGTGGTCGATCCCGTAGGCGGCCGCAACTTCGTTGCTCGGGTCTGCGAAGAGGTCGAACGAGAACTCGTTCTCCTCGAGAAACTGCGAAATCCCGTAGGGCGTCGAGGCGGTGACGCCGACAACCGAATTCGCCCGGTCGGCCCACGCTCGCTCCTCGAGTTCGCTCCAGACGTAGGTGCCGACGAACGAGCCGATCATGGGTGTGAACACGACGATTGTGCGCCCGTTCTCGCTGAGTAGTTCGGATAGCTGGCGATCCTCCCAGAACTCGTCCGTGACCAGCGGTCGCGTGAAGTCCTCGATGGCCTCTCCTTGCGTCGGATGGTCGGCGGGCCCGAGTTCGACGACCTCGAAGTCGGGCACTACTAGTCCCCTCCGTTCGCGTTCTCGCCGTTGGTTTCGTAGGTCGACTCGAGATAGTCGACGATGTTCGCGCTCTCGGCCATCGTGACGCCGGTGTTCTCGTCGACGATGACGGGAACCGTACGGACGCCGGCGACGCGTTTGACGACGTCGCGTTTGGAGTGTAGTGGTTCGACGAATCGCGAGTGATACTCGAGGCCGGCGTCCTCGAGCACTCGAGTGACGCGTTCGCAGTACGGACACGCCTGCAGACGATAGAACGTGATCGTCCCGTCGGTGTCTGTACCGTGCGTAGCTACCATACCCGGTTGTACGGGAACCGATCTGGTAAACGTGTCGTCGGCGGCGTTCGCATCGCCTCCTCCTCCCCTGTAGAGATGTCTGGCTCGCGGCGACCCGTAAATGGTAAACGGTTAACCGGTTCGGCTATTAAGTCCCACATCAATGGCGACGTCTCTGCTGTCTGGGGTCGTGTTTGCTGCGTACGAAGTCCCCGGCGTGGGACTCGAGATCGATCAGACGACGGTAACCGTTCTCGGGGTACTCGCAGTGACCATCCTCATCCTCCTCTCCGGATTCTTCTCTTCCTCGGAAATAGCGATGTTCAACCTCCCAAAACACCGTCTCGAGGGGATGGTCGAGGACGAGGTCCCCGGAGCGAGTCTGGTCAAGGCGCTCAAGGACGACCCACACCGACTGCTGGTGACGATCCTCGTCGGCAACAACATCGTCAACATCGCGATGTCGTCGATCGCGACCGCCCTGTTGGGACTGTACTTCGGCGGATTAACGGCCGTTTTGCTGGCGACGTTCGGCATCACTGCGATCGTCCTCTTATTCGGCGAGAGCGTCCCCAAGTCCTACGCGGTCGAAAACACGGAATCGTGGGCCATCCGCATCTCGAAGCCCCTGAAAGCGACCGAGTACCTCCTCTACCCGCTCATCGTCCTCTTCGATTACCTCACTCGCCAGGTGAACAAACTGACAGGCTCGACGGGGGCGATCGAGTCGCCGTACGTCACCCGCGACGAAATTCAGGAGATGATCGAGTCGGGCGAACGCGAGGGTGTGCTCGCCGAAGATGAACACGAGATGCTCCAGCGAATCTTCCGCTTCAACAACACCATCGTCAAGGAGGTGATGACGCCCCGACTCGACATGACCGCCGTCCCGAAGGATGCGAGCATCGACGAGGCCATCGAAACCTGTATCCAGAGCGGTCACGCCCGCGTCCCGGTCTACGAAGGTAGTCTCGATAACGTTCAGGGCGTCGTTCACATCCGCGACCTCGTTCGCGACCTCAATTACGGCGAGACGGACGCCGATGATCTGGAACTCGAGGACCTGATCCAACCGACCTTACACGTCCCCGAGTCGAAGAACGTCGACGAACTCCTCACGGAGATGCGCGAAAACCGGATGCACATGGCCATCGTCATCGACGAGTTCGGGACCACGGAGGGACTCGTGACCGTCGAGGACATGATCGAGGAGATCGTCGGCGAGATCCTCAAATCCGGCGAGGACGAACCGATCGAGGAGGTCGACGACCGGGCCGTCATCGTCCGCGGCGAGGTCAACATCGAGGACGTCAACGAAGCCCTCGATATCGAACTCCCGGAGGGCGAGGAGTTCGAGACCATCGCCGGCTTTATCTTCAACCGTGCGGGTCGTCTCGTCGAGGAAGGCGAGGAGATCACCTTCGACGGCGTCCGGATCACCGTCGAGGGCGTCGAAAACACCCGCATCATGAAAGCTCGCCTGCGAAAACTCGAGCAGCCATCCGAACCCGACGAGGAAACAACGGGCGAAGAGAGCGAAGAATCGGTGGCTCGAGACTGATTTTGTCGGGAATCCAACGCAGGATCGGTGGAGGGAGACTCTCTTGAAACCCTTCAATCCTGATAGGAACTGCGTGTTGAATATAGGGCGCGAATGAGGCATACCCCAAGTGCCAATCTGTGAAGTACAGTGATCGATCAGTATAATTGACAGAGGGGTCAAATAATTCGCTGAACAACTACACTTGTATTCGATAAAGACTGATCTTCAACAGTAATCACTGTTCATCCTGCTCCTCTCGATAAATTACTTCCCAGACTCCGACGGCGATTACCAGATAGGTGAGTCCAGCCAGTATGCCACGATATCCAGAGAGGCTCGTACTCATGACGAGGTAGGGATAGACAAGTGCCATCAGTGCCAAGAGGAGGCCATACCCAACGTACTGGGACTGACCACGCTTAGCAAATGTGCCGCTGGTTGCGGCGAGGAAGCCCGCATACGGGAGGAAAACCCCCTGTCTGATGATGAACTCAATGGCCGGTTGAACATTCCAATCAGTCCCGCCACTCGTTCGAACGAGATAGATCTCCCCTTCATATTCGACAAAACCGTGGGATTCATATGTATAACCAGGGTACGAGTTTCCCGGAAACTCCGGATCTTCCTCGTACGCATCACAATACAGGAGCCATTCATTACAAATCGGAACACTACCGATACTCTGCCAGCCATCAGGAATACTGTTGTATTCCGTTCTCGGTTCATCTTTTGCTGTTTTGAACGCCTGCTGCGTGTCTTCGGAGAGGTCCTCAACCGGCGTGGCAGCATCAGGAGCCGCGTCATATTCCTCAACGAAGTCCTCAAAAACTTCTGTCGAATCATTTGCCACCGAGTAACTGTGGTGGCTATCGTTATACGGAGCCGCAAGCGCACCGGGATAGATCATTAAGCCGACAAGGAGAATCACGACGAGAAATGATCCCCGATGAATAGTCTTTGGCTCCATCAACCGATTTTATTTAATCAATTTGTAAGTACTTTCTGGGGGAAGAAGAATTAGCTGATGCTGAACTCATGCTCTGTATTTAACACCGGGATTCAAACTCGTCACTCACAGAGGATTTCAACAGAGCTGTGAAATGCTCTTCCGGTGGCTGGTTAGGATGCCACACGCTGATTACGACTCGGCTTCGGTCTCGAGCATTCGTTCTCGAAGTTTTCGTCCTCGCTCCGAGTCGACCGTGAGTTCCGGAACGGCGACCGGAGAGCCGTCCTCGTCGATCGCGACGAACGTGAACGACGACTCCGTCGTTCGCTCCATCTCACCGGTCGTTGGGGTTTCGCGCCACGCCCGGAGGCCGACGTGCACGCTCGTCCGCCCGGTATCGTAGACGAACGCTTCGACCACGGCCGTGTCGCCGATCCCGATCGGCCGCTCGAACTCGAGTTCGTTGACGCGGGCGGTGACGCAGGTCTCGCCGGAAAAGCGCATTGCAGACATCGCGCCGATCTCGTCGAGCCACTTCATCAGGTTGCCGCCGTGGAGCGTCTCGTTGTTGTTCGCGTGATTTGGCTGAACGCGAAAGCGATTCTCGATACGTGTCTCGAGGACGGTTGGCATACGCCAAAATTCGTTTCAGGCGAGGAAAACCCTCGTACTTTCGTTGGGAGGAGATTCACGCCAACCGACCACTCGCTGCACGAAAATCTCGAGAACACGTCTCGAGTCGGATCGGATGCACGCACGACGACAAAATCGGGTCTCACTCGCACTGAGGCTCGGCGATGAGTTGTCGAACGACAGTGAGGTGCCTCAGGCGTCCCGGTCCGACTCTGTCAGGCGTCCCGACCCAGTTCTGCCAGTAAGTGAGAGACGTGGATCCGGTCGCTCGAGCCCTCGTGCATCTCGAACTCGATATCGGCGGCGAGTCGGTGGATCTCGGCCAGATGCTCGCCCTGGTATCGTTTGCGAGCGACGCCGAGAATCGAATCGATGACCTCCTCGCCGTCGAGCCCTTCGTCGACCAGCAGGTCGTCCAGCGCGCTGCGGGCGTCGGTGAACTCACCGGCTTCGGCGTCGTCTAGCATCCCCTCGATTTCGTCCTCGAGGCCGACCTCGCCGATGGTCTCGTAGGCCGCTTGCATCGTGAGTTCGCCCTCGTCCTCGACGGTGGTCTGGGCGGCCAGGATGGCCTGCCGGAGATTGCCGTTGGCGTAGCCGGCGACGAACTCGAGGCCGTCGGCTTCGTACGCGACGGCCTCGCTCTCGACGATTCGCTCGAGGACGGCGACGATCTCCTCGCTCGAGGGGGAACGAACGGAGACGGGGAAACACCGCGAGCGGATCGGCGGGATGAGCTTCGTCGGCTGGCGCGTGGCGATGACGAACTGCGTCGTTCGGTGGTGTTGTTCCATGATCCGGCGAAGCGCCTGCTGGAAGTCCTCGCGGACGTCCTCGGCGTTGTCGAGCAGGATCGTCTTGTACTCACCGGAGACGGAGGCGTAGCTCGCCGACTCCTTGAGGACGCGGTTGATCATGTCCCGTTTGGACATCGAGGATCGGCCGACGAGGAACTGTTCGAAGCGCGGATCATTCTTGATCTCCGTCTTCGTCCGGCCGAAGAAGTCGGCGACGTTGATCTCGATCAGGTCGTTGTCCGGGTCTTCGTGCGCCTCGCGGGCGAGTGCGCGCGCCGCTGCAGTCTTCCCGCTGCCGGGTGGACCCTGCAGCAGGAGGTTGATCGGCTCGTCGACGGCTCGCTCTAAGTACTCGCGAGCGTCGTCCTGTGGCAACTCGGCCAGCTCCGGGGCGTGGGTGTCGGTCCACAGCGGCGCGTCCATCGCCGGACAGTAGGGGCGGCCCGAAAGTGAGTCTTTGGAAGTCGACTGTCGCGGCCCGAAAGTGAGTCTTTGGAAGTCGACTGTCGCGGCCCGATCCCGTCAATCGTCTCGAGTCGATTCCGCGTTACTCGTCGCTATCGTCTGCGTCGTCCTCGTCGTCTGCATCGTCGGCTGCGTCCGCTTCCTCTTCTACCTCGGCGATCGTGAACGTCTCCTCGATCGGTTCGCCGGTGTCTTCGTCCTCGAGTGGCGCGCCGGTCTCGTCCGGATCGCCGTCGTAGAGGGCTGCGGTGAGTTCCGCCTCGTCGTCGACGTCGGCGTCGTCTTCGAAGTCCGCGCTCACGTCCTCGTGTTCGTCGGGATCGAGTTGCTCGCTCGAGGCGAGAACGGTTCCGTCCTCGTCTTCGATCACGAGCGCTCCTTCGGTGGGAATCGCGACGTCGGCCGTCACGCGCTCGTCGCTCGCGTCGACGACGTCGACGCTGGGGTCGGTGTGGAACTCGAGGTCGATCGTTTGGATCTCACCGTCACCCTCGGTGTAGACGCCGACCGGTTGCTCGCCGGGCGGGGAGCCGCTCGTCTCGACGTCGAACGTTACGTCGCTGGATTCGCCGCCGCCGAGTTCGAGGGGCCGTTGTTCGAGGACGGTCCCGCCGAGGCGGAGCTCGACGTTCTGTTGGGTCTCGATCTCCGTCGGGTTCCTGATTTCGGCGGTGATTTCGATCGATTCGTCGGTCGTCGCCGACGTCGGTGCGTCGATGGATTCGACGGCGAAGGAATCCGAGAACGAATCGTCGTCGTCGGTCGTCATTACCGTCGCGGTATCTTCGACGGGGAATCCGCCCTCGAGGTAGGGCTGGTCGTCTTCGCCCTCGCTTTCCTCGTGGACGAACTCCTCGTCGTTCGTCGTGTCCTGGTGAACCGTCGCGGTGAGTTGGCCGACGAGTTCGTCGTCGGCGTCTTCGTCGCGATCGATGGTCACATCCTCGTGCGTCCCGGACCCGAGGTACTCGGAGACGGCGAGGGGCTCATCACTGCTGTCGGTAATGGTAATAAAGCCGCCATCAGAGAGAGACACTTCCTCGATCGTCACGTTCTCGCCGTCGCTTTGTTGATCGTCGAACTCGATCGACGCTTCGGGATCGTCCTCGACGCCGAAGAGTGTGGGTGCCTGCCCGACGACGATCCCGGCGGCGAGCACGACCGCGATCGCGATCAGAATCGCGACCACGCGCTTGATCGTGCCAAACGTCAGTCCTGAACTCATAGAGACTGGTATCGTTCTCGGATACACACTCGAGGGACGTAAAACGCTGAGTCTGTTCACGGGATTCGAGTATTGGTACCACGCGACAGCACATCCTCACCGATACTGACCGGTTGCGCCCCGTCTCAGTCGGGTCCTCGTGACGGTAATGTCACGTTACCCGTGGATTTCACTATCGACTATCGTCCATCGCCGACTTTTGAGAGTCGACAAAATAGACAGCTTCGCTCGAGTGAACTGTGTTCGACCTCGACTGATTGGACCGAGCGGCACCATCCGAAGGGGGTTTAGTGACGGCACTCCCAGTAGGGAGCGATGCCACTGCGTGTGACGTTTCTGGGGACGGCTGGGGCGATTCCGACGACCGACCGCAACCCGAGCAGCATCTTCGTCGCTCGCGAAGGCGAGCAGTTGCTCTTCGACGTCGGAGAGGGAACCCAGCGCCAGTTGATGCGCTTTGGAACTGGCTTCTCGGTCTCACAGATATTCATCACGCACCTTCACGGGGACCACGTCTTTGGCATTCCGGGACTGCTCCAGACGATGGCCTTCAACGACCGCGAGGAGTCGCTCACGATCCACACGCCCCACGGAACCCGTCGCAAAATTTCGGGACTGGTGAACGCGCTGGGCAACCGTCCGTCGTTTCCGGTCCACATTAACGAGGTCGGTGACGGCGACGTTGCCCACGGCAGCGAGGACTACGAGGTGCGAGCGTTCGCCACCGATCACGACGCTCGCTCCGTCGGCTACGCGCTCGTCGAGGACGACCGAAAGGGGCGATTCGACCGCGAGCGCGCCGAAGAACTCGGCGTCCCCGTCGGCTCGAAGTTCTCCACGCTTCACGAGGGCGACTCCGTCGAACTCGAGGACGGAACCGTCGTCGAGCCCGAGCAAGTCGTCGGCGACCCTCGCCCCGGTCGATCGATCGTCTACACGGGCGACACGCGACCGACCACGGAGACGATCGAGGTCGCGGACGAACCAGACCTGTTGATCCACGACGCGACGTTCGCTGACGACTGGGCCGATCGAGCCGCGAAGACGGCCCACTCGACGGCCAGACAGGCGGCCGAAATCGCGAACCGGGCCGGTGCGGACCGCCTCGCACTAATGCACCTCTCCTCGCGTTACGCGGGTCACACCGGTGACCACCTCGAGCAAGCCCGCGAGGTGTTCGACGGCGAGGTGTTTCTCCCGGACGACGGCGACGAACTCGAGATTTCCTACCCAGACGCTTAACTCGAGGCGTGACAGCGTTCTGTTCACGTTCTCGTGGCCGTTGGCGACACAGCTCGACGACTCCTCACGAGCAACCGATGTCGATTAGTCCTCGTCTCGAGTATCGCGACCAGTTTGTGTGTCGTGACCCGGTTGCGTGTCGTTGCTGACCCGCGTCTCACGCGTTTCGTCGTGTTCTCGGGCCTCCCGGCCGTCGCTTCCGGCGCGAGTCACACTGCTCTCTCGAGTGTCGCTGTTCGCTCGGCCGTCACGCGACGTTCGGGCGTCTCGCGTGCGTCGAGTACGCCGCGGCCGCTCTTGCACCTCGAGAGCGTTCGGTGCTCGCGTTCGCGTGGCCCAGACGCCACCCACAGCGACGAGTCCGGCGGTAATTCCGGCGAGGATCGCGTTGACGAACAGACTGCTGATATCGATGGACACCTCGAGTGGAATCGTCCCAAACAGCGCCGTGAGCGTCCAGAAGACGAACGTCGCGACACCCGTGCCGATTCCGGCGGTTACGTACGTCGTCGATCGATCACGCTCGAGTCGCCAGCCGAGGAACGCACCGACGAAGACGGCGAGGACGATCGCCAGATAGGGGGTTCCCGTAAGCGGAATCGAGACCGCCGCCTCGACCGTCGACTCGAGGCCCGTGAGGCCGTCGGCCGTGTCGACAACGCCGTTGCCAATGGCATCACTGAAGATGCCGAACAGGCCGAAGCCGACGGCGATGAGCGCGAGCAACAGCGTCAGATACGTCGTCCAGGCGGTGACGACCGGTTGCCGGGCGAGGTCGACGACCGACGCTCCACTCGGATTGTCCCGTCGTTCACCTGGCGGAGATGCGTCCCGTCGATCACCTGCCGGAGATCCGCCCCGCAGTTTACCTGCCGGGTCGTCGTCACGTCCAGAAGAACCGCTCTCTCGTCCGTCGGTCTCCTCACGGTCGGTGGTTCGATCGGTCGTGGCGTCCTCGTGCTCTCGATTATCCATATCCCTGTCACGACAGCTTGCTCCTTAGCAGTTGGGCCGACGGCCGGCACGAACCCGCGCCGGATTTATCACCGACTCGTCCCTAGACGCTCCCGTGAGTACGCGAACGAGTGCCCTCGACGCGGTCGTCTTCGGTGTCGATATTCAAAGCGGGGACGTCCGTGGCGACGCTCCATCGTACGCACTCGTCGTCTACGACGGCGAGGGCGTCACTCGAGACGTCGTCACCCACCGCAAACTCCGCCGGTTGATCGACGACGAGGAGCCGGCGATCGTTGCAACGGACAATATGTACGAGCTAGCGGCGGACAAGGATCAGCTCATCCACCTCCTCGGCTCGCTGCCTGCCGAAACGAAACTCGTGCAAGTGACGGGGGCCGAACAGCCCGAGCCGCTCTCTCGAGTCGCGAAACGCCACGGCGTCCCCTACGGCAAGGATCCGATGGAGGAAGCCGAGGCTGCAGCCCGATTGGCCGCTCACAACGTCGGCCACGAGGTCTCCGCCTTTACGGACACGACCGAACTCAAGGTTGCTCGCGGTCGCTCGACCGGCAGCGGCGGCTGGAGTGAGGACCGATTCACTCGTCGCATTCACGGCTCCGTGAAGAAACGAGCCCGCGAGGTCGAATCCGAACTCGAGGAGGCGAACCTCGAGTACGAGCGAGACGTCAGAGAGGCCTACGGCGGCTTCGCGAACGCCGTGTTCACCGTCGAGGGCCGCCCCCAGGATATCCCCGTCTCGCGAAACAGATCGGGCGACGTTCGCGTCGAAATCGAACGCGAGCGCCGCGACGGGATCGAATTCCGCCCGCTCGTCAAACGCCGGGATTACGTCCTCGTCGGCATCGACCCCGGGACGACGACCGCCGTCGCCATCGTGAGCCTCGAGGGCGAGGTGCTCGACGTCTGGAGTTCGCGAACCAGCGACACGGCCGACGTGATCGAGTGGATCGTCGAACGCGGCCGACCGATCGTCGTGGCCGCGGACGTGACGCCGATGCCCGAAACGGTCGAGAAATTTCGTCGGAGCTTCGACGCCGCGGGCTGGACGCCGACGAGCGACTTGCCGATCGACGAGAAACAACACCGGACGCGGGAGGAGCCCTACGACGACGATCACCAGCGCGACGCCATGGCCGCCGCGCTCTACGCGTTCGACGCCCACGAGGATCAGTTCGAACGCATCGCCAGAAAGCTCCCGCCGGGAATCGACCGCGGCGAGGTGATCGCCCGCGTCGTCGCCGGCGAGGAGAGCGTCGAAGCCGTCCTCACGGACCTGTCTGATGACGATTCGGGCGACGAGGATGCCACCGAGCACGAGCCGCGAGAACTGACCGAGGAGGAAAAGCGAATCAACTCCCTCGAGCGCCAGGTCGAACGCCTCGACTCACACGTCGACACGCTCGAGGGACGGATTTCCGAGCGCGACGAGCGAATCGAGGAACTCGAGTCGAAGCTGACGCTCGCCCGTCGTGAAGAACGGACGCAGGTTCGAACGGACCGAGAGGTCAGCCGCCTCGAGCGAAAAGCGAACCGGCTGGAACGCGAGCGCGACGACGCCCGCGAGGACGTCTCTGAACTCGAGGACAAAGTCGAGCGGATGAAAGCGCTCTGGAAACTCGATCACTCGAATTTCAGTGACGTCTCGGCGAAAAAGGAGGGACTCGTTCCCGTCAAAGTCGTCGAGAAGTTCACGAAGGGGGCGATTCGCGAGGCTGACGAGCAGTACGGGCTCGTCGACGACGACGTCGTCTACGTGCGAGACGCGAGTGGCGCCGGGAAATCGACGGCCACGCTCCTCGCGGGGTTCGAGCCGCGGGTCGTCTTGAAAGACGGCGGCCTCTCGGAGATCGCAGACGAGATTCTCTTCGAGAACGAGATTCCGGTCGGGCCGGCGGACGACGTCGCGATGCAGGAAGTCGACGAACTGGCCGTCGCTCGCGAAGACGACGTCGAGGCGGTCATCGACGACTGGCACGAGCGGGCGACGGAGCGAGAACTCGATCGCAAGGCGGCGATGGTCGATCAACTCATCAGCGAACACCGGGCCGGCGACAACGAGGTCTGAAGGGCCGCATGTGCGGCTTCGCGATTATTCTACTCTGGCGATTCGATCGGTGAGAGCACCTTCGGCACCGCTTCGGGTTCGACTTCTTCGGTTAGATCCGCCACTTCGTCGACCGGGCCGTTGACGAACAACGCGTGAACGATAAATCCGAGCGATACGAGTCCGAGTGCAGCGACCGAGAGCTCGAGGGCGACTGGCGTGGCGTAGCCGATAACTGCTCCAAGACCGAGACTCGCGGCGATACAGACCAGGACGAGGTCGTAGTACTGGAGCGTGTAGTCCATACGCACCGTACGGGTGCGTGCGACAAAATGGTTCGGAGCGCGATGGCAACGTCGGTTTCCGATTAGAACATGCCGAAACTCTGGAGCAGCCCCGAGACCAGCGCCTTGACGACGAGTCCGAGCCCCCCGAGAACGAGCGCTATCCCGATGGCGATCAGCGGACTCACGTACGCGATGAGCCCAATTCCGGCGAGTACGAGCACCAACCCAGCGATTCCCAACGGGCCGAGATTCTGCAGCATACGACTTCTGTCCTGTCGAAGGAAATAAACGACGTGGTTTCCCGCCTCGGGCCCGTCCTCGGATGGTTTGCGATGCAATCAGTAAAGGGTTAAACGGATCGCCTCCGAAAGGCGAACCATGAGCGACGACGGTGAGGGCGGCCGGAAGAACCTCCGGATGCCGGACGACGACGAGGTCTTCGCGACCGTCACCAACATGCTCGGAGCGAATCGCGTGAAAGTACGCTGTGCAGACGGCCAAGAACGCACTGTACGCATCCCCGGCAAGATGCAAAAACGTATCTGGATTCGCGAGGACGACGTCGTTCTCGTCGAGCCCTGGGACTGGCAAGACGAGAAGGGCGACATCACCTGGCGCTACGAGAAGAGCGAGGCCGACCAGCTCCGACGAGAAGGCCACATTCACTAGCGACGACCGTTTCTTCCGATAGCATCCGACGAGAGCGCCAGCGACGCTCTCCCCGATCACCCCTCGATGTCGTGACCGTCGAGGCTCGAGGCGCTCTCTCCACGACGGTGTCTCGTTCGGGGCGCTACGGCACAGATCACCCCGTGGCCCCGTCCCGAGCGTTGCTCGCGTTCCGCAAACAATTCAGTTTTACCGACTGTCACGATCACACGGAAGACTTATTCCGAACTTGTTCGTGTGGCCGTGCATGCAACTCAGTCGGCGGCGGATGCTCCAGGGTGTCGGTGCCGGGGCCGCGGTCGGCGTACTCGGGACGCCGGGATCGGCCACTGAACCCGATACCGATACCGATACTGACGACAACGGTGGGAGCGACACCGAACGATTGTTCGTCCACCCCGAGACGGGACTGCTCGAGGGAATCGGTGACCTCCGCAACGTCATCGAGGCCGTCGGCGGCACCACGCTCTTCGAGTACGACAACTTCGAGTTCGTCGTCGCGGAGGTGCCGGCCGAGAGCCGTTCGAATCTTCTCGAGGATCGGCTCGTCTCGGACGTCGAGGAGGACGACGAGACGGGGATTCCCGACGAGTGGTCGCCGTCTATTCCGGATCTTCTGGACCCCGGCGGTGGGAGCGACTGTTCGATGCACCCGAGCCAACAGCCGTCGTGGGGTGTCGAACGAATCGGTGCCGACGACGTCGAGCCGGACGGCTCGGGTGTCGATATCGGAATCCTCGATACGGGAATCCAGACGGACCACTGCAGCGTTTCGGTCGCCGGCGGAGAGAACGTCACTACGTCGGGGACCTCGAGTGACTACGAGGACCGTCACGGCCACGGAACCCACGTCGCGGGGGTCGCCGGGGCGTCCGACAACGACGTCGGCGTCGTGGGCGTGGCACCGGAAACCGACCTCTACGCGGTGAAAGTCCTGAACGACGACGGCGAAGGCCGATACAGCGAACTCGTCGCCGGAATCGACTGGTGTCTCTCCAACGACGTCGAACTCATCACGATGAGTCTGGGGGGCGACTCCTCGAGTTCGACGGTCGATCGAGCGATCGAAGAGGCGCACGCGGCGGGGCACCTCCTCGTCAGTGCCGCCGGCAACGAGGGAAACAATGGCGACGGCTCCTGTGACGAGGCGACGCTCACCTATCCCGCGACCCACGACGATGTCGTCGCCGTCACCGCGATGAACGAGGACGACACGCTCGCGTCGTACAGTAGCGTCGGCTCGGCGGTCGACTTGCTCGCGCCAGGAACTGACGTCACGTCGACCACCGTCGACAACGAGTACGCCGAAGCCAGCGGCACGAGCGTCGCCGCTCCATTCGTCGCCGGCGTCGCCGCGCTCTGCTGGGAGACCCGCGAAGAGGACGGCCCGGGGCCCAACGACTCCATTCGAGAGATTCTCGGCGAGACCGCGGAGCCGGTCCTCGAGTCCTGCGAGGAAGGTGACGGGCTCGTCGACGCGCCCGCGGCGGTCGGCGACGACCGCGCGAGCGACGGCGGTGAGCACCCGGTCATCTCCTCGTCGCCGGTCGACCGCGTCGTTTCGGCATTCGAGCGAGTCGTGGACCTGTTCACCGGCTTTCTCGAGTGGCTCGGTGGTTTGTTCCGGTAGCCGTCGACTCTATTCCGTGTCAATTCGAAGACAACGGCTCGGCGTCCGATTCTCGGACGATAATTTTTGAGACGATTCGTCAGTCCGAACGGGTAATATCCCGAACGATCCAGTATGGAGAGCTATATACCGTTCAGCCCCCCAACTGATACAACATTCTGTATCCGAACGCCTAAATATAATTCATAGTAATTGATTTAGGAACAGTAACACTCGTTTTGGTTGATGTCGCCTGACAACAGTTCGACCGTATCACCCACGACACGCCGGAAGTATATTGGCGTACTTAGCGGGGCCGGACTCGCGGCTGTCGCTGGTTGCTTCGACGAACTCGGGACTGACCCTTCCGATGCAGATGTTGACTTCGCGGAGTACGATGACTCGCTCGAACCCGGTGACGGTGAAGAGTACGTCGAGATGTTTCCACAACCGGCCGAAGAGATGCTCGAAATGGGAAACTATCAGGCCGACAAGGAGGGGCTTCTGGAACCATTGGAGGACCCGCGTGACGAGCCCCGATACGGTGACTCTCTCTGGGAGGTGGACGACGAGAGCGACTACATCGAACCCGACCCGATCGAGATGACGTTCGTCCCGGACGAGGATCCGGCCGCACTGGAGCGAGCGATGGAGCCACTTATGGATCAGATCGAGGAGTATACGGGACACTCCGTCGAGTACGTTGAGACCGACTCCTACGCCGCGACGGTTGAGGGTATGCGGGCAGAACGGCTACACTTCGCTCGAGTGAGTGCTTGGAACATGCCGTACGCTGCCAATCTCGCGGGAGCGACGCCGATCGCTCACATCATGGAGGACGATTACTACGGAAACGCGTTCTGGATGGTCACTCGACGGGACAACGACGATATCAACACCGTGAACGACCTCGAGGGAATCGAAGTGACTCACGCCGACCCCGGCTCCGGATCCGGTAATCTGGAGCCCCGGGTGTTCATCGAGGACGACGCCGGCCTAGTCGCCGAAGAGGACTACGATATCGACATGTCCGGAGGTCACGAGACATCACTCCGGGGCATCGAACAGGGAGACTACGATGTCGGTCCCTGCGGTGGCCCGACGTTTGCGAACATGGTCGATCAGGGTGAGATCGACGCGGAGAATTTCAAGGTGATCTACATGGGACCGGTGATGCCTCGAGGTCCGATGGCTCACATCTACAACCTGCATCCCGACCTGGTCGATGGGATTACACGGGCCCTTCTCGAGCACGATTACTCCGGGACCGCGATGGAAGAAGAACTACAGTACAACAACTTCATCGAGGTCGACTATTACACGGCCTACGATCCGATCCTGCAGGTCCACGAGACGCTGGGCGAAGAGTACGGTACCGACGAGATGGAATAGCGCGATCGAAACCGATGGCGAACTGAACGGCTCCGTTCGTAGACGGTGGTTCGTTCGGTTACCCACACTATCACCCCCTGTTTCCAATACATCATGTTAACTGCACAGAATATATCGAAGACGTATCCGGGCGGCGAAGAGGCACTAAGAGGCGTCTCCTTCGACGTAACCGGTGACGAGGTCGTCGCGATTATCGGCCCCAGCGGGGCTGGCAAAAGTACGCTCATCGAGTGTATTAACAGGCTCACCGAACCCACCGATGGCGAAATTCGTCTCGATGACGTGACGGTGACGGCGCTGTCGGATCGGCAACTCCGTCGCACTCGCCGAGACATCGCGATGATCTTTCAGGAGTACAACCTCGTCGAACGGTTGACCGTTATGGAAAACGTGCTTTCGGGTCGTCTCGGCTACCTGAGTACCTGGAACGCGTTCCGCCGCAAATTCCCCGCCGAAGACATCGAATTCGCCCGGGAGACACTCGAGAGAGTCGGACTTGGGGGTCACGAACGAGACCGGGCCGACGAACTCTCCGGCGGCCAACGCCAGCGAGTCGGCATCGCCCGTGCGGTCGTTCAACGGCCGAAAATCATGCTCGCCGACGAACCGACCAGCAGTCTCGACCCGGAAACATCTCACGCCGTCATGGAGCTACTGACGGAAATCGCCGCTGACGAACGGATCCCGGTTCTCATCAACATTCACGAAGTCGAACTCGCGGTCGAGTACGCCGATCGAATTATCGGTTTGGCGGACGGCGAGCTGGTCTTTGACGGGCCGCCCGAAGCGCTTGACGAGACGGCAAAAGACCGAATCTATCGGGGCGGAGAACCTCGTGAGCACGGAACCGATTCGGGACGATCCTCGAGCGCCGACGAGCGCTCTGAGGACGGACGCACCGTCGAAAACAAACTGGCCAAACAGAGGTACGAGTGACCGTGTTCGGAGGTCGCTTTTCGTCCGATGATCGAGAAGAGTTCGTCGTCTGGCGGCGCCCGACGGTCTTTCCAAATCACTGGGCAAAGTACCTAACCTACGTCCTCCATCCGTCTTTAGCTAAGCGAGAAACCACGCGACAGCGGCGGCTTATCGAGACTTCTATTCGAGAGGAATGAGGAAGCCGAGTCTGTGCACAACAACGGCTCCTCATCGAAGATCATGCGTCGACTCACTACTCTCTTTCCCTCCGAGTTCCTCGAAGAGCACGCCGAGGAACTCGGCGTGGTCGAGCGAGAGGGCAAGCTCCAGATTCCCGTCCTCGTGTGGGCGCTCGTGTTCGGCTTCGCCGCAGGCGAGAGCCGAACACTCGCTGGGTTCAGACGCAGCTACAACTCGACGGCTGATGAGACGATCTCTCCCGGTGGCTTCTATCACCGGCTCACACCGTCACTCGCAGAGTACCTCCGCGACCTCGTCGAGCGTGGTCTCGACGAGGTCGCTGTTCCAGAGGCTGTTGACGCTGATACCGACCGATTCAGAGACGTGATGATCGCTGATGGAACGGTGCTGCGGTTGCACGAGTTCCTTTCCGACGAGTTCCAAGCTCGCCACGAGGAGCAGGCTGGAGCGAAGCTCCACCTGCTCCACAATGCCACCGACAAGACGATTGAACGGACAGACGTGACCGACGAGAAAACGCACGACAGCACGTTGTTCAAGACAGGCGCGTGGCTCCAAGGGCGGCTCGTTCTGTTCGATCTCGCGTACTTCAAGTACCGCCGCTTCGCGTTGATCGACGAGAACGACGGCTACTTCGTGAGTCGGCTGAAGAAGAGCGCGAATCCGGTGATAACGGCGGAACTACGGGAATGGCGCGGCCGCGCCATTCCCTTGGAAGGCGAGCAGATCCACGATGTGGTCGATGACCTCTCGCGGAAGTACATCGACGTGGAGGTCGAAGCAGAGTTCAAGCGAGGTCAGTACGAGGGGACTCGTTCAGTAGACACGAAACGGTTCCGCGTCGTCGGCGTCCGCAACGAGGACGCCGACGACTACCATCTATACATCACGAACTTACCGAGAGAGGAGTTCCTGCCGGCAGATCTAGCAACGCTGTATCGGTGCCGATGGGAGGTAGAGACGTTGTTTCGTGAGCTGAAAACGCAGTACGAACTGGACGAATTCGACACAAGCAACCCTGTTGTCGTGGAAATTTTGCTGTACGCAGCGTTGCTTTCGCTGCTGGTGAGTCGTGATCTGTTGGATCTGGTCACCGAGCAGGCTGACGATGAGCTCGTGTTTCCGCCGGAACGCTGGGCGGCGACCTTCCGGTCGCACGCCCAGCTCATCCTCCACGAACTCGGTGACTACCTTGGCTACTCGCCACCGCCACTGTTGGAACGGCTGATCGAAGAGGCACAGAAGATCCACAAGCAACGGCCGATCTTACAAGAGACGCTCGCTACTGCTACGCAGCCGAGGTGTGAGGCTTAGCTAAAGACAAATGCCTACGTCCTCTTGCTCGTCGCCGTATTCTGGAGCGCGTGGTCGATTCGCCTCTCGCCAGCGCGGTTCGTTGAGGGACTCAGTTCGACCGGTCAGTTTCTGGCGTCAATGTGGCCCCCCGATTTCGGTGCGCGCGAACGCGAACTGATCCGAGAAGGGGTTACGGAAACGCTAGCGATGGCTGTCGTCGCGACGATCATCGGCGTCTCCGTGAGCGTGCCCGTCGCGTTCATGGCGGCGAAGAATCTGGCGCCGTGGCCGGTTTATTACCTCGCCCGCGGGCTGATTACGGTTTCGCGTGCGTTTCACAGTCTCATTATCGGGATCATCTTCGTGGTCGCCGTCGGGTTCGGCCCGTTTGCCGGCGCGCTCACGCTCTCGTTCGCGACGGTCGGGTTCTACGGGAAGATCCTCGCCGAAGACCTCGAGAACATTGACATGAATCAACTCCGACCGATCGAAGCCGCCGGTGGAAACAGACTGCAAGTAATCCTCTACGGTGTCGTCCCACAGGCTTTGCCCCGAATGATCGGCCTCGCGATCTACCGCTGGGATATCAACGTCCGCTCGAGCACCATCATCGGTATCGTCGGTGCCGGAGGGATCGGTTTCACCCTCCTCAACGCGTTCGACCGGTATCAGTACGATTTCGCCGCTGCAATCCTCATCGTCATCGTCGCAATCGTCCTCGCCGGTGAGGTTGCGAGTGCGATGATACGGAGGCGGGTTCGATAATGTTCGAACCGACCGCCGATGACTACGAACGGTGGCAACGCCACGATGTGCGAACCAGGCTCCTCCGGTTTGCAACCGTACTCATCACCGTCCCCATCGTCGTCTACTCCTGGCGCATACTGGGTATCAACTACGACTATCTGTCGACTGCGGGGTGGGCGGTCGGCGATCTCCTCGGGCGAATGTATCCGCCCAACCACGGCTACACCGGGGAGATCGTCGGCCCCATGATCGAAACGATCAACATCGCAATCCTCGGAACGGGCTTATCTGCCCTCCTATCGATACCGATCGCCTATCTCGCAGCAAGCAACACCACCCCGAACCGGATAACGTACGTGATTGGCCGACTCGTTATTACCGTCACCCGAACGGTGAGTACGATCATCTGGGCGATTATGTTCGTAATCCTGTTCGGCCCCGGAGCCTTTGCCGGGGTGATCGCCGTCGCGATCCGATCGATCGGCTTCATCGGGAAGTTGCTCTCGGAAGCAATCGAGGAGATCGACCCCGGGCAGGTCCGTGCCCTCGAGGCTGCCGGAGCGAACGATCGACAGCAGCTCATCTACGGGGTTGCCCCTCAGGTGAAACCGCTGTTCGTCGGGATCACGACGCATCGCTGGGACATCAATATTCGCTCGTCGACCGTCCTCGGTCTGGTCGGGGCCGGAGGAATCGGACTCGAACTCACGGCACGCATGGATGTCTACCAGTGGCAATCCGTGTCGGTGATTCTGCTTGCAATTCTGGTTACCGTTTTGCTGAGCGAGTTGATCTCCGCAAAAGCTAGAAGCGCCGTTAGCTGATCGTCCCCGATCTTCTCGTTTCGACGGCGGGTTCGCTCGACACGCTTGCTAACTACCAGGCAAACCATCTCGCCGTTCCAAAATAATCGTCGGACCGCAGTGAGGGACGGACGTCAAAGGCCGGCGATGTCCTCGATAGCGTCGGTCAACTCCTGAACGCTCTCGAGATCGTGTTCGCCCATGTGGCCGATGCGGAACGTTTCCTCGCCGAGTTGGGAACCGTAGCCGTTCGAGAAGACCATGCCGTACTCCTCGTCGACGGCGTCGATGGTCGCTGCGACGTCGATCCCTTGCGTGTTCTCGATGCAGGCAACCGTCTGCGATTCGTAGCCGTCCTCTGGGAACATCGCGAAGTGTTCGTTGGCCCACTCGCGGGTGTACTCGGCCATCTCGCGGTGGCGCTCGTCGCGGGAATCGTGGCCCTCCTCGAGCATGTGCTTCATCTGCTTGCGGTAGGCGAGCATGATCGGAATCGCGGGCGTGGAGTGGGTCTGACCCTTTCGGTCGTAGTAGTCGAGGGTGCGCTGGAAGCCGCCGTACCACGAGGCCGAGTCGGACTCGAGTTCGCGCTCGTAGGCGTCGTCGCTGACGACGCAGACGGCCAATCCGGGGGGCATCGCGAAGGCCTTCTGGACCGACGTGAAGATGACGTCGATGTTGTGCTCGTCGATATCGACGAAGTCGCCGCCGAGCGAGGAAACGGCGTCGACGACGAAGTAGGTGTCCGGATAATCGGCGAGAACGTCACCGATCTCCTCGATCGGATTTCGGACACCTGTCGAGGACTCGTTCATTACGCAGGTGACGACGTCGTAGTCGGTGTCGCTTTCCTCGAGCGTCTCGCGGACGTCTTCGGGTTTGACTGCCTGCCCCCACTCGTACTCGAGGGTGTCGACCGATTTCCCGAGTCGTTCGGCGACGTTGGCCTGGCGTTCGCTGAAACTGCCACAGGTCGTGACGAGGACGTTTTCGTCGACGAGGTTGAGAATCGAACTCTCCATGAACTCGGTGCCCGAACCGGTGAGGATGATGACCTCGTTGTCGGTCCCGAGGAACTCCTTCGTGTCCTCGACGATGGTCGTGTAAAGGTCGGTCATCTGGTCCATGCGGTGGCCGAACATCGGTTCGCACATGGCGTCGATAACGTCCTCGCGTACCTCCGTTGGGCCCGGGATATACAGCGTCTTGTCGGGATAGTCGCCCGTGTACTCGGATTTCTTGGTCACGCAAACCACCTGATAATATCTACTGTGGAGCGAGACGGTATGGTACTTTTGATGCCGAACCGAGACGGTAATGCTTCGTCCGCCTCGCGAGGTCGCCGTTTGTGGCCTCCGTTCGGGAATCCGGTAAGTACGACACGGGACTGTGTGTTACCCGTCCAATCCCGCATTCACGCCACTCCCCTTCGTGAAAACGGGCCGATATCGGCTGTCTCGCCACGTCGTTGAAAACTTGACACGGAGCAGTCGCTCGCTCTCGAGTCCCTCCGTTGAAAACGAAAATTCGGCAGATCTCGACGGAGTCGAGATGGCCGACAGCACATCTTCACTAGCCGAAGTTGTGAACACTCGGCGAAGAGTCGTCGGCGCGACGACAGTGGCCGCCTGCGATTGGTGAACTGTCGCGTTATTCGACTTCGATGGTACCGATCATGGCGTTGTCGTGGGGCGCACAGACGTACTCGACCATGTCTTCGGTTGCTTCGAACTCGAGCATCTGGTCGTCGCCGTCTGGCTCGTCGACCTCGTCGGTCTGGTGACCGTTGACGACGGAGCCGTCGTCTCCTCGGATCTCGATGTTGTGGCTGGAGCCGTCGCCTTCTTCCCAGCCGATGGTGTACGATTCGCCTTCTTCGAGGATGAGCGTCGGGTTGACTTCGCCGTCGATCTCGTCTGGGGATTCGCCTTCCCAGCCGTCGCTCTCGCCGAAGAAGATGATCTCGTCGTCAGGCTCTGCTTCGTACTCTGCGTCGCCATCGTCGCCGTTGTCGTCGTCGCCGTTGTCGTCATCGTCGGAACAACCGGCGACGAGTGCGGTCGCCGCTGCCGCACCCGTGACCTTCAGTGCTGTCCGCCGTGAAATTGCGTTATTTCGTGCCATCACCTTCTCGTTAGAGTTGAGCACATAAAAATTCATACGCTCTACCGCGACGCTGTCATGCGGTTACATACCAGTGCAAATCCTGGTAGTTCTCGGGTCTATACTCGTTGGAAATTACGTGATGACGGTCAGATACGATCGTGATCGAGACGGTCACTTCGGCCGAGAGACCAGCGCAAAAATGCCGGCACGGCGACCACGGCGATCGCGATCTCGAGACCACCGACGGTGAGGAACGCGAGGTCGTAGCCGTAGGTGCTCGCGACCGTGCCGCCGACGAGAAACCCGCCGAGGAAGCCGAGGCTGCCGGCGACGTTGAAGCCGGCCATCGCGAGGCCGCGCTCGTCTTCGGCGGCGATGTCGGTGACCAGCGCCATCGTCGCGGGCGAGACCAGCGCACCGAGGACGCCAACGGTGATCATCGCGAGCGCGACGGTCGCGACCGAGGGCGCGGCACCGACGGCGAGGATACCGAGTCCGTAACACAGGGAACCCACGACGATCGGAATCGTGCGCCCGATACGATCCGAAAGTGCGCCCATGGGGTACTGCAACAGCGCGAACGGGGCAAAAAAGCACGCGAGTAACAGTCCCGTCATCGCGGGACCGACGCCGAACGTCTCCTGAAAGTACAGCGTGCCGACGAGGGCGAAAAAGCCGGCCGTCAATCGGTCGACGAATCCGAACGCGTACGGAATCGAGAGCGACGGTCGTCGTCGAATGCCCTCGAGCAAATCGCGCGCACTCCGACTGTGTTCCTGGCTTCGATCCGGAACGCGCGTAACGAGCGCGCCGACGCAGACGAGGAGGACGGCTGCTCCGGCGAGTGGCGCGACCGGATCGAGTTCGGTGAGTTGCCCGCCGATCGGTGCGCCGAGTGCGGCACCGAGACCGATGGCGATCCCTGCGGCACCCATGTTTCGGCCGTGTCCCCCCTCTAAGTCCATCAGCATCGTCATCGTGAGCGAGAACGCGCCGATGGTCATCGCGCCCTGAACGACCCGAATGAGGAGAACGCCTTCGAACGGAATCGAGCCGATCGCGGGAACGGCGGCGAGCGCGGCGTAACTGACGGCACCCGCGAGCGCTCCGGCGACGATGAACGGCGTCCGTCGACCGGTTACGTCGCTCGCTGCACCCCAGACCCCGACGAAGGCGACGTACGCGGCGAACTCGGCGACGAGAAACCACATGCTCGCGTCGAGTTCGCTCGTCGCGAAGGACGTCGTCTCGTCGGCTCCCAGTGCCTCGACGAGCGTTCCGACCCCCGGATAGAGCAACAGCTGGGAGAACAACACGGCGAAGACGACGGCTGCGAGGACGATCCGGTCGCGGTCACTCGAGTGCACGCCCGTCGCTTGACACTATGGAACCATCAAGTCGTTCGTTTTCACTCGCTCGTGGGAGACGCCAACAGGTATTACGGCCCGAAAACGGGGACTCGAGGATCGGGGCCGTTTAGGGGCGGATGTAGGCGTATCCCTCGTGTTGCAAGCGCGTGAGCTCGCCGCCGCCGGAGGGAACCGTCTCGACGCCCTCGAGCAGGTCCTCCTCCGTCAGCTCCTTCAACTCGAGCGTGTTGGCGCAGGCTTTGAACGAGATGCCGGACTCGAGCATCGATTCGACGGTTTCGTTGCCCTCGCCGTCGGCGGTCAGCGGCTCGATGCCGTGTGATTGGGCGACGACTGCGACATCGTCCATCTCAACGGAGTCGTCTTTCGTGAGGTTCTCCGCGATAGTCAGCGTCGTTCGTTGCTCGTCGTGATTGTCGGTCGTGAGGTGGAACACCGTCTGCATGGATGTCGCTGCGCTATCTGGGACAGTAGTGATACGGCCTGCGAGAGACGTGATCGGTCTCCCTTCCTTGTGTGTGTGAATCACATCGAGTCGGCTGCGGTTTTTGCCGTTACTGACGCGCATATGTGGCTCCAGTAGTATGCATACTAAACATGAGTGACGACGCGAGCGACGGGACCGTCGACGAATCGGACTGTCCCGAGCGCGGTCTCGGGACGCGGAGCGTACACGCCGGCCAGACCCCCGACTCCGAGACGGGTGCGATGGCACCACCGATCTACCAGACGACCTCCTACGTCTTCGACGACGCCGATACCGCGGCCGATCTCTACGCCCTCGAGGCCGAGGGCTACATCTACTCGCGGATCGCCAACCCGACCGTGACGGCCCTCGAGGATCGACTCGCTTCTCTCGAGGGTGGCGCGGGCGCGGTCGCGACGGCGAGTGGAATGGCCGCGCTCGATTCGGCGACGCTCGTCCTCGCCGAGGCGGGTGACAACGTAGTCTGTTCGACCGACACCTACGGCGGGACGACGGCGTACTTCTCGAAGACGGCCTCTCGCCGAGACATCGAGACGAAATTCGTGCCGACGCTCGAGTACGACGCTTACGCGGAGGCGATCGACGAGGACACCGCGTTCGTTCACGTCGAGACCATCGGCAACCCCTCGCTGGTGACGCCCGACTTCGAGCGCGTCGCCGACATCGCCCACGACCACGGCGTGCCACTCGTCGTGGACAACACGTTCGCGACGCCGGCGCTCTGTCGCCCCCTCGAGCACGGCGCAGACGTCGTCTGGGAGTCGACCACGAAGTGGCTTCACGGCTCGGGGACGACCGTCGGCGGCGTGCTCGTCGACGGCGGCACGTTCCCGTGGGGCGAACACGGCTACGACGAAATCGCGGGCGAGAACCACGCCTACCACGGCGTCGACTTCTCTCGAGACTTTCCCGACGCGCCCTTCGCCGAAACGGTTCGCTTCCGTTCGCTGCGAAGTCTGGGCAACCAGCAATCGCCATTCGACGCCTGGCAGACCCTGCAGGGACTCGAGTCGATGCCCCTCCGCGTCGAGAAACACTGCGAGAACGCCGCCATCGTCGCGGAGTACCTCGCCGACCACGAGGACGTCGCCTGGGTCACCCACCCCGGACTCGAGAATCACCCGACGCACGACAACGCCCGGCGGTATCTGAACGACTTCGGCGGGATGATCGCGTTCGGGCTCGAGGATGGATTCGAGGCGGGCAAAACCTTCTGCGAGGAGGTCGAGGTCGCGCAGTTCCTCGCGAACATCGGCGACGCGAAGACGCTCGTGATCCACCCCGCGAGCACGACGCACGGCCAACTGACGCCCGAAGAACGCGCGGAAGCGGGCGTGACGGAGGACCTCGTCCGGATGTCCGTCGGGATCGAGAATCCCGAGGACATCCTCGCCGACCTCGAGCAGGCAATCGACGCGGCGACGGACACCCAATCCGTCGAGACAGGCGCGACGGGTGGTGACTGAACGCTTATGACGACCAAGAACACGATCGATCTCGGCGAGTTTCAGTTCCTGTCGGGCGAGTCGATTCCATCGCTCGAGGTGGCCTACGAGACCTACGGCGAGTTCGACGGTGACAATGCCGTCTTGATCTGTCACGCCCTCACCGGCAGTTCACACGTCGCCAGACGGCCCGATGCGGGCGACGAGACGGCCGGACAGGCTCGCGCCTGGTGGGGCGACGTCGTCGGTCCCGGGAAGGCCATCGACACCAGCGAGTACTACGTCGTCTGCGCGAACGCGCCGGGGTCGTGCTACGGTACGACGGGGCCCTCGAGCGAGAATCCCGAGACGGGCGAGCCCTACGGCACCGATTTTCCCCCCGTCACGGTCGGCGACTGGACGCGCGCACAGCGGGCGCTCCTCGACGAACTCGGGGTCGGCCGCCTCCGCGCCGTCATCGGCGGCAGCGTCGGCGGGATGAACGTCCTCGACTGGTTGCGACGGTTCCCCGACGACGTCGACCGCGCGGGTGCCGTCGCCACCGCCGGTCGACTCGACCCGCAGTGTCTCGCGCTCGACACCGTCGCGCGGCGGGCGATTACTGCGGATCCGAACTGGAACGGCGGGCAGTACTACGACGGACCCGACCCCGAAGAAGGGCTGGCTCGAGCGCGCCAGATCGGTCACATCATGTACCTCTCGAAGGCCTCGATGGCCCGCAAGTTCGGGAGGCGGTCGGCAGGTCGGGAAACGGTCCGCGAGGAGCCGCCGGACCCCGCGGCTGCCTTCTTCCCGTATCGGGAGGTCGAGTCCTACCTCGACTATCAAGCCGAGAAGTTCACCGACCGATTCGACGCGAACAGCTACCTCTACATGACGCGCGCGATGGACGACTTCGACCTCTCGGCGGGCTACGAGTCCGACGCGGACGCCCTTGCAGCGTTCGAGGGCGAACTGCTGGCCCTCTCGTTCACCGGCGACTGGCACTTCACCGTCGAGCAATCCGAAGCGCTCGCCGAGGCCTGTCGCGAGGGCGGCGTCGACGTGGCCCACCACGTCGTCGAATCCGACCACGGTCACGACGCGTTTCTCGTCGAACCCGAAAAAGTCGGGCCGCCGCTCTCGGAACTGCTCGAGGAGGGAATTTCTGGACGGACGATCACCGACACCGACACTGACTCCTCGCCCAACGAGACCGACTCGTTCGCGCCGGTGCACACGAGTTTGTTTTCCGAGTGACACTCCACGCTGTCTGTTAGCAATAGCCGTCTCTGATTGGCGCGGGATACGCAATCGCTCGCTACACGGAAGCCGAAGACGCGACCGAGGCGGTCAAAGCCAGTTTGACCGTCGTTCCGCCGTACCTCGTGTTCGCGCTCATCGCTGCCGTCGTGATGACCCACACGTTCACCGAGGATGCTACGGTCACCGCGTTCTTCGGTGACATCGGTGCGAACGCAGCACCGGGCCTCGAGGAGGGCGATTACATCGACGGTGACGGCGTCTCGGATGTCGAGTTCGGCCCAGCAACGAGTAGCGCCGTTCTCTACGCTGGACTCCTCGTCCCCGCTGTGCTCGCCGTAATCGGCGGTCTCATCACGCAGTGGCGTGACGCACTCGAGACCGTGATGGCGAAAGTCGACCAGCAGTAAGCGCATCTCGACGTGACACCGCCGACCAAGCGTGGTGGGGGCACCCGCAGGAATCGGCTGGTGTTTTCGCGACTACCGCTTCTCCTCGGGAGCGCCAGCAGTCGTCGGAGAAGAGATAGCGGGTTGAAGCCCGTTCGAATTCCAGGTTCGCGCGTCAATCTGCAGCGTGATCGCTCGAGTGGTGGGTGTGCGTTGGGTCACCCGTCGTGTACTGGTCGACGTCGACCGACGAGCGAACCGCCTCGACCCACCGACGGAGGTCGGTTGCGAGGAGCGTCGGACTCTCGAGTCGGAGGAGTCGCCCGGTCAGGTGTTTTCCAGTTGGCGATCGAATCGCGGCGATCAGCGCCCACATCGTGCCCGATGCGAGTGCGCCGAGCGCGGAGAGCGTCATACCGAGGCTCATGAACGTCATCCCGTAGACGACACCGATCGCCATCGACGGTAGACTCGTTCCGAGTGGCACTCGGGAGCTGGCATCCCGGAGCGTCGGTGCCAGAAAGGCGATCGAGAGGCTGCTACCGATCATGAAGACGAAGTCTTGCCACATCACAACCAGGTTACTCGATTGTGAGTTAAAACTCTCTCGGTGCCGAAATAGGCAATTACAACGGATTTTCAGCACGACGGACGCATACGGTGAGAACGGTCGGCCGGACATCCCTCGAATCCGATTTTCGTCTACAACCCGCTGGTAACCGCGGCTTGTCAGTCGATTCTTCGGTTTCCACTCGAGCAACCATCCTGACGTGAGCGACTCGATCGGACGGTCCGTCCTCAGTTCGCCGTCAGCACGTTCTCGTCGGCGAGGACCTCTCGCGCCTCCGCCATCGTCGAAACGACGACGTCACAGTGTGGTTCGACGGCCGGCTTTGGCTCGAAGCCAATGGCGAGACCAGCGACCTCGAGCATCGGCAGATCGTTCGCGCCGTCGCCGACCGCGACGGTCTCCGCGAGGTCGACACCGACGTCGGCGGCGAGGTCCTCGAGCGCGTCGTCTTTCGTGCCCTCGATGAGCGGCCCGTCGACGTCTCCTGTGAGTGCTCCCGCCTGCTCGCCGTCGTCCGAGGCTGCCCCCTCGCCGTCGTCGGCCATCGGCAGCCTATTCGAGACGATGTGATCGACGGAGACGTCCTCGGCCTCGAGTGCAGCCGCGACGCCGCGTTCGAAGCCACCCGTGAGGATTGCGGTCGTCACGCCCGCGTCGGTGAGTTCCTCGATGAGGTCCGCTGCGCCGGGGCGGAGTTCGACCTCGTCGAAGGCGGCGGTAACGTCGGCTTTCGGCAAGCCCTCGAGCAAGGCGGCTCGTTTCCGGAGGCTCTCGGCGTAGCCAATCTCGTCGTTCATCGCCCGTTCGGTGATCTCGGCCATATCGCCGGCGACCCCGCAGCGATCGCCGAGCAGGACGGTCATTTCCGAATCGGAGAGCGTTCCGTCGAAGTCGAAGGCGACGACTGTCATCGGCCGGTGGTTGTGCGCCCCCGAATAAACCAGTTCAGGTTTGGCGTCGCTCGCGGTCAGTGTTTGTGGTCGTCACCAGATCGGTCGTCGCCCATCGACAGCTCGGTCAGTAGCCGGCGGCGGGTCGGGCGGTTGTCGGTCGCCGCCCGCTCAGTCCGCATCGACGCGCCGCGCCTGCGATTCGAACAACCGCAGTTGCGTGCTGAACACCTGCGCGTCCGGCTCGAGCGCGTACTCGGCGTCCGTCTCGAGGCTATCGCGCGTGAACAAGATCGTCGTCGTTCGGACCGCGTCGTCGGTCTCGTCGCGAGCGACGTAGCCAGCGTACTCGTCGGGACGCTCGAGGACGGCGATCGTTTCTCCGTCCGGCGGCCGAAGGAGTTGGACGGTGATCGGTGCCGGCAGTCGGTCGACGACGCGGACGGAAATACCCGGCTGATAGTCGTCCATCGACACCAACAACGGTCGGTCGAGGAGCTCCGGTTCGGCGTCGTTCGCTGCCTCGCTCTCGTCGTCGCTCGTCGACGTTGCGTCCTCACTTTCGGACTCGTCGGCCGAGACGCGGCCGCCGTCGATCGAACTCGAGGAGCCAACCACGAGAACCGCTGCAGCGCCCGTCGTTCGTTTCGTCTCGCGACGGCGATTCTCTCCGTCGGTCTCTGTCGAATCGGTCGAATCGGTCGAACTGTTCGTCTGTCGTCGGGGTGGGTCGAATCGGTGTGCCATTGTCTCGAGAGTCGTCGGGTCGCCCCCCTGCGGTGGTCGCCCTCGTCGCAGTCACGGGTCGCCTGCGATCACGGGTGACTTCGGTCCGCCAGTTCGTTCGCCCGCGGGTGGCAAGCGAGTCCGTTGTGTCAGTTTGGGGCGCAGTCGGCCGTCGTGGTTCGGAGTGGATCGCGAGTCGGGGACCGTGTACACGAATCAACGCGGGAAAAAATGGTGAGTGGGTGTTAGTCTATCGTCGTGGCGAGGAGGTTCAGCCGGGAACTGAACATCGTCGCGTCCTCGCCGAGCGAGCCGCTATCGTCCGCACTCAGACTCTGGTCGCTCAGGAAGAGCAACGTCGTCGGTGCCGTCGCTCCTTCGCCGTTATTGTACCGGATAACGTGCCCGGTGTAGTCGTCCGGTTGGGATATCTCTGGCACCGTCTCTCCGTCTCCGGTCTGAAGAATATCGACCGTCGTACTCGTCTCGAGTTGCGCAACGACGTCGAAACTCTCGCCGGACTCGTAGTCGTAGGTGAACACCAGTGCGCGGTCTTCTTGATCTTGAACCATGGTTAGTTCCCTCCGTTTCCGATTACGTCGTCGTTTTCGTCGTCGACGTCGTTATCGAAGTCGTCATCATCGTCGACGTCATCCTCGAAGTCCTCATCATCCTCGAAGTCCTCGTCATCGTCGACGTCATCGTCCAGGTCATCGTCCTCGAGGTCGTCATCATCGTCGAGGTCGTCGTCTGGCTCCGCAGCATCGTCCAGGGACGTGCTGAGGAGGTTGAGATCCGGACTCAACATCGACGCGTCTTCGCTGATCGTCCCGGTGTCACCGGCGCTCAGTTGCTGGCCGTCGGCGAATAGGAACGTCGTGATTCCCGATTCCGCTCCGATATCGTAGCGGATGATGTGGCCGCCCCACTCGTCGGGCTGGCTGATCTCGTCGACGGTTTCGTCGTCGTCCTGAAGAATGTTGACCGTCGTGCTCGTCTCGAGTACGGCGATGACGTTGAAGTCCGCGCCGGGATAGTAGTTGTTCGCGAAGACGGCTACTCGATCCGTCTCCTGTGCGCCCACGGTGGCGGTGCCGAATCCGGCCGTTCCGAGCGCAAGCGCACCCGTCGCGAGGGCGCTCTTGGCCATAAACGACCGTCTCGAGTCGCCAGTTTGTTCTTGGTTGCTCATTTGTCTCTCACGCCCCTTACGGGACAGACGAGAGTACCCCCAGTTTCCAGATTAACACCGACGACCGTTCCTTCCCATATCAATGAATTTCCTTCGGGGATATCAGGCATGTAGAATACGCTCCGGTCGCTCTGTAATTCGGGGTTCACGTCAAGTCGCGCCGACAAATCGCCGATCGGAATAGTCCCCGATCCATCAAACTATATTCTGACGGCAGTGATACCAACTACTCGACATAGCTGCGACCGCCGCTAAAACACGCGATTGCGTCGTCCCTCCGAGGTGAGGATTATCGATCTCCAGAGGCCGCTCACCGGTTGCACTTTGTACGGTTCGTCGCCGGTCAATTTCGATCTAACCATCAGTTAGCTCTCGGCCACCACTCACTAGCGTAGTCGTTCCGTGGGCTTGACGCGAAGCGGCGTCTCACCCGAGAAAGTGGGCGTACGTTACCGTCGTTGGCCGGTGGCAGACGGCCGTCGCCCGGAAACGAACTCCTTCCGATTTAACGGTTCGAAACGGCCGCGTTACACCGTTGCCAACTGTTTGTTCTCCCGACAATCGAACGGCGTGCCACGTCAGCTATTCGTACTGAATTGCGGACTGGTAACTACGTTCATACGCGCGAACGAAAAGCGCACCCACACGACTCGAGGTGCCATTTCTTGACCGTTTCGGTCCCGGGTTCGTCGGTTCGCGTTCCCGGCCGTTCCGGCGAGGCGAAACGAGCGGTTGACTCGGTGTCTCGCCCCACGATCCGTCCGTCGGCACCAGAACCTCGACAGGATATGCCGGCGGTAGTATCCTCGGCACCTCGAGCGGTCCGTCCTCGCTCAGCTCGCACCGATGAGGTAGTTTTTGCCAGCGCTGGCGACAACGGAAGGGTTTACACGCTCCGCACGATTGTCTCGCGCATGAAGGTACTCGTCACGGATCCGATCGCCGATGCGGGTCTGGACGTTCTCAGAGACGCCGGCCACGAGGTCGAGACTGGCTACGAACTCGAGGGTGGGGCACTGCTCGAGGCCGTATCTGACGCCCACGGACTGATCGTTCGCTCGGGGACGGAAGTCACCGAAGAAGTGCTCGAGGCGGCCGAAGAACTCGCGATCGTCGGCCGAGCAGGGATCGGCGTCGACAACATCGACATCGAGGCTGCGACCGACGAGGGGGTCATCGTTGCGAATGCCCCCGAAGGAAACGTTCGCGCGGCCGCAGAACACACCGTCGCGATGACGTTCGCCGCCGCTCGTTCGATCCCGCAGGCTCACATTCGCCTGAAAAACGGCGAGTGGGCCAAAAGCGACTACCTCGGTGCCGAACTCGACAGCAAGACGCTCGGCGTCGTCGGCCTCGGACGCGTCGGTCAGGAAGTTGCCAAGAAACTCGACTCGCTGGGCATGGACATCGTCGCGTTCGACCCCTACATCTCCGAGGAGCGCGCCGACCGACTCGGCGCCGAACTCGTCGAGTTCGAGGAGTGTCTCGAGCGCGGTGACTTCGTCACCATCCACACGCCGCTGACGCCCGAGACGGAGGGGATGATCGGCGAAGACGAACTGGACCTGCTCGAGGACGGCTACATCGTCAACGTCGGCCGCGGGGGCATTATCCAGGAAGATGCACTCGCCGCGAAGGTCGAAGACGGCACGCTCGCCGGCGCTGCACTCGACGTCTTCGCTGAAGAGCCCCTGCCGGTCGACTCGTCGCTGCTCGAGCACGAGGACGTCATCGTCACGCCCCACCTCGGTGCCTCGACGGAGGCGGCCCAGGAGAACGTCGCGACCTCGACGGCCGAACAGGTCGTCGCCGCTATCGCGGGCGAACCGGTCATGAACGCCCTCAACGCGCCCTCGATCGACGAGAGCGCGTTCCCGCGCCTCGAGCCCTACATCGAAATCGCCGACACCGCGGGCAAGGTCGCCGCACAGCTACTCGACGGTCGAATCGAACGCGTCGAAATCACCTACGAGGGCGACATCGCCGACGAGGACGTCGAGTTCGTCACCGCGAGCGCGCTCAAGGGCGTCTTCGAACCCCTCGAGTGGCAGGTCAACGCGGTCAACGCCCCCCAGATCGCCGAGGATCGCGGCGTCGACGTCACGGAGTCCAAGACGCGACAGGCCGCCGACTTCCAGAGTCTAATCTCGGTCACCGTCGGCAACGATGACGACGAAATCGCGGTCGACGGCACCCTCTTCGCCGGCGACGATCCGCGGATCGTCCGCGTCGACGGCTACCGCGTCGACGCAATCCCACACGGCAAGATGGTCGTCACGCGAAACACCGACGAACCCGGCGTCATCGGCCTCATCGGCAGCGTGATGGGCGAACACGGCGTCAACATCGCCGGGATGTTCAACGCCCGCGAGACCCACGGCGGCGAGGCGCTGACCGTCTACAACGTCGACAGCCAGGTTCCAGACGCCGCGAAGGAGGACCTCGAGTCCGACGATCGGATCATCGGTATCGACTACATCACGCTGAACGGACAGGTCTGAGGCTCCACCAGTCGAAGATTTTTCGCTCCGCTTCGTTCGTGGTTCTTCGTTCGTCATTTTCCGTTCGTTTGCCCTCGCGCCTCGCTCGTCGGCTCAGATGCGATGTCCGTCGGGGCGTGCGGGAAGCGTCCGGAGGCAGTTTCGACAGTACGTATAGCAGTGGTCGTTCGTCGTCTCACAAACCCGGCAGGTAACCGGCTTCTCGAATGTCCTGCGAGAACTCATCGTCGATGGCTCCACTCGCGAGTGTAATAGCGTCCGCGCTCACGTTTGCAAGGCTACGCGGAAATCGTAGCAGAGACGCGCTCTCTTCGCGTGATAGGTCGGTTTGCCAGCACACAGCGTTATCTGCGTCGGCGGTCGAGCCACAGGTAGAGGAACGACCCATGTCATGTGCACACCATCCAGACGAACCCGACTCGACGCCGAGTTCCGAATCGGACGTGGCGGAGATGCAGTGGATGCTCCGCAAGGGAGTCTCCCTCGCACTCATCTCCATCGTCGCCTTGCTCGTCTTGATCGTCGGGCTCGACGTGATGACAGGCCTGATCGACCTCTCGCTCGGAACCGGGCAACTCGCTCTCGGTGGCGTCCTCGTCGTGCTCTCGCTCGTCGTCATCGGCTTCGCGTGGCCGTCCGACGACCGAGAGGAGTGATCGCCGCCGTCCCGAACGGCCGCTGAATACGACGTTCGGATTTCGGTTCTCGAGTGCGTCCCGTGTACGCACTGACATCCAGCAATCCCCGAGCGAGCGCCGTGGCAAAAGACCTATCGCCCTTCCAGACAACCATCACGTATGGACGACGCCGTTGCGGTCGACTTCGGCGAGGACGGACTCGTCCCCGCCGTCGCACAGGACGCGACGTCGGGCGAGGTACTCATGCTCGCGTACGTCTCGCCCGAGGCGCTCGAGCGCACGCGCGAGACGGGTGTCGCACACTATTATTCCCGGAGCCGCGAGGAACTGTGGCAAAAGGGCAAGACGAGCGGCCACGAACAACACGTCCAGGAGGTTCGCGTCGACTGTGACGCCGATACGTTGCTCTACGTCGTCGAGCAAGACGGCGGGGCGTGTCACACCGGCTATCGCTCGTGTTTCTATCGCACTATCGAGGGCGAAACGGTCGGCGAACGGGTGTTCGATCCCGACGCGGTCTACGACGAGTAACCACCAATGAGCGAGCGCGTTCACTCTCCCGGTGACGACGCGAGTCGCGACGATCACACGGCGCGTGAGACACTCGAGGCGGCGCGTGAGCGCTTCGAGCAGGCCGAAGCACGGATCGACGACGCGGGCGGTGACGCCGTCGCGGAGGCGGCCGAGGCCTACCGCGATGCCACCGACTTACTCGAGTCGTACGTCGACCGGGCGACCGGAACGGGCCGGGAAAACTTTCAGGCGTACCTCGAACTCGAGGGGAAGTTCGACTCGCTCGTCTCGGGGCTCCCAGACGAGCTGAAGGGGAGAGAGGCGTTCGAGGATGCGCTGGATGCGATCGACAAGCGCCGGCTCAGCGAGTCGGATTTCGAGCGAGCGCACGAGGCGCTCGAGCCGGCCGAACAGTACGCGCAGTTGCTCGAGGAGCGCGAGGCAGCCCGCGAGGCGATCGACGAGGCGCGGACGGACGCTGCGAAACGCTACCGAGCGCTGGGCGAGGAAACCGACGACCACGAGCGACTGCTCGAACTCGGGAACGCGGATATCGACGCCCCGGTCGAGGAGCTTCGAGCACCGCTCGAGACGTACAACGAGGCGATCGACGAGGCGTTTACGGCGTATCGGCTGGAGGCCTCGGCCCGCGAGGTGTTCGCCTTGCTCGAGCGCAGCCGCTGGTACCCCTTCGTCGAGTACGAACAGCCACCGGCCGATCTGGCTGCGTACGTTCGTGACGATCCGGCCGGCAAGTACACGATTCCCGAACTCCTCGAGTATGCCGACTACTCGCGGTCGAAACTCGACCACTACGTCGACAGTGCGGACGAACTCAAGCGGCAGGTGGCGACCCAACGGACGTTTCTCGACGGCATCGACGCCGGCCCGCTCAGCCTCGAGTGGCCGCCGAGGGAGGCACCCGTTTTGCAGCGAAAAACCCGGGAAATTCGGCCGTTCGTCGAGCGAGTCGCGGACGAGGAGACCGTCGCCCGGGTGCGCAAAATCCGCCGATTGACGACCGATCCCGAGTTCGAGTTCGACCGCTTACAGACGGCGGCCCAAGCCGTCGACCAGCTCACACCGACGGAGCGCGAACGACTGGCTGACGGTCGCGTCGCGGCCGAACTCGAGGAGTTGCGGGCGGAACGAGCGCGACTCGAAGCGGCGCTGGATGTCGACGATCCGATCTGAGCCGGGGTGCTCGCGACAGCGGTAGTGGCCGCTCGGACTGACTGTCTTCCGAGTCTTAATAATTCACATCGCACTATTATTATGCCGGTGCGCCGTAACCGGTGGCAATGAGTAACTGGAACCGCCTCTTGAGTGCACTGGGTGTCGTTTTGCTGGTTATTGCGGGAGGTTCGATCACGTACACGCTGCTTATCAAGGGAAATCACCTCAGCGCGGCGTTGCTCGAGGCCGCCATCGACTCGATTCTGATCGGGGTCCCGGGAATCGCGATGGTGTACGCCGGGACATGGTTACCGTCGACGACAATTCTCCCCGAGTTGTACTCGCGTATCGTGGCGTGGACTGGCGGGGGAATCGTCGTCATGGGACTCATCGTCGGCCTCCGCGAACTTCACCCGGGCGTCGAACTCACGCTCACGGGCGGCACGCAGGTGATCTTGCTGTCGATCAGCTCGGTAACCGGACTCCTCGTCGGCGTATTGAACGCCCGCACTCACACGCAGGCGAAGGCGCTCGAGCGAAAGAACCGCGAACTGAAACGAAAGTACGAACTCGAGAAGCAAAACGAACAGCTGAAACGAACCGAACGCCGCCTCGAAAACGCGATTACGGAACTCGAGGCGTCGAACGAACGCTTAGAGGAGTTCGCCTACGCGGTTTCTCACGATCTTCAGGAGCCACTTCGGATGGTGACGAGTTACCTTCAGTTGCTCGAGCGACGATACGGCGACGAACTCGAGGAAGACGGCGAGGAGTTCGTCGACTACGCCGTCGACGGCGCCGAGCGAATGCGAGCGATGATCGACGGCCTGCTCGAGTACTCGCGCGTCGAAACCCGGGGAGACCCCTTCGAGTCGGTCGATCTCGAGGCCGTTCTCGACGACGTGTACACCGACCTCCAGTTCAAAATCGAGGAGACCGACGCGGAACTCGAGCGTGCGCCGATGCCCACTGTCTACGGCGACGAGGCGCAGTTGCGACAGGTGCTCCAGAACCTGCTCACGAACGCGATGGTGTACAGCGGCGAGGTGCCGCCGCGGATTCGAATTTCGGCCGAACGGGACGGACCGCTGTGGACCGTTTCCGTCAGCGACGATGGAATCGGGATGGACCCGGATAACACCGAACGAATCTTCGATATCTTCCGGCGACTGCACACGAACGACGAACAGTCCGGATCGGGGATCGGATTGGCTATCTGTAAACGCGTCGTCGAGCGCCACGGCGGCGACATCTGGGTCGAAACCGAGCCCGGCGTCGGATCGACGTTCTGCTTCCAACTGTACGATTCGGATCGAGCGGATCTCGCCCCGGCCGGCGACAGCACGCTCTCGCGACCGGAATCGAACGGCGGCGAGTGACCGCGCGCCCCGTCTCCCGGCCGCTGGGAGGCGATAACTGAAGGCGATCGCCGACGTACGCTGGGATATGACGCGACACCTTCTCGTGCCGATGGACGACTCCGAGCCGGCTCGCGGGGCGCTCGAGCACGCCCTCACCGTCTTTCCCGACGACGAGATCACGGTCGTCCACGCTATCGACGACCTCGAGTCGGCCTACGGCGGCGGCTCGCCGGTCGACGCTGACACCGACGCTGGAACGCCCGAACCCGACTTCTTCGCCGACGTGCGCACGATCGGCGAGGAGCACGGCCACGAGGTCACGACCGCCGTCGTCGAAGGCACGTCGGCAACCGCCATCCTCGAGTACGGTCGCGAACACGGCGTCGACCAGATCATTATGGGCAGTGAGGGTCGCTCGGGCGTCTCTCGAGTGCTCCTCGGCAGCGTCGCCGAAGCCGTCACGCGACAGTCCGAGATTCCGGTAACGATCGTTCCCTGAGACGCACCCTGTGGTCCCTCGAGTGGCGCTCGTGACTCCTGTCTCGAGTCGAGCGATCATTTTATTTCGTGTTGTAAACTTCTTCGATATTGGTAGATCGTTGCACGGCTCCCTTATTCAGAACCACCCCCGATAGCTAACCGTCCAATTCGGTAACTACGTCTGCCAACCTTTTGCGCTGCGCTCCCTCGCTGGCACTCGGTCGCTCGGCAAAACGTTGATGAAAAGCACTCCTCCCTCCCCGACGGGTCGGTCGTCGGCCCGCTCGCTCACTCCGTTCGCTCGCGGTGAGTGCACACGTCTCCGTCTGTACTTACCGCTATTTTTAGAGAAACCTCACACAGCGAAACCGTGCCGCCAACCTCTTCGATATCTGACAATCGGTGAACCAGCGGGGTTTTTCCACTGACGGACAAAGCACGGTCATGGACGACCGGGTTGGGACGACGCTGCACACCGGCCTCTTACTGTCGACGACGGCAGTACTCTCGTGGCTACTGGGGGTGCCGATGTTGTTCCCGAGTCTCGGCCCCTCCGCGTTCGTGCTGGCGCTTTTTCAGCGAAGCGACGCGACGCGGCCGCGACGCGTCATCGGCGGCCACCTCATCGGCGTCGTCGCCGGGCTACTCGCGTACCACCTGCTCGCGAGTGGCATCACGATGACGAGCGCCGCCGACCCCGGCTCGATCGAGGGCCTCCGACTCGCAGTCAGCGGCGTCCTCGCGACGATGGTGACGGCCGGCGGCATGCTCGCGACGGACACCCGTCACCCGCCCGCCTGTGCGACGACGCTCATCGTCTCGCTCGGACTGTTGACGACGCCGCTCGAGGGCGCGTTGATCGTCGGGGCGGTCATCGTGCTGGTCGCTGTTCACGGACTCGTGATACGGACGATAGACGCACGCTCGAGTTGAGAGCGCCTCGTCGGTCCGGTTCGTAGAACGGACAGTGGTGAAAACCGACGGGGTCCGTCGATTCTCAGGCGTCGGCTTTCGCGTCGGCAACCGTCTCGTAGAGTTCTTCGGCGAGTTCCTGAGCACGGGTCGCGTCTCGAGCCTCGGCGTAGATTCGGACGAGCGGCTCGGTCCCCGAAGGGCGAGCGAGCACCCACGCGTCGCCGTGATCGAGTCGGTAGCCGTCGCGGGTGTTGAGTTCGGCGTCGGACTCCTGGGCGTGATTTGCCGCGGCGTCGATCATCGCGTCGCGTTCGGCCGTCGACTCGTACTCGATGTTGAAGCGAACGTTCGCGTAATCGTCGTAGGGAGCGACGATTTCGCTCGCCGGTCGGTCGGCGACGAGCTCGAGGAATCGCGCCGCCGTGAACGCCCCGTCGCGCGAGAGTCGGAACGAGGGGAAGAAGATGCCGCCGTTGCCCTCGCCGGCGATCGGCACGCGCTCGTCGTTGGCCTCGAGTTCCTCGATTCGCGTGATGATGTTCGTCGAGCCGATGGGCGTCAACTCGAGGTCGGCACCGATCTCGGTGACCACGTCGACGAGTCGCTGGGAGACGTTGACCGCGGAGACGGTCGTCTCGCCCGCCTCGAGTTCCGCGGCGGCGAGTGCGGCGAGGGCCGCGTCGCCGACGATGTACTCGCCGTTCTCGTCGTAGAAGATGGCTCGGTCGGCGTCGCCGTCGTGGGCGATTCCCACGTCGGCGTCCGTCGCGCGGACGAGTTGGCCCAGGTCCTCGAGATTGTCGGGGACTGGCTCGGGGTCGCGTCCGGGGAAGTGACCGTCGGGCTGGCTGTTGACGGTGACGACGCGACAGCCGAGTTCGCGGAAGAACTCAGGACTCGTGAGCGATCCCGCGCCGTGACCGGGGTCGAGCGCAACGGTGAGGTTGGCGTCGGCGATGGTCTCGCCGTCTGCGGCCTCGAGTAACTCGTCGACGTAGGCGCGTCTCACGCCCTCGATTTCCTGAACGCGGCCGGTTTCGTCCCACGGCGCGACGGTGGCCGACTCGGCGAGTAACACGTCCTCGATGTCCTCTAAGTCCGAGACGGCGAGTTCGATCCCGTCGCGGCCGACGAGTTTGACGCCGTTGTACTGGGGTGGATTGTGCGAGGCCGTGATCACTATTACGGGAATTCCCTCACGCTCTGCGTAGAACTGTGCGCCCGGCGTGGGAATGACGCCGATTCGGTCGACGTCCGTCCCGGTACTCGCGAGTCCGCTCGACGCCGCGTCGGCCAGCATCCGCCCCGTGTAGCGCGTATCTCGCGCGATGGCGACCCGGTCGGCTCCCCAGGCCGTCCCCGCCGCTTTTGCGACCCGCAGGACGAACGCGGGCGTCAACTCCTCGTTGGCGACGCCGCGCGTCCCGCTCGATCCGAACACTTGCATGGCTGGTACTCAGAGCGGACTCCTCAAAGGGATTCCGAAGCAGACAGAACGTTTTCGGCGCGCGGGCACGAGCGTCCACGTATGGACTCGATCGAAGAGAAACGCGTCTACGGCGACCGCGAGGGGGCCATCGAGGGATACGTCGCGAGTTCGATCGGCGTCGTCCGCGTCCGCGTCGCCGGCGACACCGTTGGCGAATTCGGGCTCTGTGACCGTTGTGACGCCCGCGACGTCGCAGCGACCGACGACATCGTCGCGATTGCGACTGGCGACGACGTTCGCGTTCTCCACCTCGAGCGCGGTGCTGACGAACGCGAGCAGTCTACCGATGACGCCGAAGGCAGCGACGAGACGTTCGTTGCCACCGGTTTCGGCCCCGCCGTCGCCGTCGGGTTCCACGACGAGGAACTGATCGCAGCCAGTCCTGACGGTGACCTCGCCACGCTTTCGCTCGAAGCCGTGGACGACTCACTCGACACAGCGTCCCTCACGTGGAACACTATCGACCGCGGCGACCTGGGAGACGTTCGCGCGATCGACGGCGGGCTTATCGGCACCGAAAACGGTGTCTACCGACTTCACGACGGCCACCTCGACCACGCCGGACTTGCTGCCGTTCGCGACGTCTCGGCGGCCGGCGTTCCGTTGGCTGCGACCGCCGACGGCCTCTACAAACTCGGCAACGGCTGGATGGAGGTCCTCGAGGGCGAGTTCGACGCCGTCGCGGCCGACCCCCGAACCGAACCCGGGCAACTCACCCGCGCACACGCTGTCTCGGGCGGGACGGTTTACGCGTACGGTGGGGTTGACGTGCACGACGGAAACGACGGCGACGACGCGTCCGACGAGAACGACTCGTGGCACGCGTACGACCGCTCGAGCGAACCGGTCGTCGGCCTCGGCTACGGCGAGACGGTGTACGCCGTGACGAAACGCGGGACGTTCCTCGCTGGAACGCCGGAGTCGGAGACCGACCGGTGGCGCTCACAGACGCTCGGCGTCGGTGATGTCACTGGACTTGCTATTCTTTCGACGAGCGGCTAACTGTTAGTGACGACTCGAGCACGGTTGTATCGGCGTCGTTCGCACTCTCTGATGGCACAATTATCAAAATTGAAAACATCATTGTCTGACGATACTTTAACTATCCCCGCTCCCATCGCTCTCACGTATGCGTGGGATAACACGACGGCAACTCCTCACGGGAACCGGTGTCGGACTCACCGGTGTCGTCGCTGGGTGCACGAGCAGCGATGGTGACGAGGAGGGTGACGACGACGAATCGAACGAAGAGAGCGAAACGGAGAGCGAAACCGACGACGAGGGATCGATCCTCGGTGACATCGTCGTCGACAACTCGAGCGACTCGAGTCACACGGTCGACGTTATCGTCGAGTTCGACCGCGAAACCGAGTCGTGGGTGACCGAATCGCTCGAGGGCAACGACTCCGTGACGCTCGAGCGAGAGTGGCCGAACGACCCCGGTTCGATTCGGGTCACGGCCCGCCTCGACGAGGGCGAGCCAATGGAAACGACGCCCGAGCAGTGGAACGAACCCGACTGCCTCGACTTGTTCGTTCGGATCGACGACGACGAGGTGACGTTCCTGAGCGACACGAACAACGACACCTGCGGCGAGGATCCGGCCGACATCGACGACGCCGAAGCAGAGTAGCACACTCGATAGGCTGACGGGCCACTCGAGTACTCCGCTCGAGCAGACAGTTCGGACCAGCAGAACGAAAACTGGTTTATTCTCCGTGCGCTGCACTCGAGTATGACGACCATCGTCAGCGGATCCACGTCCCAGTCGCTGGCCGCTGCACTCTCACGCGACCTCGAGGAACCGCTCGCCGCCGTCGAGTACAACCGATTTCCGGACGGCGAAGTGCTCGCCTCCGTTCCGAATTTCGACGACGACCGGGCCATCGTCGTCGCTTCGACGGTCTCGAGCGATGCACACCTCGAAGTGCTCCAGTTGCAAGACGCCGTCCGCGAAGCCGGCGCGTCCGAGGTCGTGACGGTCTTGCCGTACATGGGCTACGGTCGTCAGGATGCCGCGTTCGAGGCGGGCCACCCGATCTCCGCGCGGGCCGTCGCTCGCGCGATTTCGACCGGCGCGGATCGCGTGTTGACGGTCAACCCCCACGAGGAGGCGGTGTGTGACTTTTTCGAGCCGACGGCGACGGCCGTCGACGCGGCGGGGCGACTGGCCGATCCGTTGCCCGATGACCTCACGAACCCGGTCTTTCTCTCGCCAGACGCGGGTGCGATCGATCTCGCCGAAACGGTTCGTGAGGCCTACGGCGACGGCGACACCGACTACTTCGAGAAGACGCGACACTCGGGAACCGAGGTCGAAGTCACGCCGAGCGACGTGGACATCGCCGGCCGCGACGTGGTCGTCACCGACGACATTATCGCCACCGGCTCGACCATGAGCGAAGCCGTCGCCGTCTTACAGGAGCGGGACGTGGGCAACGTCTTCGTCACCTGCGTCCACCCGTTGCTCGCTCGAGACGCCGTCACGAAACTCTCTCGAGCGGGCGTTTCGGCAATCTACGGAACCGATACGATCGAACGCCAGACGAGCACCGTCTCGGTTGCGCCGGCGATTGCAGCGAAACTCTAGGGAGCGACACCTCGGTTCAGATCGCTTCGACTGCGCGACCCCACTCACAATTTTGGACAGTCTGTAACTATTATATAGGTGCTGCACCGATTCGATGGTATCCAGATCGGGTTCGTTCACACGGCACAAACGAACACACCCTACCAACACGCCATTCCAACCGATTATGCACGGAATCGTCCACAAGACGCTCAAGGAGTACGCCATCGATCGCACCGACGAAGAGACCTGGGAGGAAATTCTCGAGCGTGCGGGCCTCGAGCCGACGCTTTACCTTCCGGTCTCCTCGTACGAGGATCACGAAATACAGGCTATTCTCTCGGCCATCACGTCGATGGCGAGCCAGGATCGCCGTCAGATCGAACGCGACTTCGGACGAGCGCTCGCCCCCGAACTGCTCTCGACGTTCAGCGCGCACGTCCGTACCGACGACTTCATCGCGTTCCTCACCGCCCTCGAGTCGATTCGAGGGGACGTCGACGAGGCGACGACCGACGCCTCGCTCCCCTCGCTCACCACGACTCGCGAGTCCACAGACGACGTTCACCTCGCCTATCGAACGCACCGCGAACCGGCGTACTGCGGGTTGGCTCGGGGGATGCTCGAGGGGCTCGCCGAGGAGTTCGACGCCGAGGTGACGGTCGTGAAAACCGCGTGCGTCCACGACGATGAGTCGGCCTGTCGCTACCAGCTCACGCGGTGATTCTCGAGAAGGCGAGCGGGCTGCGAACGCAGGTCAGCGCCGTCGACCGAGCAGCCCGATCCCGAGTGCGACGCTGATCGCGAGAAGACCGGCGACGACGCCGAATCCGGGCATCGACTCGAGTTGCGCCAGTGTGCCGCCGACCGTGACGGTCGCGGTTTGCTCGCCCGCGGCGACCTCGTAGCGAGTCTCCTCGTCGAACGTCAATTCCGCCTCCGTGGTCGCCGTCTCGCCGGGTGCGAGCGCGACCGGAGCGCCGTCGACGATACCGTCCGCGGTTCGAAACGAAAGCGTCCCAGCAGCGGGCAGGTCGCCAGTGGGTTCGACCGTGGCGACCGCCGTCGCCGACTCTCCGGCGTCGACGCTACTCGGCTCGACCGAGAGATCCGCCACGCTCAGGCTCGGACTCGAGCGAACGAACACCGTCAGTCGCTCGTCGCCGACGCGAACGTCGGTGACACCGGGCTCGCTCGGCTCCCACGAGAGCGACTCGGTCGCCGTTTCGCCACCCTCGAGCACTCGCTGCTCGCCGTCGACGAGGTCGGTCCCGACCTCGAGCGTCACGCCGGCCGTCCCCGCCTGGCTATCGGTGTTCTCGACGTCGACCGGCACGGTGACGGTCTCGCCTTCGGGGACCGCCAGCACGCCGTCGCCGTCGGTCTCGAGGCCGTTGATTTCCTCGTTCTGCCAGTACTCCCACTCTTCGCCCGCGACTTGGATCGACGACGCGTCGAGGTCGGTCTCGATGTTCGACCCTGGCTGCTCGAACGCGTCGGCGTGCGCGCTCGAGCCCCACATATCTGGGGCCTCAGCCGTCTGCGTGTACTCCTCGGCGAGCGCTCGCACGTCCTCACCGCCCGCCTCCTCGAGTGCTGAGGGGAACGCTTCCTGACCGATCTCCTCGTGCTGAGCGTTGGTCTGCCTGAACGCGTCCTCGAGCGTTCGATCGCCGTCGGTGGCCACTCGCAACTGCCGATCGATCTCGCCGTAGACGAGCGGCCCCTTCACGTAGTCCGTCTCGCTCTCGTCCCAGGTCGCCGGCTCCGCGAGCGTCTCGTCGGCGTACGGTGACTGTTCGCCGCGCTCGAGGAACGCTGCGTAGTCGTCGAAGCTGATCAGCCCCTGCTCGAGGGCGAGCGAGGCGGCGTAGTACTCGGCTTGGGCCTCGACGAGCCACTCGGCGTCGCTCGCCGTCGCCGACGTGTCGTAGCCCTGGCGAACGTGGACGTACTCGTGGAGCCAGACGTTCGAGGCCTCCTCGAGTTCGGCGTCGGCGCGCACCCACGCGTCGGAGTCGCCGTACTGGACGCCTCGTGGCCCCCAGTCGGCGTCAGTCGGGGCCGCGACGATCAACGACTCGTCACTGCGCGGGCCGAGTTCGAGGTCTCCGCTGGCCGTCTCGAGCGCGTCGAGCACGTCCCCGGGCTCTTCGGCCATCTCCGCCGCGTCGGGGACCGCCAGCGTGATCGTCTCTCCGTCGACGGTTCGCTCGTACTCCTCGAGCGAGCCGAAGAATGCGACGTCGCTGCCGGCCGCGCCCTCGCCGTCGACCGACACCGTCTCCTCGACGCCGACGCCTTCGGATTCCGGTACCTGCAGCGAGTAGCTCACGTCGGGAACCTGGACGAGTCCCCACTCGCCGGTGTCGACGAACGAGTAGCCGTCGCCCGACCCGTGATCGTGGTGGTGCCCGTCGCCCGTTCGATCGGCCGGCATCGCGTATTCGATCGAGGGCTCGGCCGTCGTCTCGTCCCACCGGTACGTTCCGTCGCCACCCTCTTCGAACCCGTCGATGGACTCGAGTTCCGCGTCGGCCTCGAGGCCGATTTCGAACCCGTGGACGCCCTCGGGCGGCTCGAACGTCGTTTCGACGCCGAAGACGTCCGAGTCATCCGGCCTGTGGGTCAGTTCGGTTCGTTGCTCCATCACGTCGTCCTCGTCCGCCATCGCGCTCGTGCTATCGGTCACCTCAGCGGCGAACGCCGGATCGCTCGTATCCGCGTCCGCAGCCGATGCCGACGACAACTCGCCCGCTCCGACGACACCCGCCGGAAGGCTCGCACACAGGAGAACGACGAAGACGAAGACTGCACCTCGAGTTGTCACTACACTACTCTGTCGAGTCAATTACCATTACTGTTGTGACATCGTGACTGTCGATACGACCCGTTCACGGCGCTTGCTCGAGAGGAACACCCGACGTTCTGAAGCAACTTGTCAGCCTTCCGCCTCAGCAGACGCTACCAGCTCAGACTCCACCTTTTTCTCGTCGGGTTCGCTTCGCTCACCCTTCCTCGAAAAATCTGGACCAAAAAGCTGCCTCGCTCCGCTCGGCAGTCCTAATCGGACCCCTCAGCAGACGCCAACGGCTCGAGTGCGATCACTGCATCCACCTTTTTGCGCTCGGGTTCGCTCACCACTCGCGCAAAAATCTGGACCAAAAAGACAGAACGGCCGACTACGCTGGCCGTTCTGTGAACGATCGCACTACTCTCACGCCTCAGCAGACGCTACCGGCTCGAGTGCAATTTCCATCGTCACACCGTCGACATCCCACGCTTTGCGAGCGCCGGTGACGACCTCGAGGTCGCCGAGTTCGTCGGCGCGAACCTCTTCGCGGACAAGGTCCATCCGTTCGTCGACGAGGCTCGCGACGCGGTCGTCGTCGATCGAGAGTTCCAGCGAGATTCGCTCCTCGACGTCGAGTTCGAGGTCCTTTCGCATCTCCTGAACGCGGCGGATGACCTCTCGAGCGTAACCCTCGCTCTCGATGTCGTCGGTCAGCGAGGCGTCGACGTAGGCGACGCCGCGGTCGTCGCCGTTCAGGCCGAACGCGGTGCCGGCGATGTCGTCGGGCGTCTGCGTGACGAACGAAACCATCGACTCCTCGATCGTTTCACCGTCCTCGAGCACGTCAGAGACGGCCTTCTCGAGTTCCTCGAGGGACGGTTCGTCGATTCGGGCCTCGTTGAGCGCGTTCATGACCTCGCCGGCGCGGCCGCCGAAGGCCGGCCCGAGTTCGCTCATGTCTGCCTCGGCGCTGTAGTCGAGTTCGCCCCAGCGATCCTCTGGCGAGACGAGTTCGATCTCGCGGGCGTTGAGCCGATCCTCGAGCAAGTCGGTGTGACGGGAAACGGCGTCGACGATCCGCTGATCGTCTGCGGCGACGACGACGCGTGGGACCGGCCAGCGAAGCTTTCGGCCGGCCTGCTGGCGGGCGTTCGCGCCGGCTTCCTCGATCCCGCGGAGGATGGCGACGTCCTCCTCGAGTTGCTCGTCTTCGAAGGCCGACTCGACGGTCGGCCAGTCTTCCATGTGAACCGTCGGGTGGTCCACGTCGTCGGTGAGCGTGCCGTAGATCTCCTCGCTGATGAACGGCGCGTAGGGGGCGAGCAGGACGACGCTTTCTCGCAGGACGCGGTAGATCGTCGCGTAGGCGGCCTCCTTGGATGCGCTGTCTTCTTCCTCCCACATCCGTTCGCGGACGGCCTGCACGTAGAACCGGGAGACGTCTTCGACGACGAACTCGAGGAGGGCGTCGACTGCACGGTCCTGTCGGAACTCCTCGAGGTGTTCGGTCATCTCGGCTTTCGTCGACTGCAGGCGGGCGAGCACCCACTCGTCGACCAACTCGAGGTCGTCCTCGAGGTCCGCCAGTTCGGTTTCTTGTGGATCGAAGCCGTCCAGTCGCATGTACGGCAGCGGGAACCGGAAGACGTTCCAGAGCGTCCGGAGGTTGTCCTCCATCGTCTGCATGCCGTCCCACGAGAAGCGCATGTCGTCGCCCTGCGGGTTGTTCGAGAGCAAGAACAGCCGCATCACGTCCCGGCCGTGACGGTCGATGGCCTCGTGCGGGTCGACGAGAATGTCCTTGGACTTGCTCATCGCGCGGCCGTCGGGCATGAGCGCGTGGCCGTGCATTAGGACCTGTTCGTAGGGACTCTCGCCGAGGGCGGCCGTTCCCATCCCGAGTTGGGACCAGAACCAGCCTCGCGTCTGGTCGTGAGCCTCGAGGATGAGGTCCGCGGGCCAAAGCTCGTCGAATCGGCTGTCGTCCGAGGGATAGTCGAGGGTGCCCCACGAGGCGACCGAGGAGTCGAGCCAGACGTCGAACACGTCCGGAACACGCGTATACGTGGTGTCGTCCTCGGTGATCGTCAGGTCGTCGACGGTGTCCTTGTGGAGGTCGACCGTGTCGGCGTCGATATCCTGATCGACGCGCTCGACGAGTTCCTCGCGGTCGCTGATGACGATTCGATCCTCGTCATCATCGTGATTCTCGGGCGTCCAGACCGGGAGCGGAATGCCCCAGTAGCGCTGGCGAGAGACGTTCCAGTCGGGGGCCTCCTCGACGAAGTCGCGAAAGCGGTTGTCCCGGGCCCACTCGGGGTGCCACTCGCTATCCTCGATGTTCTCGAGCAGTTCGTCCTTGATGTCCGTGATCGTGATGAACCACTGGTCGGTGACGATCTGGATAATGCCCGTATCACAGCGCCAACAGTGGCCGTAGCTGTGGGAGATCGTCTCCGAGGCGAGCAAGGAGCCGTCGGCCTCGAGATCGGCGACGATCCTCTCGTTGGCGTCGCGGACGAACTCGCCCTCGTACTCGCCCCCTTCGGCGGTGTAAACCCCGTCGCTGCCGACGGGACAGAAGATCGGGAACTCGAGTTCGCTCCCGCGCTCGAAGTCTTCCTCACCGTGGCCGGGTGCGGAGTGGACGAGGCCGGTGCCGTCGCCGTGGGTGTCGACGTAGTCGGCCGCGTAGACCTCACACGCGCCCTCGTGGTCCGGGTGGTCCGGGACGCGGTCGGCCATCGGGTGCTCGTAGGACCAGCCGAGCAGATCCTCGCCGGTCAGTTCCTCGACGATCTCGTAGTCGTCGTAGCGACCTTTCTGCAGAACGTCTTCGACCTTCGCCTCGGCGACGTACAGCAGTTCCGTCTCGCCGTCGCTGGTCGCCTCGACGCCGACGTACTCGCCGTCCTCGTCGACGGCGACGAACGTGTTCGCGGGGATCGTCCACGGCGTCGTCGTCCAGATGACGAGCGAGCCGTCTCGGCTCGTGAGGTCGAATTTGACGTAGATCGAGGGGTCCTCGACGTCCTCGTACTCGACTTCGTTGTTCGCGATCGCCGTCTCACAGCGCGGACACTGGGAAATCGAGCGGTGTCCTTTCTCGACTAAGTCGCGATCCGCGGCGTTCGAAAAGCCCCACCACGCGGCTTCCATGTACTCCGGTTCGACCGTTCGGTAGGGATCGTCCCAGTCCATCCAGACGCCGAAATCCTGAAAGTCGGACTGGAGGCCCTCGAGTTGCTCGTCGGCGTACTCCTTACAGGCCTCGATGAAGTTCTCCTCGCCGTACGCCTCGATGTCTTTCTTGTTCTCGAAGCCCAGTTGCTCCTCGACGCGAGTTTCGATCGGCAGTCCGTGCATGTCGTAGCCGGGACGGTCCGTCACGTCGTAGCCCTGCATCCGGAGGAAGCGAATGTACACGTCCTTCAGGGACTTGTTCCACGTCGTCCCCATGTGCGCCGACCCCGACGTGTACGGCGGGCCGTCGACGAAGAAGTACGTTTCACCGTCCGATCGGTGATCGACCGTCTGCTGATAGGCGTCGACGTCGTCCCAGTAGTCGAACACTCGCCCCTCGAGGGCGTCGGGATCGTACTGGTCGTCGACCTCGCCGAACCTGCTCATGTGGATCCAATCTCACTCCGAGAGTAAAGGGGAATCGGTATCGCTGACGGCGCTGCGGGGAGGTGATTCGAAACGACCGAGTCGACCGTCCGGATCCTTACCGAGTCAGGTTGCGAAACTGTACCATCGCCTTCTGATAACCGATACCGTAGACGCCCGCATAGAGCATGACACAGCCGATTGCGGCCAGCCAGAGTGCGACTACTACCTCTCCAGAACCGAAGTACTGAACGCTCGTGTACTCGACGGCGATCCCGCCAATCGTCAATACGCTCGCGAGAATCGTATAGACAGCTAAGTGAAGTACTTCGACGAGGAGTTCCGGACTTGCAGATCCCATTGACACTGGGGAGGAACGCAGTAATTGTAAATCTGTCCCTCCCACAGAATCCGAATCCGAGCGGCCTAACTCACTCGAGCCCGACATTCGCTCGTGTCCTCCGACCCCAATCCCTCCGAGCCGCCGTTCCCCGATTCGCGACACGCGATCGAACCGAACTGTGAGCGCTGCCCGGCCCTCGCCGAACACCGCGAGTGCATCTCGTGGGGAACTGGTCCGCTCGACGCCGACGTGCTCGTCGTCGGCGAAGCCCCGGGAGCCGGCACCCCCGACGCCGACACCTGGCGAGGCGGCAACTGGACCGGCAAGGCCTACACCTCGAGACACTCCGGCCGGCGCATTCGGCGAATCGTCGACCAGGTCGGCTACGGCGACGACGCCTACTATACCAACGCCGTCAAGTGCTTTCCCGCCGACCCGGCCGACCCCTCGAGTAACCGCGAGCCGACGCCCGAGGAACGCACGAACTGCCGAACACACCTCGTCACCGAAGTCGAGACGCTCGAGCCGACCGTCGTTTTGGCCACCGGTAAACACGCGACGGCGTCCGTCCTCGCGGCCGAAGAGCGGGAACTGGACGGCTTCCTCGAGACCGTCCTCGAGCCCGTTCGCTGTTCCCGTCTCGAGACCTGGCTCGTCCCGATTCTCCACCCGTCGTACCAGGACGTCTGGATCGGCCGACTCGGCTACGAGCCGGCGGAGTACCTCGAGGCGATTCGGGTGACGCTCGAGGAGTTGTGCGACGGCGCGACGTAGCCGACGCTGCACAGCTTACGACGAACCGTAGCGGAGCCGATGCCGGAAAATGGGTGGCGGTATGCGTTGGGATGCGTGAGGGTGTGTTTCGTGACTGTGCAAGCGTGCCCGTCGTCGGTGCGGGCACCTGCGTCTCTACGATCGAGGGTAGTGAACACTACCGACGCTCACCCGCACTTACGCCGACTTCACTCCAGTTTATCCGCCCGTCGTCCCAGGAAACGATTCGGCGAGTAACCTTCATACAGCCGGCCGACACACACTCGCGTATGAGTACGATCTTCACGCAGATCGTCGAGGGTGACATTCCCGCTCGAATCGTGTACGAAGACGAGACGACCATCGCGTTTCTGGACGCGAACCCACTCGAGCCGGGACACACGCTGGTCATCCCGAAAGACGAGTACGAACGGCTGAACGACGTCCCCGAGGACGTTGCCTCGGATCTCTACGCGACGATCCATCGACTGGTTCCCGCCGTCGAGTCCGCCGTCGACGCCGACGCGACGACCGTCGCGTTCAACAACGGCGAAGCGGCCGGTCAGGAGGTTCCACACGTCCATTGCCACATCGTTCCTCGCTTCGAGGACGACTCGAGCGGTCCGATCCACGCCGTCTTCGACGGTCCGACCGACCTCGCGGACGACGAACTCGACGAGATCGCTGCCGACATCGAGTCAGGCGCGTAATTCGCCCGGACGCTCCGTTCCCGTCCGCTCGAGGAGATATCGGCCGTCGATCGAACCTCGGTCGAACTCGAGGACGGCCAGTTGCTCCTGATCGACCGTTCGCGCGCCGACTGCCGTGGTATTTTTACGATCCGCGCGCGAGATCCGCGTATGGTCGCCGATCTCGCCGCCCGCCTTCGTGGTTATCCGCTCGCGACGATCCTCGAACTCGGCAGCGTCGCTGTCTGCGTTCTGTTGTTCCTCGGAACGCTCGCGTTGCTCGCGAGTGGCCCGCCCGCAGGCCGCGGCGACCCGTGGCTCGCCCTGATCGCGATCGGATCCACGTTTGTCGTCTTCTGGACGGCGCTGGTGCCGCTGTACGAACGCTATCTGTACTCCTGATTTCCACTCGCGCCGTTTAGCGAACCGAAATCCGCGTTAGAAGAGCGTCCCGACGAGGATATCGCCGTAGATCAACGCGAGCACCAGACCGAGGAAGACGGGCACGAGAAACGGCGTCCCCGGCGAAATCCAGACAGTTTCCTTTTCCGCGAGCACCTCGAGTCCCGTCCGCAACTCCGCGGGCGAGGTACCGTAGGCCGTCCCGGGAATGTCCTCGAGGAAGGCCTCGGCTCCCCACGGATCGTCGTCGCTCGCGTTCCCTTCGGCCGTCTCGGAGACACCCTCGTCGGCTACGGCTGTGCCGCCGTCACTGCGAACGTCCGCGTCGACGGCCCCGTCGGTCGGCGGATTCGGCTCGTCCGGTAGCGTCGCCGGGTCGCGGTATCGATCCGGCCGTTCCCGAACGTCCTCGAGGGTGAGGCCCCGCCAGCGCAGGTACATCCGCAACGCGTCGAGGTCGAGTCCGCCACGGGACCGTCCCGACGGATCCTCGAGCAGTCTGCCGTGCGTTTCGGGAACACGATCCCACGGAACGGGCCAGCCGATGAACATCACGCTGTTGAACCGCCCCGAAGCGGCGTTCGCGACCGCGAGCCCGATCGGAATGGCGATGCCGATGACGACGGCGTTCGTCAGGATCGTGAACGAAAACGTCTCGATCGGCGTCACCGTCAGCGGAAACGCCACCGAGCCGATCTCGTAGTGTGGGTACGTCGGAAACAACAACGCCAGCACGAGCAACGCCTTCGCGTCCGCTCCGCCGAAGCCGCCGAACCACCAGAACAGGTACGCGATCGGGACGACGAAGCCGAGACTCACCGCCGTCGGGAGGAGGAACTCGTAGGCCCAGACGGTCGCCTCCGCGTTCCAGGCGAGCCAGCCGTCCCAGACGAGCAACGCGCTTCCGAGAAACGCGAGTGGAATCCAAACGGCGCTCGAGACGCGCCTCGTTTTAACGTCGCGAACCGCAGTCCAGGCGAAGACGGGAAGCGCGACGAGGCGCAGGAGATCAGGAATCGTCGCCTCGCTACCGGCGAGTATCACACCCGCTTCTCTCGAGCGCGACAGTGTTATTGTTTCGACCTCGCTGTCAGTTACACTAGCAATTCGACTGTCACCACCCACGACCCACGACCCACCACTCACCACTCACCACTCACCGCTCACCGCCCACCACTCACTTCTCACTACTCTCATCATGTTCCTAAAAGCGTTAGAACTTTTTACTCAGAGATCCTACTGGGGGTAATGGATCACCTCGAGGACCTCTCCGTCGACGAACTGCACGCCGCACTCGAGAACGTCGAGGGGAAAAAGCCGACACAGCGGTTACTCGCAGCGATTGCCTACAAAAATGGCGTGACGCAGACGGAACTCGCAGACTGGCACAACGTCGAGCGAAAGACGATCTACAGTTGGCTCAACAGACTCGACGCGGAGTCACTCGAGGCGGCCGTCGAAGACGAACACCGGCCCGGCCGACCGCGAAAACTCTCCGAAGACGAGCGACTCGAGTTCGAACGAACGGTACAGGAGTCCCCACCCGACGCGTACGATGTCGGTTCGGGTTGGAGTCCGTCGATCGTCCAGCAGTATTTGGTGGACACCTACGACGTCCACTATTCGCTGCCGAGTTGCCGCCGAATACTGAAAGAAATCGGATTCGAGTACCGAGGACAGACTCGGACAAGTGGTGTGAAAACACGGGACAAAACCAATGACTGGGCTACTAACGAACGAAAATCTTCTGGAAGATGGTTTTTAGAGTAATATAGCTCTACTATCCCATCCCGACGAATTTTGGTGATTGTTACGAAATTGTTCGATATTGGTTCTCTACCGGATTATCGCCTAGGCAACACGTTCCACCTTGCGATTACTATTGGTGGGTGATTACTTTTAATTCAACCACCGCTCGTTTCGGGAGTCGTTTCCTCCTTCCGTATCGTTCGACGACACGAACTCCGAAACAGTAAGGATGCTGTGCCCACCTCTCGAAAACGATGGTTCCAGCGGAATCAGACGACGAGCAACGTCGGACTCGAGGCGGGAAAGTCGCACGCGTGATTCACCAGTACGACCTCGAGGGATTCGGCGTCGAGTTAGAACGCGCCTGGACTGCCGAAGGCGAGGACCGACGCAGTCTCAGAGCGCTCGCCGACGATCTCAATCGCGAACTCCTGCGCGCGTCGATCCGTCGGGCTGACGGCGATTCCCTCGAGACCGAACTCGACGCCCTCTATCAGGGACTCGCCGACGAGGGGGTCAGTTCGGCGGATCGGACGCGTATCCGCCGCCGTCTCGAGCGTCGCGGCGTCGACGTCGACCAGCTCGAGTCCGACTTCGTCTCGTACCAGGCGGTTCGGACCTACCTCACGAAACACCGCGACGCAACCTACGAGAAGCCCGAGACGGACCGCCTTGGCGAGACGAAAACCACGATCGAACGCTTGCGGAGCAAGACCGAGACCGTCTCGGCCAACCGCCTCGAGCGCCTCGAGCGCGCCGACGAGTTGGCCGTCGGCGACCTCACCGTTACCGTCGACGTGCGGGCGACCTGTCGCGAGTGTGGAGCACAGTACACCGTCACCGAACTCCTCGAGGAGCGAGGGTGTGAGTGTTCGTGATCGGTCATCGGCTCGAATCGGTGCGCTGGTCGTCCGATCTCTTCGACCATAACACGGGTACCAGTGTTATTTCTGGGAATCGCAGTGCTATCTTTTTTGTACTCGGCCGTCGGTCATTCGTGTATGGTAACTAATTCCCTCGAGACCCAATCGCTCTCCCTCGAGGCGTCGAACGTCGGGGGTATCGACGAAACGTCGGTGCGACTCTCGCCGGACGTCACGGTGCTCTCGGGCCGTAACGCGACGAATCGAACCTCGCTTTTACAGGCAATCATGGCCGTCCTCGGTAGCGACAACGTGTCCGTCAAAGCCGACAGTTCGACGGCACACGTTTCGCTCTCGATCGACGAAGAAACGTACACGCGAACGATCACGACCGAAAACGGGACACGACAGACGGGGGGCGATCCGTACCTGGAGGATTCGACACTGGCAGATCTCTTCGCGTTTTTGCTCGAGTCGAACGACATTCGTCGGGCGGTCACGACCGAGCAAGACCTCCGCGAACTCATCATGGAGCCCGTCGATACGGACGAAATCGAGGCCGAAACCGAACGCCTCGTCCAGAACCGAGCGGAGATTGCCGACGAGCTCGAGGAACTCACATCGTTGAAACAGCGACTCCCGTCTCTCGAGGAGCAGCGGACGGAGCTTCGAGACGAGATCGACTCGACGGAAGCAGAACTCGCGGATCTCGAAGCACAACTCGACGACCACGACGCTGATGTCACGGAAACGCGAGCGGAGAAAAACGAAGTCGAACAACTCCTCGCCGACCTCCGAGAGAAACGAAGCTCGCTCGAAGACGTTCGATACACCCTCGAGACCGAAAAACGGAGTCTCACCTCGCTTCGATCCGAACGCTCGGAACTCGAGGCGGAACTCGAGGATCTGCCAGCACCCACCACGAGTACGCGTTCCGAACTCGAATCGGAAATCTCGTCCCTCCGAGAGCGAAAGCAGCGCCTTGAGTCGGAAATTAGCGACGTCCAGAGCGTCGTCCGCTTCAACGAGGATATGTTAGATGGAAATACACCGTCGCTTCTCACCGATACTCGATCCGGAGACGACGACCCAGTGACGGACGCGCTCGTCTCCGAGGAGACGGTTACCTGCTGGACCTGCCACAGCGAGGTCGAAGTCGACCAGATCGAAACGACCGCGGAGATCCTTCGAGACCGGTGTCAGGAGAATCTCGACGTCGTCGGCGATCTCAAATCCGAGATCGCGAAACTTCGCGACGAGAAAGCCGATCTCGAGGAAACGGCACAACGACGTACCCAACTCGAACGTCGTATCGACGAACTCGAAGACGAAATCGAAGAAACTGACGAGCAAACCGACGACCTCGCCACGGAGCGTGACGACCTGCGCGAAGAAATCGCCTCGCTCGAGGACGAAATCGAGTCGAAAGAAGACGAATCCTACGACGCGATTCTCGAGATCCACCGCGAGGCGAATCAACTCGAGTACGACCTCGGTTCCCTGGAGAGCGACCTCGAGCGCGTCGAGGACGAAATCGAGTCGATCGAATCGAAACTCCGGCGTGAGGACGACCTCGAGGCGGAGCACGCACGGCTCAAAGACGAAATCGAAGAGCTGCGGATGACGGTCGAGCGGATCGAACAGCAGGTGATCGACGAGTTTAACGAGCACATGGACACCGTCCTCGAGTTGCTCGATTACCGGAACCTGGAACGGATATGGTTAGAACGGGCGGAGACGGACGTTCGCGACGGTCGCCAGATCGTGACGAAGAGCACCTTCACCCTCCACGTGATCCGCCAGACCGAAAGTGGCACGGCGTACGAGGACACCGTCGAACACCTCAGCGAGAGCGAACGCGAAATCACGGGATTGATCCTCGGATTGGCTGGCTACTTGGCACACGACGTCTACGAGACCGTTCCGTTCGTGCTTTTGGACTCGCTCGAGGCGATCGACGCCGAACGGATCGCGACGCTCATCGATTATCTCACCGAGTACAGTCCGTCGCTGGTCGTCGCGTTGCTCGAGGAGGACGCTGCAGCACTGGACGACGAGTACCGATACGTTTCGGAAATATAATTCGGAGGAGCTTCGTTTCTGGAATCTATGTTCGTCGCTCGTTTTGCATTCGTTCGATCGACCGAGAGCGTCGTTCGGCTCGTCCGTTGTCGTCTCCGGTCGGTCGCTGTGGCCGAACAGTGGTACCAGTGTTAGCAATTGGTTGCAGGGCTGTCTCGTTACTCGCCCCACTCTCGCTCGAAGATTCGATACTGTTCGCACCACTGTCCGACACGATCTTAGAATGTGGGCGATTGTGCTGATAACTGCTGACTATCTTGGACCCTGTCTAGCAATCTACCGGACTTATTGAACCCGATTTTGGCTATTCCGAAAGCACGGTTACGCGTTTCACGGGGAATACCAGCTGTGGGAACCTGCCGGTAGCGGATCGAACGTTCTCTACTGTGACTCAGCCGGTCGAAAACTGTCGTCGTCGTCGCGAGCGTACACGGTATGTGTCAGTATCTGCCCGATCAAGTGAACTCGACGTGTCTCTAGTCAGTGTCTAGCCATCTGTCTTGTATCGAAACGTCTTCCTGAAGTCGGTCGCTCCATCGAATTGGGTTCGACGATTCCGAAACGGCTGTCGAATCTCGTCTGTTGCTACGACGTGTGCATTCGACTCGACATCACTTCGACGCTGTCTCGGCGATAATCGGCTCTCCACCGCGTGGTTTGCCGGTATACGACGGCTGAGGAGGATTGGTCGGTCGTACTCTCAGTTCTTCGACGACTGCCTCGTCTATCGATATGTTCATCCCACTCACACTCTTCGCTAAATTTCGATTTCCGTTTCTTTGCCCGAATTGCCGTTTCTCGCGCCACCACGAACCCGTTTCGTCGTTCTCGAGACGAGTCGTAACGCCAACTTGTTGGAGAATATCGCCGCGAGTCGATTTCGGTGTGACCGAATAGTTGTGGCCGCGCCGAGAGTCGAATATCGAATTTCACGCTACAACACTCAGAACCCATATATTCGCCACTTCTCCAGGTCGGGATCATCAAAGAGTATATGTACATTCACCTACTGTAATATAGACAATGACACGCAAAACCGATAACGGGCGTCGGATCAAGGCGACGGAGACGACCTTCGCTGTCGTCGAAACGCTGGCCGACCTCGAGTGTGCGCGGTTGTCGGAGATCGCCGCCGAGGTCGGAATTGCGAACAGTACCGCTTCGGAACACCTGTCGACGTTACAAGACCACGGTTACGTCGTCGAGGACGACGATGGGTACCGACTCGGCCTACGGTTTATGGATACGGGGACGCAGGCCAAACGCTACTACGATACCCTCCTCTCGGCGTCGAAACCAGTGTTAGAACAATTGGTCAACGACACCGGCGAGACGGTGAACCTGATCACGAACGAGAACAACATGGCCGTCTACGTCGACCGCCTGTTCGGCACTCGAGGCGTCCCGACCGACTCCTGGGTCGGCAAACGACGACCGCTGCACATGCTCGCGGGCGGCAAAGCGATTCTCGCCGAGTTGCCCGAGGAGGAACTCGACGCGGTCGTCGAAGAACACGGCTTTCCCGCGGCCTCCGAGCACACGATCACCTCTCGAGACGAACTCGAGGCGGAACTCGAGACGATACGCGAGGAGGGTATTTCGTTCAACGACCGCGAGTCTCACAAGCAGATTCGGGCCGTCGGGACGGCCATCGTCCTCGACGACGGCGTCTACGGCTCCGTCTCGATCGCCGGCCCGGCACAGCGCTTTCGGGGGTCGTACTTCCGCGAGGAACTGCCGAACATGCTGTTGGGCGTCGTCAACGAAATCGAACTCAAACTCACGTACCGCTGACGTCCCGGTCGGTTTTCGTGTCATCCGTTTCTGCGACGCGGTCTCGCCTCGCTCGAAACAAAGGACTATATCGCCACTCTCGTTACGTTTACGTAATGCTCGACTTCGTCAACGTAGAAGACGACCTCGCGGAGGAAGAACGAATGATTCGGGACACGGCGCGAGAGTTCGTCGACGAACGCGTCAAACCCGACATCGGCGACCACTTCGAAAACGGCACGTTCCCTACCGACCTCATCGCCGAAATGGGCGAACTGGGCTTTTACGCGCCGAACCTCGAGGGCTACGGCTCGCCGAACGTCTCCGAAACCGCGTACGGACTCCTGATGCAAGAACTCGAGGCCGGCGACTCGGGGCTGCGCTCGATGGCCTCCGTCCAGGGTGCCCTCGTCATGTATCCCATCCACGCCTACGGCAGCGAGGAGCAGAAAGAGGAGTGGCTGCCCGCGATGGGTCGGGGCGACGCCATCGGCTGTTTCGGCTTGACAGAGCCCGAGCACGGCTCGAACCCCTCGGCGATGGAGACCCACGCCGAAGCCGACGGCGACGGCTACGTGCTGAACGGCTCGAAAACCTGGATCACTAACTCCCCAATTTCCGATGTGGCCATCGTCTGGGCGCGCGATCGCTCGAGCGCGGACGACCCCGTTCGGGGCTTTTTGGTCGAGACGGACCGCGACGGGATTACGACGAATAAGATCACGGAGAAACTCTCGCTGCGTGCGTCGATCACGGGCGAGATCGGCCTCAACGACGTTTACGTGCCCGCGGAGAACGTCCTGCCGGGCGTCTCGGGTATGAAGGGGCCGCTGTCGTGTCTCACGCAGGCACGCTACGGTATCGCCTGGGGGGCCGTCGGTGCCGCACGCGACTGTTTCGAAGAAGCGCGTCAGTACGCCCAGGATCGCGACCAGTTCGGCGGCCCGATCGGACGCTTCCAACTCCAACAGCGCAAACTCGCGGAGATGGGCACGCAGATCACGCTCGCTCAGCTATTGGCCCACCGCCTGGCCGAACTCAAAGAGCGCGGCGAGATGCGCCCCCAGCACGTCTCGATGGCCAAACGCAACAACGTCCGCACCGCGCGCGACCAATCCCGGATCGCCCGCGAGATGCTCGGTGGCAACGGCATCACGACCGACTACTCGCCGATGCGTCACATGGCCAACCTCGAGACGGTCTACACCTACGAGGGGACCCACGACATCCACACGCTCGTGCTGGGCGAGGAGTTCACCGGACTCAAAGCCTATCAATAACGCACTCGCTGATTCTGTTTTTCGTCACTCGCTGCAACTGTGCCGAGGACCACAACCATTTGTACTCCGCCGGGAAATGCCACAGCATGACACGCATGCTGGATGCATACCCCTCGGTGATCGATCGATGAGTACGGACGCGTTCGAGGCACTCGAGGACCACCGTGAGCGCCACCTCGAGGATCTGCAGGATCTCCTCGCGCAGCCGTCGATCAGCGCGACGGGCGAGGGAATCGAGGACTGCGTCGAGCTGGTCCGACGCTCGTGTCTCGAGTACGGCTTCGACGACGCGGAGATCGTCGAGACGCCGGGACGACCGGCGGTGATCGCCCGCGCATCGGCCGACCCCGACGCGGTCGAAACCGAGGGGGACGTGCCGACGGTGTTGCTGTACGGCCACTACGACGTGCAACCCGCTTCGCCCTCGGAGTGGTCCTCGCCCCCGTTCGAGCCGACGATTCGTGCGGGACCCGACGGCGACCGGCGGCTGTACGCACGCGGCGCAGGCGACAACAAGGGCCAGTGGTTCGCCCACCTCTGTGGCGTGGAGGCACTCCGCGAAACCACTGGATTGCCGGCCGACGTCGTCCTCCTGGTCGAAGGCGAGGAAGAAAGCGGCAGCGAGCACCTCGAGCAACTCGTCCGGGACCGTCGAGGCGACCTCGAGGCGGACGTGGCCATCGTCGCCGATGGCCCGATCGACTCCTCGGGACGCCCCCACGTCTTGTTCGGCTCTCGCGGCCTGTTGTTCGTCGACATCGACGCGAACGGGGCGAATCGAGACCTCCACTCCGGAAACTTCGGCGGGCCGGTGCCGAATCCGGCGACGGCCGTCGTCGACGTGATCTCGTCGCTTCGAGACGAGGACGGCCGAATTACGCTCCCCGGATTCTACGACGACGTGCGAGTCGTGACGGACGCGGATCGCGACGTGCTGGACGCAATCTCGGTCGACGAGGATGCGATCGAAGCCGACCTCGGCCTCTCGTCGCTCGAGTTAGACCCCGACGAGGGGTACGTCGAACGACTGCTCACTCGGCCGAATCTCAACGTTGCGGGCCTCGACGCGGGCTATCAGGGCGAGGGGATGAAGACGGTGCTCCCCTCGGAAGCCAGTGCGAAGATCGACTTCCGACTGGTCGCGGATCAGGACCCCGCGGCCGTCTTCGACGCGCTGTGTGCCCACGCTCGCGAGCAGGTGCCGGAGGGGGTCGAGATCGAACTCACGAAAATCGCGTCGATGGACCCCCAGCGGACGGCCGCGGATAGTCCCGTCGTCGATCCCGCGGTTCGAGCGGTCGACAGCGCTTGGGACGACGATCCGATCCTCAAACCGTCGCTGGGCGGCTCGGTCCCGACCTACGTCTTCGCCGACGCCCTCGACGTCCCGTGTCTCGTGATCCCCTACGCGAACGAAGACGAGAACAACCACGCTCCGAACGAGAACATCGAACTCTCGTGTTTCCGCGCCGGCTGTCGCACGACGGCGGCGTTGCTCGCGGAGCTGGGATCGGCCGACCTCGAGTAGTCCGATCACGTTCGAGGTCGCGTTTGGGGAAGCACTTCGACGACGCCTCCGCCACTCGAGGATGCGTGACAATACCAATGCTTTTGGCATCGCTCGCGGATGCCCAGATATGGACTCGAATCCTGACTTAGATCGTTTTACGTCGCGTCGGTCGACGGTTCGCGCGCCTCGCGGCGTCGTCGCGACGAGCCAGCCCCTCGCCTCGGAAGCGGGGGTCGCCGTGTTACGAGACGGCGGGAACGCCTTCGACGCCGCCGTGGCGACGGCGGCCGTACTCAACGTCGTCGAACCGACGAGCACCGGACTCGGTGGCGACCTCTTCGCCCTCTACAGAACTGCAGACGGCGACGTCGGCGCGTTCCGAAGCTGTGGCGGTGCGCCGGGCGATGCGACCCTCGAGCGCGTCCGGGAGGCCGTCGCCGCGGAGCAAGACGTCGACCCCGAAGACGCCGAGATGCCGGTCTACGGCCCGCAGACGATCACGGTTCCCGGCACGGCGCGGGGCTGGGAGCGAACCGTCGAGGAACTCGGCGAACTCGATCTGGCGCGGACGCTCGAGCCGGCGATCGAGTACGCGACCGAGGGCTTCCCCGTCTCGGAGATCATCGCCGACCAGTGGGCGGAGGCGGCCTCCGTGCTCGACGGCGAGCAGTCTCGAGACGCGTACCTCTTCGACGGCGACGCGCCGGACGTCGGCGAGTCCGTCACGCTGCCGGAACTGGGTGAGAGCCTCCGGCGAATCGCCGAAGAGGGTGCCGACGTCGTCTACGAGGGCGATATCGCGGACGAAATCGTCGAGACGGTCCAATCCCGCGGCGGGTTGCTTTCACACGACGATCTCGCGTCGTTCGAACCCGAGTTCGTCGACCCCGTCAGCACGACCTACGGCGACGCGAAGATCTACGAGTTGCCCCCGAACAATCAGGGCCTGATCGCTCTCGAGGCGCTCAACATCGCCGAAGAACTCGGCGCGGGCGAGTACCCAGCAGGGTCGACCGAACGGATTCACCTCGGTGCAGAGGCGATGAAGCGGGCGATGGTCGACGGCCACCACTACATCACGGATCCGACGTTCGAGGACGTGCCGGATCTCGCCTCGAAGGAGTACGCGGCCGAGCGGGCGGCGGAGATCGACGCGGAGGCGTCTTCGGACGTGGAGATCGGCTTCGAGAACGACAGCGCCGAGAACGCGGACACCGTCTTGCTCACGGTCGCGGACGAGGCGGGGAACGTCGTCTCGTTCATCAACTCCCGGTTCAAGGACTTCGGCAGCGGCATCGTCGCCGGCGACACCGGCATCGCCCTCCAGAACCGCGGCAGTTCGTTCTCGCTGGATCCCGACCATCCGAACCGGATCGAACCGGGCAAACGGCCGTTCCACACGCTCATTCCCGGCATCGCCACCCTCGCGGACGACGACTGGGCGGCCTTCGGCGTGATGGCCGGCTACAACCAGCCACAGGGGCACCTCCAGGTGCTGATGAACCTGCTCGACGACGGAATGTCGGTCCAGGAGGCGATCGACTTCCCGCGCTGGCGCTACCAGGTCGACGGGCAACTCGCCGTCGAGGGCCGACTCGAGGGGCGCGTTCAGACGAAACTCGCTCGCCGCGGCCACGAAGTTCGGGTGATGCCGCCCGCACACTTCGGCGGCGGTCAGATCGCGCGTAACACGGACGGCGTCCTCTCGGGCGGTAGTGATCCGCGAAAAGATGGCTCGGCGGTCGGCTTCTAATCGACTCGGCGCTCGGCTTCTAATCGACTCGGCGCTCGGACGATTAGACGATCAGCGTCGGTCGATCCGTGTTGATCAGGACGTTCTGGGCGACGCTGCCGAAGACGGCTTTCCCGACGGAACTTCGCTTTCGAGGGGCCATGACGACGAGGTCGGCGTCCGCCTCCTCGACGAAGTCGACGATTTCGTCGGCCGAATCGCCGTGGCGACGCTCGAGGTCGTACTCGATCGCCGCGTCCTCGAGTAAGTCTCGAGCGCGCACGACCGCGTCGGGGTAGTCGTCTTCGTCGTAGAGTTCCGCTGAGCTAACGTTGCCGCCGTCGTCGACGGCTTTGAACTTCTCGAAGACGTTGAGCACCGTCACGCTGATCGTTTCGGCGTCGCTGATCACGCCTGCGTCGAGGAGGTCGATGACGTACTGCGTCGCTTTGGCACCGCGTTCTTCGCTGGTATCGACTGGGATGACGATGTGGTACATGCTTCGTTCGTCCCTCGCGTTGCATCCACATAATTCTTCGACGATGGACCTCGCCAGCATCGTCCGAGTCGGGTGATCGCTCGACGATTCGCCGTTCGCTCGAGTGTGCGACCGTCTCTCACTTCCAGTACAGTTTTTATGGTTGACACGCTCTCTTCCGGTAGATGAGTTACCAAGACTACCTCGCGGGCGAACCCTTGATCCTGACGGTGCCGACGACCGGCGGCGTACAGGGCAAGGAGGCGAATCCGAACCTGCCGGAGTCACCCGAGGAGATTGCGAACGCAGCACGGGAGTGTGAGAAACTGGGGGCGTCGATCGTGCACCTGCACGGACGCGACGAACACGGCGAGCGCGACGCCAGTCGATTACAGGAGATCAACGAGCTGGTTCGCGAGCGCTGTGAGGATATCATCGTCCAGAACACGACGGGAGGGACGGGCCTGCCACTCGAGGAGCGAGTAAAGGGCATTCGAACGGATCCGCTGCCGGAGATGGCGTCGCTCGACATGGGGCCGATGAACCGCTACCAGCACATCACCGCTGAGAACACCCGACACATGATCGACACGCTCGCGGCGGAGATGCAAGAGAAGGGGATCAAACCCGAGATGGAGGTGTTCAACAACGGCCACCTCAACGAGGTCTATCGCCTCATCGAGAAGGGCTTGCTCGAGGAACCCTACTACATCAACATCATCTTCGGGCCCGGTACGCTCACGCCGCCGACGCCGGAGAACATGGTCAACATGATCAACAACCTCCCCGAGAACTCGATCTTCAACGTGCTCGCCATCGGCCGCCACCAACTGCCACTCACGACGATGGGAATCGTCATGGGCGGGCACATCCGCGTCGGGATGGAGGACAACCTCTACTACCGCAAGGGAGAACCCGTCGAGAGCAACGCCCAATTGGTCGAACGCGCCGTTCGAATCGCGGACGAACTCGAGCGAGAGCTGGCGACGCCGACGGACGCCCGCGAGATGCTCGGACTGTAGGCGTTACTCGGCGGTACGATAGTGTTCACAGTCGCGATCGTGAGCCAACTCGTGGCGGTCGTTACAGACGTCCGCTCGCATCGGGCTGACGAACTCCTCGATCACGCCGCAGTAGGCTCGTTCGGTCTCGAACTCGCGGTCGCCGTCCGTCGTGCGGTAGGAAAGGTGTGGACACGTCATAGCTCTCACAACGAATGAGAGCCATGAATACGTTTGGGTCGGCTCAGTATCGGCCGCCGTTCTGTTAGCGCGTTCGCGACTACTCGGATTAGACTCCTCGTTCTGGTTCCCTGATGGGTACATATGCAGACGGCGGCTCCACGGACCGGCACATATACGGACATTGGCGTGTCATGACGAACCAATGGAAACGCAGACCGACGCCGAATACGAGTGTGGGTTTCTCGAGGACGCCGTCGAGGACGGACGGGTGGCCTACGAGGCTTCCGTTCGCGAACAGTACGCCGAAGACGCGAGTCCGCACGCGGGTCGTCTGCCCGACGCCGTCGTCTGGCCGGCCTCGACTGAGGAGGTCGCCGCGGTGCTCTCGGCGGCGAACGACCGCGAGATTCCGGTGACGCCGTGGTCCGGTGGCTCCGGCCTCGAGGGCAACGCCATCCCCGCTTCGGGCGGGATCGTGCTCACCACTGCGGACCTCGACCAGATCAGCGTCTCGCCGGACGACCTTCACGCGACCGTCGGCGCGGGCGTGGTCTACGACGACCTGAACGAGCACCTCGCCCAGCACGGCCTCCGATTCGCCCCCGGCATCTCGAGTGGCGATATCGCCACGCTCGGAGGCATGGTCGCGACGAACGCGAGCGGCTTCAACGCGGTTCGCTACGGCGAGACGCGAAATCACGTCCGCCGACTCGAGGTCGTGACCGCCGACGGGAGGATCGTCGAGTGCGGGCGCGACGTGGTGAAGACCTCGGCGGGCTACAGCCTGAAGGACCTCATCATCGGGAGCGAGGGGACGCTGGGGGTCGTCACCGAGGTGACCGTTGGCCTGGTCGGGGTGCCCGAACACCGGCGGGCGGCGCTCGTGACGTTTCCGTCCCGGGAGGACGCCTCTCGAGCCGTCTCCGACGCGATCGGTTCGGCGCTCGTCCCCGGCGCGATCGAGTTCATGGATCGGATGTCGATACGGATGCTCAACGCCTACCACGACGACCTCGAGTTCGAGGAGCAACCGACGCTGCTGATCGAACTCCACGCGAACAACGACGGCATCGAGGAGGATCTCGCGTTCGCGAAACTCATCTGTGAAGATCACGGCATGGAGTCGTGGACGGCCGCGGCCGAGGAGAACATCGACGACATCTGGCAGGCGCGTCGCGACAAGTACTGGGCGACGACGTCCTACCGCGAGGAGTGGGAGGTCGCGCTCGTGGGCGACGTCGTCGTCCCCATCTCGAACTACCCGGACATCGTCCAGGAGGTCTCCGACGCGGGCGAGGACCTCGATTTGACCGTCTCCTGTGTCGGCCACGCGGGCGACGGCAACCTCCACTACACGCCGCTGGTCGACCCCGACGACGAGGAGATGGTCGCTCGAGCACACGAACTGAACGAGCGCGTCGTCTCCAAAGCGCTCGAACTCGGCGGTAGCGCGACGGGCGAACACGGCGTCGGCATCGGGAAGCGAAAGTTCATGGCCGAAGAACACGGCGTCGCACTCGACCTCATGCGCTCGATCAAGGACACGCTCGATCCGAAGGGGATCTTGAACCCCGGGAAGGTCATCCCGGAGCCGTCGCCGGAATAACCAATTCGTGTCACCGGAACCCACAAGAGTAATGCCAACGCTTGTGAAACGTGCCACGGTACCATGTACTCGGACTTCGCGGCCCGGTTGGCGACGACCATGTGGCCGGATTTCGATCAGACGCCCGAACGCAGCACGGAAACCCCAGAAATTACCGACGTCTCGACCGTCGTCGTCGACGGCAACTTCCCCTGGACGATCGTCACGCTCGAGACCGACGCCGGCGTGACGGGCATCGGCGAAGCCTACCCCTCTCCCGGCGTCCACGAGGTGATCACGGACTACTTACAGCCTGTCCTGCGCGGCGAGAACCCCCTCGACGTCGAACGACTCTACCACCTCATGCGCGAGAGCCTCTCGGGACGGGGCTCCCAGCAGGGGATGGGTACCATCGCCATCAGCGGCGTCGAACTCGCGCTGTGGGACGCCGCCGGCAAGATCCTCGAGCAGCCCGTCTATCAGCTGCTTGGCGGCAAGATGCGCGAGGAGGTTCGACTCTACGCGGACTGTCACGCGGGCGAGGGGATGGTCGAGGCGGCGTTGGACGAACAGCCGACGGAAGCCTACGAGGCCGCCGCGTACGCTAACGCTGCTCGATCCGCGGTCGACGACGGCTTCGAGATCGTCAAGTTCGACCTCGACGTGCCCTCCGGCCGGGAGATCGACACGCTGGCTCGCCACTTCGACGGCCCCGAGATCGAACACAAGCGAGCGCTCGTCGAGGCGGTCACCGACGAAGTCGGCGACGAAGCTGAGGTCGCGGTCGACCTCCACTGGAACTTCAGCGTCGAGGCGGCCGAGAAGCTGTGTCGTGCGCTCGAGCCCTACGATCTCGCGTGGGTCGAGGACCCGATCCCGCCCGAGAACGCGGACGCGATGGCCGAGTTGAACCGGAGCGTGAGCCAGGCGCTGCTCACCGGCGAGAACTGCTACGGCCGACACGGCTTTCGCGACCTGCTCGAGCAACAGGCCGTCTCGTTCGTCGCGCCGGACATCCCGAAAACGGGCGGCATCGCCGAGACGAAGAAGATCGGCGAACTCGCCGACACCTACTACACGACGCTGACGCCCCACAACGTGGGCAGTCCGGTCGCGACGATGGCCGGCGTCCACGTCGGCGCGACGGTGCCGAACTTCCTCGCCCTCGAGTACCACGCGCGAGACGTGCCGTGGTGGGACGATCTGGTCGACTCCGACGAGCCGTTGATTCAGAACGGCCGCATTACGGTGCCGGACGAGCCGGGGCTGGGCATCGAACTGGACTGGGACGTCGTCGAGGAACACCGGAAGACGTAGCCTGCAGGTCTCGACGCTTCTCTCCGTTCGACCCCGGCCCACCGTATCGGCACGCTTTTTCTCCCTCGAGTGTGAGTGTCATCGTATGACAGACACGCTGTTTCTGACCAGCGACGAACTCGAGGGACTCGCGACGCCGGCTGAGTACGTCGACGCCGTGAGGGAGGGCTATCGACAGGTCGGTGAAGGAGCACCGGCGTATCCGCGCCAGAAGTTCTTCCGGTCGGATCCGGACGGGATGTTCACCAGCTACGCCGCCTTGCTCCCCGAGACGGGCGTCGTCGGGGGCTACATGTACACCTCTGGCTTCGGTGCGGGGAACGCCTGGTTCGTGACGCCGCTGTTCGACGCCGAGAGCGGCGAACCGTTGGCCGTCCTCGACGGGGCGAGCATGAACCCGTTCAAAACCGGCGCGGCAGGTGCCGTGGCCGTCGACGAACTCGCGCGAGACGACGCGACGACGCTGGCCGTCATCGGCAGCGGCTCGCAGGCCCGCGGGCAGGTTCACGCCACCGCGACGGTTCGCGACTTCGAGGAGGTCCGCATCTTCTCGCCGACACCCGAGAACCGCGAGGCGTTCGCGAGCGAGTTCGACGAGCGACTCGCGGCGGACGTTCGGCCCGTCGACTCGAGCGCGGCCGCACTCGAGGGCGCGGACGTCGTCATCACGGCGACGAAATCGGGCGACCCCGTCTTCGACGGCGAGGACCTCGAGCCCGGGACGCACGTGACGGCGATGGGGCAGTATCAGGAGGGGAGCCACGAGATCGATACGACGACGATCGAACGGGCGACGTACGTGCCGGACCTCCGCGAGCGCGCGACGTTCGACGCCGGCGCGTTCCTCGCGGCGCTCGAGGACGGCGTCGTCGACGAGGATCACGTCCACGCGGATCTGGGCGAGGTCGTCGCCGGGAGCGCTCCCGGCCGAACGAGCGACGACGAGATCACCGTCTTCGACAGCGGCGGGACGGGCATCGAGACGGCCGCGGCGGCGGACATGCTCTATCGGCGCGCGCTCGAGGCCGACCTCGGCTCGACGATCGACTTCGCGCCGGCGAGCGAGGCGCTCACGGGTCGACTACCCTAACACCACGCTCGCACTCGCCGACGAGCGACGCCGCCGAACGGCGACTCGCCCCGTGTAGCTAAGTGCAGTCGTCACCGACGGGGTGCCATGTCGAACGCAACCGTTCGCGAACTCACGTCGACCGACGCCGTCCGCGAGGCGTTTCCGATCGTCGCCGAACTTCGAGACCACCTGGACGAGACGCGCTACCTCGAGTTGTACGAGCAGATGGCCGAGGAGGGGTATCGGCTGTTCGCGGTCTACGACGACGGCCAGCCCGTCGCCGTCGCCGGCGTCACCATCTCGACGAACTTCTATCTGGGTCGCCACGCCTACGTCTACGATCTCGTCACGACCGAAGCGGAGCGATCGAAGGGCCACGGCGAACGCCTCCTCGAGCACGTCCACGAGTGGGCGGCCGAACGGGACTGCGAAGCGATCGAACTCGAGTCCGGCCGCTGGCGAGACGACGCGCACCGATTCTACACCGAGCGAATGGGCTACGAGAAGTACTGTTACTCGTTCGTCTACGACCTATCGTAATCGCTCGAGTGAGGAGGGGTGCCCGCGAGTTATCCGACCCGATCAGCCGACGATGTCGGCGTAGCGTCGAAGCTGCTCGCGCTGATCGCTCGCCGTGAATCGGGTGACGAATGACTCGACGCCCGCGTCGGCGTAGCGCTCGAGGTGCTCCGCGACGACCGACGGCGGGCCGAACGCGCCGCGAGCGCGGATCTCGTCGTCGCTGAAGGGGGCTTTCGCCGGGTAGTATCGCTCGAGGAAGTCTCGAGCCTCCTCGATGGCCGCGGCTTCGGTCTCGGCGATCACGACGTCGTGGTAGTAGGCCGCGTCGAACAGGGCGGGATTTCGCCCCGCGTCGTCGACGATCTCGCGAGCGCGTTCGAGCCCGGATTCGTACATCTCGGGGGTCATGCCGATGGGGAGCCAGCCGCCGCCGTGAGTTTCGATGCGCTCGCGAATCGGTCGCGGGAAGCCGTCTCGCGGGTCGAACGTCGCGGAGGCGATGTACAGGGGCGGCGGACTGCCACAGGGTCTGAGTCCGATATCGGCGTCCTCGAGGTCGAAGAACTCGCCGTCGACGGTAACGGATTCGTCCTCCCACAGGCCCGTCACGATCTCGAGTCCTTCGTCGAGGAGCGCGCCGCGGCGGCCGTAGGGCACGTCCAACTGCTCGTGTTCCTCGACGACGCTCGAGCCGACGCCGACCCCGATGCCGAGCGCGAGGCGGCCGCCGCTCAGCAGGTCGACGGTCGCCGCCTGGTGGGCGACGTGGACGGGGTGGCGAAGCTGTGGCAGGTAGACGGCCGTGCCGAGCGTGACGGCGTCCGTCGCGCCGGCGATCGCGCTCAGGGCGGACAGCGCCTCGAGTCGGGGCTTCGCGAGGACGCTGTCGCCGGCCCAGACCGCGTCGAGGCCGAGTCCTTCCGCCCGCTGGGCGAGTTCGACGACCTCCGAATCGGCGCGTGCGGCTTGCTCGAGTCCGTCGTCGGCCGAGAGAACGATTCCGCGCGTCGGCAGTACGTAGCCGTGTGATACCATGCCCCTCAGTTTTCGCGGTGTGACCGTAACTGTTGCCCCGCTTTCGGGCGCATCTGTGCCCCAACGCGGGCCGTGTGCACTACAACGGCTTTTTGTTCGTTCGCAACTCGTCGTCGCTGTCGATTGACCGGCACGCGGGCTACCACCGATTTCCGAGAGGGAAAGCGATTTGGTAACAGTCGTCAATGGACGGGTAGATGGCACCGACTATCACGAAGATCGAATCCGTCGAGTTCGGCTACGACTTACCGGACGTCGGCTACGCGCCGAACGGATTCAGTATCGTCTACGAACCCGGAACGACCACCCAGCGAAAGCTCTTCGCGCTCCGGATTCACACCGACGAGGGGATCACGGGCGAGTACGTCGGTGGCAACTCGCCCGCCGCGGCCCAGATCAACATGGTCGCGGACTACCTGATCGGCAAGAACCCGCTCGAGCGCGAGCGCCACTGGTCGGCGTTCAAACGCGCGCTCAGGAAGTACGACTGGATGGGGATGGGCCCGCTCGACATCGCGCTGTGGGACTTCGCCGGGAAATACCACGACGCGCCGATTCACGAACTCATCGGCACCTACCGAACCGAGTTTCCCGCCTACGCGTCGACGTACCAGGGCGACAGAAACGGCGGGTTGGACTCCCCTGAGGCGTACGCCGACTTCGCCGAGGACTGTCTCGAGATGGGGTATCAAGGGTTCAAAATTCACGACTGGGGCGGCGACTGGACCGACGCCGAGGAGTCGGCCGAGACCGTCCACGAGGTGGGCCGTCGCGTCGGCGACGAGATGGACCTGATGATCGACCCGGCCTGTAACCCGAACACGTACGCCGACGCGCTCGAGATCGGCAAAGCCTGCGACGACGCCGGCTTCCTCTGGTACGAGGACCCCTACCGCGACGGCGGCGTCTCACACCACGCCCACCGAAAGCTTCGTGAGTCCCTCGAGACGCCGCTCTTGCAGACCGAGCACGTCCGCGGCCTCGAGCCCCACGCCGATTTCATCGCGGCCGACGCGACGGACTTCGTTCGCGCGGATCCCGAGTACGACGGCGGCATCACGGGCGCGATGAAGATCGCCCACGTCGCCGAGGGCTTCGGCCTCGACGTGGAGTACCACGCGCCGGGGCCGGCCCAGCGCCAGTGTCTCGCGGCGACGCGCAACAGCAACTACTACGAAGTCGCGCTCGTCCACCCGGACTGTCCGAACACGCAACCGCCGGTCTACGAGGGCGAGTACTCCGACATGCTCGATTGCATCGACGAGGACGGCCGCGTGCAGGTTCCCGACGGGCCGGGCCTCGGCGTCGAGTACGACTGGGACGACATCCTCGAGCGCGAAATCGGCCGCCGAACGTACGAGTAACGCACGACCGACCGAAAATCACACTATTACGTTATCACGTTCCAACTTCCCATGTACGACGACATTCGATACGAGACCGACGACGGAATCGCCACGATCACGATCGACCGACCGGACGTACTCGACGCGTTTCGCGAGCAGACGATCGCGGAACTCAACGACGCCATCCGCGTCGCGAACGAGGACGAACGCGTCTACGTGGTCGTCCTGACCGGGGCCGGAGACGGCTTCTGTGCCGGTGCCGACATCACGGAGATGCCGGATTGGCACGAGGAGATGTCCAAGGAAGACTACGCGGGCTACCTCTGGGGCGTCCAGAACGTCGTCCGTCAGCTTCGAGCGATGGAAAAACCCTCCATCGCCGCCGTCGGCGGACCGGCCATCGGTGCCGGCTGTGACTTCGCGCTGGCGTGTGACATGCGCGTCGTCGGCCCCGACGCGATCTTGCGCGAGGGATTCGTCCGCGTCGGCCTGGTTCCCGGCGACGGCGGCGCGTGGCTGCTCCCACGGCTCATCGGCGAGTCGAAGGCCAAAGAGTACCTCCTCACCGGCAAAGACATCGAGCCCGACGACGCCGTCGACCTCGGTCTCGCCGTCGAGAACGCCGACGAGTCACTCGAGGCGGCCCTCGACCTCGCGGCAGATGTCCTCTCGCTGCCGGCACACGCCGTTCGGCGGACGAACGAACTCGTCGATTCAGAGCAGACGTTCGAGGACTACTGCGAGCGGGCGATCGAGTACCAGTGGGAGTGCGTGAACGACGCCGAACACCACGAAGCGATCGCGGCCTTCGGCGAGGGACGAGACCCGGCGTTCGACCGCGAGTACTGAGTTCGCGCTCGGCAGCACCTCGCGGCGAATTGCTCAGGCGAGGTCCGGCAACCCGCGCTGTTTCAACACCGAAGCGATCTGGTTCTTCTGGACTTCGTCGGTTCCGGCGGCCAATCGACGGCCCCGCGCCAGCCGGTAGAGGTACTCGAGCGGGTGGCCCTGCTGGTAGCCGTTCGCGCCGTGGATCTGCAGGGCTTCGCTGACGACCCGTTCGACCATCTCGCTCGAGCGGAGTTTGGCCATCGAGGCGTCGAGCCTGTCGGGGATCCGGCCGCGTTCGTGGGCCTGAATCGCCGCGCGGTGAGTGAGCGAGCGCGAGGCCTCGAGGTCGGTCGCGGCGTCTGCGAGCTTCCACTCGATACCTTGAAAGTCGGCGATGGGCTGGTCGAACTGCGTTCGTTGCTCGGCGTACTCAAGGGCCTTATCCAGCGCGCAACTGGCGATGGCGTTGGCGAGGGTTGCACTGCCGAGGCGTTCCCAGTTGAGCGCGCGGAGTTGGTTCTTGAACCCCTCGGAGCCGCGCGTGACGACGTTTTCTTCGGGGACGACGACGTCTTCCATGACGAAGTGCGTCTGGTGGTGCTCGGCCATGTTCTCGTAGTGTTGCTCGATACTCACACCTGCCGCGTCGAAGTCGACGACGACGGAGCCGAGCCCCTCCGGGAACTGCGTCCAGACGAGGACGGCACTCGAGTGCTCGACGTTGCTCACCCACGTCTTCTCGCCGGTGATACGGAGGTCGTCGCCGTCTTCTTCGACCGTCGTCCGCATTGCACCCACGTCCGAACCGGCTTCGGGCTCGGAGATGCCGATGGCGATGCTGTCCTCGCCGGCGACCACCGGCGGGAGGTAGCGCTCTTTAGCCTCGTCCGTGCCGAATAACTCGATCGCACGGGGGGCGACCATCTGCTGGTTGTAGAGGAACTCTGCCGTGTCGGGACAGACGCGGCCGACGGCTTCGATGGTGAGCATCGCGTCGAACTCGGTCATTCCCCCGCCACCGTACTCCTCGGCGATATTGATCCCGAGAAAGCCCTGTTCGGCGAGCAACTCGACGTTCTCCCAGGGCGGGTCGCCGTCCCACGTGAACGCGCGGTCCGTGAACTCCCGCTCGGCGAGGTCTTCTAACGACGAGACGAGCAGTTCCTGTTCGTCACTGAGCGTGATCATCGCTAGCCTCTACCGGGGCGGCTGATATCAATGTACGCGAAACGGCGGTTGCGTCGAACGGGTGTCGATTTCGCACCCAGTAAAAAACGCACCGAGATCCACCCCGACCTCATCGTCTTCGTCCGACCCGTCGACGCTCGAGTTATTGTCCTGTTCGTTGTGCCACTGGTGAAATCAACCGCGACCGTTACGTCTCCGGGACGGTACCCGCGACGACCGCGCCGGTCTCGAGCATCCGTTCGATCTCTCCGTCGTCGTAGGTTAGGGACTCGAGCACGTCGACCGTGTGCTCGCCGACGGCGGGCGGATCGGAGGAGAACGTCCCGTCGTGGATGTCTGAACTGAACCGAAACGGGAGGGCAGGAACGGTGATCTCCTCGCCCGTTTCGGGGTTCGTGGAATCGACGAGGGACTCGCGAGCCTCGGCGTGTGGGTCGTCATCGACGAGATCCGCCACGGACTGAACGGCCCCGGAGGGGATCTGGGCCTCGAGGAGGTACTGCTCGAGGTCCTTCGACTCGAAGCGTTCGAACTCGGCCGTGAGTTCGTCCCGGAGCGCCTCGCGGTTGTCGACGCGATCCTCGAGCGTCTCGAATCGCTCGTCCTCGAGGAGGTCGGGTCGCTCGAGGAGATCACAGAGGCGGTCGTACATCGGTTCGGTGAGCGTGGCGACGTAGGTGTAGCCCTCGCCGGCTTCGAAGACGCCGTTTGGCGCGCTGCCGATGCCTTTGCTTCCCGCTCGTTCCGGCAGGGTGCCGGTTCGTTCGTAGTTCGTGATCCAGTAGGACATCCAGGCGACGGCGACGTCGAACAGCGAGATGTCGATGTGGGTACCCTCGTCCGCCCGGTCGCGCTGTCGAATGGCCCCGAGGATGGCGACGGCGGCGTTCGCGCCCGTCCCGCAGTCGATGAGGCTCGCGCGGATTCTGACCGGTGGGCGGTCCTCGTATCCGGTGATCGACATCAGGCCCGAGACGGCCTGAATGCAGGGGTCGTAGCCCGGGAAGGTGCTGTAGGGACCGGTTCGGCCGAAGCCCGACAGCGAGCAGTAGATCACGTTCTCGTTTCGCTCCCGGACCGACTCGTAGTCGAGGTCGAACTTCTCGAGGACGCCGGGACGGAAACTCTCGATGACGACGTCGGCCTCGTCGACCAATTCCGTGGCGACGGCGTGGCCGTCCTCGGCCTTCAGATCGACGGCGATGCTGAGTTTGCCGTGGTTGAACGGCGCGGACATGTCCCCGCCCATCAGATTGCGGAAGGCGTCGCCCGCGGGCGGTTCGACCTTGATGACCGTCGCCCCCATTTCGGCGAGTAGTTGGGTACAGGTTGGTCCAGCGACCGATTGCGTGAAGTCGACGACCGTGATGTCGTCTAAAGGCTTCATGCCAATTGCTCCGTGCTAACGCTCATAATGGTTTCGACGAGAGTCACCTCGCAGTGAGTTCGCGCGATGGTTCCCCCGATTCGGTGTCGACCTCGGTGACTCGAGCGTCGTGCCATCGACCCCCACGCTTTTGCTGCCAGCATCGAATGACCAGACGATGAACGAACCGACAGCCGAGACAGACCGTCGTTCGAACCGACGGCTGGCGTCGACTCGCGGACCGTTTCGAGCAGTGCAGACTTCCCGTCGCGAAGTGCAGACTACCTGCTGTGAACCGGAGGAATCCGGATGACCGGGCTCGCAGACGCGGACGCGAGCGACGGCTTCCGCGAGTCGTTCCTCGCCGGTGACGCGCTCGGGACGTGGCTCTCGATCGGCCACCCGGCGCTCGTCGAGGCCGCCGCTCGAGCAGGTTTCGACTACGTCGCCATCGACACTGAACACACGACGATGAGCCTCGAGACCGTCGCCGAACTCGTTCGGACGGCCGCCGGCGTTCCCGGCGATCTCGCCGTCTTCGTCCGGCCCGCGTCGAACGATCCGGTTCGGATCAAACGCGTGCTCGACATCGGCGTCGACGGCATCATCGTCCCGAAGATCGACACGGTGGATGACGCACGGGAGCTGATCAGCGCGACACGGTATCCACCGAACGGCGAGCGCGGCGTCGCGTCGGGACGGGCCGCCGGCTACGGCGAGCACTTCGTCGACTACGTCGAGGACGGTCACGCCGACTTGCTCGTTGTCGCCCAGATCGAGTCGGCGGCCGGCGTCGAGAACGCCGCCGAGATCGCCGACGTCGACGGCGTCGACTCCCTCTTTATCGGCCCGGCCGACCTCTCGGCGTCGCTCGGCGTCTTCGCCGAGTGGGACGCCCCCGAACTCGCGGACGCGATGGCTCGCGTCGTCGAGGCCGGTAACGCCGCCGGTCTTCCCGTTGGCACGTTGACCGTCCGAGCGGAAGATATCGCCGCTCGAGCGGAACACGGCTTCGACTACCAGATCGCGGGCAAGGACATGACGTCGCTCATCGAGAGCGGCGAGCGAATCCGCGAGCGCTACGCCGAGTGCGCGTCAGAATAGGGCTGTCGGCGATCGCTTTTTGGTGCGACCCACGCCCGACGTCCGTCAGCTGTCAGCCGTGACCGCGTGCGTTCTTTCCGCGATCGCTCAGTCGTTCATGTGGACGCTCGACTGTGGCTCGTAGGGATCCGTCGGAATTTCGACGAGCGTCGGGCCGTCGCTCTCGATGGCCTCGGCGACCGTTGCGGCTACCTCGTCGGTCGTCGTGGCGGACATCGTGTCGATGCCGAGGCCCTCCGCGACCGTCGTGTACGAGACCGGCGCGGACTCCCAGCCGTACTCGCCGGGGTCCATCCGATAGCTCCGGCCCGCTTCCTCGCTGATGATCGCGTAGTCGCTGTTGTTGAGGACGACCACCGTTACGTCGATCTCCTCGCCCGCGAGCGTGTGCAGTTCGTGAATGCACATCATCAGGCCTCCGTCGCCGGTGAGCGCGACGACGTCCTGGTCGGGATTGGCCTTCTTCGCACCGATCGCCGAGGGGACGCCCGACCCCATCGTCGCCCACGAGCCGGGATTGACGTAGTTCTGCGTGTCGTACACCGGAAACGTCAGCAGCGTCCAGAGTCGGAACCCGCCGGCGTCGACCGCGATGATCGAGTCTCGTGGCGTTCCCTCCCGAATCGCGTCGAGCGCGCTCACCGAGGTCAGGGGCGCTTCCGTCACCGCGCGCAGTTCCTCGAGTCGGTCGTCGATCGCGTCGCGGGTCTCCCGTGCTCGCCGGGTTCCGTTCTCGCTCTGGACGGTCCGTTCTGCGAGGCTCGCGTCGAGCGCCTCGAGCGTTCGGCCGGCGTCGGCGACGATGCCGACGGCCGGATCGTAGCCCGTGCCGATGTCGTCCGCGTCGAGCGTGACGTGGACCAGGTCGTCGGGCACGTCGATCGACCAGTTTTGCATGGTGACCGCGTCGAAGTCGGTGCCGACGCCGAGTGCGGCATCGGAGTTGGCGATAATCTCCTTCTGTGCCGTTCCGGTGCCCCCACAGAGGACGCCCCCCGCGAGGTCGTGGTCGTCTGGAAACACGCCCTTCCCCTTGTACGTGAGGACGACGGGAGCCTCGAGTCGCTCCGCGACGCGTCGCAGTTCGTCGCTCGCACCCGAGGCGCGGACGCCGCCACCGGCGATGATGATCGGGGATGACGCCCCTGCGAGAAGGTCTCCTGCGCGTTCGACCTTCGCTTCCGGCGGGTTGCCGGCTTCCTGGCGCTCGCTCGAGGCGGGTTCGGCGACCTCGACGTCCATCTTGAGGAAGTTCTTCGGGATGCCGATGCGGACGGGACCCGTCGGGGCCGTCTGTGCGATATCGATCGCTCGCTGGAGTTCGGCGACCGTGCTCTGGGGCGTCTCAACGGTGATGTTCTCCTTGACGACGTTGTCGTAGGTGTCCGGAGGCGTCTCGTGGATGCCGTCGCCGCCGCGGATTTCGGGTTCGGTCTCGACGGCGATGTGGAGTAAGGGTGTGCAGTCGTTGAGCGCGTTCTTCAGCCCGTTCATCGCGTTCATGTCGCCCGGCCCGGGGATGACGACCGTCGCGGCCATCGAATCGCTCGTCTCGGCGTAGCCCCACGCCTGATGCGAGACGGCGGTTTCGTGACGAGCCATCACGAACTCGATGTCGCTGCGTTCGCTGATGGTCTCGTTCAGCGGTAGCGACTGCTTGCCGGGAATGCCGAATAGGGTCCCGATGTTGTTGCTCACTAGACACTCGATAATCGCCTCGTTGACGTTCATACGTGTACTGTGTCAGTATCCAGCGTAAAGGTTCGGTCCCCCGCCCGCCGACGACTTCCCCGATGGAAATCCTTATCATGACATTGACCCACGTTCCACGTACTTGCGACCAGCTATGACGAACGTTACGACGATGGCAGACGCCGTCTCGGATGGCGTCGCCGATGGCGACCAGGTGTATCTGGCGGGATTTACCCACCTCATTCCGTTCGCCGCGGGCCACGAGATGATCAGGCAGGGCCTGCGCGACCTCGATCTCGTGAGAGCCACGCCCGATCTCATCTACGACCAGATGATCGCCGCGGGGTGTGCGAGCAAAGTGACCTTTTCGTGGGCGGGGAATCCGGGGGTCGGGAGCCTCCCGGCCTTTCGACGCGCCGCCGAGGAGAGCGTCCCGACCGAAATCGAACTCGAGGAGTACACGCACTTCGGGATGATCGCGGCCCTGCAGGCGGGTGCGTCGAACTTACCGTTCGCACCGCTTCGGGGCTTCATCGGCTCCGATCTGCCCGAACACAACGAGAACATCGCGCGGGTCGAGAGTCCCTTCGACGACGATTACGTCTACGCCGTCGCGCCGATCGAGCCGGACGTGACCGTCGTCAGAGCCCAGCGAGCCGACGAGAGCGGTAACGCCCACCTCTGGGGCATTCAGGGCGAACAGAAAATCGCCGCGCTCGCCGCCGACACGGTGATCCTCACCGTCGAGGAGCTGTGTTCGGAGGAGACGATCCGCAGCGATCCCAACCGGACGCTGCTCACGGGCGACGACGTGGATTACGTCGTCGAGGACCCCTACGGCTCTCACCCCTCCTATGCACAGGGCTACTATGGCCGGGACAACGAGGCGTACATCGAGTGGGCCGAAATCGCGAGCGACGTCGACCGGGTCGAAGCCTGGCTCGACGAGTGGGTCTACGACGTCGACGACCGCCGCGAGTACGTCGAAAAGCTCGGCGCGTCACAGCTACTCGAGCTCGAGCCCGAGAGCGACTTCGCCACGCCGGTCGACATGGGGCGGTACTGACCGTGCGATCGGACCTCAGAGCGCAGGACGAGAGAACCGACGCACCCGAGGCGGGTGGAGAAACCGACCTAATCGACGCGATCGACGCAACGAACACAACCGACACACTCGAGACACGATGACGTACACGAACAGCGAACTGATGGTCGTATCGGCGGCGCGAGAACTCACGGACGACGACTCGGTCCTGGTGGGGATCGGGATGCCGAACCTCGCGTGTAACGTGGCGAAGCGAACGCACGCCCCCGGCTTACAGATGACGTACGAGTCGGGGACGATCGGTTCGAATCCCGAGTCGCCGCCGCTATCGATCGGCGACCCGGGGTTAGCGTCCGGTGCACTCTCGATCGAACCGATGACGAATAGCTTCAACTACTACCTGCAGGCGAATCGTCTCGACGTGGGCTTCCTCGGCGGCGCACAGATCGACAAACACGGGAACATCAACTCGACGGTCATCGGCGACTACGACGATCCGATCGTCCGACTGCCGGGCAGCGGCGGGGCCTGCGAAATCGCGTGTCACGTCGATCGAACGCTGGTCGTCACGCCCCACTCCGAGCGACGATTCCCCGAGGAAGTCGACTTCATCACCAGCCCCGGATTCGTCGGCGGCCGCGAGGGACGGCGGGAACTCGGCCTCGAGGGCGGTCCCGAGGCCATCATCACCGACCTTGCCGTCTGTCGCTTCGACGAGGCGGGCGAGATGTACGTCGACTCGCTGCACCCGGAGGCGACCCGCGAGGAGGTTCGCGAGAACACCGGCTGGGAGATCGCCTTCGCCGACGACGTGAAGACGACGCCCGAACCCGACGAGGAGGAACTGCGAATCATTCGTGAGGACCTCGACCCGGACGGACAGTACACCGGCCGAAGCGAGTGACGACGTGTATCGAGCGGAACGGCGAGCGTCGACACTAAGACGGGTGCGCGACGGGTGAGGGAGCGCGACGTGAGGAGAGTAAACTATTAGCACGCGCCTGCGAATGCTCGAGTATGCCCGCAGCACTCGTTACCGGTGCGTCTCGAGGAATCGGTCGCGGTATCGCCCGTCGCTTCGCAGCCGACGGCTACGATGTCGCGGTGAACTACCGGAGTAGCGACGCAGCGGCCCAGAACGTCGTCGACACGATCGAAACCGAGACGGACCAGCGCGCTCGAGCGATTCAGGCGGACGTCGGCGATCCCGACGCCGTCGAGTCCTGCGTCGAGGAAACCGTCGACGCGTTCGGGTCGCTCGATCACGTCGTCAACAACGCCGGAATCAACGAACACCAGTACACGCCTGAGCTCTCCCCCGAGGAGTTCCAGCGCCTACTGGACGTCAACGTCACCGGGACATTTGCGGTGACGAAAGCCGCACTCCCCTACCTCGAGGACTCGAGCGTGGACGAGGGGCCGTCCGTAATCAACCTCTCCTCGCGACTCGCCCACGCCGGGGCGGACTACGAACCCCACTACGCGTCCTCGAAGGCGGGGATCATCGCGCTCACGAAGAGCCACGCCCTCGAGTTCGGACCGACGATCCGGGTCAACGCCATCGCGCCGGGCTTTATCGAGACGGACATGACCGACGCGACGACCTCCGAGGAGTCGAAAGCACAGAAACGCCAGGAGGTTATTCCCGTCGGCCGTCTCGGGACGCCCGAGGATATCGGGCAGGCAGCAGCCTACCTTCGCGATGCGGGATTCGTCACCGGAGAGACGCTGAACGTCAACGGCGGCCAGCGAATGCAGTAGGTGGCGCTGCCCGTCAACGGCGGCCAGCGAATGCAGTAGGTGGCGCTGCCCGTCAACGGCGGCCAGCGAATGGGTTCGGGAATCTACTCCGGAACGATCGACTCGAGCAGCGCTCGCCGGTCGATTTTGTCGCTGCTCGTCTTCGGCAGTTCGTCCTCGAAGACGTACTCTCGAGGGCGTTTGAACGACTCGAGTTCCTCGGAGTCGACGAAGAACGTCTCGAGGTCCTCACTCGAGAGGTCGCCGTCGGGGACGACGAAGGCGGTGACGACTTCGCCCCACTCGTCGTCGGGGACGCCGACAACTGCGCCGGAGACTACCTCGGGGTGGCTGTGCAGGAGATCCTCGACCTCCGCGGGGTAGATGTTCTCGCCGCCGCTGACGATCATGTCGTCCTTTCGGTCAACGAAGTAGAGGAAGCCGTCCTCGTCTCTGCGCCCGAGGTCGCCGGTTCGGTACCAGCCGTCGACGAGCGCTTCTTCGGTCGCCTCGGGCTTCTTCCAGTACTCGAGCATGCACGTCGTGTTCTTCACGAGGAGTTCGCCGACCTCGTTCGCCTCGAGGACGGCCTCGGGGACGGGATTTTCGGAATCAACGACGCGGACGGCCGCGTTCGGCGCTGCCTGCCCGATACTCCCCAATTTCTCGTCGTGGAACTCCGGGTGAATGAGCGTCCCGAAGACGATCTCCGTCGTGCCGTAGGCGTTGACGAAGTCACAGTCGGAGACGTGCTTGCGTGCTCGCTTCGCTACCGCTTCGGGCATCGCCGCGCCGGAGTACTGAATCATTCGGACGTGCTCGACGTCTCGCCGCTCGATCGACGGCTCGTCGACCATCGCTCGGATGTGCGTCGGGACGGCCCACATCGTCGTGATGCCCTCCGATTCGATTCGCTCGAGGGTCGTCTCGGGGTCGAAACCGTGCTGGACGACGTTGCAGGCACCGGCGTTCAGCGCGGGCAAGACGTTACAGAGCAGCGGCCCGACGTGGTAGAGCGGGCCGAGCGCGACGTTGACGTCGGTCGGTCGCAGACGATTGTACGGTAGGGAGACGAGCGAGGCGTTGACCACGGTTCGGTGGGAGTGGAGAACCCCCTTCGGCTGGCCCGTCGTCCCGGAGGTGTAGAGGAGCAACGCCGGATCTGCTTCCTCGACGTCGACGACCGGACCCAGATCGCCGTCGTCGCCGCGAGATGTCCGTTCACCGCGGAGGGACTCGTACGAGACGCTCGCTCGCTCGCCGTCGACGTCGACTCCGACGAGCAACTCGGGTAACGCCTCGTCCTCGAGCGCGCGGACGGTGTCGAGACAGGCTTCGTCGAAGACGAGTCCCGACGACTCGGCGTTCTCGAGGACGTACGCCAGTCGCTTCGGTGGAACGCGGTAACTGATCGGGTTGAAGACCAGGCCCGCGTGAGCCGACGCGAACAGGAGTTCGACGAACTCGATGGAGTCGTTCGTCAGCACCGAAAGGTGATCGCCGGGCTCGAGTTCGGTCTCGAGCAGCCCAGAGGCGAGCGATCGCGCGCGTTCGTCCAGACGAGCGAAGGTGATGGTTTCGTCGCGTACCGGGTCACGAAGCGCGGGTCGGTCCGGAAACCGAGCCGCCGCCTGGACCAGCACGTCAGCAGTGGTTGGCTGTGTCACACACGAGGGTATCCGCACACACCGTTAAAACGCTGCCGTCCGGCGGTCGGAAGACCGAACTCGAGGCCGAGACGTGAGCACGACTGGTGTGAGGGATGTCGAACGGCGGCGAGCGATTCGGGCAGATGGGACGTCGAGCGACGACGACGGACTCGGCGTGTCGACTGGTGTGCTAATCCCACGGAATTATGTGCGTTCTCGAGAAGGGGAACGTACGATCTTCCGGTCGTCACTGAAACCATGATCTCATCGTTCGAACTCACGGACGCACACGAGGAGCACCGAGAGACGGTTCGCCAGTTCTGCGAGGACGAAGTCGAACCCCACATCGAGGAGTACGAGGAGTCGGGCACGTTCCCGATGGACGTCGTCGAGACGGTCGCAGACGCCGGCTTTCACGGCGTGCAGTACGGAACCGAGTACGACGGACTCGGACTCGACTATCGTTCCTACGCGATCACGATCGAGGAGCTCTCCCGAAGTTGGAAGCTCCTCGCCGGTACCGCCTCAGTCGCCGGCAGCCTCGTCGGCTACCCGATCCACGAGTTCGGCGAGGAGTGGCAACGCGAGGAGTGGCTCACCGAAATTTGCTCGGGCGAGTGGATCCCTGCCCTCTCGCTCACCGAACCCAACGCGGGTAGCGACGCCGGTTCGCTCGAGACGACGGCGACGCGAGACGGCGACGAGTACGTGCTCGAGGGCGAGAAGGTCTGGACGACTAACGGCAGCATCGCCGACTTCCTCGTCGTCGGGGTCCAGACGGACGAGGGCGTCAGCCTGATCGGCGTCCCGGAGCCAGCCGAGCGCGACGGCCTCGAGTTCGTCCGAGACATTCCGTGCATGGAAGGCGAGACGGCCGTCGAGACCGAAATTCGCTACGACGGCGTTCGCGTCCCGGCTGAGAACGTCATCGGCGAACCGGGACGGGGCCTTCGTTACGTGCTCGAGGGCCTCGACATCGGTCGTATCGGCACGGCGGCACAGGGTGTCGGCGTCGCACAGGGTGCGTTCGAGGAGAGCACGGCCTTCGCGGACGAGCGCGAGCAGTTCGGCCAGCCGATTCGCGAGTTTCAGGGTGTCTCGTTTAAGCTTGCGGACATGGCGATCGAGATCGAAGCGTCGCGGCTGTTGACCCTCGCCGCGGCGGCGAAACGCGACCGAGACGAACGCGTCACCGCCGAGGCCGCGATGGCGAAGACGAAGGCGACGGACGTGGCGATGGACGTCACCACCGAGGCCGTCCAGGTCCACGGCTCTCGAGGCTACTCCAAGGACTACTCGCTCGAGCGTCGCATGCGCGTCGCGAAGGGGATGCAGATCTACGAGGGGACGAACGAGATCAATCGCGTCGTCGTCGCGAACCAACTCTACGAGTAACTGCGGCGTGCAGTCGGCAGTCGGCAGTCGCCGGGGACTGTCGCCGAACGCCGTCGTCAGCCGCCAGTTGTCGGGGCGGTCGATTCTCAGCTGTCGGCTGTGAGCGAGTTCCGACAACAGTTATTAGCGAACCGATCACACGTGCTATCGTGTCGCAACTGATCGATCTCACAGCGACGATTACTGAAGAGATGACGAACCATCCCAACCACGGCCGGAGCCCGCTCTTTCTCGACGGCACGCGGATGAACCACGACCAGGCCGAGGACACCTGGCGTGGCAAGGGCGTCGAGGACCTCTCGCTGGTCAACGGCTTCGTCTACATCGCCGAACACAACGGGACGCACATCGACGCCCCGTTTCACCTCCATCCCGAGGGAAAGACGGTCGACGAACTCGACCTCGAGGAGTGTCACGGCCCCGCCGTCTGGCTCGACGTCTCCGACGTCGGACCGAAGGGAGCGATCGGCCCGGACGAACTCGAGACTGCGGCAGCCGACGCCGGCGTCGAGGTCGGCGCTGGCGACTCGGTTCTGCTGTACACCGGCTGGGACGAGTACGTGCCCGAGGACAGGGCGACGTACCTCGAGGACCACCCGGGACTTTCCGAAGCCGGCGCAGAGTGGCTCTACGAGCGCGACGTGACCGTCGTCGGCATCGACTGCGGGAACGTCGACATCGCCGGCGACGTGTCGATGCCGGCCCACCAGGTACTTCTCCGGGACGACGCACCCGACTCCTACACGCTCATCGTCGAGAACCTGCGAAACATCGACGACATTCCCGCCCACCGATTCACCTTCAGCGCGGCCCCGTTGCCACTCGACGACGCGACGGCGAGCCCGATTCGGGCCTTCGCGATCGTCGACGACTGAGATACGCGTCGACCGTCGATTACGGGTGGAGCGTGACCTTGATCCCGGATCGATTGGCGACCGCCTCGAACGCCGCTTCGTACGCCTCGAGGTCGAACGACGGGCCGAGTGCCGGCGACAGATCGACCCGTTTCGCGATCGCGATCGCTCGACGCCAACTCGAGGCTCGGCGGCCGTAGACCGTCGTGACCGAGACGCCGCGACGAACCAATCCCGTGAGATCGACGGGGACACCCTCCTGTCCGTGAAAGAGCCCGATCTGGACGATTTCGCCGCCCGGTCGGACTCGCTTCGTCGCGAGGTCGAGTGCGGCCGGGCTCCCGGCCGTTTCGAAGACGCTGTCGAAGGATGCGTCCGCCTCGAGGCCGTCCGCTGTCACCGCCGTCGTTGCACCGAGTTCGCGTGCGAGTGGGAGTCGATCCCCGGTGTCGGCGTCGGTCCCGATAACGGTCACCGAGCCGGCACCCGCCGCGACGACGGCGACGAGCGTTCCGATTCCGACCGGGCCGGGCCCGACGATCGCCACCCGGTCGCCCAGTTCGAATTCCGACTTCTCGAGGCCGTGTACTCCCAGCGCGAGGAGTTCGAGGAAGACGCCGACGTCCGCCTCGAGCTCGCCGATCGGATAGAGCGTCTCCTGTGGGACGGTTACGTACTCGGCGAACGCGCCGTCGCTGTCGGCGTCGAGCCCGATAAGCCGCCGATCGGGACAGATCGCGAACGATCCCGTTCGGCAGTGTCGACACGTCCCGCAGCCGACTACCGGCTCGACGGCGACGCGCTCGCCCGCCTGAACGCGCTCGACGCTCGAGTGGACCTCGTCGACGACGCCGGCGAACTCGTGGCCGAACAGCTGTGGCAACGCCGGTTCGTAGCGGTGCTTGCTCTCGTGCCAGTCGTAGATCAGCGCTTCCGCGCCGCCGTCGATCCCGACCGACTCGACGCGAATGCTGACCTCGCCCGCTCCCGGGGTCGGAACGTCCCGTTGCTCGAGCGTCATCCCCCGTTCGGGCTGTCTTTTGACCAGTGCACGCATCGTTTGACCATCCCGTTGCGTCTCGTTCACACTGCACTATCGTCGCGAGCAGACGAAAGGGTACCCGTTTTGGGTGGCGTCTCGTCACCGACTGAATCGCCGGAAGAATTCGCGAGTTTCGTCGACGGTTAGAACGCGTTCGAGACGATTAGGTAGACGCCGAAGAAGAACGCGAACCAGAGAATCGTGCGGAAGAAGAGTTTGCTGTAGATATCCTTGCCCGGCATCGCCGAGTGCACCTTGTTATCGAGTTCGACGAGGCGGTCGAGTATCGATCGGTTTCCCATGCGTTATCGATTGATAGTGAGTTCGACTATTAGTCCTTTTCCTCACGGAGAATCCCCCGTGAGGGTGACTTCACTCCGTCGGGATTCGCGATCCGAGGAGCATCATCGCGCCGGCGAACGCGGCCAGCGCCATGAACGCCTCGTCGAAGAAGCCGTTGTCCGCTGCAGCACCGAAAAAGACCGGGCCGAGCGCACCGACCGAGAAGCCGACCGTTCGCAGGATGCCGAAGCCGGTACCGCGAATGTCCTCGGGCAGGTGCTCGAGCAAGAACGGCTCCGTGACGGTCGCGAAGCCCAATAGCGTGCTGACGAACGCCGTCACGACGATGAGCACCCAGAAGTTGTCGAAAAACGGCAGTGCGAGAAAGGCGACGATCGGTCCACTCGTCACGAATAACAACGACCGTCGCGCCCCGATTCGGTCGTAGGCGCTGCCCGAGAGCGGCTTGATGACGATCCCCAGCGCGAAGAAGAGTCCAAAGAGGCCACTCGAGAGCGGTTCCGAGAGCCCCTTCTCCTGAACCAGATACGTGGGGTAGAAGCCGGTAAACGCCTGCCAGATGAAGAGTCCGAGCACGAGGACGGTCGTCGGATAGACGATTGCCGGCTGGCGGAGTATCGAAGCGATGTACCGAAGTCCGGACAGCGAGAGCGCTTCGGCGTCGTCGGCATCGTCAGCGGAACGCTTCGGGGTCACGACCCAGAGCACGGCGGCCATGGCGAGAAACAGCGGTACGGCGAACCCGAAGCCGAGTTGCCAGACGAGCCCCGCCGCGATGATGCCCGCGAGCGGCGGCAGGACCGACTGCCCTGCATCCTGTGAGGACGCCGTCAGGCCGTTCGCAGCGCCGATTTGTTCGGGGTAGAGCTGCGGTAAGATCGTGTACCGACCGACCGCGTACAGGGCCGCACCGAAGCCGAACAGCGCCGTCGCGACGAAGAGCACGATCGCCGACCCGGCGGTGATGACGAGCACCAGCGTGATCGCCGAAATGAGCATACTCGAGGTGAGGATGAGCCGTTCGCCGATTCGATCGGCCAGCACGCCGCCCGGGAGTTGGCCGATGGCGTATGCCATAAAGAGCACCGTCAACAGGAGGCCAGCCGTCGTCAGATCCAGGTCGTACGCCGACTGGAGGTACGGCACCATCACGGGGTAGATCATTCTGACGCCCATCGTCAGGAACCACCCGCCCGCGACGGCGATCAACACCGTTCCGCGGCGGCCAGCGAGGAGATCGCGGACGCTCCGACTGACAGCAGAGAGATAGCTTGACGTAGGTTCCGTCACTCGAAAGTGGTCTTTCGGTACAGCTAATAAAGCTACTGAAACGAGCAATTCCGGAACCGTTCGACTGGCGTCCAAAGCGGGGCCTCGACTCCTCAAGACCTTCTCCTCAGCTCCTACGATTCCACGATGACACCGTCTGCGAGCAGCGCCTCGATCGTCTCGTCATCGTAGCCCCACTCCTCGAGGACGGCCCGCGAGTGTTCGCCCTGTCGTGGCGGCGACTCGAGGTCGTCGACCGGCCCGTCTTCGAACCTGAACGGTAGCCGGGTCGTCCGGCAGGGTTCCTCGAGGTGCTGGTTGTACGTCTCGACGAAGAAGTCCCGCGACTCGGCGTGTGGGTCCTCCTCGACGAGTTCGTCGACCGATTGCACCGGCCCGGCCGGGATGCCACCCGACACGAGTTGCTCGACGAGTTCCCGCCGATCGTACTCGGCGAACGCCTCCTCGAGTTCGGCCCGGAGGGTCTCGCGGTGCTCCCAGCGGCTGTTGAGCGTCTCGAATCGCTCGTCCTCGAGGAGGTCCTCGCGCTCGAGGGTACGACAGAGTCGGCGGTAGAGCTTCGTGGAGGCGGTCGCGAGGTAGAACGGATCGCCGTCGCCCGCCTCGAAGATACCGTAGGGGGCGATGCCGTCGATGGTGTCACCCGAGCGCGAGGGAACCTCGTCGGTCGCGGTGTACTCGGCGACGCGGTAACCCATCCACGTCGTGGCGACCTCGAACAGCGAGACGTCGATGTGTTCGCTGCCGCCGGAGCGTCGACCGAGCAGGCCGCCCATAACGAGCATCGCGGCCGTCAGCCCGGTCGTGTAGTCGATCGCGCTCGTCCCGACGCGGGCCGGCTTTCCATCCGCGGGGCCGGTGACGCTCAACAGTCCCGACATCGCCTGCGCGATGGGATCGTAGGCGGGATAGTCTTCGTAGGGACCGTCCTGTCCGAAACCGGTCACGGAGCAGTAGACGACGTCGTCGTTCGTCTCGGACACCGACTCGTAGTCGAGGTCGTAGCGTTCCATCACGCCGGGTCGGAAGCTCTCGACGACGACGTCGGCTTCGGCCGCGAGTTCCTGGGCGAGCGCACGACCCTCGTCGCTTTTGAGGTCGAGACTGAGACTCCGTTTGCCGCGATTGCACGAGGCGAACATTGCCCCGTCGATCAGGGGGCGAAAGGCGTCCCCGTCCGGCGGTTCTATCTTGACAACGTTCGCACCGAGCGCTGTCAGTGATTGCGTGCAGATCGGTCCGGCGATCGATTGTGTGAAATCGAGTACGTCGATACCCTCGAGTGGTTGCATAGCCGTCCTCTCTTCGTTATCGTTGCTGTGTGTTATCTTTTCCCATCGCGTTCAGTGTGGGCGACAGCCCTCCCTCGTCTGGCGGGCCCGTCTCACCGTCCCTCGAGGAACCCTTCCATCGCCTCGGATTGCGCGTCGGTGCCGAAACAGGTCGCGATGAGTTCTAAGCTGTGGTCCATCCCCGTCTCGAGGCCGTTCGAGCGCCACTGCCGGAAGACCTCCGTCTGGTACTGCAAAATCGTCGGCTCCTTCTCGGCGAGTCGCTCGACGATTCCTTCGAGCGCGTCGTCGTGCGTTTCGGGCGTCGTCGCCTCGTTCACCAACCCTTCCGCGGCGGCCTGCTCGCCGTCGATCGGTTCGCCGAGGTAGATCAGCTCCTTCGCGCGCTGGAGGCCGACGAACCGAACCAGCAGGCCGCCTTCGATGCCCGTCACGAGCCCCACGTCGATCTCGGGGAGGCCGAGGACGGCGTCTCGAGTCGCGACGCGAAAGTCACACGAGAGCGCGAGTTCGAAGCCGGCCCCGAGGGCGTGCGTCCCGCAGTCACAGACGGTGACGGCGTCGAGATTTCGGACGGTCTGCATCGTTCCGTGCAGCGTCGTCAACACGTCTCGAGCCTCGACGACGCTCATGTCTTTCGCGCGCTCGAGGTGCAAGCCGCCGGTCAGCCCGGTCAGTTCCTCCGGCGGATGTTCCGGCCCGATCGTGAGGACGGAGACCTGCTCCGGCAGGTCTCGAAGAGTTTCCTCGAGTTCGGCGAGTCGCTGGGCCGTGAGCAGGTTCAACTTCCCGAAGTCGATGGTCAGGTGTGCGACGTGGGGTCGGTTCGAGTCGAGAGTCAGGTCGACGCTCATGTTCCGACGGTAGACAGTCGGACGCAAATAGTTGTGTGTTGGTGACAATCGACACGGATGGATTACGTTGCCCACCGATCGATGCGGAGCGATTTCGTTACCCGCCGAGGGTCACTAACACGCCGCCGGCGACGATCACGCCCGCTGCGCCGAGCAGTCGCGGGGTGACGGTTTCGACCTGTCGGAGGAAGAGCGCCGAGACGCCGATCACGATCAGCGGACTCGTCTGCATGATCGGCACGACGACGCCGACGCGAGCGATCTCGAGGGCTGCGTAATACGCCAGTAAGAACGCGGTGTTCGCGAGGCCGGCCGCCGCTCCCCAGACGAGTTCCTCCCGGGAGAATCCCTTCGGGTGGGGAAGTTGACTTCGCCAGCGCAAGTAGAGGACGAACGCGCTCAACGCGACGATCGTTTTGATCGCGAGTCCCGTCAGCACGCCCGTCCCCTCGTCGAAGCCGACGTTCGCGAAGATCGGCTCGAGGCCGAAGAAGACCGCGGCGATCAGCGGCAGTGAGAGCCCGAACCAGGGAATCTCCGTGCCGGCGGCGCGCTCTGCCGAGGAGCCCTCCCAGGAGACCGCTGCGATGCCGCCGACCATCAACACGATGCCGACGAGTTGCGGGCCAGTTACCTGCTCACCGAGTAAGATCACCGCGAAGATCGTCGCGTGTAGGGGCATCGAGGCCTTGATCGGCTCCGCGCGACTCGCGCCGACGCGTTTGATCCCGGCGTAGAAGAACGCGCGACCGACCATCGTTCCGACGAGGCCCGCGACGCCGAACGCGAGGATCGACAGGGGCGTGATCGTCGGATTCGGGTCGAGGACGAGGGCGAGCGGGATCAAGACGACGACGTTCACGAGCATGACGACGACGAGCACGTCGTTCGCGAGTCCCTTACGGGTCGCGAGCCTGATAGAGAGCGTCTGGCCGGCGAGAAACCACGCAGCACTGATTGCGAGTGCGATACCGATCCCGGAGACCATGGGTGGTGTCTGGTATCATCCCGCTTGTAGTTCACGGATTGTAACCGGCGAGGGCGTCTCATCGGCGCTGGCAGACGACGGATGAACGGAGTCGGTCGAAACGGAGTCAGTCGATAGTCTTCCCGCCCGAGACGTTCAGCGCCTGCCCGGTGACTCGATCGGCCGCGTCAGAACAGAGGTAGGCGACCGTCGCGGCGACGTCTTCCGGATCGACGAACGAGTGAAGCAGCGTCTCCGTTCGTTTCTCCTCGCGGACTTCCTCGGGCGAGTGAGGCGAGTTCGCCGCTCGCTTTTCGATGACGTCGTCGATTCGCTCGCCGGTGACCGACCCCGGACAGATCGCGTTCGCCGTGACGCCGTGAGGGCCGCCCTCGGCCGCCGCCGTTCTCGTGAGCCCGAGTAGTCCCGCCTTCGAACTCGTGTAGGGACTCCGGTTGGGAATCGCTCGCTTCCCGGACGCAGAGGAGATGTTCACGATCCGGCCGTCGCCCTGGGCTTTCATCTCGCCGATCACCGCTTTCGTGCAACAAAACGCGCCGCGAAGGTTGACCGCGTGCGTTCGATCCCACGCCTCGAGGGAGGTCTCCTCGAGCGGTGCCGTCGGGCCGGCGATTCCGGCGTTGTTCACCAGGATGTCGATCGTGCCGACCTCCTCGAGGACGTCGTCGATGGTGTCTGCGACGCCCTCCGGGTCGGTGAGGTCGAGGTGGGTCTCGAGGGCCGTGCCGCCGGCGGCTTCGATTTCTGCGACGGTGTCGCGACGGGCCTCTGCCTCGAGGTCGGCGACGACGACGGTAACGCCGTGGCTCGCGAGTTCGGTGCTGATTAGCCGTCCGATTCCGACGCTGGCACCCGTCACGAGGGCGGTCTCTCCCTGAATGTTCATCGGTACCACCTCAATGACGGAGGGCCCATATCGTTCTTTTGCGTCGAACCGTTCGACGGGTCGGTCTCGGCTGCTGGGGGCGACCGGGTTTAATATCGTCCGTCACAACCGTCCCAGTATGGAGCAACGAGAACTCGCGAGTCTCGCCGTCCTCGGCGTGTTAGCCGAAGAGTCGGTTGCGACGGTCGACCAGATTCACGACACGCTCAGACACAGACACGGCAGATACTGGGGTGCGAGTACCGGCATTTTGGTCCCGACGATCTCACAACTCGAGGAAGACGGCCACGTCAGTGCAGTCGCGGCCGACGGGAGCTACGGATACGAGATTACCGCGGATGGCCGGGACCACCTTCAGTCGTTGCTCGACCGACCGATCGACGACGTCTCCCACCCCTCCGCTCGCTCACACCTCATGGTGAAACTCGGATTTTTACACCATCTGCCGGTCGAGCGGAGGCGAGCGGCACTTCGGGAACTCCAGGAACAGGTACTCGAGACCCGCGATCACTTGCTCACGGTGAAGTCGCGCCACGGGGAGGAACCGTCGGAGTCGTCCGCGCCCCCCACTCGCGGGAGCCTGCTCGACCTTCGTCTGTTGATTCTCGACGCCGTCCTCGAGTGGCTCGAGGAGTTCGAGGTGTCCTCTCGGACCGACGCCTCGCGGTAACCGCTCGCCGGTGGTTCAGTGCTTGTTCGGTGCTTGTTCGGCGGTTGTTGGCCGGTTGTTCGGCGGTTGTTGGCCGGTTGTTCGGCGGTTGTTGGCCGGTTGTTCGGCGGTTGTTGGCCGGTTGTTCGGCGACTCACGTTCGACGACGTGAGAGTCGTTCGTTGCCGGAAAACCGCGGGTCGTCGCTCTCGCCTCGCCACGAGTCGGATTATATTGCCGCATATTCGCATTGCCTCTTTTCGGAAAAAATACGAAATTTTATACCATTGTTGTGTACTGATTGGAAGGATTTATATAGTTATTACGACGACCATATACCGTGCTATAGAATGACGAGCAATTCCAATCACAAAGCGAAGGGTAGGGTCAGTCGCCGCACTGTGCTTCAAGCGAGTGCCGGCCTCGGTGTCGTTGGCTTGGCGGGGTGTCTCGGCGATGGTGGTGAAACGGTTACTGTTGGGGCCTCATCCGACGGGTCTGCGTCGTACGGCGCGATGAACGCTCTCCAGCGGTCGGTGTCGAATCACGCGGAAGACGCGCAACTGAACATTACGGCACCTGGTGGAGACCCCGACTCGATTCGGGCGTACGACGCGGGCGAACTGGACGGGTACACGGCGGGTAACTTCGTCTTCAATCAGGCGCTCGACGACGGCGAACCGTTCGACGAGGAACCCGTCGACGACTTCGCTTACCAGGCGCTCTCGTACCTCAGCCTGCACATGCACTGGCTGGCCGTCGATGGCTCCGGCGTCGAAAGCATCGAGGAAGCGATCGACGACGACGACCTCAACATCTGGGTCGGTCCGCCAGGGTGGGGGCTCAGAACGCTCTGTACGAGCATTCTGGACGACGCCGGTCTCTGGGACGACATCGAAGATCCGGTCGACGTCGCCTCGGAGGACGTCGCCGCACAGATCGACGAAGACCGCATCGACGTCTTCTTCGGCTACGGAACCAACTTCAACAGCCTCCCCGGTTGGCTCGTCGAAGCTGACTCTCGAGAGGATCTCTACGCCCTCGAGATGGGCGACGACTACGTCGAGGCGATCGAAAGCTCTGAGGCCGGCTACGCGGAGGTCGAACCGTACGGGTACGATCAGGACATCGACGCGGACGAAATTCAGTGTTGGACCGAAGACTACAATACGTACTTCGCCTCCGACGTCGACGACGAGGTCGTCTACGAGATCATGGAGATCAGCCACGAACACTGGGAGGAGATTCAAGAAGCCGACGACAACTACATGGATCAGTCCGACCCAGCAGACATGGCCCAGTACTACCACGAAAACATTCCCGTCCACCCCGGTGCCGCCGACTTCCTCGAGGACAACGACGCCTGGGACGACGACTGGGAACGTGGTGACTGAGACGCACGTTTTTCAGTACGTGACGTCATCCACCGTTTATCTCTAAATACACAGCCTGACACATGATATTCGCAACGTTGCACGAATCGGTGTTCACCACTATCGGTGAGTAATGGAGGATCAACAATGAATGTGATACAGAACGTTAACAGAGCACTGTTCGTGGCGGCGACCGTTTCCTGGCTCGTCACACTTTGGTTTGCACAGACACAGGGGATCGCACAGGCCCGATACGGTGTGATCTTCCTCGGGTTTATGATTGCGATCGCCGTCTTCGATAATCTCGAGGAGACTATCGAAGAAGAACAATGGATACACGTCGGCTTACTCGTCCTCGCAGGGATCTTGGGGGTCGTTGCGACGGCGTACATGACCTTGCACTACGAGGCCCTGATCTACACGCGAGTCGGGTACGCCCACACGCACGAGTACGTCCTCGCGGCGGGGCTCATGTTCACGATTCTGTACTTGACCTACAAGTCGTACGGACTCGTGTTCTTCCTAGTCGTCGTGCTGGCGTTCATTTACGGCATGTTCGGGAACTACTTCCCCGGCCTGTTGAACCACGGCGGTTTCAGCGGTGAGCGACTGTTGCTCGTCACCGTCCTCGACATGGAAGGATTCGTCGGCACGATCCACCGGATCATGGCCTCCGAAGTGGCGCTGTTCCTGCTCTATGCGGGACTCATGCGCGGCTACGGGGCGTTCGATCTGATCCTTCGGGCAGCGTTGCGTTCGACGAAGTACATCAAATCCGGCGTCGGTCAGGCCGCAGTGACCGCGAGCATCATCATCGGTTCGATCACGGGTAGCCAGGCGGCGAACACCGCGATTACCGGTTCGTTCACCATTCCGCTGATGAAAGAACACGGGATGCGATCCGACACGGCCGGCGGGATCGAATCCGTTGCGTCCTCCGGTGGGCAGATTATGCCACCGGTCATGGGCGCGGCAGCGTTCGTGATGGCCTCGATTCTCGGGACGACGTACCTGACGGTCGTCATCGCGGGCATCATTCCGGCGCTCATCTTCTACATCTCGCTGGTTATGGCCGTCCACTACACGACGGTCGAGCAGGTCGGCCAGGCCGTCGAGGTCGACCCGAGCGATTACCTCGACGAAGCGAAGACCACCCAAGAGTTACTCGTTCAGGCTGCGCGGTTCATCATCCCGTTCATCGTGCTCGTCTATACGCTCGGTGTCCTACAGTGGACGGTGATGACCGCGGGGATGTACACCGTCATCACGATGCTCCTGACCGGATTCGGCGTGCCACTCGCCCAGCAGGCGTACGAAGACAGCAGCCAGATGCGAGCGGAAACGTGGGACGTTGTCAAACAGACGGCGATGGGGCTGAAATACGGTGCAATCACGCTGGCACCGATCGTCATCATCGTCGCTGCGGTCAACGGCATCGTCGACATCCTCACCCAGACCGGGCTTCCGGGGACGATGTCGCTCGCCTTGATCGACCTCGCAGGTGGCAATATGGCACTGACCGTGATCCTCGCGATGGTCATCTGCATCCTGCTCGGACTCGGGATGCCGACCGTCGCGGCGTACATCGTCGTGGCGTTCCTCATCGCGCCGACGCTCGCGAGTCAGTTCCTCGTCGACGAGATGGCCGCCCACTACTTCGTGTTCTACTCGGCGATTCTCTCCGGGTTGACGCCACCAATTGCGATTGCGGTGGTGGTGGCTACAGGCATTGCCGGCTCGAACTTCTGGCGTACGTGTTTCGAGGCGCTCAAGGTTTCGGCAGTGTTGTTCATCCTGCCGATCGCGTTCATCTACAACCCTGAACTCGTCATCGACGGATTCACCGTCGAAACGCTCATCTCCGCCGGAATCGCGATGGCCGGCGCACTGGGCGTCGTCCACGGCCTGAACACGCGATCGATCAACATGAGCATGCCACCGACGATGGTCATGCGGGGCGTGTTCTTCGTTCTCGGGACGACGGCGATCATCTTCCCCGAGAACACCGTTCGGGTCGGCGCGCTAGTCGGGATCCTCGTGCTCTACCTGTTCCAGACCAACAACCCGTTCGCCTCGCAGTCGATGACTGCGGAAGCATCGGCTGAAAACTAACACGTACCGCCTCGATCCGCTTCGCCACCATCCCGATTCGCGCCACCACATTTTCGCCGCGTTTCTCGACGATACTCGCCGAGTCGCTCCTCGACTACTCGAGCGTGGCGACGAAAAACGGCTCGTCCTCGCGTCTCCCGCGATCGAACTCCTGATCGTATTCGACCGCCTCGAGTTGAACCCGAGCACCGATCCCGAGGTCCTCGTACGAACTCTCGAACGCCGAGAGCACCCGCGGCCCGTCCTCGAGTTCGACGAGTCCGACGACGAGTTCGTCGTCGAACATCGGTGCCGTCGCGTGCTGGCGCGTGAACGAGAAGACGGTCCCGACGGCGCTCGATTCCTCCCAGGAGACGGCCCTCGAGTGGCAGTGCGGACAGACGGGTCCCGGCGGGAAAAACGACTTCTCGCAGTCGCTACACCGTTGAATCAGAAACCTGTCCTCAGCCAGTGCGTCCCAGAATCGGTCGGTTCCGAACGCGTCCGTTTCGGCTCGCTCGGTGTCCGTGTGTTCGCTCATCGGTCAGGCCTCCGTTCGAAAGATCGTCGCCGTCGCGCCGTTGACGTGGCCGTGCTCCGCCGTCGTCAGGACGCTTCGCGCGTCCGAAATCTGCGTCGACGCCGTTCCGCGAAGCTGTTTCACGGCTTCGACGTGATTGAGCAGCGGCGTCACCATGGGCGGGTGGCCGCGACCGATACAGCCCCCGGAGGGACTGATCGGGAACTCGCCGTCCGGTGCGGTCTTCCCCTCGAGGCAGGCGTCGACGCCCTCGCCGCGCGCAGCGAGTCCCAACGCTTCGACGGTCATCGCCTCGACGTGCGGGAACGGCGCGTAGGGCTCGTAGACGTCGACCTCGTCCGTCGGAACGCCAGCCCGTTCGCTCGCGGCGTCGGCGGCGGCCTCGACGGCAGGTAGTTCGGTCACCGGTTCGCCGTGGGTCACCAGCATGTGACTCGAGGCGTGGTGCGCGCCGATGCCGGCGACCTCGACCGCTCGCTCTTCGTCGCTCGCCTCCTCGGCGCTCGAGACGACGAGGGCGGCCCCGCCGTCACAGGGTGCCGGACACTCGAGGAGGGTGAGCGGGTCGGCGATGGGTCGGGCCTCGAGGACGTCCGCTCGCGTCACGGTGTCGTCGAAGAGGGTGTTCGGATCGTCGGCGGCATTGTTGCGCTTCTCGACGACGATGTCGGCGACGGCCTCGCGGTCGACGTCGTACTCGTGGAGGTAACGCTGGAGGCTCTGGGCGTAGACGCCGGGGACGGAGAGTCCCGTCGGCGATTGGAACTCCACGTCGAACATCCGCAGCGCGTACTCGAAGTAGGAGTCGGTCGTCTCGATCGAGGAATTGCGCTCGACCGCGAAGACGACGGCCGTGTCGACCTCGCCGCGGCGAACGGCCGAAACGGCCGCGTGAAAGGCCTGTCCGCCGCTCGTGCCGCCGGTCGAGACCTCGAGCGTTCGGGTCGTCTCGAGACCGAGTCGGTGGTGGAGCGCCGTCGAGAAGAACTTCTGGTCGGTCCACGGCCGCGGAGCCGACATGTAGAGCCCGTCGACGGCTGAGAGGGGCGTCGAGGCGTCCTCGAGCGCGTCGAGGATCACCTCGAGTGCGAGTTCCTGTTCCGGCGCGTCGTGCGTTCCGTTGGGGAGGTGTGTGACTCCCGATACGACCGGCGTCGAAGCTGTCATGCGTGCGAATATCACACGATCCGCGCAGGTATACGGTTCGGTTTCGGCGGGATCTGAGCGAAGTGAGTCGATGCTCACGCGGTCGGTTGGACGCCTTTCACTCGTCACGGCGTGCGTGCTTCACTCGTCGCGACCGCCGCCGTAGGACTTCGCGCTGACGCCGTAGAGCCCGTCACCCGTCTCGAATCGCGAGAGTCGGTACGCCTCGAGGTCGATCCGCGGCGACCGACCGAGAATGTCCAGCGCGACCGATTCGCCGAACGCCGGCGACTCTTTGAATCCGTGGCCGCTGCCCCCGAGGACGTTGTAGACGTTCTCGAGTCCCTTCGGGACGCCCACGATCTGGTGGGAGTCCGGCGTGACGGTGATGATGCCGGACCACGAGTCGACGACGCTCGCGTCGGCGTACCCCGGCACCCGCCCCTCGAGGCGTTCGCCGACGGCCCGGAGGAACGACTCGCCGACGCCCTGAAGACCGACGGATCGATCGACGGGCGGGCGGTCGACGCCGCCGGCGATGAAGTCGCCGCTGGGTTCGGGTTTGAGGTACATGTCCGGCGCTCGCGAGTGATCCGACAGCGTCGGCAGGTCGGGGCCGTAGGAGGTCTCCGATTGGAGAACGACGATCTTCGACTCGTACCACTCGAGGGGAACGTCGACGCCGACCATCTCGGCGAGTTCGCCGCCCCACGCTCCGGCGGCGTTGACGACGTAGTCCACGGGTTCGACCCCTTCGGGGGTCTCGATGCCCGTCGCCCGCTCGCCCTCGAGTCGGATATCGGTGACCGGCGTGTCGGTGCGAATCTCGACGCCGTTGTCGCGCGCCCCCGCGGCGAACCCCGTCGCGACCAGATAAGGGTCGGCGAACCCCGCCTGCGGTTCGTACGCCGCGAGCGAGACTCCCTCCGGATCGAGCGCGGGCAGCAGGGACGCCGCCTCGTCTGCGTCGAGGAGTTCCACCTCGAGACCGGCCCGACGCTGTCGGTCGACGACCGTCCTGAACTCGGCTTCCGCGTCCGGGTCCGCGAGAAACAGGTAGCCGTTCTGGCGGAAGCCGCCGTCGCCGCCGTCGACGGACTCGAACTCCTCGAGGAGTTCGCGCCCGCGGATGGCCGTCTCGATCTGGACGGGATTCGTGTAGTGGTGACGGACGATGCCGGCCGAGTAGCCCGTCGACTCGCTCGCGAGCGATCCGCGCTCGAAACAGACGATATCCACGTCCTCGCCCCCGAACTCGCTCAGGTAGTAGGCGACGGCGAGGCCGTAGACGCCCCCGCCCACGATTCCGACCTTCACCGGCCATCACTGGGGTGTGTGTCCCCCACGGTAGCTCGCGGTGCGGTCGAATCGGGCCGATGTACTCCACACTTCACGGGTGTCGTGACTCCACAGCGCATGGTTCGACCTCTGCGAGCAACCCGATAAAGGTACGCACCGACGACCCGGCAGCGTGCGTTTCCTCCGCACCGGTTACCACACCCGCTCGCACTCCGACCACTACCTGCTCGCGTTCCGATCCCACTTGCTCGCGTTCCGATCACCGCCCGCTCGAGTCGAAATTGCTATTTGGTAGCACGTATCTTGTCCTCGTATGTGCGCGAATGCGGATCACGCCCTCGAGCGGGTCGTGATCGTCGGGGCTGGAATCGGTGGCTGTCACGCCGCTCGAGAACTCGCGAGCGATCACGACGTGACGCTCCTCGAGTCGAGCGACGTCGCGTCCGGTGCGACGGGACTCTCGGCCGGAATCGTCGCGCCGACGCTGTTCTACGGCGATTTGCCGGACGTCGCCCGGCACGCGAACGAGTTCGTTCGGGAGTTCGACGGCACGGACGCTTTCTCGTTCACGCAACGCCACCGACTCGATTTCGTCTCGGCCGAGGAAGCGCCGGACGCTCGAGAGACGGTGCGAGAACTGGCTGGGGCGGGCTTCGACGTAACCTACCTCGAGCGATCGCGACTCTCGAGTGAGTTTCCGCGAGTCGATCCGCCCCAAGACGGCGGCGCAATACTGTACGAGGATACGGGCTGGGTCGACCCGTACACGTACGCGAACGCGCTCCGTTCGGACGCCCAATCGCGCGGCGCGAGCCTCGAGACCGGGGTCGAGGTCACCGAAATCGTCACGGAGAACGGGCGAGTTACGGGCGTCGACACGACCGGCAGTCGGTACGAGGCCGATGCCGTCGTCGTCGCCGCCGGGTGGCGAACGAGTGACCTCCTCCCCGAGGGGTTCTCCCTGCCGATCCGCCCGTATCGGACCCAGTGTGTCGTCCTCGAGCCAGCGGAACCCCTCGACGAGTCGGCGCCGATCGGTCGAATCGGGAGCGAGCACCTCTACTTTCGCCCGGAGCACAACGGCGACCTGCTCGTCGGGGGTGCCCACGAGACGGTCTCGGACCCGCTCGCGGCCTCGAGCGACGCCGACGAGTCGTTCACCCGGCAGGTCGCGGACGTCGTGCCGTCGGTGCTCTCCGGGTTCGACGACGCCGGGTTCGTCAACGGCTGGGCCGGGATCGACGTGGCGACGCCGGATACGCGGCCGATCGTCGACCAGCCGCCAGCGGCCCCCGACGGATTAGTCGTCTCGACGGGATTCAACGGATTGGGGATCATGACGTCGCCGGTCGTGGGGCCGACGGTTCGCGAGCGACTGACCGGCGAGCGAGCACCGTTTTCGACCGCGCCGTTTCGCGCTGATCGGTTCGACGTGTCCGGGTCGTCGTTCGCGTACACGTCGACGTCCGAACTGTAGCGTCGGTCGGGGGGATGCGAACTGGTCCGAACTGTCGTGTCGACGTCCGAACTGCCGTCTCGGATGTCCTCGCCTCGAGCGTCGGACTGGCGACGTTTGCGCGTCTACGGATCGGTAACTACTTTCAACGGGAGACGCTACCACCGCAGTACGACTCAGTATCTATGGGACTCAATACGAACGACCGGTCGATCGCTGGATTCACCATGGCGGGTCACTCGCTCGTCCACTGGTTCGAAACCTCTATTCCAATCTTTCTCGTCGTCTGGCTCGCCGAATTCGACGTCTCCTTGCTGGTCCTCGGACTCGTGCTCGCGCCGAGTTACGGCCTGTTCGGATTCGGCGCGCTGCCGGCCGGCGTGCTCGCCGATCGATTCGGCGCGAAACGACTGATATTGCTCTGTCTCGCCGGCATGAGCGCGGCCTTCGTCCTCATCGCGGGTGCCGCCTACGTCGATTCGATCTACGCCATCGCGTTCGGCTTGCTCCTCTGGGGGCTCGCCGCGAGCGTCTACCACCCCGCCGGACTCGCGCTCATCAGTACCGGCGTCGAGGAACGGGGCACCGTCTTCGCCTGGCACGGTATCGCCGGCAATATCGGTATCGCGCTGGGCCCGTTCGTCGCCGCCACGCTGCTCATCTTTCTCGAGTGGCAGTACGTCGCGGCCATCCTCGCGATCCCGGGCTTCATCGCGGCGGTCTACGGATTACAGGCGGACTTCGATGCGACGGCGGCCGTCGAGGAGAACGTCGACGCCGGTTCCGACGACGCGCTGACGCTCGGTGACTTCCTCTCGAACTCTCGGACGCTCTTCGCGAGCGCGTTCGCAGTCGTCTTCGTCATCGTCACGTTCGAGGGACTGTTCTACCGCGGCATGCTCACCTACCTGCCCGAAATTCTCCACGGACTGCCCGTCATGGAGGGGATCGATATCGGTGCCGGACTCGAGGGTATCGAACCCGCCGACTACATTTACGTCGGCTTGCTCGTGGTCGGGATGGCGGGTCAGTACGCAGGCGGGAAACTGACGGATCGCTTCGCCGCCGAGCGCGGACTGATGGTGATCTTCGCCATTCTCGCGCTCCTCGCGCTGGTGTTCGTCCCGGTCTCCTCGATCGGATTGGTGCCGCTGCTCGCACTCTGTGGCGTGATCGGCTTCTTCCTCTTCGCGATTCAGCCCTTCTACCAGGAGGCCGTCGCCGTCTACACGCCTGCCGATACGCGCGGACTCTCCTACGGTTACACCTACCTCGGCGAGTTCGGCCTCGGCTCCGCGAGTATCGCCGCTGGCGGGTTCGTCCTCGGCTCGTTCGAACTCGTCTACTTCTTCGCGATGCTCTCCGGATTCGCGCTGATCGGTGCCGCGCTGTCGATCGGATTGCACGTCGCGGTGAGCCACCGACAGTCCACGACGACGGACGCGAGCGCCTGAGGGGGCTCGAGCGTTCTCCGTTTTCACCTCGACAACCCACAGCACTCACAGCCGACCGACTCACTCCCCAGTGAGCACGACGAGGGCGATGAACCCCGACCCAAGCAACGCGAGTACGCCGAGGAACGACCACGCGGCGGCGTACCCCGTCGTGTCGATCAAGAACCCGAACACGGGCGGTGCGAGCAATCCGCCGAAGGTCATCGCGAACTGACCCGCCGAGGACGCCGCGCCGATTTCGTCGTCCGGGACGACCGTCGAGATACAGGAGTAGTAGACGCCCGTCGATCCGAGCACGAGAAAGCCGAGGACCGAGAAGACGACCGTGGCCTCGAGTGGCGTCTCGGTGAGCGTCACGAGAAAGAAGACGAAGCCGCCGAGGAACACCTGGACGAAGAGGATGGCTCCGATTCTGCGCCGGGGTGTGCCGGGGAGGGTGTCCGCGAGCCAGCCCGAGAGCACCTTGCCGACGCTACTGAACACCTGCAACAGGGCGAGGACGATGCCGCCGGTCGCGACCGCAGCGCCGATGCCTTCGTCGACGTAGAGGACGGTGTAGCCGGTCGTCGTGTAAAAGCCCGCGCCGATACAGACGCCGGCGGTTACGAGGAAGAGATAGGTCTGATTCGAGAGCAACTTTCCGAAATCGGGGTACGTCGCCGCAGCCGCGCTGGTTCCGCCGTAGGTCAGATAGAACAATAGGGCGCAGACGATCCCGACTCCCGCGGCGACGAGGAAGCCGGCCTGCCAGAAGAGGTAGCCGACCAGTCCCGTCACGAGCAGCGAACTGACCGCGCTGCCGATAGTCGGCCCGATCTGTTTGACGCCGATCGCCCGGTGTTGTCGCTCCGGTCGAACGTTGTCGAAAATCGCCTTGTTGGTTCCCGGCGTGGCGGTGCCGTACGCCGAACCGAGCACGAAGACGGCGACGAGCAACAGGCCGTAATTCGGCGCGAGCGCGACCAGAAACGCGCCGACCGAGAGGCCGAGAAGACCCAGCGTCAGCGTGGTGTGCTCACCGAATCGATCCGTCGCGACCCCCAGTGGCAACAGAAAGATCGCGTAGCCAAGCGTCAGCGAGGTGATGACGAGGCCGACTTCGAACCCGGAGAGCGAGAACGCGTCGCTGAACAGCGACGTGCCGGCGTAGATCGCGTAGTAACAGATGCTGGCCGCGACGTGCCAGATAGTAACCTGCGAGACGAGTTTCCAGAACCGACTTGCCATACACTGTCACCCGACAGGAACCGATTAAAACATCGGATCGAGGCAACCCGTAGTTTCCGCGCCGACTCCTCGAGGCAACTGCCGAGAACGCGCTCACTCCTCGGCCAGTCGCTCCTCGTCCTCGAGGTCGTCGAACGGCGGCGAGGGCGGCCACTCGCTCGCGACCCACGCGTACTCGACGGTTCGGTCGGGCCCGACCAGAAACATCGCCGGCCGTGGCTCCGAGATCCCCGCCATGCCGTCGAGGTCGTGGACGACGCCGTAGCGTTCGGCTACGTCGTTTCCGGGATCGGAAAAGAGCGGGTACTCGAGGCCCCGTCGCTCGATGAATCGCTGGTGGTCGAACGGTTGTGAAATGCCGACGCCGACGACGGAAACGTCGGGTGCCCAGTCGCGACCCTGCAACTCATCCCACCAGTAGACGGACTTCCCGCCCCAGTTCAGCGGGAAGAACACCACCAGTACGCGTCCGTCCTCCGCGACGAGGTCCGACAGCGACGCGTCCTCCCAGTATTCGTCGGTGACGAGCGGACGGGTGAAATCCGGTGCTTGCTCCCCTTCGGTCGGGTGCTCGGTCGGCGGAAACTCGACCAGTTCGGTCCCAGCCGGCACCGCCGACTCGTCGCCTCCCTCCTCTCCGTACGTCCGATCGAGGTACTCGAGGATGCGCGCGCTCTCGGGCATCGTCACGTCGCGGTCGTGATCGACGAGGACTGGAACCGACCGCGTTCCCGAGACTCGAGCGACGGCGTCTCGCTTGCTGTGTTCGCCCGCGACGAACCGCGAGCGATAGGAGATAGCGTATCGCTCGAGTCGGCGCACGACGAGTTCGCAGTAGGGACAGCCGTGGAGTCGATACAGTGTCATCGAGGCCGCGTCGACCGTCTCGTCGGTCTCAGTATCGGTTTTGGAAGCCATCAGCGGGTACCATGACCTCTCTCACAGCGTTACAAAGATGCACCGCCGCGGACGCTCGTGTCCCCGCTCGTGATTATAGTCGAATTTTGGGTGGAATATTCCCACACAATTCAATAACAGCTGATCGGTAGTGGAGGGAAACCAATCACCTGATATTTATGTGAACGCGTATCGTATGCGGGTCTATGGCAATGGAACGACTCGACAGCGAGACGGATTCGACGCCCGCGGCCGTTCCCCACTGGTACGACGGGGACGACGATATTCCCACGATCGTCGACGGCGAGGGCGTCACGGTGTACGATTCGGAAGGCACGGCGTATCTGGACTTCCAATCACAGCTCTATTGCGTTAACGCGGGCCACAGTAACCAGCAGATCATCGACGCGATCGCCGACCAACTGGCTCGAATCCCCTACGTCTCCTCTGGAAAGCACAACGACACGCGAAACGAGCTTCGAGAGCGCTTGCTCGAGGTCGCCCCCGAGTCGATGGCCCAGACGCTCTTTTCGATCTCCGGCAGCGAGGCCAATGAGACGGCGGTGATGCTCGCCAGAGCGTACGCCGACTCCTCGAAGGTGCTCACCCGCTGGCACTCCTACCACGGCGCGACGTACGGCATGGCCAGTCTGACGGGCGACACCGACACGCGCGCCTACATCGAACCGCACGCGACGACGACGGGCAACGCCAAGTTCCTCCCGCCGATTCCGGAGGCGTTCGACGCCGAGACGCCCGAGGAACTCGCCGAGAAGGCGGCCAACCACCTCGAGTTCGTCATCCGAAACGAGGGGCCGGACACGATCGCCGCGCTCTTGACCGAGGTCGTCGCGGGCTCGAGCGGCGCGTACACCGCCCCGCCGGGGTACTTCGAGCGCGTTCGCGAACTCTGTGACGAGTACGACATCCTGTTGATCGCGGACGAAGTGATCACCGGCTTCGGGCGCACCGGCGAGTGGTTCGGCGCGCAATCCGAGGGCATCCAGCCCGACCTGATGACGTTCGCGAAGGGGCTCACGAGCTCCTACGTCCCGCTCGCGGGCGTGATGATGAACGACGACCTCGCAGAGTACGTCGCCGCGGAAGGCTTCGACGTGGGCCAGACGTTTGCCGGCCACCCCGTCGGCTGCGCCGCCGCACTCGCCGCGATGGACGTCTACGAGAACGGACTCCTCGAGAACACGCGCGAGGTCGCGCCACGACTCGAGTCCCGACTCACCGACCTGGAGGAGCGATTCGACGTCGTCTCGTCGGTCCACGGCCGCGGCCTCCACTGGGGCGTCGCGTTCGCCGACCCCGAGGACGGCGAGCCGTTCGTCGACCCGCGAGTGAGCGACGAGGAGGATAACCCGGTCGAGACGGTGCTCTCGACGGCCGGCGAGAACGGCGCGCTGTTCGGCATGGGCCGACCGAACACCCAGCTAATCGTCTCGCCGCCGCTTTGCGTCACCGAGGACGAGATCGATCAGGCGGTCGACGCGCTCGAGGACGCTATCGAACGCACGTTCTGAGGGGGGTCGATGCCCCGACGAGACTCCAGATTACTGTTGGGGCCGAAGCACGAGTTTTCCGACCATCTCACGATCGCGCATCGCCGAGAGCATCGCTGCCGTCTCGCTCAGGGAAAACTCGTCGGCGACGACCGGGTCCAGTCGGCCGTCGGCGACGAATTCGACGAGTTGAGCGAGGTCGGCCTGCGTGCCGAGCGTACTGCCCAGAATGCGTTTGTGCCCGAAGTAGAGCTCTCGAGCGTCGAACGACGGGAACTGACCCGCGGTTCGGCCACAGAGGACGTGTGCTCCGTTGGTCCCCAGAAGATCGACGCCGACGCTGGTGTAGGGCCCGCCAAGGTGGTCGATGGTGATGTCAACGTCGCCGATCGACGCGACCCGCTCGCGCATTTCGTCGGGGTCGCCGGTGTGGATCGCGTGATCGAGGCCGAGCGCGTCGACGGCCGCGAGTTTGTCCTCGTCGGTCGACGTGCCGATCGTCTCCGCACCCAGGATGGTCGCGAGTTGAATCGCCGCGACGCCGACGCCTCCCGTCGCTCCCGGCACGAAGACGCGATCACCAGCGCCGGCGTCGCCTCGCCGGAGCATTCGGTAGGCGGTCGTGTACGCAATTGGTAGCGCCGCGGCCTTGAGGAACCCGACCGAGTCGGGGAGGGACACGAGGCGCGTCGCATCGACCACTACCTGCTCGGCGAACGCGCCGTCGAAACTGCTGTAGTTCTCGCACCTGTTCTCTGGGCCGTCCCGACAGGCTCGACAGACGCCACAGGTCTCGAGCGGGCAGAGAACGACCCGATCTCCGGCGGTCACGCTCGAGACGTCGGCTCCGGTCGCGTCGACGATGCCCGCCAGATCGCCGCCCGGAACGAAGGGGAGGTCGGAGTCGTCGAGTCGGCCGTCGTCCTCGAGTTTCCAGAGGTCTCGGTGATTGAGCGCGGCGGCTTCGACGCGGACGACCGCCTCGCCCGCGTTCGGTTCCGGCGTTGATCGGTCCTGTACCTCGAGTTCGGGCGGCAGTTCGGTGCTCGTGAGTGCAGCGACGCGCATAGTGTGTGGTCGTGACACTCTCCGAAGCGTCTTAGCTACTGTGTCGTCCGACGTTGCTTCGTCCTCGAGCGTCGAGCGGGCCGTTCGCGCCCCCGTCGCGACGAGCGTCGGTCGCGTGCACCTATAACTCACTGGAGCGTGAGTGTCGAGCAATGGCCGCGATCGGATTTACACACGTGACCGTTTACGGAGACGACCTTGAGGCGTTGGTCGACTTCTACACCGAGGTGTTCGACATGGAACGAATTCAGGCGCCGAACCTCGGCGCCCCCGTCAGGTGGTTGCGATTCGGCGACAGACAACTGCACCTCGTCAGGCGCGAGACGGACGCCCCGACGTACCACCACTTCGCGCTCGCCGTCGACGACTTTGAGGCGGTGTTCGACGCCGCCGAGGAGCGGGGCTGTTTCGACGACGCGCTCGCACCCGACGGCGGCTATCCGCTCTATCGATTGCCCGACGGCACCGTCCAGTTGTACCTCCGCGATCCCGCCGGGAACCTCCTCGAGGTCGACCGACCCGACACCTCGTCACTTCCTTCGCGCATCGACGCCCACGTCATCGACCGAAGCGACACCCACGAGCAGTCGCCGGAACAGGCGGACGCGACGCTCTTTCTCGACCCGGAGTTGCTCGCTCGAGCAGACGGCAGAGGGTCGGTTGATTCGGACGGCGAGGGGTCGGCTGACTCGGACGGCGAGGGGTCGGCTGACTCGGACGGCAGGGGATCGAGTGAGGACTAACGCGAATACAGCCGGCAGCCGATAGACCCGTTATCGGATGGGATTCCAGCACCGGACGACGTCCGGAAGCCAGTCAGTCTTAACTCGCTGGGCCGTGAGACCAACCCATGGATCCCATCGTCGTGCTCCACACGACAGCACACGGCATTCCGGCCGAGGAGTGTAGCGACCGCCTTCGCGAACGACTGCCGGACGCAGATGTTCGGCAGGCGTCCTCGAGACGCGAGGAACGCGAACTCGTTCGCGACGCCGCCGTCGTCGTCGGTCGCGACCTCCGTCCGGAGTTGCTCGAGGCCGCGGAGAACCTGCAACTCTTCGCGTGCTCGTCGGCCGGCGTCGGTCACCTCGACCTCGAGACGTTCCGCGAGCGGGGGATCGCTGTGACGAACGCGTCGGGCGTCCACGGCCCCAACATCGCCGAGCACGTGATCGGGTGGATCCTCATGATCACGCGGCGACTCGACGAGGGGATTCGCCGCCAGGAGCGCCGCGAGTGGCGTCACTTCCAGGCGATGAGCGACTTTCACGACTCGCGCGTCTGCGTCGTCGGCCTCGGCGCGATCGGACAGGCGATCCTCGAGCGCCTCGAGGGCTTCGGCGTCGAGACGGTCGGCGTTCGGTATTCGCCGGAGAAAGGCGGCCCGACGGACGAGGTCTACGGTTTCGAAGAGATCGAGCAGGCGCTGGTCGACGTCGACTACCTCGTGCTCGCCTGCCCGCTGACCGACGAGACGCGCGGACTGATCGGCGCCGCCGAGTTGGAAACGCTGCCGCCAAACGCCGTCCTCGTGAACGTCGGCCGCGGCCCGCTGGTCGACACCGACGAACTGCTCTCGGCGCTTCGCAACGAGGGTCTCCACGCCGCCGCACTCGACGTGACCGACCCCGAACCGCTCCCCGAGGACCACCCGCTGTGGGGCCTCGGGAACGTCTACATCACGCCCCACAACTCCGGCTACACGCCGGCGTACTGGGAGCGCGTCGCGGACATCCTCACCCGAAACCTCGAGCGAATCGACGAGGACGGCCCCGACGCCGACCTCGAGAATCAGGTCGCCTGATCGGGCGGCTCACCGCCGCGAAAACCACCGAGGAACCTGGTCTCGATACTGCTCGTACTCGTCGCCGTGTTTTTCGGCCAGGTGTGGCTCCTCGTACCGGATGATTCTGTTGTGGAACCCGATCCAGCAGCCGGCGGCCCACCAAAGAATCGAGACGGATCGGCGTCGAAGCGCCTGCCCGGCGATCACGAGGAGGACGCCGACGTACATCGGGTTCCGAGATCGAGCGTAGACGCCGCTCGTAACCAGTTCGTCGGGCTCGTCGCTCGGCGACGGCGTTCCGTCACCCGCCGCGAGGAACTCGTGGGCGGTGTGCAGGTACAACAAAATTCCTGAACCGATCGAGAGCGTTCCGACGAGGTTGGCGACGCTCGAGTTCACCGGTAGTCGCGGATGCGGTCGCCACTTCGCGAGGAGTTGGGGAATCGCGACGGCGAGCGTCCCGGGGACGAGGATCGTGAACAGCACCGTTTTTGCCGCCGTGCGAATCGATGTCATACTCGTCGTCTTCGCGCTGTGTCACTATGAACGTGCGTGCCCGTCGCACAGTAGTGAGCGTGGGTGTGAACGCTGAACTGTGAGCGTGAGCGCGAGCGGGAACGCCGGACTCACTCGAGTCAGCTCACGCCAGTCGGGTCCCTAACCGGTGGACGTCGATCGGGTGTTCGGTCTCGCCGTCGGTGGCGAAGTCGGCCAGCACCTCGCCGACGACGCTGGTGAACTTGAAGCCGTGGCCGGTGAAGCCGGCGGCGATCGAGACCTGCGAGTACTCCGGGTGCGTGTCGAGGTAGAAGTGACCGTCGAGCGACCGCGTGACGATGCAGGTTGCGAGGCGCAGCGTCGGCCCGTCCCCGTTCGGGAAGCGATTCGCGGACAACTTCCTGAGTCGCTGCTCGTCCTCGAGCGTCGGCTCGTCGGCCCAGTCGTCGGGGTCGATCGATTCGGCCTGAGCGGGGGTGCGCCCGAACTTGAATCCCGGCTGATCGGCCACGGGAAAGCCGTAGAACTTCCCTTCGGGCACGTCGACGCTGAACACCGGGAAGGAGTCGGGGGCGAACTGCGCCGGCGTTTCCGGCTGGAGCCAGCACATCACCCGCCGTTGGGGCGAGAGGGCGTCCTCGAGCAGTGGGAGTTGATTCGCGGCCCACGCGCCGGCGGCGACGACGAGGTGGTCGGCGTCGTAGGTTCCCCGGTCCGTTCGAACCTCGACGCCCGATTCGCGGGACTCCCACTCGAGAACGCGCTCTCGAGCGCGGACGGTCGCGCCGTGTTCGTGGGCGAGGCGCACGTGCGTCGAAATCGCGCGCTCACACGCGAGGAAGCCGCCGTCGGGCTGGTAGACGCACTCGTGGTCCGCTGGGAGTTCGTATCCGGGGAATCGCTCGTTCACGTCGCTCCCCGAGAGCACCTCGTGGGGGAGGTCGTGTGCCTCGCAGGAGTCGACGGCGTCCGAGACGTGCGAGCCGCCCGCGGGACCGGCGTGAATCGACCCCGTCTCGGTGAGGAGATCGGCTCCGGACTCCGCCTCCAGCTCCCGCCAGAGCGTCCGCGCGCGTTCCGCCAGCGGGACGTACGACGGGTGCTCGGGCTGCGTGAGCCGGAAGATTCGGGTGTCTCCATGAGACGAGCCCCGCCCGTGGGGAACGTCGTAGCGTTCGATGCCGAGCACGTCGACGCCGCGTTTGGCCAGGTGATAGACGGCCGCACTGCCCATTCCGCCGACGCCGAGGACGATCGCGTCGTAGGACCCTCGAGTCATGGGTCTGACGGACGGGGGGCGACTCCATAGGCATTCCGTTGCCGGAAGCCAAAACGCGTCGCGACGAGAAACGGACAGCCACGCTTTTGTACTGCCATTGAGTGTCTCAGCCATGGACGTGTTACACACTGCCGTGTGGATCGACGACGTGGACTCGGTGATGGAATTTTACTGCGAGGGCCTCGACCTCGAGCGGACGCGCGATTTCGTCGGCGACGACGGCGTGACGAACTACTACGTCCAGGGCGAGGCGGAGGCCGAGATCCAATTCAAACACGACGCCGACCGTAATCTCGACCTCGAGCCCTCGGGAATCGACCACATCGCGATCGGCGTCGACGACGTCGAGTCGACCCTCGAGCGACTCGTTGAGGGCTACGACAGCGAGGTGGTCGACGGCCCGCGACGGATCGAGCGCTCGAACCTGCTGATCGCGTTCGTAACCGATCCGTCGGGCTACGTCGTCGAACTCATCGAATCGTTGGACGAGTGAGGCGCACCGGTGAATTTTGAGGCGACGAGAGGCGAACCATCGCGCTGTCGCCACGTTGCAGGTACCAGTACACTCTTGGTCCGTTCGGCTCAGTGGCAAGTGAACGGTCGGTTCGAAATGATGGTGGCTTCGACTTCAGGAGTAGTCGTCCGCGCTCGTGGGATCTCCGACCGATGAGCCGCTGGCGATATCGCAACACGGTCCTCGCGCTCTGTACGCTCGCGTTCTTCGTGACGATGTTCGCCCGGGTCGCGATCAGCCCGGTCGTCCCGCAGATCATCGCGGCGTTCGAGGTCTCGAACACGGCGATCGGTGCCGCGCTGACGGGAATGTGGGTCGCCTACGGGCTGGTCCAGTTCCCGAGCGGCGTCGTCGGCGACCGCTTCGGCGAGCGCGTCGTCATCCTGACGGCGCTCGGCGGGACCGCCGTCGCGTGTTTGCTCATCGCCGGTGCACCCGTTTTCGTCGTGTTCGTAGCCGCGACGATCGTCCTCGGCGCGTTCGCCGGCCTCCACTACAGCGTCGCGACGACGCTCCTCTCACGCATTCACGACAACGTCGGGACGGCGGTCGGGATCCACAACTCCGGGGCGACGATCGCCGGGTTGGTCGCCCCCGGAATCGTTACGTGGCTCACCGTCGCCTTCGGTTGGCGGGTCGCGCTCGCCTCCACGGCGGTCGTCGGGGCCGCTGCATTCGCCCTCTTTTACGCGTTCGTCGAGCCGACCGAGCCCCAGCGACCGTCGGTTTCGATGCGCGAGCAGTTCGACTTCCGCGCGCTCGCCGAATTGCTCTCGCGCCCGGCGATCACGTTCATGGTCCTCGTCGCCATCGTCGGCGAGTTCGTCTGGCAGGGTGCCGCGTCGTTCCTACCGATGTTTCTCATCGAGCATCGAGAGTACTCCTCCTCGCTCGCGGCCGTCGGCTTCTCGGCGTACTTCGTCTCCCAGGGGTTTGCACAGGTCGGCGTCGGCTGGGTCTCCGATCGTTTCGGTCGCGACCTCGCGACCGCCGGGTGTTTCCTGCTCGGCGCGCTCGGTCTCGCGCTCCTCGTCGTCGGCCCGGGACTCGCGGCCGCGGCCCTCGGCGTGTTGCTCCTCGGCGTCGGCATGAGCTTCGAGGCCCCGCTGTTGCCCCGAATCCTCTCGAGGCTGTCCGAGGCCGAACGGGGCACGGGCTTCGGACTCATTCGAACGGTGTACGTGCTCACCGCCTCCGTCGGCTCGCTCGTCGTCGGGTTCACCGCAGACGTGTTCGGCTGGGGCGTCTCGTTCGGCCTCCTTGCCGTGTTACTACTGCTCGTCTTCGCGTCGTTCGTCCTCACCTGGGTGTTTTCGATCGACGTCTGAGGAGTACTCGAGGTGACGCGACGAACTCACTCCACGGTCAGTTCGGTCGGATCTGGCTCGAAAAACGCTGATGGCAGAGAGTGTGGCTCGACGATGACCAACCGGGAACGAGTTCGATCATCCACAGTGAGGATGTTTCCGGTCGACGTTCTCGTGACGTCGCCAGACCGGTCCCAGGTGGCAACTGAGTAGCCGTTGAGGTGCCCGTCGATCAAGCGTCGTCTCGGGCCGCTTACAGGCCGCTGGACGCCGTTTCGTGGCGTCAGGCGTGATCGGGATGGACGCGTATTCGAGCCGACACACGCGTCCGAACGCCCGCGTTCGAGACTTGCACTCGAGTGCTGGCTCGCCAGTCACGGGTCTTCGCGTCGGTTATTGGCTGTCAATATCACTCATGGTAGCTGTGGTCTATAACTGTTGTGGCCGAGCGCGTCGTTGATTATCGGTCCCACCACGGCTACTGAAATCGAATGCACCACGGGCGCTCCGGCGAAAAAGGGATGGCAGGAGTCGGTTCGCCTCGAGCGCGAACGGTGTGTTTCTCGTCGTCGTCGCCTCCCTCGAGTCGAGGGGGTCGCGTCGAGCCCTCAGGCGTCTGGCCAGCGCTCGATGTAGACCGCCTTGTCGGTGTAGAAGTGGATCATGTCCTCGCCCTGGGCGTGGAGGTCGCCGAAGAACGAGTCCTTCCAGCCGCCGAAGTGGAAGAACGCCATCGGCGCTGAGGTGCCGACGTTGACGCCGAGGTTACCGATCTCACCCTCGTGTCGGAACTTGCGGGCGTCCGCACCGCTTCCGGTGAACAGACTCGCCGCGTTGCCGAATCGGCTGCGGTTCATCCGCTCGATCGCGTCGTCGACCGAGTCGACCGAGGCCAGTCCGAGGACCGGGCCGAAGATTTCCTCTTGAGAGATGGTCATCTCTTCGCTGACGTCGCCGAACACCGTCGGTGCGAGGAAGTTTCCGTCCTCGTGACCGTCGATCTCTGCATCGCGGCCGTCGAGCAGTACCGTTGCACCCTCTTCGACGCCGGTGTCGATGTAGTCTCGAACGCGCTGTTCGTGTTCCTCGCTGATGAGCGCGCCAATGTCGGTCTCCTCGTTGAGACCGTTACCGACGACCTGCGAGGCCGTCTCTTCGACGACCAGGTCGGTGAACTCCTCGTAGACGCCGTCTTCGACCAGGACGATGTCGTTCGCGAGACAGCGCTCGCCCGCACAGGCACACGCCGAGGAGACCGTCTTTTCCGCGGCGAACTCGAGATCAGCCGTCTCGGTGACGATGATGTGGTTCTTCGCGCCACCCTGGGCCTGCACGCGTTTACCGTTCGCCGCCGCGCGCTCGTAGATGAGCTTCGCGACCGGCGTCGAGCCGACGAACGAGATGCCCTCGACGCCCTCGTGATCGATGAGGCCGTTGACCGTGTCGACGCCGCCGTTGACCAGTTGGACGACGCCGTCCGGGAAGCCCGCCTCGTCGATCAGTTCGAACAGCCGGGTCGCGACGAGTGGGTTCTGCTCGCTGGGCTTGAGAATGAAGCTGTTTCCGGTCGCGACTGCGTAGGGAAGGAACCACAGTGGGATCATTCCCGGGAAATTAAACGGCGTGATCGCGGCGAAGACGCCCAGCGGTTTGCGAACCGCGCTCTCGTCGATCTCCGGGGCAGCGTTGAGCAGCGACCCCGACTGCATCATCGAGGGAATGCCGCAGGCGACCTCAACGTTCTCGATCCCGCGTCGGAGTTCGCCGCGGGCCTCCGCGAGCGTCTTTCCGTGATCCTGGACGAGAAGTTCTGCGAGTTCGTCTTGGTGTTCCTCGAGCAGCGTCTTGAGCCTGAACAGCGGTTGAATCCGCTCTTCGACGGGAGCCTGGGACCACTCCTCGAACGCCTCGTTGCCGGCTCGGACTGCCTCGTCGATGTCGGATTCGGAACTGAACGTGACCGAGCCGAGTGGCTCCGTCGTCGCCGGGTTCGAAAGCGCCTGTTCGTCGTCGCCGGTTGGCGTCTGCCACGCCCCGTCGACGTAGTTTTCGACCGCCTCGGTGCCGTCGGGTTCGCGCAAGTCGACCATACGGGGTATCATCTCGACGAGGAAATAAAGACTTCGGTGCGAATGTACGATGTTCTATCTAACGTGGATATCTGAGGAAGCTGTCTCAATATCGGTTCCAAATCTAGACAGCAGACTACATATTTGCTCCCTCCTCGAAAAGACTAAGAGACCAGTGAACGATTGCAGTGATATCCCATGACAGACTCGACTCGATCGACGGACGAAGACGGTCGCACCGACGTCGAAGCACTCGACAAGGAGTACGTCTTCGGCACGTGGTCCTACCAGAACGAAGTCGATCCGACGGAGGTCGTCGGCGGCGACGGCGTCCGATTCACCGACGCACACGGCACCGAGTACCTCGACCTCTCCGGACAGCTCATGTGTTCGAACCTCGGTCACTCGGCCGACGCCGTCGCCGACGCGATGGCCCAACAGGCCCGGGAGGGTGCGTACTTCGCACCGGGCTTCGCGACCGAGGCTCGAGCGCGCCTCGGCGAGAAACTCGCCGAAGTCACCCCGGGAACCCTCTCGAAGACGTTCTTCTCGACGAGCGGAACGGAGGCCGTCGAGGCGGCCATCAAGATCGCTCGCATGTACACGGGCAAACAGAAGATCATCTCTCGCTATCGCTCCTACCACGGTGCGACCGCCGGCTCGATCAGCGTCACCGGCGACCCGCGACGCCTGAAAGCCGAACCCGGAATGCCGGGGTCGATCAAGGCACCGGACCCCTACGCCTACGGCTCGACGCTCGATCCCATGGAGAGCCTCGACTACATCGAGGAGATGCTCATGCTCGAGGGCGATACGGTCGCCGCCATCCTCGTCGAACCGATCGTCGGCTCGAACGGCATCCTCGTCCCGCCCGAGGAGTACCTGCCTCGGCTCAAGGAGATCGCCCACGAGCACGGCGCGCTCTTGATCTGCGACGAGGTCATGGCCGGCTTCGGGCGCACCGGCGAGTGGTTCGGCTGTGACGTCTTCGACGTGACGCCGGACATCATGACGATGGCGAAGGGCCTCTCCGGTGCGTACGCGCCACTCGGCGCGACGATCGTCACTGACGAAATCGCCGACCACTTCGAGGACGAGATGTTCTGTCACGGCCACACGTACGCGGGCCACCCCGTCGCCTGCGCCGCCGGCCTCGCCGCCGTCGAATCCTACCAGGAACAGAACCTGATCGAACACGCCAGCGACGTCGGCGCGTACCTCGGCGACCGACTCGAGGAACTCGCCGAATCCCACCCGAGCGTGGGCGACACCCGTGGTGTCGGCCTCTTCCGGGGCATCGAGTTGACGAAAAGCGAGGACGAACGCGTCCCCTTTGGCGAGCGCTCGGACAAGATTTCGACGGGTTCGACCGTCGTGGACGAGGTCGCCGACGCAGCCGCTGCAGACGGCGTCTACGTCGCGAACATGATCAACACGCTGATCATCGCGCCGCCGCTGCCGATCACCGAATCCGACGTCGACGACGCTATCGACGTCCTCGACGACGCGCTCGAGGTCTCCGACGCGGCGATGGACTGAGACGGGCTCCCGTGTCGATTTCCCGGAGACTCGCGCCTCGGGGCTCGAGTCCTGTGTTTGAAACGACACGCAAATATAGCCCGGCCCGATAACTGTCGTATTAAATGAATCACGATCTCGACGAAACCGATCTCAAAATCCTCGAGGCCGTCGAGGACGACTACGAGCGAAGCCTCGAGGAACTCGCGGAAGAGCTCGATATCTCGAAATCGACGATCCACTATCGGCTCAACAAACTCAAAGAGAACGACGTGATCTCGACGCCCTCCGTCTCGATCGATCCGAACGCGCTCGGATTGAACATGCTGCTCATCACCGAGGTGTCGGTCTCTCACGAGCGGGGCTACGCGGACGACATCGGCGACCAACTCGCCGATATCGACGGCATCGTCGACGTCTACTACACGATGGGCGATGTCGACTTCGTCATCCTCGCTCGCGTCCAGGATCGCGATCAGATGAACACGCTCATCGACGACGTGATCGCCATCGAGGGCGTCAACGAAACGTCGTCACGGTTCGTCATGCAGGAAGTCGAAACCAACGCCGATCTCATGGGGACGATGTCCGAGGAGATGCGCGAGAACGTGCTCGACGCCGAGTAACGAGACTCTCCCCGGCTTGTTTTCCGGTCAGTCGATCACGATCAGCGCCACGAAGAGCGCCGCGAGCACGACGCTGACGCCGGCGATCGCGGGGAACGCAGCGACGATCCCCCACTGTGTCGAGAGCGCGCCGAACAGCGCCGGCCCGCTCGCGCTGCCGAGGGCCGAACCGGTCTGGATGACGCCGAAGAGGCCGCCACTCGAGGTCGCCTCGGCGTGTTCGGAGACGAGCGCGTTCTTCACCGGGTAGCTCGCGTACATCATCACGCCGATGATCGAGAACCAGACGACGAGCACGGCGAGGAGAAGCCCGAACGGCACACCGTCGACGAGCGGCGTGACGAGCAGGGTCGCCGCGACGAGGACGGCGGTGGCGACCGAGGCGGCGATCCCGAGTCGCTTGCGGTCGAACCGGTCGGCGAGGTCTCCCGCCCACAGCGAGGAGAGGCTTCCGCCGACCAGCAGGGCGAAAAACGCCACGTTGCCGATCGTCGCGGACGTTCCCGTCTCGGCGGTGATGTACGACGTCGTGTAGGTCTGGATCGCTCGATGTTGCATCGAGAGCACGAGCGTGACGAAAAACAGGAGGACGATTCCTCTCGTCAGCGGAACGTCGAGGACCCCCTTCGCGGCACGTATCGTCTCGCCGACCGACGTGGGTCGACCACCGTCCGCTCGAGTCGCTCGCGTCGTTCCCGGTTCGTCGTCTGGAAACACCCGCATGATGTACACCGTGACGGCGAACCCGACGACGAGCGCGCCGGCGAGTGCGACTCGCCAGCCCGCGACCGCTGCGAGCCCGCCGACGACGAGCGGCGAGGACATCGTCCCGAGCGCGCCGCCGAAGCCGAAGACGCCCATCGCCTTCCCCTCCGTTTCGCTCCCCTCGACGTCGCTGATGAGCGACATGCCGGTGGGGTGGACGGTGCTGCCGCCGATGCCGGCGACGGCCTGTGCGAGGAGCAACACCTCGTAGGTCGGCGCGGCGGTCGCGAGCACGATGCCCGCGGACATCCCGAGGAGGCCGGCGACGAACATGCGCTTTTTCCCGACCCAGTCGGCGACGATCCCCGCGGGAAGCTGGAAGATCGAGTACATGACGAAGAAGACGGTGACCAGCACGCCCGCCTGTCCGTACGTAATACCCAGATCGGAGACCAGGAGCGGAATGATCGGCGGGATAACGATGGAGAAGAACTCGTTGACCCCGTGGCCGGCCGTCACCGGGGCGACGACCGTCGGCCGGTCGACCTCGGTAACCCGTCGAAGCGAACCCAACATGTTGCTCGAGCGTTCACTCGAGCGTTACTAAAAGCAACCGATTCCCCCACCCATCGTCCGGTTTAGCGCCAGCTGAGCGAGTCGATCGGTTCGACACTGATCGGACGATGCGATCGATTCAGCACCGGCTGAGCGAGTCGACCGGTTCCTTGCCTCGTCGGTGACTCACTCGAGGGGAAGCGGATCCGGGTCCTCGTAGCCGTTGAGCAGGTTCCGCGCGATCGTTTTCAGGTGGATTTCCGAGGGGCCTTCGCCGATCCGGCGGACGCGGGCTTCCCGGAGCCACCGCTCGAGGGGGAGGTCGGCGTCGACGCCGGCACCGCCGTGGATCTGGACCATTCGGTCGAGAACGGTCCAGAGCGACTCGGTGGTCTGGTACTTGGTGATCGAGGACTCGTGGCGGATGTCCTCGCCGTCGTCGAATTGCTGAGCGGCGTGGTAGACGGAGTACTTCGCCGCCTGGTAGTCGACGGCGGATTTGGCGATCTTCCACTGGATCGCCTGCCGGTCGGCGAGGGGCTTTCCGCCGACGGTTCTGTCGTTGGCCCACTCGATGCCCAGCCGGATCGACTGATCGATCGGACCCAGGGAGTTCGCCGCGTAGAGCACTCGAGACTCGCCGAGACACTCCTTCGCGAGTCCCAGCCCGGAGCCGACCTCGCCGAGGACGTTCGCCGCCGGAACGCGAACGTCGTTGAGCGTCACTTCGAAGGGGTACTCAGGCCGGATGACCGGAATCGATCGCATCGAGACGCCGTCGTCGTCGGTCGGGACGAGGAACGCGGTGATGCCGTGGTCGGAGATGTCGTCGCCCTTTGGCTCCGTTCGCGCGAAGAGGATTAGGAAGTCGGCGTCGCCCGCCCACGAGATGTAGTGTTTGGTTCCGTTGACGACCCACTCCTCACCCTCTTTCGTCGCCAGCGTCTCCATTCCGCGCGGGTCCGAACCCGCCGCGGGCTCCGTCAGCGCGAAGCAGCTCTGCTTCTCGCCGTCGATACACGGCTGGAAGAAGCGCTCGACCTGGTCCTCGTTCGCCGCCCCGAGGTAGGCGGAGGGCTCGCCGACCGTCAGGCCGGGCCCGAGTTCGATCACGCCCAAGCCGGGCTGGTAGAGGCCGAGTCGGTGCTTCGAGAGCTCCTCGAGGACGACGCAGCGTTCGACCAGACTGAGTCCGCCGCCGCCGTACTTCTCCGGAACGCCCATCGCCCAGAACCCGGCGTCTTTCGCCTTCTCCCTGAGTCGCTCTCGGTCGTCTTCGGGAATCTTGATCGGGTGCGGTCGAACGTTGTCGGTCAGTTCCGGGTTCTCCGGCTCGAGGTCGTGGTAGCGATCGATGTCGTCCGCGAGTTCGGTGAGTATCGGCCGAAACTCCTCGTCGACGAAGCGCCGGATCTCCCGGCGAAGCATCGTCGTCTCTGGTGAGAGGTCGAGCTCCATTGTGGTGCAATCGCCGGGACATTTGCGAGAAATTCGCATAAGTGTTGGGGTGTTCACACGGTGCACCCCCGCTGCCCTCGAGTGAATTTCTATTGTCGGCCGAATTCCGCCGTCGTCGGCTCGAGAGTCACTCGAGAGCGGAGAGCGTCTCGAATCCGGAGCGGCGGACGCGGGTTGGATCGACGCGCTCGAGGGCCTCGAGTTCCTCGTCGGTCGGAAGCGGCGTCTCGTCGACCTCACTCGAGGCGAAGCGCACGTCCCACCCCGTTCGCTCGCGGATCTCTTCGCGAGAGACGCCGGGGTGGATCGAGACGACCTGCAACTCGCCGTCGCGGCGCTCGAACTCGCAAAGCGGCGTCACGAGGTAGGTGAGGTTCCCCTCCGCAGTCGTGAAGTCGACCGCGGACGGCAGCGAGCGGGCGCGGTGTTCGGTCCGCCAGGCCCACGCCTCCTCGACGAGGGGGAGCAGGGAGCCCGCACCGCCGCCGCCGCCGAATTTGACCGACGGCTCCGCCCACGACCCCGCGACGGTGTTGTTGAGCCGCCCGCGCCGGTCGACCTGTGCGCCGCCCACGAACATCACGTCGACGCCCCCGCGCGCCGCCAGGTCGAACGCCTCGGGCGAGGAGAAGTGCGCCGGCGCTCCCTCGAGCAGCCGCGCGTCCTCCGTCGAGAGCGGCGTTTCGGCGGGCGAGCCGTTCATCGCGCCCGACGCGCTCAGGTGGGTCGTCCCGGCTCGCTCGCGCGCCGCCCGAAGGGCGACCGTCGGCAGCGGCGAGGCGAATCCCTGAAACGCGACGGAGATTTCCTCGAGTCGCCGAGCGATGGCGACGGTCATGACCTCGGCGATCGTACACGCTGCGTTGGGCGCTGGGTCCTGCGGGTGATCGCTCGAGTCCGTCGTCTTCGAACTTGCAGTGCTCGAGCCCCCTTCGGCGACACCGCCGTCGCTCGAGACCGCCGGCTGGTGAGCCCCCCACTCGAGTGCGTCCCTCCGGTCGGCGACAGCGCGCTCGCGATAGTGGTCCTCGTCCGGGCCGACGTACTCGGTGATATAGGCCTCGAGATCGCCCGAACTCGCAGCCTCGAGATACTGCTCGAGGTGTGCGCGGTCGTAGTCGTACCTGCCCGGACAGCTGCACGGATGGGCACCGTCGGGCACTTCGGCGACGGCGTCGACCAGCACCCCCGGTACGTCGGTCGAGCCGGGATCGTCCGTGAACGTGTCGGCGTCGACCACCCGCTCCGCGGTGACGAAGACCCGATCCGCCGCCTTCGCGACGAGGTTTTCGGTGAGGTCCGCGCCGTCGAAGCGAGCGTTACCGTCGGCGTCGGCTTCGGTCGCGTGAATCACGGCGATATCCGGCTCGACCCGCCGAACCGCGTACGTCGACTCGCCGGTGAACGGGTCCGACGTCTCCGCGAGGTAGGCGTCTCCGATCTCGAGGAGGTCGCTCCCGTCCAGTCCGGCGATCGGCAGGAACGGAACGCCCTGCGTCGCGGCGCGCAACGCTGTCGCGACGGTGTAGCACGTCCCCTCTCGAGCCTCGAGCGTGCCGTCCTCGATCGCCCGCCGGGTGTTCGGCGCGAGGCCGAACGCCTCGAAGCCGACGTAGCCGTAGCACGCCGCCTCGAGCTGTCCCGTTCCGGCGAGGAGGTCGATATCCATCGAGTTCGCGAGCCCGATCGGGACGAGATCCGAGACGTCCGCCCGGACCAGCTCGCGGACGAACGCCATCGGCGCTCGGTGCAGCGTCTTGCCGCCGAACGCGATCGTCGAGCCGTCCTCGACGCGGGCCGCGAGGTGCTCGAGGTCGACCACGTCGGTCATCGTCTCCCTCCGCGTGCGTTCGAGTTACTCATTGGCGGTGTGTTCGATCGAGTGTCCGCCCTGATCGTAGCTGTGTCCGCCCTCTCCGTGGTCGTGCGCGTGTCCGTGCCCGCCGTGGCCGTGGCCGACTTCCGGGGGCTCGCGGACGTCCTCGCACTCGACGTTACTGTACCCCGACTGGAACAGTTCGACGTCGTTGTCGTCGGCGCAGAAGGCGTGGCGCTCGATACAGCCCACGTCGGCTCCGAGCAGGTGGACGCTGACGCTCGGTTCGTCCGAGGTCGTCTCCACCGAGTGGATGTCGTTGTTCGGCGGCTCGAGTCGGTAGAAGTCGCCCCGGCCGTTGTCCTCGGTCCGCAGGTGCTCGAGTTCCGCGTCGCCTTCGTGGCCGCCGTCGTCGACGCGGCGGTAGAACTCCTCGCGCTGGGTGCCGCCGTAGATGCCGACGAGCCCCCACGCGAGGTGGTCGTGGATGGGCGTCTCCGCGCCCGGCGGGAGTACGAGGGTGAACAGCGCGAGTTTGTCGCCGAGTCGATAGACCAGCCACTGAGCGATGTCGCTGCCCATGTCGCCTTTGTCTTCCATGTCGTCCGGCGTCAGGTGCTGGTAGCGTTCTGGCAGCCAGCCGTCCTCCATCAGGAGTTCTTCGAAGGGCTCCTCGAGGGCGTCGAGCAGGGCCGGAACATCCTCGTGTTCGTCCGCGGTGGCGTGGACGGTGTCGACGAACTCGCGGATTCGGTCGTTCTCGTGGAAAAATTCCGGGTCTGGTTGCTGATCAGGATCGCTCATCTAGTTCGTGCGTATCGATACCGTGGGCCATAACAGTTTGCCCGGAGTGTCACTCCAGCCGGAAGGCCGATATTCAGTCGTCCCTGAATGCAGCGAGTCGGTCCTCGAGCGCCTCTATTTCGACGAGGTCGGCGGAGCCGGAGCCGAGGTGGTCGGTGAGACCCGTGCCGGTCGTGACGGCGACGACGTCGTCGCTCGAGTCGATCTCGCCCGCGTCGACCAGCCGTCGAATCCCCGCCAGCGCGGTCGCCGACGACGCCTCGACGCTGAGACCCGCCTCGCTGGCGAGGGTCCGTTGTGCCTCCAGAATCTCCGGATCCTCGAGGCCGACGGCCGCCCCGTCGGTGTCCTCGATGGCGGCGAGGGCGCGCGTCCCACTCGGCGGATCGGGATTGCCGATCGAGTAGGCGACCGTCTCGCCGCGTTCGACCCGCGACACCTCGCTCGCGCCGCGGTCGTACGCCTCGGCGATCGGGGCGCTGGCCGCCGCCTGCACGGCGTACAGTCGGGGCACGTCCGCGAGGACGCCCGCCGACTCGAGTTCGCGAAGCGCTTTCCAGATCCCGCTGAAGTGCCCGCCGCTGCTTGTCGGCACGACGATGGCGTCCGGCGCGTCGGGCGCGAACGACTCGCAGATCTCGAGGGCCGTCGTCTTCTGGCCCTCGACGCGAAGCGGAACGTCGGAGTTGAGGAAGGCGATGTCTCGCGCCGGACCGATCTCGAGCGTCCGCTCGTAGAGTCGGCCGTAGTCGCCCGCGACCCGGAGCACCGTCGGATCGAACTGCGAGATCGTCTCGAGGCGGCTCTCCGGGATGTCCTCGGGGACCAGCACGACGCAGGGCAACCCCGACGCAGCGGCGTAGGCGGACGTGCTGATGGCCATGTTTCCGTGGGAAACGGTGCCGACGGCGTCGACGGCCGGTTCCTCTCGGCCATCAGCTTGCAGCACGGCGAGGCCGAGCGCGCTGCCGCGGTCTTTGAACGACCCCGTCGGGTTTCCGCCCTCTACCTTGAGGTGGACGCGAGCGCCGGCGAACGCGTCGAGGGACGGCTCGCGAACGAGCGGCGTCCCGCCGGCCGCCGCGAAGAGCCCGTCGGGCGCGCTCACGGGGAGCAGCGATTCGTAACGCCACATTCCGGGCGCGTCGATCACGTCGTTCCAGTCGAACGAGTCCGCGTCGGTCTCGAGCCAGAGCGCTTCGCCACAGGAACAGCGAGCGACGAGTCCAGTCTCGCGCGAGCCACAGGCGTAACAGCGACGCGTCGCGCTCATACGATCACCCGCGGGGTCGCGACGCCCGCTCGAGGTCGAGCAGCTGTGGCGAACGGTTCAGAACTCGTGGTCATCGTCCTCAAGGTCGGCGACGGTCGCGCCGGCGTCGATCTTTTCCTCGATGGTCGACTCCTCCGAACGGATTTCGGCGACGGTAGCGGCGATTTCGCTCGCGCGTTCGGCGGGCACGACGACGACGCCGGTTCCGTCCGCGACGATGACGTCGTCGGCCGAGACGGCGACGCCGCCGATGTCGATCGTTCCGCCGACTTCCTCGACGGTCAGTCGCCGCTGGCCGGTTTTCGGCGTCGGCGCGCGACCGAAGACGGGGAACGATCCGGATCGAATATCCGGGACGTCGCGGTAGCCGCCGTCGACGACCACGCCTTCGACGCCCGCTCGCTCGGCGAGCACGCAGGCGTTGCCGCCCCAACACGAGAGCTCCGGGCCGACGCCGTCGATGGCGAGGACGCGGTCCGCACGAAGCTCCTCGAGCAAAGCGTAGGGAAAGTTTGTCTTCGATCCCGGTTCCGAGACGGGTTCGAACCGGAGCGTGTGGACCCGCCCGACCGCTTTCTGTGACGGATCGACCGCGCCGATTTCGGTCGCGACGCCGTCGATTCCGTACTGGTCTAGCGCGTCGGACACGATACTCGAGTCGACAGTCCTGAACGTCTCGATGACCTCCGAATCCATACGCCACCATCTCTCACGGACAGACACATAATTGCTCGCACGGGTCGCCCGCCGTGTTCGGATTCTCCTCCGACACAGCTGCTACTTGTGCAATTCGCGTGGGTCCGTGCTAAAATCACAAACCGAAACGATAAGACCGGCGGGGTGTTTGCTCGAGCCATGGACGTTGCTAGCACGGGGAGTGCGTACATCCTCGATGCGCTCGGAGCCGAGGGAATCGACACGCTGTTCGGCGTCATCGGCGAAGGAAACGCGCACCTGCTCGACGCGGTCAACGATCGGGACATCGAGTTCCAGCAGGCTCGCCACGAACAGGCCGGCGTCACGATGGCCGACGGCGCCGCGCGCACGAAACAGGGCGTCACCGCCTGCACGCTCACTCACGGTCCAGGGGTGACGAACGGCGCGACCGGCATCGCCGCCGCCGACCGCGACAATATCCCGATCGTGATCCTCGTCGGCGATACGAGCATCGAGGGGCGGGAAACGTCGCTTCAGTACCTCGACCACCCGACGTTCGCGTCGCCGATTTCGGTCTACCAGACGCGGATCGAGACGCCGGTGACGATTCCCGAGGTCCTCGAGCGAGCGTTCGATCGCGCGAGAACCCGAAGCGGCCCCGTGCTGGTCGAGGTGCCGGCGGACGTCCAGGAGGGCGAGGCTCCCGACGAGGAGTACACGCCGAGTGCACGGCCGCGCCAGCGGGTGCGACCGGATGAACGCCACGTCGAGGAGGCCGCCTCGTTGCTCGACGATGCGGATCATCCCGTTATCCTCGCGGGCGGCGGGGCGGTCCGATCCGACGCCGGCCAGGAAATCGCGACGCTCGCCGAACACGTCGGCGCACCAATCGCGACGACGTACTTCGGTCGCTCGCTCCTCGACGAAGCGCACCCGATGGTCAGTGGCATCGCGGGCACGTTCATGTCGCCAGCGAACGACGACCTCCTCTGGGACGCCGACGTGGCAGTCGTCGTCGGTGCTCGGCTGTCGGGCAAGACGACTCGCTACGGCGAGTTGTACGCGGACGCGGACGTGATCCAGATCGACATCGACGAAGAGTCGATCGGCACCCACCAGGAGCCCGCGATCGGAATCCGCGCCGACGCGCGAGAAACCGTCGCCGACCTTATCCACCGCTGCGAGACGGATCCGGAGCGAGCCTCCAGCGTCGCGCAGACGATCGAGCGGGCACCCTCGCCGTGGGCCGACGGCTTCGAGGAACGACCCGACCAGATCGACCCCCGCGAGTTCACCCTCGAGCTTTCCGAGCGCGTCCCCGACGACGCGATCCTCACCGTCGGCTCGGGGAACAACACCGGGTTCCCCGCCGTCTTTCACGAACTCGGCGCGGACGCCTCGATGCTGATCAACGGCAACTTCGGGACGATGGGCTACTCGCTTCCCGCCGCGCTGGGGGCGAAAGCGGCCGCGCCGGATCGTCCCGTCGTCTGTTACACCGGCGACGGCGCGTTGATTCAGGTGATTCAGGAGATCGAAACGGCCGTTCGCCTCGAGTTGCCGCTGCTCGTCGCCGTCTTCAACGACAGCAGCTACGGGATCATCCGCCACCGCCAGAATCTCGTCCACGACCGCGAGACGGGGAGCACCTACGACAGTCCGGACTTCGTCGACATCGCCGAAGGGTTCGGCGCGAACGGTGCCGTAATTCGTTCGGCGGACGACCTCTCAGTCGTCGAGGAGTACTACGACGCAGACCCCGACGTCCCGCTCGTTCTGGACGCGCGAACGATCCCCGAGGTTTCGCGCCCGGGATTCCCGCCGTACTGACTGCTGTCCCTGTCGATTTTGGGTTCGGCCACTGTCGACCACTGCTCTCGCCATCTCTGTTCTGTCGTGTTCCCGACCGGTTTCGCCGCCGATTTCAGGATCTCGTGTACGACACGCACCGGTGCAAAATACTAATCAGCACTCGAACACACGTCTGAACCATGGCGACACACAGCGCGAACGATCGCGATCAGTACGGCCTGTTCATCGACGGGACCGAAAGCGAGTCGGCGTCCGGAGAGACGATTTCGGTCGTCGACCCCGCGACGGAAGAGCCGTTCACGTCGATCCAGGCCGGATCGGCGTCCGACGTCGACCGCGCGGTCGACGCCGCACTCGAGGGCCAGACGGAGTGGTACGGACTCGCACCCGCCGAACGGGGTCGGATACTGCGCCGAGCGTCGGATCTCATCGCAGACCGACGCGACGAACTCGCCCGACTGCTGACTCGCGAGAACGGGAAACCGATCTCGCAGGCGCGGACCGAAATCGACGCCGCCAGCCGGTACTTCGAGTACTACTCGGGAATGGCGGACAAAATACAGGGCGAGACGATCCCCCTCGGTCGCGAGTACGTCGACTACACGATTCAGGAACCACTCGGCGTTACCGGTCACATCATCCCCTGGAACTTTCCGGCGGCGATCTTCGGTCGGACCGTCGCGCCGGCGCTCACCGCCGGCAACGCCGTCGTCGTCAAGCCGGCGGAACAGACGCCGCTGACGGCACTCGAGTTCGCTCAAATACTCGACGAGGCGGGCGCTCCTTCCGGGACGGTCAACGTCGTCACGGGATACGGCGTCGACGCCGGCGAACCGCTGACGGAACACGAGGACGTGAGCTGCGTCGCGTTCACGGGCTCCGTCGAGACCGGCAAAGCGGTCGCAGCCGCCGCTGGCCGACAGCTCACGCCCGCACACATCGAAGCCGGCGGCAAGAACCCGAACGTCGTCTTCCCGGACGCCGACCTCGAGCAAGCCGTCGAGCAGACGCTGATCTCGATCTTCACGCGAAACGCGGGACAGGTCTGCTCGGCCGGGGACCGTCTGATCGTTCACGAAGATATCCGCGAGGCGTTCCTCGAGCGACTCGTCGAGGAGGTCGAGTCGCTCGAGGTCGGCACCGGCCTCGACGATCCGGACATCGGACCCCTCGTCTCCGAAGCGCAGTACGAGACGGTCAGCGAGTACATCGAGATCGGCTCGAGCGAAGTCGGCGAGCCGATCGTCGGCGGCGCTCCCGAGGAGACGGAGGACGGCTACTTCGTCGAGCCGACAGTATTCGACGGCGCGAGCAACGACGACCGAATCAGCCAGGAGGAGATCTTCGGCCCCGTCCTCACCGTGATCCCGTTCAGCACCGAAGCCGAGGCAATCGAACTCGCCAACGACAGCGAGTACGGCCTCACGGCGGGTATCTTCACCACCGACCTCGAGCGCGCTCACCGGTTCGCCCGCGACGTCGTTGCCGGCCAGGTGTACGTCAACGAGTGGTTCGCCGGCGGCGTCGAGACGCCCTTCGGCGGCTTCCGCGAGAGCGGCTTCGGTCGCGAGAAGGGCCTCGAGGCGGTAGAACAGTTCACGGCCACGAAGAACGTCGGGTTGAAGATCGGCGACGGCCCGTCGTAGTCGTCCGCGGACACTCGCGCGCTTATTTTCCGTCGAACTCCGGTTCTCGCCCCTCGAGGAAGGCCTCCGCCCCCTCCTTCTGGTCGTCCGTCGCGAACAGGAGCGCGCTCGCGAGGCGCTCGAAGTCGAGTCCGGCCTCGATGTTCAGACTTCGGTCCATGGCCTCTTTGGCCAGTTGCTGGGCGATCGGCGCTCTCGAGGCGAGTTGCGTCGCCAGCTCCCTGACTTCCTCGTCGAACTCTTCGTCGGGGTAGACGTGGTTCACGAGCCCGATATCCTCGGCCTCGTCGGCGTCGACGGTTCGTCCGGTGAGGATCAACTCTCGAGCGAGGCCGGACCCGATGGCGTGGACCAGTCGTTGCGTCCCGCCGCCGCCGGGAATGATCCCGATGGTGATCTCTGGAAGGCCGAACACCGCGTCGGGGGTCGCGAGCCGGATGTCACAGGCGAGCGCGATCTCGGTTCCGCCGCCGAGGGCGTAGCCGTCGACCGCGGCGATCGTCGGCTTGGGGACGTCCGCGACGTAGTTGTACAGCGCCTGTCCGTGCGTCTCGCCGTACTCGAGGCCGTCGACGAGATCGTATTCGGAAAAGGCCTCGATATCGCCGCCCGCGACGAACGAGCCCTCGCCGGCTCCACGGAGGACGATCGCTCGCACGTCGTCATCGTCGACGGCGGTTTCGAACGCCGCTCGCAGCTCTTTTCGGGTCGCGACGTTCATCGAGTTGCGTTTCTCCGGTCGGTTGACGGTGATCGTCGCGATTTGCTCGCGTCGCTCGAGAAGCACTCGATCGCTCATGTACTCGGAGTTCGAGTCAGTCTCGTATAATACTTCGTTCCTCGCTCACACGTCACTCCGGCTCACACGCCCCGGCCTCGAGCGCTTCACGCCGTCCGATTCGCTTCGGGCTACTCGCCCTCGAGGTCCCAGCCGACGAACGAATCCTCGAGTGGGACCTCGAGCGCGCTCAGGAACCGGGCCGTCGCGAGGTAGTGCGTAGCGATCAGCGTGATGCCGACGATTTCCGTGGGCTCGAACCACTCCGAGAGGGCGGCGAATCGGTCGTCATCGACCTCGTCGCGGACGACGGCCTCGACGTACCGGAGCAGCGCGGTCTCCCGTTCGTCGAACCGGTCTCGGTCGCCGTCGGCGATGGCGAGGATCTCGTCGTCCGAGACGCCGCTTTCCCGAGCGATCGGGACGTGCTGGTGCCACTCGTAGACCGCCTCGAGTTCGCGGGCGATGGTGAGGATGCAGCGCTCGAGGTCGTCCGCCTCGAGGCCGCCGTCGGACCACAGCGTGGTTCCGTAGCGCATGTACGACTGCAACGCGTCGGGGTTGTTCGCCATCGCACAGAGGAGGTTGAGCTCGCCCAGCGCGTCCTCGCCGAGGAGGTACTGGTAGTCGTCCGGGAGGTCGTCCTGTCGCCTGAGTGGAACGCGCGCCATACAGGGGGGTCGATACCGGTATCCTTGAATGACACTGATGCCGGATCGACACTCGATCGCAGTTCGTCCAGTCGACTTCTGAAGGGAGAAGTCCGCTACTGGTAGATGATGTCGAGTTCGATTTCGTTGCAGACGCCGAGAATCGTACTCGGGAGTTCGTCGGTGAAGTAATCGCCGCTCATCCGGTGGGCGGGCCCCGAGACGCTGATCGAGCCGACCACCGAGCCGTCCTGTCGTTTGACCGGCGCGGCGACCGCTCGTAACCCCTCAATATGTTCCTCATAGTTGAACGCACAGCCGCGGTCACGAATCTCCTCGAGGTGCTCGTAGAGTTCGTCCCGTTCAGTGATGGTGTTTGGCGTTAGCTTCGGGAGATCGATCGATTCGATGATCGCCTCGGATTCCGATTCGGGCATGAACGCCAGTAGCGATTTTCCGGACGCGGTTGCGTGTAACATTTTCCGGCGTCGGCCGAGTCGGCTGCCGGTACTCACGGCGTTATCGCCCATCGCGATCCGGATGAAGACGCACTTCCCGTGTTCTTCGCCGACGAACTGGACCCGTTCGCCGGTTCGCTCTGCGAGCGCTTCGATTCGCGGCTCGACGAGACTGTACACCTCGTCGCGGTTTTTGACGTACTCGCCGAGGTCCATGAACCGCAGACTCAGATTGTAGATGTCGCCCTCTTTGACCAGATAGCCACACTGCTCGAGCGTCTCCATGTGGTTGTAGACCGTGCTCTTAGGCCACGTGAGTTCGTTCGCGACCTCCGTTACGCGCGCCCCATCGAGGCCCTGGAGGGTCTCGATGATCGCCAACGTCTTCGTGACGGACTTCACCTCGGTCGCGTTTTCCTCGCTATCCTGTTGCATGAGTGGTGTGTACACACTACGCCCATGTAAAGTACACTATTGCCGAACACCGACGTTATAGATTTCCTAGGAGTCGAATTCGGATCTATCGGCTCGCTATTCGCGACCTATATGTTACAGCCGTATGGGTGTAATGTTTTAGCGACGTTTGGTTGAGTGGTATCGACAACCAACAGTGATGGTGTCGAATGTCTTTGTCTGTGTACTCTGTTCACATACGGTGCCAATTCTGTTCATCATTACGGAACTTTATATGGGGCGTACTCGTTCGACGTGGAGTCTCGACACGAACGATGGTGTCACAACGATAGTGGTGATAACCGGCACCACTAAGCACCCGTCCGCAGATGCTAGACGATGGCACCCATGGATCAGGAAGCCTACGACGTCGTTATCGTCGGGTGTGGCATCGCTGGACTGACTGCCGGATTACGCGCCACGGAACAGGAGTACTCGGTCGCGATTCTCGAGAAAGCGCCGGAGGCGAATCGCGGCGGCCACACGCGCTTTACCGAGTCGTTTCGCATCCCGACGGCCGATATCGACCTCACGGACGTCGAGTTCAACGTCGAGGACTACACGGCCGCGGACTTCTACTCGGACATCATGAACGTGACCCACTACCGGGCGGACGACGACCTCGCCTCGGTCGTCACCGGCGAGGCCGCGTCGACGTTCGAGTGGCTGACCGCCCACGGCCTCGAGTGGGAGTACGACGCCCCACACCCGGGTTACACTGCCGGTCGGGTCTGGCTCGACGGCGCGGAGATGATCGCCGAGATCGTGGACGTTCTCGAGGCCGAAGGCGTCGACATCTACTACCGGGCGGACGCTCGCGGGGTGGTGAGAGCCGACGACGGCTCCGTCTCCGGCGTGGAGGCCTTCGTGGACGGCCGCCGAACGGAGTTTTCGGCCGACGCGACGATTCTCGCGGCGGGCGACTACGGCTCGAGCACCGAGAAGCGAACGCGCTACTACGGCCCCGGCTACGGGAACATGAAGGTCCGCGGCAGCCGGTACAACACCGGCGAGGTCATCGAGGCGGCGATGGACGTCGGCGCGAAATCGGCCGGCGAGTTCGGCGACGCGCACATGGCCCTGATCGACGCCGGCTCGCCCGACGTGGAGGGCGGAATCACCCGAATCGACGGCTATCAGTACGGCCTGATTCTCAATCACGACGGCGAACGATTCGTCGACGAAGGGCAGGACGCACGCGCCCACACCTACGCCAAGTTCGGCCGGCGGATCTTCGAACAGCCCCACCACGAGGCGTTCATCGTCGTCGATTCGACCGTCGTCGACGACGTGGCCCACATGGGTCCCTCTCGAGCAATCCAGGCCGACTCGCTCGAGGGACTCGTTCGCCGCCTCGACATCGCGAACGTCGAGCGCGCCGTCGAGACGATTCGAGAGTACAACGAGGCCTGCGACCCCGACGCGAGCGACAACTACGACCCGAACGTCCTCGACGGCAACGCGACCGAGGGCCTCGAGTTACCGAAGTCGAACTGGGCGCTTCCCCTCGAGGAACCACCCTACACCGGCTATCCCGTTACCGGCGGGATGACGTTCGGTTTCGGCGGCGTCGCGATCACCCCCGACGCCGAGGTCCTCGATACGACCGACACCGTGATTCCGGGTCTGTACGCCGCCGGAAACGTCACGGGCGGGTTGTTCTACAACAACTACCCGGGCGGCACCGGCCTCACCAATGCCGCCGTCTTCGGAAAGGTCGCGGCCGAATCCGTCGCCGAGTACCTCGAGTCCTGAGGTGCAGGTGGAGTCAATTCACCGCCCTGATACGAAGACGGCTCCGCGTTCGCGGGGACTCGCCGCTCTCGGCCGCGACTGCAATCTTTTTTATAATCCCCTCTCGCAGTATGACGTGATGGACTTACAGATCCATGGTAACACGGCACTCGTAACGGCGTCGTCCAGTGGACTCGGCAAGGCATCGGCGAAGGCGCTCGCTCGAGAGGGCGTCAACGTCGTCATCAACGGCCGCGACGAGGCTCAACTCGAGGAGGCCAAATCGGAGGTCGAAGCCGTCGCGACGGGCGAGGTCGTCGCCCAACCGGGCGACCTCACCGACGAGGACGACATCGAAGCACTCGTCCAGACGACCGTCGACGAGTTCGGCGGACTCGACCACCTCGTCACGAGCGCGGGCGGCCCGCCTTCCGGCCCGTTCCTCGAGACAGACGACGAGGACTGGTATCAGGCCTACGATCTGCTCGTGATGAGCGTCGTCAGGCTCGCTCGCGAGGCCGAGCCCCACCTTCGGGAGGGCGACGGCGGCACCATCGTCAACATCACCTCCCGGAGCGTCAAGGAGGCCATCGACAGCCTCGTCCTCTCGAACTCGGTTCGAATGAGCGTCATCGGCCTCGAGAAGACACTCTCGAAGGAGTTCGGGCCTGACATCCGCGCGAACGCCGTTCTCCCCGGCCCGCACGAGACGGCTCGGATCAAAGAACTCGTCGAGCAGGCTGTCGACCGCGGCGAGTACGACAGCTACGAGGAGGGACTCGAGGCCCGCGGCTCGGGCATCCCGGTCGGTCGGATCGGCGACCCGATGGAACTCGGCAACACCGTCGCGTTCCTCTCTTCGCCCCAGTCCGGCTTCATCAACGGCGTGTCGGTGCCGATCGACGGTGGTTCGGGGTCGTCGAACCTATGAAGCCGGTCGACTTCGACACCGCGGAGACGTACGAGCCCGACGAGGGTTGGCGACGGGTCTCGATGGCCGGCAGCGACCAGTTCAGCTTCGAGTGGTTCGAGAAGCCGCCGGGCCACAGTTCGCCGATGCACGATCACGAAAACGAGCAGGTGTGTCTCTGTCTCGAGGGCGAACTCACGATCTACACCGAAGACGACGAGGTCACCCTCCAGAAGCACGACTCGGTGTTGCTCGAGTCCTGGGAGGAACACCGCGTGGAGAACACGGGAGACGAGCGCGCCGTGGGGCTCGACGTGTTCGCCCCGGGTCGCTCGTTCGACTTCTGGACCGACCGCGAGTAACGACCGCCGCCACCTCCACTTTCTGCGTTCGTTCGATCGCGTCCCGTCTCACTCCGAGACGAACGCTTTCGTCCCGTCGTCGAACTCGAGTCGCTCGCGCTCGAGGACGCTCACGTCCTCGGAAATCTCCTCGAGCAGGGCCGGCGAGACGTGCATCTCGGAGAGCTCGGTGGTGTTCTCGATCCACGCGACCCTCACGGTCTCGGGATCGTAGCCGCCGAGCGCGGAGAGCGCGGTTCGGATCGCGAGTTCGTCGTCCGGGGCGACGACGGGGAGTTGTGCCTTCGACAGCGAGCCGCTGGTCAGCGCGTTCGCGTAGGTCTTTTGGAGGTCGAGTTGCTCGATCGCGTCCCGTCGCGTGATGTCGCTCAGACCGATGCCGTTACCGTTACCCTTCGTACTCTCGGTGAGCCCGCGGGCGTAGATGAGGTCGATCGCGGGCGTCTCCGGATCGGGGGCGTTGAGCACCTGATACCGGCCGATGACGTTCGTGTCCATGCCGGCGCCGGAGATCTCCTTGCCGATCTCGTCGACGACGAGCAAGTCGAGGTCGTCCGTCGGCAGCGTCGCCATCTCCGCTCTGGCCCGTGCGAGTAACTCGGGCTCTCGCTGCTCGAACGCCGAAGCCGAGACGCCCTCGATGTGCGCCGTCTCCTCGTCGAAGTTCTCGACGAGCGCGATCCCGCCCAGCAGCGGCGTCTCCTCCCTGACGACGGAGAGCAGCGCCTCCATCGTCTCGACGTAGCCGTGTCGGATCGCCGTCGAGTGAAACGACTTCGCGCCGGGTTGCTTCCCGAGGCCGACGACGCTCATCTTGCACAGCCCGCTCTCGAGTTTCCCCGTGAAGTTCGTGTGCGGTTTGACGCGATTGAGAACTATCACCCCGTCCGCCTCGCGAGCGACGCTCGAGAAGGAAACCGTCGTCTCCGTCCCGCCGACGGTCACCTCGCCGAGTTCGTCGACGGCCATGTCGGCGTCGATGGGCGCGCCGACGCTCGACTCCGTGACGCCGAGGGCCTCGAGGAGTTCGAGTTGGCCCTCGGGCGTCGCCCCGCCGTGACTGCCCATCGCGGGGACGACGAGGGGCTCGAGGTCTCGGGCCTTCAGCGCCGAGACGATTTCCTCGACGTAGGCCTCGAGGTAGTGAATGCCGCGACTGCCGACGCCGACGGCGACGGTCGAACCGGGCTCGAGGTCGTCGAGGGGCAGTTCGTCGAGTTCCGAACGAATCGTCTCGAGGGGATCGGAGACGGTTTCGGCCGACGGTTCGTACGCCACCCGAACGAACGGCGGCAGCGGTTGTGGGTCGATCAGGTCGTCCACGTGGGCTCGAGTGGGAAACTCCATGAGTTCGGTGTCTACGTGCGACGTTCACGCGCGTTCGTTAAAACAGTGCCGTCGGTTCGGAGGAGCGTAGCGGGACTCGAACCCGAGTACGGCTCGCCGACGGTCGCGTCGATCGCCCGTGATCTTGCCCGGACAACAAGTTATTTGAGAACAACCGTCACACATCGGCCCATGGAGATAACCAGCGTCGAATCCTTTCCGGTAGAGATTCCACTGGAATCGCCGGTCTCCTTCTCGAATCGAACGATCACGTATCGCGATCACGCGATCACGTACGTGCGAACCGACGAGGGCGTCGAGGGAGTTGGCTACTCGCTCGGCTACGAAGGTGCCCACCTGATCGCCGACGCGGTCGAGGACATGCTCGAGCCGCTGCTCGTCGGCGAGGATCCCCGAGACACAGAACGGCTGTGGCGAAAGATGTTCGACGGCAACGTCCAGATCGGCCGGCAAGGGATCTTACTCCGGGCCATCTCGAGCGTCGACATCGCCCTTTGGGACGCGAAAGCGAAAGCGGCGGGCCAACCGCTGTACAAGCTCCTCGGCGGGTACGCGGACTCCGTTCCGGCGTACGCCAGCGGCGGCTACTACCGCGACGACAAGGGCCACGAGGGGCTTCGCGCCGAGATGCAACGCTACCTCGAGGAGGGCCACGACATCGTCAAGATGAAAGTCGGCAGACGCTCGGTCGCCGAGGAGGTCGAACGCGTCGAGGCCGTCCGAGACGAGATCGGGCCGGACCGGACGCTGTTGCTCGACGCGAACGGCGTCTGGTCGAGCGCGAACGAGGCGATCAGGGCCTGTCGCGCCTTCGAACCGTACGATCCGTACTTCATCGAAGAGCCCGTGATGATCGACAAGGTCCAGGCGATGGCCGAACTTAACGAGGCCATCGCCTACCCCGTCGCGACGGGCGAACTCGAGGGGACCCGATACAACTTCGCGCGCCTCTACGACGACGGTGCGGCGAACGTCCTCCAGGCCGACGCGACGGTCTGTGGCGGCATCACCGAGTGGCTCAAGATCGCCCACCACGCGGCGGCTTACGACATCGAACTCGCCCCACACTACAACTGGAACCTCCACGCGTCGCTCGTCGGCTCGATCGAGAACGGGCTCTTCGTGGAGTACTTCTACCGCGACATGGACGTGAAGGTCTTCGACGATATCGTCGAGAACCCGCTGTCACCGGACGACACCGGGTCGATTCCGCTCCCACAGGAACCGGGCCACGGCGTACAGTTAGATACAGACGCACTCGAGACGTTCAAACCAACATGAGAGATTACTCAAACCACATTCAACACCGAGACGCGGACCGAGACGTCGAAATTACGGACATCACCGCCCACGTCGTCGAAGGCAACTTTGAGTGGAACATCGTCGAGATCGAGACGGACGCGGGCGTGACCGGCATCGGGGAATCCTACCGCGGCGGCGGCGTCCCCGAACTCGTCGAGTACACGAAACGCTTCCTGATCGGGGAGAACCCCCTCGACGTGGAGCGACTCTTCAGACAGATCGTCCAGGAGATGTCGGGCCACGGCGGGACGACGGGGAAGGTCGTCACGGCCGCCTCGGGGATCGAAATCGCCCTCTGGGACGCCGCGGGGAAGATCCTCGACGTGCCGGTCTACCAGCTCCTCGGCGGGAAGTTCCGCGACGAGGTGCGGATGTACTGCGACTGTCACGCCGGCGAGGCCTACGCCGTCGAGGACGGCTCGACCGCCTACGCCGAGGCCGAGGCGTACTCCCCGGAAGCCTACGCGAACGAAGCGCGGCGCGTCCTCGACCTGGGCTTCGACGCGCTCAAGTTCGACCTCGACCTCGAGATGGACAACGACCCCGACCCGTTCAACGGTCGCCTCTCGAACGAAGCGATCGAGCACAAGCGCCAGATCGTCGAGGCCGTTCGCGAGGAGATCGGCTACGACGTCGACCTCGCGTTCGACTGTCACTGGGACTACTCCGTCGAGAGCGCGAAGCGACTGGCTCACGAACTCGAGGAGTACAAGCTGATGTGGCTCGAGGACCTGATTCCGCCGGAGAACATGTCCGCCCAGATCGAGGTGAATCAGGCGACGACGACGCCGACGGCGACCGGCGAGAACCGCTTCCGGGTTCACGAACTCTCCGAGTTGATCTACGAGCACGGCGTCGACATCGTCACGCCGGACCCGACGACGGTCGGCGGCCTCAGCGAGACCATGCGAATCGCCGACCGAGCCGAGGAGAACTACATGCCGATCTCGCCCCACAACGTCTGCAGTCCGATCGGGACGATGGCCTGCGTCCACCTCGGCGCGGCGATTCCGAACTTCGACGTCCTCGAGTTCCACGCGCTGGAAGTCGACTGGTGGGACGACCTCGTCACCCGCGACGAACCGCTCATTCAGGACGGCTACATCGAGGTCCCCGAGAAGCCGGGGATCGGCGTCGAACTCGATCGGGACGTGCTCGAAGAACACCGGTTTGAAGGACCCAGCTAACCCACTCGAGTACGTATGAGCAATCGTGTGACGAGCCCTCGCTCGAGCGTCGCCGCCGAAGGGTGTCGATCGCAGCGCTCGAATCGGGTTCGAACGGAATGCAGCGACCGACGACTCGCGGGTGATCCGAGCCGATGAGCGACGACTGGAACGTCCTCGTCACCGAACCGATCGACGAGGCGGGTCTCGTGAAACTCGAGGCGTTCGCGGACGTCACCCGCTGGGACGAGTACGAGGCCGACGCGGACGAGTACGGTGCCGACGCGAGACTGCCGGCGGATATCGAGCGCTACCACGCCATCGTCGTCCGAACGAGTCCGATCGACGCCGACGCTATCGCGCGAGCCGACGCGCTTCGCGTTATCGCGAAACACGGCGTCGGCGTCGACAACGTCGCGCTCGAGGCCGCGAGCGAGCGAAACGTCCCCGTCGGGAACCTCCCCGGCGTGAACACCCAGGAGGTCGCCGAACACGCGCTGGCCTTGCTCGTGGGCGTCCGAAAGACGCTCCTGTCGACGAACGAGGCGCTCAAGGAGGGGAGCTGGGACCGTTCCGCGTGCCGATCGCGGACGGTAAAGGGCGACACGCTCGGGCTGTTCGGCTTCGGCCACGCCGGGCAGACGCTCGCCGAGATGGCGAACGGGCTCGGCCTCTCGTGCGTCGCGTACGATCCCTACGTGACCGACGCCGAATTGCCCCTGCACGTCACCGGCGTCGAGACGAAACGGGCGCTCTTCGAGACGGCCGACTGCGTCAGCGTTCACACGCCGTTGACCCCCGAGACGCGAGGGGCCATCGGTCGCGAGGAGCTTCGAGCGCTGCCCGACACGGGAATCGTCGTCAACACCGCACGCGGCGGAATCATCGACGAGGAGGCGCTCGAGGTCGCCCTTGAGAACGACGAACTCGCCGGGGCCGGGCTGGACGTCTTCACCGACGAACCGCCCGCGCCGGACCACCCGCTCGTGAATCGATCCGACGTGATCGCGACGCCCCACATCGCCGGCACGACCGTCGAAGCGCTTCGGCGGATGAGTCTCGGGGCGGCCGAGACCGTGCGGCGAGTACACGACGGGAAGCTCCCGACGTCGACGGTGAACGAATCGTCGCTCGAGCGTTGAGCGGCGCTTCCGCCGAGGCCGAGTGCAACCGCGATTCGCAGGTGGGTGTGTACGGATCGCACGAACCCACAATGCTTTTTAGCAGCGCCAGTGAGCCACACGTAGCGTATGACTCACTCGAGAGCGACGAACTCGCACACGGCGAGTGCAGCCAGTATTACGCGTCCGTATCGTTCACAGCTACAGCCACCGCGTCGGAGCGAGGCGAGTCCCCAACCGTGACCCGACTCGCCCGTGCGGCCGACGGCACGCCGCTACTCGGCGACGAGAACGGATTCGTCCCCCTCAGCGCCGCCGACCCGTCGCTGCAGTCGGTGCGGGACGCACTGCCCCTCGCCGCGGACGGCGAGTTGCCCGACCCGGCCGCTGCGCCGGCCGACCCAGTTCCGGCGTCGGACATCTCCTTCGCCTCGCCGTTCGCGGAGTACGGCAAGCTGTGGGGAATCGGCCTCAACTACGCCGAGCACGCCTCCGATCTCGACGAGGACCGGCCGACCGAACCGGCGAGTTTCATGAAGCCCTCCTCGGCCGCGACGGGGCCAGCGGGACCGATCCGACTCCCCGATCCGGAGATCACCGACCGGGTGACGGCGGAGGCCGAACTCGCCGTCGTCTTCGGCAAGACGTGTCGAAACGTCGACCGAGCCGACGCCGAAGACGTCGTCGCTGGCTACGTCCCCGTCATCGACATGACCTCCGAGGACATCCTCGAGAAGAACCCGCGATTTCTCACCCGAGCGAAGAGCTTCGACTCGTTCATCGTCTTCGGCTCCTCCATCGTGACGACGGACGAGGTCGACGACCTCGAGTCGATCACGGTTCAGACGGTTCTCAACGGCAGCGTCGAGTCCGAAAACGAGGTTCGGAACATGATGGCCCCGCCGATGGAACTCGTCTCCTTCCACAGCGACGTGATGACGTTCGAGCCGGGAGATCTCATTTCGACGGGAACGCCGGGGGCGACGGTGCTCTCGCCGGGTGACACGGTGACGGCGGAAGTCGACACCGTCGGTTCGGTGACGAGCGACGTCGTTCGATAACGACGGGTTTCGACCGCCGGCTCCTCTTCTTCCGGTGGAAAGGATCCCTGGACCACCACAATAGCTAACTTTCACCACACTCGTTGTGAGGTATGGTTGTCGTCGCTGCGATCGACCAATCGGAAGACGCACAGCAGATCATCGATCAGGCGCAAACGCTCGCGTCGGATATGGGGGAAGAAATCCACGTCGTCCACGCCCTCGACTCGACGGAGTTCGCCGAACTGCAACGAGAGCACGTCTCGAGCACGCCGAGCGACGAGGGGGTGCTCGTTCGCGAGCAAATCGCAGCCGAACTGGCCGACAGCGTCGTCTCGGAACTCGACGACACGACGGAGATCATCGGGTTGAAGGGCGAACCCGCGGATTCGATCGTCGAGTACGCCGAGCGAACCGGCGCCAAGTACATCGCCATCGGCGGCCGACAGCGTTCGCCGACCGGGAAGGCGCTCTTCGGCAACACGACGCAGTCAGTGTTGCTCCAGGCCGACCGCCCGATCGTCGTGGTGCCACTGGGTGAGTGATAGCGACGCGATGACGACGCAGGAAGGCGATACTGGCTCGAGGAGGTGACAACGTACGCGGTGGGGGATGGCGATACAGGAAGGCGATACTGGCTCGAGGGGTCGATGGGGATTGGACGGAGCCAGTGGTGAGCGAGAAACCTGAGCGATCAAAGACGCTATAGGTACCGGCGCGAATGCCTACCCAATGTCCGAAGAGACGACTCCTGAGAGCCTTCCGCTTTCTGGGGTCACCGTCGTCGACCTCACGCAGGTGATCGCGGGGCCGTTCGGAACGATGAACCTCGGCGATCTCGGCGCCGAGGTGATCAAAGTCGAGGCCGTCGGTCGCGGCGACCGAAGTCGGGGGATCCAGCCGACGCCGGCGTACTTCGACACGATCAACCGAAACAAACGGAGCATCGAGGTCGACCTCAAGACCGAAGACGGCCAGCAGATCGTCCGCGAACTCGTCGCCGACGCGGACGTGTTCGTCGAATCGACGAAACCGGGTCGCGTCGAGTCCTTCAACCTCGCTTACGAGGATCTCCGCGAGGTCAACGACTCGATCATCTACTGTTCGATCTCCGGCTTTGGCTCCGACAGCCCCTACGAGAACCTCCCCGCGTGGGACACGCTCGTACAGGCCATGAGCGGTATCATGAGCGTCACCGGCGAGGAAGGCGGCCAGCCCCTCTGGTCGGGCCTGCCGAGTGGCGACCTGATCACCTCGATGTACACCACCCAGAGCATCCTCGCCGCCCTCTACGCGCGCGAACGCGGTGACATCGACTCCGAGTGGATCGAAGTGCCGATGCTCGACGCCGCGATCTCGTGGCTCAGCGCTCGAGCGGGCCACACGTTCGGCACCGACGAGCCGTTTCCCCGACTCGGCACTCGCCACCCGACGATCGCTCCTTTCGGCCTCTTTTCGTGTCGCGACGAGAACATCGTCATCGCCGCCGGAACCCAATCGCTGTGGACGGACTTCTGTGCCGTCCTCGAGCGCGAGGACCTCCTGGCGGACGAGCGTTTCGAGACGATGCACGATCGGTCCCAGCACCCGGAGGTGCTGACAGAGATCATCGAAGCCGAGTTAGCGTCGGCGAGCGCCGACGTCTGGGTCGATCGACTGCAGGCCGCCGACATTCCGGCCGGCCCGATTCACGACACGAAGTCGATCTGGGCGGACGAACACGTCGTCCGGCGAAACCTCAAGCGGACGATGGAACGCGAGGGACGAGACGACGCCGAAGTGATCGATCACCCGGTTCATTTCTCCTCGCTGCAGACCCACCTCGGGACGCCCCCGGAAGAACTCGGGGAGAGCACCGACGGGCTGTTAGCACGATACGGCTACGACGAGGCGGAGATCGAACGCCTCCGAGAGCAGGGTGTCGTGGGAACCGGCGACGACGCGTAACCGAGCACTCGTTACTTTTCGCACACGACAGCGGCGCGAACACTGATTATATGTACACCCATGATATAGATTCGCAGGATGTCAACGTTGTACAAGTGGGGTGCCGGTCGCGACCCCGACCATCCCGTCATCACGGATGCCTACGACGAATACCTCGTCACCGAAGACGGCGAGGAGATCATCGACGCCGCCGCCGGAGCCGCCGTCGTCAACCTCGGCCACTCGCCCGACGGCGTCGACGAGGTCATGGCCGAACAGGCGTCTCGAGTCGGCTACACCTCGACGTCGTACTTCACGAGTCCGCCGGTCGACTCGCTCTCGGAGAAACTCGCGGCGATGGCGCCGGGATCGTTGAACACCACGTTCCTCTCGAACTCCGGTAGCGAAGCCGTCGAGTCCGCGATCAAGCTGGCTCGAGACTATCACGTCGCTCGCGGCGAGCCGGAACGAGAGGCGGTCATCGGTCGCTGGCAGGGCTATCACGGCGCGACGCTCGGTGCGCTCTCTGCCTCGGGGAACACCGGTCGCCGGACGACGTACAAGCCGTACCTGCAGGATTGGCCGAAGATCGGTCCGGCCTATCCCTATCGCTGGGAGTACTCGGGCTCGCCGGAAGAGCAGGCGGAGGCGGCCGCGGGGGAACTCGAGACGCTGATCAAACAGGAGGGGCCGGAGACGGTCGCCGCGTTCATCGCGGAGCCGGTTTCGGGCTCGAGCATCCCCGTCGCCCACCCGCATCCGCGTTACTACCAGGAGGTTCGTCGCATCTGCGACGAGTATGGCGTCCTGTTCATCGCCGACGAGGTCATGGTCGGGTTCGGCCGGACGGGAACGATGTTCGCCAGCGAGCACTTCGACGTCGTCCCGGATATGCTCACGCTCGGAAAGGGCATGTCGGCCGGCTTCGCGCCGATCAGCGCGACGATGATCCGCGACGAACTCCTCGAGTCCCTCGAGGACGCGGACCACTCGTTCTACCACGGTCACACGTTCAGCGGGAATCCGATCGCGACGGCCGTCGCCGACCACGTCGTCGACCAGTACACGCCGGAGCTGTTGGCGAACGCTCGAGCGCGCGGCGAGCAACTCGTCGACGGGCTTGCGCCGCTTCGGGACTCGTCGATCGTCGGCGACATCAGACAGCTCGGCTTGATGGTCGGCGTCGAGTTCGTCGCGGATCTCGAGACGGGCGAGCCGTTCGATCCCGATCTCGGCGTCTACAAGCAGCTATTCGAACGCGCGTTCGAGGAGGGCGTCTACACCTACCCGGGAGGTGGCAGCGTGGACGGTCACCGCGGGGATCACCTGATGCTCGCGCCGCCGTTGACCCTCGGTGAAGCCGTCGCCGACGAGATCAGCCGGACCGTCGTCGACGTCGTCAGTGAGGTTGAACGAGACCTCGAGTAGGGCCGAACAACGCGATTCGACGTCGCTCCCTTACTCGTCGTACACCTCGGGGTTGACCGTGTAGGCCGTTCGATCACCGGCGAGAACGGTTCGGATTCGCTGGCCGAGTTTTTCGACGCCGCGTTCGTGGAGTCGGTTACTCAGGCCCGCGACGTGTGGCGTCACCGTGACGAGATCCGAGTGGAGTAACGGATTGTCCGGCTCCGGCGGTTCGTTCGTCATGACGTCGAGGGCGACGCCCGCCAGTTGCTCGGCTTCGACCGCGTCGATGAGCGCGGCCTCGTCGATAACGTCGCCTCGAGCGGTGTTGATGAAGTACCCGCCAGCGAGTGCGTCGAACTCCTCGCGGCCGACGAATTCGCGCGTCACTTCGGTCAACGGCGCGTGGACCGTCACGAGGTCACTTCGCTCGAAGAGCGTGTCCGTATCGGTGAGTTCGATCCCTTCGTCGCTCACTTTGGCTGGATCGACGCGCGGGTAGATCGCCGAGTCGCGCTCGCCGGAGACGTACGGATCGGACGCGAGGACCTCCGAGCCGAACGCTCGCCGAACGGTCTGGGCGACGTCGAACCCGATCACGCCGAGACCGACGACGCCGACGGTACAGGATTGTAGCTCGAGACGCTCCGTCTCGCGCGCGCTCGCCCACTCACCCTCGCTCGTCTGATTGGCGGCGCTCGGAATCTTGCGGAGCATCGAGAGCATCAGGCCGACCGTGTGCTCGGCGACGCTCGGTCCGGGGTTGTCGGGCGAGTGCGTCACGACGATTCCGCGTTCGGTCGCGGCCTCGATATCGATGTGATCGTAGCCGGAATTGAGGACCGAGATGATCTCGAGGTCCTCGCTCTCGGTAATCACTCGTTCCGTGACGAGTCCCGGACGGACGATCAGCCCTTGACAGCCCTCGAGCGCGTCGATCAGTTCCGATTCGACGTCTCGGCGGAGTCCACCTGCCGGCACCTCGAGATCGCGAATCTCGCAGTCCTCGAGTTCGGCGGCGATGAGATCGAGGCGCATAGGATGCGATTCGCTGTGCGTAACGAGTATGCGTGTCACGTCTGGTGGTGAGTGTTAGCACGTAGTTATAGTTTCACATCGGCCCTGCCTCGAGCAACGACCGGTGTCCTCGAGCACTTCAGTCGTGTATCTGACACAATGTGACTTTCTCGACAACCGATATCGACATCAGGCGATGGGTTATCGGAGTTCAGTCCATTCTCGAATTCATTACTAGCTGTTAATATCCATATAATGTGTTTTGGGTGTGATAGGTGGTCAATACACTTATGGTGTTGTATTGGCATGGTGGATGTGAGCATGGACAATCGCTCGGATAGAAGAACGTTTATCAAAGGTGTAAGTGCGGGAAGTATTGCTGCCATGACTGGGATGGCCGGTTGTCTGGACGAGATTGGTGGTGGCGGTGGTGACGACTTCGTCACGATCGCGACCGGTGGGACCGGCGGTGTCTACTATACGCTCGGTGGCGGGATGGCTGACGTCTGGTCGGACGAGCTCGGACTGGACACGTCCGTCGAGTCGACCGGTGGCAGTGTCGAGAACGGTCGACTGCTCGCCGAGGACACCGAAGTCGCCCTCATGATGGAAAACGCGATCCACGACGCCATTCATGCCGAAGGTGACTTCGACGAGGAGATCCCGCTGCAGGCGCTCCACGGGGCGTACATGAACCCGACGCACGTCGTCGTCCAAGAAGACCTCGACGTCGAGACGTTCGACGACCTCGAGGGCCACTCGGTGTCGATCGGTGACCTCGGTAGTGCAACCGAGATGACGGCGTCCGACATCTTCGAGTTCTACGACATGGACTACGACGACGTCGACGCTCGAGAGTACTCCTTCGACGAGACGACGGACGCGATGATCGACGACCAACTCGACGCCGGAATGTACAGCGTCGGCCTCCCCGGTCCGGCGGTCGACGAACTGTTCACGCAGGCCGACGTCACGTTCGTCGAGTTCCCCGAAGAAGACCTCGAAGCGATGAGCGAGGAGTGGGATCACTACGAGCCTCACGAAATTCCAGCGGACACGTACGACGGCCAGGACGAGCCGGCACCGAACCCCGGCGTCCTCAACACCGTCGTCGTTCACGAAGACATGGACGAGGAGATGGCAAACGACCTCACGACGACGATCTACGAGAATATCGACCGGCTGGCAGACGTCCACCAGGCCGCGGACGACTTCGAAGAGTACGCCCGTGAGAGTCCGACCGAGTACCACCCAGGCGGAGAGTCTGCACTCGACGATCTGGATCTGTAACCAGATCGAATCCGAGCTATCGCCTGGTCGAACGAATGGTTTAACGCTTTAGTGCGTTGCTAGTGAACGACCTTCATAGATGAGTCGTGTTACCACACACTGTGTCGGCTCACCTGGTCTACCGGGCTCGATAACGGGAAGCAAAACACTCGAAGCCTGTCGACCGTGTATTCCGACGCGCATTGACACCGATGGCCCGCGTGTCCTTCGAACGAGGAGACTGTCCGACGCGGATGCTGGCACGGCGAGACACCCACCAGAATACACGAGAATATCTTCGATATGAGTCACGAGAATTTCGTGCGTACGCACACGACTTGCAGCCTCAATTGCGGCCTTCGATCGTGGCGAACGGACACCGACGTCGATGAATCGGTTCCGGTGATTTCCCGGCACCAAACTACTGACAGTAATAGACAGACACTGGTATGAGCACCAATAGTAACGACGGCGGAATCGGAGAAGAACTCACAGATATAGACGAATCGACGATAACGACGGGGAGCCACTGGAGCGGCACGGCACCGCGGCCGTTAGAAGGAAAGCTGAAGCTCACTGCGGTCTTTTTAGCCGTCGTCGTCGGTGCCTACCACGTCATCACGGCAGGAACTGGCATTCCGCCGGCACTGATCAACCGGCCGATCCACCTCGCGTTCCTCGGCGCGCTCGTATTCCTGTGGTACGAAAGCCACACCGGGAAACCGAAGGATTACATCCCGTGGTACGATTGGGCGCTCGCGTTCCTCACGTTCCCGGCGATCTTGTACGTCTCCTGGGCACTCACGTACGACGATCTGGCCGCCCGAACGGGGAATCCGACTGGAATCGACATTCTGTTCGGGTTCATCGGCCTCATCCTCGTCTTCGAGATGACCCGCCGGATGACCGGCGTCATCCTCCCCATACTGGCGGGCGTCTTCATGGTCTACGCCTACACTGGCCCACTGTGGCCAATGGAACTTGCCCACCCCGGATACAGCTACGAGCGCATCGTCTCCCACCTCATGCTCTCGACGAACGGCGTCTACGGCATCCCACTCGACGTGAGTGCGACGTACGTCGTCCTCTTTATCATCTTAGGGGCGTTCTTAGAGGTGACTGGCATCGGTGACTGGTTCATCGACCTCGCCTACAGCGTCACCGGACGCATGTCGGGGGGTCCCGCCAAGACGTCCGTCATCGCGAGTTCCTTCATGGGCAGCCTGAACGGCAGCGCCGTCGCGAACACCGCGACAACCGGCGCCTTCACCATTCCGCTCATGGACCGAACCGGATTCAAACCGCGCTACGCGGCGGCCGTCGAGGCGGCCGCCTCGAGCGGCGGGCAGATCCTGCCGCCGATCATGGGTGCCGGCGCGTTCATCATGGCCGCGTTCACCGGCATCTCCTACGCGGAGATCATCATCGCCGCGGCCGTTCCGGCGGCGCTTTACTTCGGGTGTATCCTCCTCTCGGTTCACTTCCGAGCCAAGAAACAGGGCCTCGAGGGACTGCCGGCCAGTCAACTGCCGGACGCTCGCGAACTGGTGACCAACGGGATTCACTACCTGCTGCCGATCGTCGTGTTGGTCTACATGCTGCTCTCGGGGTGGACCGCGATGACCGCCGGGTTCGTCGCCATCGTGTTGACGCTCCTCGTCGCGATTCCGCTCTCGTCGGTCAAACGACTCGGTCGCGCCACGGCCAACGGTGATTTCGACACCGTGGGAACGATCGGGTACAACGCCGTTCACACGATTATTCGCGCGCTGGATCGCGGTATTCGGATGACGCTGATCGTCGCGACGGCCTGTGCGACGGCGGGAATCGTCGTCGGCATCGTCACCCTGACCGGCCTCGGGTTGGTCTTTAGCTCGCTCGTCGCGACGCTCTCGCAGGGCGTCTTGCTGATCGGCCTCATCATCACGATGATCGCGTCGATCGTCATGGGCATGGGCCTCCCGACGACCGCGGCGTACATCGTCGTCGCGTCGCTGGGCGCGCCGGCGCTCATCGAACTGGGCGTCGACACGCTCCCAGCCCACATGTTCATCTTCTACTTCGCCATCCTGAGCGCCATCACGCCGCCGGTGATGCTCGCGGTGTTCACGGCGAGTGGTATCTCGGAATCGAACCCGTGGAACGTGGCGATAGACGCCGTTGGACTCGCCGCCGTCGGGTTCCTCGTTCCGTTCGCGTTCGTCTACGGAAACGAGTTGCTCCTCATCGGCGGCACGGGAGCCGTCGTCCTCGGCGTCCTCTCCGCTGGTGCGGGTGTCGTCGCCATCTCGAGTTCCCTCGAGGGATTCCTGCTCAAACGGGCCTCACGCGTCGAACGGCTCATCCTGTTCGCGAGCGGGATCTTACTCCTGATTCCGGGGGTTATGACGGACGGGCCGGCAGCGCTCGGACTCGCACTCGTGTTAGTCCGCCACTACACGTCCGAAGACGTCGACGTCTCGGCACCGGTCGGTAGCGACTGAACCACCCGACCGACGTCGGTTCGCCTTTCGATGGCTGGCCGCCTGTTCTCCGCTAGCTATATATCCTCGAGTGCCAACGGTTCGGATACAATGGCAGACAATGACTCGCCTAGGGTCCCATTTATCGCGTCTAAGGCAGCGATTCCTGAGGACCAATACCACAATTACGACAAGATCGTCGAGAGTCGCGGCGACGTGATCGGCCCCTTCGGCGTCTTATTGAACAGCCCCGAGGTGGCGGGCCGCGCGGGTCACTTGGGAACGTACATTCGATTCGACAGCGTGCTTCCCGACGACGTCCGGGAACTCGCGATCCTGACGACCGCACGCGAGTTCGACTGTCCGTTCGAGTGGGCCGTCCACGAACCGATCGCGCGAGACGCCGGCGTCAGCGACGAGGCGATCGAGGCCGTTCGCGAGCGAGTTGCCGTCGACGGCCTCTCGAGCCACGAGCGACGCATCGTCACGTTCGGCCGCCAACTGCTCGAGACGAACGAGGTAGACGACGAACGCTTCGAGGCAGCGGCCGAGCAGTTCGGAACAACTGGTGTAACTGAACTCGTCGCGACCTTCGGTTACTACAGCATGCTCGCCGTCGTCCTCAACGCCCTCGAGGTCGCCCCGGACGAGGACGCCCCGTCGCTCGGGTAAGCGACGAAGAACGTTCGTTGGGGCAATATTATCCGGTCAGATACACCGGGAACGCAAGCCGCTTTTTCCCACCCCCGAAACGGGGGGCTGTGAAGTGGCGGTACACCCATACGGCGTTAGTGCTGTGTACGCTCGCGTTCATGGGGACGATGGTCGCGCGGCTCTCGATCAGCCCGCTCGTCCCCGCGATAACCGACGATTTCGGCGTCTCGAACGCGGCCGTCGGCTTCGCGCTCTCGTTGATGTGGGCGACGTACGCGATCGCGCAGTTTCCGAGTGGCATCTTCGGCGATCGATTCGGTGAGCGTCGCGTTATTCTCACGGCGATCGGGTTGACGGGCGTCGCAAGCATCTTTCTCGCGCTTTCCCCGACGTTCGGATTGTTCGTCGTCTTCGCGATCGTGCTCGGATTCGGTGCCGGCCTGCACTACACGCCGGCGACGACCTACCTGACGAAGCAGTTCGACGATATCGGTCGCGCGATCGGGTTTCACATCGCCGGGAGTCCCGCTGCCGGTCTCGTCGCCCCCGTCGCTGCGGCACTGATCGCTAGTTTCTACGGCTGGCGAGCGGGTATCCTCATCGGCGCGCTCTTCGCGATTCCACTGTTCGTCCTCTTCATCTGGCGAATCCGTCCGACGACGCCAGAACGACCGGAGCAACCGATGCGAGAGCGCGTACAGATCACCACGATATTCGAGTTACTCTCTCGACCGTCTATCGCGTACACGACGCTCATCGCGTTTCTCTGTGCGTTTACGTGGCAGGCGACGGCGTCGTTCCTGCCGGCGTTCTTCGAGGACGGACAGGGGCTCTCAGCGTCGCTCGCGAGCGCGCTGTTCTCGCTTTACTTTCTCGCCCACGGCCTTACTCAGCCCCTCACCGGTTGGCTTTCCGATCGATTCGGCCGCGACGCGACGACGGTCGTCTCGATGAGTGCGGGCGTCCTCGGCTACGGTGCGCTCGTCGTCGCCGACAGCCTCGCGGTCTACGCACTCAGCGTCTGTTTCATCGGGCTCGCGATGAGTTGGGGGGCCCCGGTCCAGTCGCGGTTCATGGACTCGTTTACGGACGCCGAACGGAGCACGGGCTTCGGACTCGTCCGAACCGTCTACATGACGACCGGCGCGTCGGGCAGCGTCGCCGTCGGCGCGCTCGCCGACTTCTTCGGGTGGGAAGCCGCATTCGCCGTGCTCGCCGGCATCATGGCCCTCGTCTGTGCGACGATCGCGACCAATCGCGTCCTCCGTCTCGGGCTGTAAGTAGTGAGACGAGCCCTCGAGGAGCGAGTGCTGAAACGGGGGCTCAGTACTCGAGTCCCAGCGCCGCGTTCGCGAGCAAGCCGACGGCGACGATCCCTAACGCGGCCATCAGCATGCCAAAGGAGACGGCCCAGCCGAAGACGTCGGCGAAGAGGCCGACAGCGAGCGAGCCGAGGGACCCGATAACGAGGTAGACCGTCCGAACGAGCCCGAAGCCGCCGCCGCGTTCCTGTTCGGACATGTTTTCCATGAATCGCGGCTCGATCGCGACGGCCCAGCTCAAGCCGATGCCGACGAGGACGATGCCGCCGATGACGCCGAGGAGGCCGGGAACGGCGACGAACAGTCCCAGCCCGCTCACGCCGGTGATCATACAACCGACGATGACGGCGTCTCGGCCCAACCGATCCGACAGCGCGCCGATGCTCGGCTTGGTCACCGACTGCGTGACGAAGTACATCGCAAAAACGGTGCCCGCGATCGCTTCCGACTGGCCACGATACTCGACGAGAAACGCCGGCAAAAACGAGGCGATCCCCTGCCAGACGAACGCACAGAGTGCGGCGATCGAGACGGTGAACGCGATCTCCGGACGTTTGAGTATCCCGACGACCGGCCCGAGCTGTAGCCGTTCCACGACCGCTTTTCCCGGTTGGCGCGGTTCGGTCGGTCGAATACGCCACGCGAAGAGGAGGAAGATCGGAAAGGCGATCACGGTTGCGAACGCGACCGCCGGACGCCAGCCAAAGCGAACGCTAATCCACGCGGCGGCGACCGGGGCGATGAGTCCCGCCGCGGACGACCCGCTCGTGTGGACGCCGATCGCGAACCCGAGATTGTCGAACGTCCGACCGAGAAACGTCGTCGCGACGCTGTAGTGGAGGCCGGCCACCCCGCCGAGGGCGACGACGGCGAGGACGAACACGGCGAAGTGAGGCGACAGGGCGAGCAACACGCACATGATCGACGTCCCGCCTAACGCGAGGAGGATCACCGTCCGCTCGCCGAATCGATCCCCGAGGATACCGCTCGGAAACTGCGCGAGCGCGTAGGCCATCCACATTCCCGTCAGCGCGAATCCAATGATCGTGTTCGAAATTTCGAAATCGTCCGTAATCGCCGGGACGACCGGACTAATCGCGAGTCGAGCAACCGTCGTCGAGAGAAACGCCAGCGTACACAGCGCGAGGACCGTATACTTGTATTGCCAGGCCATCAGTTCGTCAACACACCATCACGGCTCTGGATCGAATCCTCTCAGCAGGAGCCAATCAATGTGGATGTACCGGCAAGTACGGTCGTTTCACGCACCTGAATAGTGGCGCGGACGGTAGATTCACGTCACTCCCGTTCACACTGATGATCGTTCGCGCTCACTCGAGTACACCCCACTGGCAATGAATCGAAACGACCGACAGATCTCGCGGTTTACGATGATCGGCCACGCGACGTTTCACGTCTACGAGCTGACGATCCCGCTGTTCGTCGTCATCTGGCTCGACGTGTTCGACGTCTCTGCGGCGGTGTTAGGAACGGTCGTCGCGGTCGGCTACGGCCTCATCGGCGTCGGTGCCCTGCCGAGTGGCATTCTCGCGGATCGATTCGGGTCGAAACAACTCGTCGTCTGGTCGATGGTCGGCATGGGCGGCGGGTTCGCGCTGGTGAGCCTCGCGCCCAACGTCTACGTGCTCGGCGCGGCCCTCGTCGTCTGGGGGGCCGCCGCGAGCGTCTATCACCCCGCCGGACTCTCGCTCATCACTCGCGGGGCCCGCCAGCAGGGGACCGTCCTCGCCTACCACGGCGTCGCCGGAAACGTCGGCACGGCATTCGGCCCGCTCGCTGCTGCCATCGCACTCACCCTCCTCGACTGGCGGCTCGTCGCCGCCCTCTTCGTCGTGCCGGCAATCATCGGCGTCGTCGCGGCGTACGGCCTCTCGTTCGACGAAACCGCGGCCGTCGACGAACCCACCGCCTCGAGCGACGGCGGCGACCGGACCGACTCGCACGACGGGGCCGGAACCGACGGCTTCCGCGCCGAACTCGCGACGCTGCTCGAGCAGACGAAGGTGTTGTTCGTCGGCAGTTTCATCCTCGTGTTCGCCATCGCGATGCTCGCGGGGACGTACTATCGGGGCGTCTTCACGTTCTTGCCGGACGTACTCGCCGACCTGCCAGTCTTTTCGTCCGTCGAGATCGCCGGAGAGTCGTTCGATCCGAGCCAGTACGTCTACGCCGGACTGTTGTTGATCGGCGCAGGCGGACAGTACGTGGGCGGAAAAGTGAGCGACTACCGCTCGCCGGAGTGGGCCATCGTCGGCGCGTTCGTCGCGTTGATCGTCGTCTCGTTGCTCTTCCCTATCGCGACGCAAGGCGGGTTGATCGCGACGCTCGCGATCGCCGCCGCCCTCGGCTTCTTCGTCTACGTCGAGGCACCCATCCACCAGGCGCTGATCGGAAAGTACGCCTCAGCCGACGTCCATGGCCTCTCGTTCGGCTACACGTATCTCGGCGTCTTCGGGATCGGTGCCGCAGGCGCGTCGGTCGCCGGTATCTCACTCACCTACGGTGGAATCGGCGTGCTCTTTGGCGTCCTCGCTCTGTTCCCGGCAGTCGGAGTGCTACTGGCCGGGTACTTGGTCGTTCGTTCCCGTCGAGAGTCCGCGTGATCGCGCTCTCGTCTCCACGGACCCATTAAAATCAACTACACGATCTGCACCGTATTCTTCTGGGAGCAACAATTCCCGTCTCTTCAAAATACGATTTCTCTTTGCCGACCAGAATTTCGTCGTCGACCGTCCTGATCGTCGCCGGCTGCCGTATGAGATTTTCACCGGAAAGCCGACTCTCGAGTCGCGTCTCAGACGACCACCGTCGACCATCGTCACCCACCGTCGTTTCACCGTCTGCCGTCGGCGAGTGTGTCGACGTTCCTGGCACACCCGTGGTCGCTTTCGAAACCAGTTCTTGTCGTCCAGTTCTCGAGTGTGACCGGCTCGAGACGCAGTTTCGCCATCGAACGGACACGCCTCGCTCGAGGCCACACGACGGGCTACCGGTCTTCCGAGAGGCCCGACGCAACTGCTCGATTGCTCGCGTCTGTTGTGAATACAATCGGTTGATACCTTGCGTGTGGCCTGCTGTGGTATCACCATTCCGTTGCTCCCATAGTGTGTAGCTAATTTTGCACGAAAGTGAAGCGAGTGTGAGAGACGAACTGCTCGAGACGACAGCAGTTGCTGGGGATTTTCTGCCACCGTTGCCTAAACCAGTGAAAATCGTCCCATCGTCTGGGACGGGTCGTCTATGCGGTAGTTGTAGCCGTTAGATGACGCGATTCTGCAGGTAGTCGAGGTGCTTCGCGTTGTAGACGATTTTGACCTCGTCGGTCTCGGCGGAACCGATGCAGGTCAGGACAACGTTCTTGTCCTCGACTTCCTCGTCGGAGAGGATCTGTTGCATGTCCATCTGGATTTCGCCTTCCTTGATGATGGCTGCACAGTTTGCACAGGCACCTGCACGGCAGGAGAAGGGCCAGTCGTAGCCCTGGGCCTCGGCGGCCTCGAGGATGTACTCCCCTTCGGCGACGTCGAGGGAGCCGTAATCTTCTTCGTCGAGACCGGCGTCGGCAGCCTGGTCGAAGAGGTCGTCGTCGTCCATCTCCCAGCCCTGGTCGTCCAGTACTTCGTAGTTGAGGTATTCTACCGTGGGCATCGTTCGGCGGTTCGAGTCCCGCACTGGTATAGCTTGCTGTTCGGTCCTCACTGGTCTATCAGGCAGGATATCTCTGTTCGACGCTCGAGATTTAAACACATGTTTCATACGGCTCGAACAAACTCTCCAAAAGATCACATATGTGCGAAAGCACCCCCGTCAGATCGACGGAATCCACCTCGATACCGAGTTCCCTCGACCGACATCGTCTCGAGGCAGCGTCGTTCGACCCGACTCGAGACACCACGGTGAAACAGCCTCACAGCGTTCGACAGTTTCTGTCTGTCAGTCGACGAGTGCGGCGAGGTGAGTAGTATCCTTTATCCCGACGGATTGCGTTATCTCGTCTGTGATCGAGACACTGTTACTCGTCGGTATTCTCGTGGCCGTCTTCGTTGGCTACAATATCGGTGGAGCGACCACCGGTGTCTCGTTTGGACCCGCTGTCGGTGCGCACGTGCTCTCGAAACTCGGAGCCGCCGCGCTGATGTCGGTCTTTTTCTTCCTCGGCGGCTGGATCGTCGGGCCGGCCGTCGTCGAAACCCTCGGCGAGGACATCGTCCCGGGCGACATTCTGACGCTCGAGGCGGGGATCGGCGTCCTGTTTTTCATCGGCCTCGCGCTGTTTGCGGGCAATCTGTTCGGCGTTCCGGCCTCGACGTCGATGACCGCGGTCGGTTCCATCGCGGGGCTCGGACTGGCGACGGGGACGCTCGACTGGGCCACGATGGGCGAAATCGTCTCGTGGTGGATCGTCGCGCCGATCGTGGCCTTCTGGGTGAGCGGCGTGATCGGTCGCTACTTTTATCCGCAACTCAACGAGTGGGTCGCTATTTCTCGGCGCGAGACCCACCTGTGGGTGGTCGATCGCTCGTCGACGATTCCGAAGGTCTCGGCAGCGAAGGGGACTGACAAACGCGAGATTACCGGCTCGCTGATCGTCGTCGGAATCGGCTGTTACATGGCCTTCAGTTCGGGGGCCAGCAACGTCGCGAACGCCGTCGCGCCGCTCGTCGGCAGTGGCGCTCTCGAGTTCGAGGACGGTGTCCTCGCGACCTTCTCCAACATGGAGTGGGGAATCATCTTGGCCGGCGTGGCCGTCACCATCGGTGCGTTCACCATCGCCAGACGGACGCTCGAGACGATGGGGAACGATATTACGAACCTGCCGTTAACGGCGGCGGTCGTCGTCATGACCGTCTCGGCGACGATCGTGACCCTGCTCTCGGCGATCGGGATTCCGGTCCAGTTGGTGATCGTCGCGACGATGAGCATTATCGGGCTCGGGTGGGGCCGCGCGACTCGGACAACCACGGTAACAGACGCCGTTCGAGGGAGCGAGCAGACGAGCGTCTCGGTCGGTGCACTCACCACGGAGGAGGAAGGAGAACCCGCACCCGAAATCGGTGAGGAAGAAGCCGAGGATATCCCGAAGGCGTCGGATCTGTTCGATCCGTCGACGACTGCGCGAGTGATCTTAGTCCAAAACTTCGTCCCGGTGCTCGCGACGCTGGGCGCATTCCTAACGTTCCGGTTCGTCCCGATCTTCGGCTTTTGAGTCCAAAGTGTTTCGGTTAACCGTCTCGTCTTTACAGCTAACATGTTTCCGTGTCAGTTGATTCGTCGAAGTCGGTCGACCACACCGACGTGGGGGAACTCGACTCGAGCAGCGTATTCTGTGACAGAAATCGCCGTCGCTGTCGGTGAACAATGGCGATGAACCCGGTCCGTGTCGACGCGCTCGTCGACCTCGCGTACGGGGCGTTGATCGTCCTTTCGATCGGCTTGATCGTAACGGGCGAGACGAACGTCGGGATCGCGTTCGGGATCGGTGTGTTCGCCTCATACGTCGTTCACGTCGTCTGGAAGATGGCTCGGTTCGATCCAGACTGGATGACGCAGGCGGTCGAACAGACCGTCGAGGAGCAAGTCGAAGCGGTTCAGACCCAGGTCGAGGAAACGGTCGAGAAGCAGGTCGAAGGCGTCCAGGAACAGGTCGAACAGACCGTCGAGAAGCAGGTTGAAGGCGTCCAGACACAGGTTGAAGAAACGGTCGAAGAGCAGGTCGAAGGTGTCCAGACCCAAGTCGAGGAAACGGTCGAGAAGCAGGTCGAAGGCGTCCAGACACAGGTTGAAGAAACGGTCGAAGAGCAGGTCGAAGGTGTCCAAACCCAAGTCGAGGAAACGGTCGAAGAGCAGGTCGAAGGTGTCCAGACCCAAGTCGAGGAGGTCGTCGAGCAGTCGGTCGAAGAAACGGTTGAAAGACAGGTCGAAGCAGTCCAGACGCAGGTCGAAGACGTCAAAGAACGCGTCGAACGTCGCCCTCGAGAGGCCGAAATCGAGGAGATCGTCGAGGGGTCGGTCGGGGACGACGCTGACGAGGAGTGAGCGACTGCGCCTGACGGTCTAGCGAACGATCACGACCGGTACGGGTGCTCGCTTCGACACCGTCTCGGCGACGTTGCCGACCAGAAACCGGCGCGTCGCGCGGTCCCAGTCGGAGCCGTGACTGCCGATGACGATCGTCTCGTAGTCCTCGGCGCGGTCAATGATGTTCCGGGCCGGATGACCGACGCCGACGACCGTTTCGATCTCACGATCCCGGTCGTCGGCAATCGCCTGTGCTCGCTCGAACACCGACTCGGCGCGTTCGGCGGCCGCCTCCTCGAGGTCGTCCTCGAGGGTTAGTCCAACGGCGTCACCCATCATCATCGACGGGACGCCGACGACGTGGAGGACGGTGACGTCCGCGTCGGGGTAGTTGTCGAGTGCGTACTCGAGGGCTCGACCGGCGTGTTCGGAATCGTCGACGGGGACGAGGATCGTCGAGAGCATACGGGAAGGTACGACGGCCAGCGCCTAAATCCCCAGTCAGGCGACGCCCGGAAGGAGCGTGAAAAATCCGTAGGCCAGTATCGTCGACATCGACGGGCCGATGATCCACATCGAGAGGTACTTGATTACGGCTCGCGGGTTGAACAGGTCGCCGGCGTCGAGCACTTCCTCGGGTTCTTCCTCACCGATCGGCGGTGATGGTTCGCCTTCCATCTCCTCGGCCGTGATCGCCCCCGGAACGATTTCTCGTTCCGTAACCTCGCTGTCGCGGGTGACCGCCTCGCGGACGGTGATCGGTCGGGTCGCCCGACCCCAGCCGATGCCGACGATGGTCATCACTGTCGCCATCACGAGGCTGATCGGGATCCCGATGTACGAGAGTGCGGTCGTGATCGACGACGCCGTCACCATGACGAACAGCGCCGCGAGAAGCGGGATGTCGCTCAGTTCGCCGCCGACCGATTCCATCGTTCGCCGGGCGATGGTGAACCCACCGAGTCCGATCGCGAGCGTGGCGATAACGACCGCGGTGTTGACCTCGAGTCCGGCTTCGCCGACCAGCGGCGCAGCGGCGTTCGGGACGTTGCTCGCGCCGGCGCTGAACGCCATGTAACAGCCGACGGCGAACACGACGACCGTGGTCCCGACCTCCGATCGCGTCGTGTTCGGGCCGAGCGCTACCGTCGGAATCGAGCCCCGTCGCTCGAGAGCCAGTAACGGGCCCTCCGTCTTCTCGATCGTCACCCGCTGATTGACGGCCGGATAGATGTACCGGCCGATAATGCCGCCGATCCAGAAGCCGATAATCGGCGTGACGATCCACCACGAGATAATTTCGGTCATCGTCGCGTAGTTTAGCGTGCCGGTCGCTAACCCGAGGCCGGCGATCGCGCCGACGGTCGTCATCGACGTCGGGACGGGGACGCCGAAGATGTTGGCCACGAGGATTCCCAATCCGATGAAAAAGAGCACGGCGACGCCGGCGGATAACGTGAGATCGATCGTGATAATGCCCTCGCTGAGCGTTTCCATGACGTTCTGTCCGACGCTAATCCCGCCGAGAAAGACGAACGCGGTCATGATCGCTGCCGCTGCGGTTTTCGAGACGATTCCGGCACCGACGGCGGGGCCCCACGTGATCCCTGTCGACGAACCGCCGATATTGAAGCCGACGAAAATCGACGCGATGACTCCAATCAGCAGAAGCGTTTCGACCATCTACGAATTATACGAGTGTATTCCTGAAATATCTACTGGAGAGACAACGTTGGCTACTTGAACCATTCGTGTAACCTATACAATCAAAGCGAGGATACACTTTCGTCGCGTTTCGGTTCGGGAACCACCTCACACCCCCCAGAAGAACGCGATTCCGAGCACGGTTACGATCGACAACAGCAACTGCAGCGGTGCGCCGACGCGGAAGTAATCGCTGAACTTGTATCCGCCGGGGCCGTAGACGAATAGATTTGTCTGGTAGCCGATCGGCCCGAGAAAGGCCGTACTGGCAGCAAACGTGACCGCGAGGACGAACGCGAAGGGATTCGCGCCGATACCCGCCGCGGCGGCCGCTGCGACCGGGATCAAGAGGACGACGCTCGCGTTGTTACTGATCAGTTCCGTAATCAGCCCCGTCACGATGTAAAACAGCCACAGGACCACGATCGTCGGCAGAAAGCCTGCCGTCTCGACGACGAGAAAGGCGAGGTAGGCGGCCGCACCCGACTGCTCGAGTGCGATCCCGAGCGGGATCACGCCCGCCAGCAGGAAGATGATGTCCCACTCGACGGCGTCGTACATTTCGTTTGGCTCGAGGACGCCCGTGACGATCATCGCGACGACGCCGGCGAGCGCCGAGAGGAGGATGGGGTAAATCTCGAGAGCGGCAACGGCGACGACGCCGATCATGATGGCGATGGCGATCGGCGCTTTGGCGGCCCGATAGTCGGGTTGGGGCGGTTCGCGAGCGACGATCACGTCGTCGCGCCTCGAGAGCCGATCCAGTGTATCGGAGGGCGCTTGCACGAGCAACGTGTCACCAACGTCGAGGCGTCGACCGACGATCCGCTCGCCGATCAGTTCGCCGTGGCGGCGAAGTCCGAGGACGGCGGCGCCGAACTCCTCGCGAAACGCTTCGGGGTCCAGTCGTTCGCCGACGAGTCGCGAGTCGAGCGAGACGACCAGTTCGGTGATACTGCCGTCGCCATCCTCGGAGGACAGTTCTGCCGTCGAGGTCGGGCGCCCGACTGGCTCGACGCCGAACGCGTCCTCGAGCATCGTGATCGCGTCTCGATCTGTCCGGACGACGAGAATGTCGCCTTCGACGAGTTGGGTGTCACGACCCGGTGCGATCGCCCGATCGCCGTCGCGGACGACCTGCACGATATCGATTTCGGGACCAAACTTGGAGGTCGCGTTCCCGACCGTCGACCCGGCGAGTGGCGAGCCCGCCACGACGGCCACGTCGGCGAGGTAGTCGCCGACCTCGTAGGACTCGAGGTAGTCCGCCTGTGGGGGCACGCGTTCGGGGATGAGGTAGTGGCCGACGAAGATCAGGTAGAGCGAGCCGACGACGACGACGATGGCACCTAACTGGGTGAACTCGAACATCGAGAACTGGTGGAGTTCGGCGTAGTCCTCTCCGAGGCGGCCGCTGATGTCGCTCGCGAGGATGTTCGTGGACGTGCCGATGAGCGTGAGCATGCCGCCGACTTGGGAGGCGTAGGACAGCGGAATGAGGAGCTTCGACGGCGACGTGTTCCCGCGGTTCGCGACGTCGGAGACGACCGGGACCAACAACGCGACGACCGGCGTGTTGTTGAGAAACCCGGAGACGGGTGCGCTGGCGAGGGTAGTCGCAAACAACTGTTTCCGGACGTTGTCGCCCGCGAATGCAGCCATTCGTCGGCCGACCGCTTGGACGATCCCCGTCCGGGCGACGCCGCCACTGAGGATGAGCATCGCGAGCACTGTGATCGTCGCGTCGTTCGCGAATCCGGAGATGCCGGTGCTCGGGTCGATCCCCGTCCAGGGCTCGAGGACGACGAGGACCACGATCAACAAGATCGCGGTGACGTCGATCGGCAGTCGCTCGGTGACGAAGAGGACGAGTGCCAGCCCGACGACGCCAAAGACGACGAGCATGTCGCTCGTCAGTTCCGGTTGAGTGGTCGCTTCCTGAGCGAGGAGAACCCCTGACGACATTCGACTAGTTCGATCTTCAATAGCCCGTCCTGTAGTCTCTCTGCACGAATGCCAGACTGTTCGGGTTCCGTAGGCGTCGCTGACGACTCGAGTGACACGCCGCTGCGACGGTCTGGCGTTCGCGGACGGCAGCTGAACAGACACTGTTCGCCGTTCGTCCGGTTCGGCCGACGCCGGCTGCTTCCGGAGGCTTTAGGCGCGCCCCCACCCTCCGCCCCCTCATGAGCACGTTTCCGACGTTCGAAGTCCTCCCCGCCGTCGATTTGCAGGACGGCGAGGTCGTCCAGCTCGTCCAGGGCGAACGCGGCACCGAGAAGACCTACGGCGACCCCGTCGAGGCAGCCCACCGCTGGATCGACGCGGGGGCGAACTCGCTGCACCTTGTCGACCTCGACGGCGCGTTCGACGGCGAGCGAGGGAACGCCGACGCCATCGACGCCGTCCTCGAGGCCGTCGACGTGCCGACCCAACTCGGCGGGGGTATCCGCACGGCCGCGGACGCCATCGACCTGCTCGAGCGGGGCGTCGACCGCGTCATCCTCGGCACTGCGGCGGTCGAGAACCCCGATATCGTCGCCGAGATCAGCGAGGACCACCCCGACAGCGTCGTCGTCAGTCTGGACGCGAAAGACGGCGAGGTCGTCGTCGAGGGCTGGACCGAAGGTGCCGGTATTTCGCCCGTCGAAGCCGCCGAGCGCTACGAGGAACTGGGTGCTGCGGCGATTTTGTTTACCAATGTCGACGTCGAGGGACGACTCGAGGGCGTGGCCACCGAACCGGTCAGAGAACTGGTCGAGGCGACCGACGTTCCGATCATTGCCAGCGGCGGCGTCGCGACGCTCGAGGACGTGCAGGCACTCGAGTCGGCTGGTGCCTCGGCTGTGGTCGTCGGCAGTGCGCTGTACGAGGGGAAGTTCTCGCTCGAGGACGCTCAAAACGCAATTGGTGAGTGAATTCCAGGGTCGACTGTTCCGTTTTATTGTCGATTCGCGTGTCCTCGAGTCCGACTCTCTCGTTTCGAGGACGACTGTTCCGTTTCGAGGACGACTCCTTCGTTTCGAGTCCGACTGTTCCGTTTCGAGGACGACTCGAGCGAGTTACTGCTGCTGTTGCTGGCGGCAATGATTTCCACAACCTCCCCAGCCGATTCGCTCGTTACACTCGCTCATCCCTCGCACGGGGTTCTCAGCCGTCCTCACTCTCGCTCGGACGGCTGACAGCGCGCGCCACGTAGATGCACCGTGGGCACACAGCTTGGCCGGGAGCACGGCTCGAGCAACGCGAGAGTCGTGCGACCCGGCGGAAGAGCAAGCTCTTCCGAGCATCGCAAACGCTACGCGTTCGCTCAACGGGGAAGGGCAGGCGGTTTACCGGTACTCACCGCGAGTGAGTCCGAAGGACGAACGAGCGGGCCGACGACTGACGTGAAGTGAGCAACGCGAACGAAACGGAAGGAGGAGTGCTTTTAATCGAATTTTTGCCGAGGGTGCGCCAAAGGCGCACCCGCAGCGCAAAACTTCGTTAGGACTTCCAAAAGGCCGGCGTCAGCAACACGAGCACGGGGATGATCTCGATGCGACCGATCCACATCATGACGATCATGATGGTCCGCGTGGTGACGGGGAAGCCGGCGTAGTTGTCCATCGGGCCGGCCATCCCGAACGCGGGGCCGATGTTGAGGAAGATCGAGCCCGACGCGCTGATGGCTTCGAATTCGGTGACGCTGGGGTCGCTAAAGCGGGCCGCGTCGACGACGACGACGACCGTCAGCAGGAAGAAGATGACGAGCACGAGCAGGATGTAGGCGTAGATGTCGCGGATGGTGTCTTCGTCGACGACGGTGTCGCCGAGTCGAATCGGGCGGACGGCCTCCGGGTGAACCGAGAGGAAGAGATTTCGCCGGAACGCCTTGAGCGTCACCAGCCACCGCAGGGACTTGATCGAGCAGGTCGTCGACCCGGCCATCCCGCCGATGAACATGCTGAAAAAGAGGACGAACGTCGCCCCGGAGGGCCATTCGCCGAAATCGGCGGAGGCGTACCCCGTCGTCGTCACCAGCGAGACGACGTTGAACAGGCCGTGTCTGACCGTCTCCTCGAGCGTGCCATCGATCGTCGGGTCGATCCAGAGGACGGCCGCGACGAGCGCGCTGAACCCGACGAGGATACCGACGTAGAAGCGAAACTCTTCGGACTGGAACGGGTGACTGAACTCGCCTTGCGTGATGTAATAGAGCAAGACGAAGTTGGTCGCGCCGAGGATCATGAAGGGCATGATCGCCCACTGGACGGCGGGCGAGAACGCGCCGATGCTCTCGGGTTCGGGCGAGAAGCCGGCCGTCGCGACGCTGGTCATCGCGTGGGAAACGGCGTTGAAGAGGTCCATGTTGCCGTCGAATCCGAGGAGGTGCAGTCCGTAGAAGGTCGCCGCGGCGAGGACGGTGAGGCCGACGTACAGCCCCCAGATGAGCCGCGCGGTTTCGTCGAGGTGGGGCCTGAGTTTGCGGACGTTTCTGGTCTGGGTTTCAGTCTCCATCAACTGGGCACCACCGACCATCAGGTTCGAGAGGAGGCCGATGGCGACGACAAGGATCCCGAGGCCGCCGAGCCACTGGATCAACTGCCGCCAGAGCAGGATCGCTCGAGACTGATTTTCGAAGTCCCAGCCGCTCATCACGGTGGCTCCGGTCGTCGTGAGTCCGCTCGTGCTCTCGAAGAGGGCGTTGACGAGGCCGCCGACCGGTGCCGAAAACGCGGACGCTGCGGGTGCTCCGACGCCGACGAGATAGAAGGGAATCGCCCCGACGACGGCGACGCTGAGCCACGTCAACGCGACCATCAAAAACGCCTCTCGCTGTTTCAGTTCGCGCTCGTCGCTCAGGTGCTCGAGGCCGAGTCCGACGACGATGGTGGCGGCGACAGCGGCGGCGAAGGGGAGCGTGCTATCGCCGTCGAACACTGCCAGTAAGAGCGGGGCGGAAAGCGGGACGGCGAGCCACTTCAACACCGTCCCGGTGAGGCTGCAACTCGAGCGCCAGTCGACACGAATCCCCATCGAGTGACTGTGATTGGGTGCGGCGGGGCATTAATCGGTTCGGAACGAAGCGAGAGGCTGTCTTGGTTCTGTAATCGGCCACAGGCGGTGTGTGGGGACCTCGAGTTAGCTCGCAGTCAGCGCTTGTATCCGTGGCCGACGTAGAGGGCGAGGGCGTTAGCTGTGAGTAACACGAGGAACAACAGGGTCGCCTGTGGTGAACCGAGTCCCTGCGCGAGAAGTGGCAGGTGGGCGAACGGAAGGGCGATCGCACCCCAGAACGACACGAACTGTACCGGGAGTTTGACCGAGTCGACGAGCGAGCGCCGAGGGTGGTCGTGACGGTCTGATTCGGGGCTGGACGGGTTGATCGAGTCGTTCGAGAGGGGGGTGGAGGAGTTGGACATCAGGGGGTCACCGTTTCGTATCTCTGACTTTCACTGAAACCATCATATAAGTGGTCGAACCTTGGGGTAGTTTCGGGTCGTTTTAGTCGAGAAACCGGAGCGATACGATCGGAGGAGACGGCGTCAAATGGGGCTAAAACTTTTACAACTCTTTTTCAGACCGTCGATTGTCGTGAGGATTTGCAGCTACATTCGTCCGGACTGAACGCCGATAATCGCGTTCCTACCACTATCTTGATGGAATTTGAACGCAATCGCCTTGTACCGGCGGGCACATCGATGTGGATATGAGCGAGCGAACGGCAACCGTCACGCGCGAGACCGCCGAGACGTCGATCGAGTGTACGCTGTCGGTCGACGGCGACGGTGACGCGGACGTCGACACGGGAATCGGCTTTTTCGACCACATGCTGACGTCGTTCGCCAAACACGGCCTCTTCGACCTCGCCCTCGAGTGCGACGGCGACCTCGAGATCGACGATCACCACACGGTCGAGGACGTCGCGATCGTGATCGGTGAGGCGCTAGATGGCGCACTCGAGGATCGATCCGGCATCGTTCGGTACGCAGACCGGCAGGTCCCACTGGACGAAGCCGTCGCCGGCGTCATCGTCGACGTGAGCGGGCGGCCGCGCTGGTACTTCGACGGCGAGTTCTCGCAGGCCCAGATCGGCGGGTTCACGAGCGACATGGCGCGTCACTTCGGCGAGTCGCTAGCGATGAATGCGGGGCTTACCGTTCACGCGGAGGTCTCGGGTGAAAACGCCCACCACGAGGTCGAGGCGTTGTTCAAGGCGCTCGCGCGGTCGCTCGACGACGCGACGCGAGTCGACGAGCGACGGACGGGAACGCCCAGTACGAAAGGAACGCTCTAAGCTACTCGCGTTGCAGTGTTCCGTCGGATTCGACGAACTCGCCCGTCTCGAGCGCATGGTCGACAATCGCTTCGACTTCGTACGACTCGAGGTCGTACGCACCGGCGGCCAGGTTTTCGACGGTCGTCCGGTTCATCGGGAACTCTCGGTTTTGCAGCAGTCGGATAACCTTCCCGTAGGATGCAGGCGGTTTCCTCGCCGATTTAGACTGCTGTGATGGTTGTGAGTCGACTGGTGTCTTGTCGCTCGAGTCGGCTGGAGCGTCATCACTCGAGTCGGCTGGAGCGTCATCACTCGAATTGGCCGCTGCGTCGTCGATCGTCTCGACCGCAGAAGCCGCCGCCTCGTCGCCGGTCGCGTCGACTGCGTCTGCGGATTCGACCTCGTCGAAGGTGATGCCATCTCGGTGTGGTGACTCGAGTTCGGCGATCGATGCGTGCCTCTCGTCGTCGGATTTGTCGGCTTCGTTGGCTTCGTTGGATCCAGCGGTGTCCGTTCGGTCATCTCCGTCGACAGTGTCACTCGACTCAGTCGTCGTCTCTCGTCTCTGTCGTGTCGCTGAGTCGGCATTCGGCGTGGCGGCGGGGTCGTGGTCTGGGGCCGCGGTGGTTTCTTCGGCGCTCGAGGCGGTCGCCGGCTCGCCGAGACCGGCGCGGGTGAGGAGCGGTTCGAGGAGTTCTTCGAGCGTCGGTTTACAGGCAGCACAGAGCACGACGCGCCGTTGTTCGGTTTCCGTCGGTTCGAGTTCGGGTGGCAGGACTTCGAACGTGCCGGCGGCGTCGCCACCGCAGAAGTCACAGGTCCGGAGCTCTCGCATGCGCTTCGGTAGTCACCGGACCGTCAAAAATTGCCCGTCAGACCCCGGACACGTCAGTTCCGGCGAGGGTCGTCGAGCGTGTGATCCGTCCGGACAGTGGCGTTCCCGTAGTGGGATTTTTGTGACGATTGTGGCTCGAGGAAGGACTGGCGTCGAACACCGACCATTATAGCCCGGCGCGCATTGAGATGAGAACGAATGTTCGACGAAATCATGGAAAAGTTCGAGGGATCGCCGAGCCAGCAGGCGGTTATTCGCTTGCTCTTAGAGCGCGGATTCTCCGTCAACGACGACGGCCGCGTCGTCTCGGGCGGCATCGAGATCCCGAATACGGGAATCGCGCGCGAAATCGGCGTCGACCGTCGCGTCGTCGACTCGACGACGGACGTCATCCTCGAGGATCCGGAACTGCGTCGGATCTTCCAAAACATCTCACAGGTGCCGAGTCTCATGGACCTTGCACCCGTCCTCGACCTGACGGTACTCGCGATCGCCGTCGACGACGCCGACCAGAAAGGGATCGTCGCGCAGGTGACGGGGACGCTCGCCGAACACGATATCTCGATTCGCCAGACGATCAGCGAGGATCCGGAGTTTACCGACGAACCACAGCTCTACCTGGTCACCGACCAGAAACTCCCGGGCGACGTGTTCACCGCGATTCGCGAACTCGAGTTCGTTCGGAAGATCGAAATTCAGTGAGCGATCGGCTGTTTTACTCGGTGTCGTCGAACTCGTCGAGGACCGTCTCGAGTGCGCTCGTCAATTCCTCGAATCGGTTCATCGACATGGAATCGGTCGTCACCCAGACGCCGTGTGGTCCCCGAATCACCCGGGAGAGGTAGCCGTTTTCGAACATCCGGACCGTGGCTTCGTACGCCCCGAGTTGCGTATTTCGGTACGCCGACTGGGAGCGAAAGCCCAGTCGCTCGTGGTCCGCGAATCCGACCAGATCGGCGGTTTGATCGAGATCCGAACGGAGGTAGAGCTGATCGACGTCGTCTTCGGTGAAGTACGTGATACTTCGCAGTTCGTCGCCGACTGCCGTTCGACAAACGCTCTCGAGTTCTTCGGCGAGTGTCTGGTCGATGGTATCGTTGGTCATAGACACATGGACGATAGAGGGGTGTAAGAACGTGATGGTCGGTGACATCGATTGCCGCCCCCTCGAGACGCCGTCCGACCGCGAGCCGGGACCAACGCCGGCCGACCGATCGCCGGTCGTCGGTCGTCGGAAACTGGTGTCGCTCGGACCGACGCGCTCTTTTCGGGGGCGAGTGTACCCACAACCATGCTCGAGCGGGGGAGCCGAAGACGCTGGCGATGGTCGAGATGGCGGGGACGAAACGCGGGAGGTGGGCGTCCGTGAGTCGAACGTACCTGACCGTCTCCGAGCCCGCAACCGCCGAGTTCGTCGTGCAGGGGTCCGAGTTCCTCGGTCACGCTCGGCCCGTCGACTCCGTCGCCGCCGCCGAATCCTTCGTCGAGACCGTTCGCGAGGAGTACGCCGACGCGACTCACAACGTCCCCGCGTATCGCGTCCGCGTCGGTGGCGACGCCGGGCGAAGTGACGAGGACTCGAGCGACGTTTCCGCGAGCGGCTTTCTTCGCGAGTACTCGAGCGACGACGGCGAGCCCTCCGGCTCTGCGGGGAAGCCGGCGTTGAACGTCCTCACCCAACGAGAGATCGAAAACTGTGCGGTCGTCGTCACGCGCTACTACGGCGGGACGAACCTCGGCGTCGGCGGCCTCGTCCGGGCGTACTCCCGCGCGGTCAAAGACGCCGTCGACGCGGCGGGCGTCGTCGAAGAACGCCCTCACGAAACGGTCTCGATCGACATCGCATACGATGATTCGGGGACTATCCGAAGCATCCTCGAGAGCGAGGGTTACGAGTTCGACGCGGAGTATCAGGAGAGCGTCGCGTTCGACGTTCGCGTGCCACTCGAGGCGGCCGACGGGTTTCGTGACCGACTCCGGAGCGCGACGAGCGGTCGCGTCGACCTCGAGTGAGGGTCACCGACCGTCGTTCGTCCCGACCCCGCTCGTCAGGCGTTCGTCGACGGCCTCGAGGAACGCGTCCGCGTCCGCGAGTTCGTCGCGGTCGAATCGAACGTCGCGAAGCCCGGAGTCGAGGACGAGTTCGCCGTTGCGGAGGCGGACGTGGCCGACGTCGTCCCACGCGACGAAGCGCTTCGTGTACGGCCGTCGCCTGACGAGTCCAGTCTCGTAGCACTGTACTTCACACCGTTCTCGTCCGGGACCGAACGACCAGCGACCCTCGGCGAGACAGCTGCCAACCCAGAACCCGGCGATCGTGAGCCAGACGAGTCCCTCGAGCCAGTTGCCCACGGCGGCGTTGCCGATCGCGAGCACCGCCCACATGATCGCGATGACGATATCGGCGACCGGCGTGCCGACGGGCTCCCACTCCCACGTTCGCTCGGGATTGCCGGGTGCCATTGCGTCGACGTAGCGGTTTCCGGCGAGTTGTGAGAGGGCGTATCCCGACGCAAACACGAGCAACGCGATGACGAGCGTGACGTGATTCGCAGGCGTTTCGAACGGTGCGAACCACGTCCCGAGGAACACGAGGGCAGGGAGTGCGAGCGCGACACGGCGAACGGCCGACCGACCGAGTCGGATCGGCAGCCGCTCGTCGACTCGAGCGAGGAGAAAGCCGCCGAGTGCACCCGCGAGGAACCCGCCCGCGCTCGTGGACTCGAGGCCGGCCGGCCAGCCGTCGATCGCTCCGGCGAGTATCGTGGCGATGCCGGCGAGGAGAACGCCGCCGTAGACGCCGCTTGCGACTTGAAACATCGCGTCCGGTCGCTCGGGTGGGCGATCGATACTCCCCGCGGAATCGGTAGTGTCGTGGGCGGCCACGATCCTCCTATTCTCTGCCATCTTACATAAGTCTGAATGACGTCGATGAGCGTTCCGCCAGCCCGTCTCAGGCGTCACTCACCGTCGGCGTCGACACGGTGGACTCGGCCGACTCTCCCTCGTCCGCTCGAGCCCGGTTGCGATAGGTGAGGCCGGCGAGAAGGACGAGGCCGATGACGCGAAGCGGGAAGGTGATCACGAAGATGGTCAGGTGTGAGGGGACACCGAGGAGGGTGAGGAGTAACTCGACGACGAGCAGCGACAGTTCCGGCACCATGAGCAGGATCGACGCGACAGAGTACAGCGCCCGGTCGACGGTGTCGACGCGCGTGTACTGGTAGCCGATGATCGTGACGGCGAGGGCGTAGACGCCGAGGAACATCCCGAGGACCGGGATCATCACGTCGGGGACGAAGAAGCCGAGGTCGGCGACGTCCGCCCAGCCGATCATCTCCCAGCCGTCCGCTCCTTCGCGCAGGAGGAGGATTCCCGGCGAGAAGACGAACGCGAACGGCACGAGCACCTTGTTGAGCGAGAGCAAGAACGCAGTCACTGCCGTCGCCATCTCGTCGGCTTTAGCGACCCCCGCACCGGCGAAGGCGGCGACGGCGACCGGCGGGGTCACGTCCGCCATCAGCCCGAAGTAGAGGATGAAGAGGTGGGCCGCCAGGAGTCCGATTCCGGCTTCTACGAGCGGCGTCTCGAGCATCGCGACCAGGATGATGTACATCGCGGTCGTCGGCATCCCCATTCCGAAGATGATCGACGCGATGCCGGTCAGGACGAGCAAGAGCAACATCGAACCTCCGCTGACGCTCTCGATGAGCGACGCGAGATTCGGCCCGAGTCCGGAGACGCTGATGACGCCCGGAACCACACCCGCCGCGGCGACGGCGATGACCACCGTCGTCGCGGTACGCGCGCCGGAGTCCATCGACTTCAACACGAACGTGCCGAACTGGTAGGCCCTGCTCGAGGCCATACTCGGCCGGCCAATCGCCTTCGCGGTTCGCTCGGCCGAGTTGTCGACGGCTTCGTCGAAGTCGAGTAGCGGCGCGTCGGCGAGGGGACGAGCCAGTATGAACGCGACGCTGACGAGAATTGTGATCACGCCGAGATCCGACACCGCGGCGGAGGCGGCGCCACCGATGGCGTAGGGCTCGGCGGCGCTCTCGAGGCCGGCGAAGACCTGTACCGCGTCGGCCAATCCGCCGCCGACGGTCGCGTACGCACCGGCCTGTGCGAGAGAAATCGCGGTGATCGCCGTGAGCAACGGAATTCTCGTCCGTTCGTCGTAAGCGGCGACGAGCGCGATGACGGCGATGACGGCGACGATCGTCAACCAGCCGGCGCGGTTGACCGAGAGGCGCGCGATCACGAGGTAATACAGGAGGAGCAAGACGGGAATGAGGTAGAACCAGCCGGTTCGTAACGCGCCGGAGGCGTCCGGAAGCTTCGACCGCGGGAGGCCACCGACCCCGCTCTTGACGGCCTCGAAGTGGACCATCACCCACATGCCGAAGAAGAAGGCGATCGCTGGGAGCGTGGCGGCGATGATCACCTCGTCGAAGGGCGTGCCCGTAAACTCCATGATCAGGAAGGCGGCCGCGCCCATCACCGGTGGGAGCATCTGGCCGCCCGAGGAGGCCGACGACTCGACGGCCCCGGAGAACTCGGGTGAGTACCCCGAGCGCTTCATCAGCGGAATCGTGAACGCGCCGGTCGTCACCGTGTTCGCGATCGACGACCCCGAGAGCATCCCCATGAAGCCACTCGAGACGGTGCTCGCTTTCGCCGGGCCGCCCTTTCGGGTCCCCGTCAGCGAGTACGCGAGATCGATGAACCACTTGCCGGCGCCGCTCATCTCGAGGAACGCGCCGAAGAGGATGAAGATGAAGATGAAGCGAACGCTGACGCTGACGGGCGTGCTCATGACGCCCGCTTCCGTGGTGAACCAGAGGTTGTAGACGATGTTCCCCCAGGTATCGGGCGTAATCGCGAGCGGGCCGAGCAGCGAGTCTCGCGGGATGAAGTGGCCCCACCGCGCGTAGACGATGAACGACGCGACGAGCGACATGAGGAGCACGCCGAGGGTCCGTCGCGTCGCCTCGAGCACCAACAGGATGCCGAGGGCTCCAATTACGAGGCCGAACGACACCTCGTCGAGCGGGATTCCGAGCGTGGCGACGGCCGTCACGACCGGCTCGAGCGCCGGATAAATCTCGTGTAGCGCGTCGACGTTACCGATACCGACGATCGCCATGTCCTGTCGTTGGTCGTAATTCGTGACGATGAAGTGAGCGGGAAGGAGCGAGAGGACGATACAGATGACGTCGATGGGCGTAACGCGGCTCATCGACGGGTCGACGAACACCCAACGCACGGCGTCACCGAGTCGAGTGACGAGTCCCTCGAGCGTTGAATCCGGTCCAGTTCGACGACTGACGGTGGGTTCGATTCGGCCGAGAGAGCGGGCGACGAAGCCCTCGCCGCGACTGGCCGGAAAGAGGAGAAATGCCAGGACCAGCGCGAACGTCACGTGGACCGTGTATATCTGTAGGGGCTCGAGCGACCCCAGTTCGATCTCGCCGACCAGTGGCAGTGTCGCGCCGAAGTAATAACTTCGGGCGGCGACCCACATCTGGAACGCCGAAAACGAGATGCCGATCAGGGCGACGAGCGCGGCCGCGAATCCGCTGAGCGTTCGACGCCGTTGAACTTCCTGGAGCAGTTCGTCCTGTTCGTCCTCAGAGAGTGCGTTTTCGTCGTGGTGATCTTCGCTCATAGTGGCAGTAGGGAGCGCGTCGCTATCGCTCGTGGTCGACGGTCGTTTCGAGCGCGTCTCGCAGCGTTCGGTCGGTTACCGAGAGCGTGACGGTCCGTCCGTCAGATCGCTCAACCAGATCGTACCGTTCGGCCCCGACGACCAGTTCGTGGCCGGCGATCGATCCCGGTGTGACGCGCAGTTCCTCGGTCGATTCGTCGCTCTCGCGGACGTACCCCTCGTCGGTTCGCTCGATATCGTCCGTGGGGAGGCCCGCCCCGAACGACTGAAAGACCATCCGATCCATCCGGAGCACGTCTCCGTCGACGACGTAGACGTCTTCGACGGGCGTCTTTTCGACGCTGTGGGTGTACGAAAGGGTTAGTTCTTCTCCGTCGTCGACCGGAATCTCGAGGAGGGCGTCACCGTCGGCGGCGTCGGCGACGAGCAGGGTTCGGTCGGCCGACGCGCTCGTCGCGACGGCCCCAATCGTCCCGGCAGCCGTGGCTCCAGTGGCCGCGGTAAGGGCGAGCGCGCGTCGACGGGTCAGTCGAACCACGGTAGAGAGTGGGTGAAGTGAGTCGGTCGGTGAGTCGATCAACCGGCAACTCGAGTTCGACAGAAACGCGAGTCGGCGGCAGGCGTCGACCTCGATCGGCCGTCGCTATCAGTCGAAGTACGCTTCAGCGCCGGGGTGGAAGTCGATCGGAATGGCGTCCTGTGCCGATTCGGCGTCGATGTACTCTTCTTTCTGGGTGACGTCGTCCGTGTTCTCGAAGATGGCCTCGGTCACTTCCTCGACGATCTCGTCGTCGACGTCTTCGTGGGTGGCGATCATCGCCTCGACCGAGACCGTCTGCACGTCGTCGTCGGCCCCGTCGTAGGTTCCGCCGGGGATCTCGTCCTCGGAGAACCACTCGGCTTCCTCCATCAGGTCCGCCCGAATGTCTTCGGGAACCTCGACCAACGTGATGTCCGTCGTCTCTGCAAGCTCGTCGACCGCGCCGACCGGCCAACCGCCGACGATGACGGCGGCGTCGATGCCCCCGTCTCGAATCTGGTCGGCCGCCGTGGCGAAGTCTCCGGTCTGCTCGTCGGCCTCGACGCCCGCCGTCTCGAGGATCTGCTGGGCGTTGACCTCGGTTCCACTTCCCTCGTCGCCGACGTTGACCGTCGCGCCGTCGAGGTCTTCGATCGACTCGATGTCGGCGTCGGCATCCGCAACGATGTGAATCGTTTCGGGGTACAACGAGCCGACGGCACGAAGGCTCGTCATCTCCTCGTCGATCTCGTCGATCCCGACGCCGTTGTACGCGAAGTAGCCGACGTCGTTTTGAATCAGGGCGAAGTCGGACTCGCCGCGCTCGAGGCGACCGACGTTCTCGACGCTTGCACCGGTCGACTGCACCTGCAACCCGTGTGACGTATGCGACTCGACGATACTCTTGAAATCACCCGACAGCGGGTAGTACGTTCCACTCTGGCCGCCGGCGTCCCACTCGAGGATTTCTCCCCCGTCGGGGTCTGGATCACCGATTTCGTCGTCGTCATCATCGTCGTCATCGTCCGGTTCGGCATCTTCGCCGATGCAGCCGGCGATCGCCGTGAGTCCCAGGGCACCGCTTGCCGCGACGAACCGTCGGCGTGCTATTTTCTTCTGCATGACAACCAAACGCACCTTCTTATAGAACTTATACTTACTCATCTGCAGTAACGAGTGCAAGATATAAAATTTTGTTACATTAATAGAATGTGTTGTTTGATCGCCCCTCGTTCGCTCGAGTAATCGAATTTGTCGGGTATCGTCCCCTACAACAGACGAATCCGAACCAGATATGGGGTTCGCGATACTGTCGCTGTGGTAATGCGAACGATTCGAGCCGCCGACTATCACGAACTCGCACACGTAGCCGACCCGCAACTCTCACCCGACGACGAACGTGTCGCGTTCGTTCGTCGCACGGCCGACGACGACGAATCCGACGCGGCGACGATCCACGTCGTACCGGTCGGGGGCGACGGACACACACAGTTCACCGCGAGCGACGGCGTCGACAGCCAGCCCCGCTGGAGCCCCGACGGCGACTGGCTCGCGTTCGCCAGCACCCGCGGTGAGACCGACCGCCAGCAACTCTGGGTCGTCCCAACCGACGGCGGCGAAGCCCGACGCCTCACGTCCGTCGTCGGGGGAATCGCGGACCTCGAGTGGAGCCCGGACGGCTCTCGGCTGTGTTTCACCCAGCGGGTCGGGCCGGCCGACCGCGAGGCGAACCGGGACACCGCGGTCGACCCCGAGTACGAGCCCGAGGAGCCGGACCCGCGCGTGATCGATCGGCCGATCTACCGCGCCGGAACCGAGTATCACGACGGGAAACGGAGCCACGTCTACGTCGTCGACGTGACCGTGGCTCTCGCGGCGGCCGACGAGCCCGACGGCGACGCGATTGCGCGACTCACCGACGGTTGGGATACCGACTTCGTCTCCCCCACGTGGGGTGATTCCGAGACGATCTACTACGCCTCCAAGACGGGGCCGGAACCGGACGATTCGCTCGCCTACGACCTCTACGAACACCGACTCGAGCGCGACGGGGCGGGCGAGTCCGACGCCGTCGAGGCGTTCGCACAGACGACGGGTTGGGTCACGGCGCTCGAGGCGACCGAGGACGGCCGAGTCGCCTTCGAGTACACCCCAGAGGATCGCGCTTCGATGCGCCAGACCGACGTTCGCGTCCACGACCGCGAGAGCGGTGACGAGTGGACGCCGACGGCACCGCTCGACCGCACCGTCGGGAGTCGCTGTTCGTTCGAGTGGGCTCCCGACGGCGAGGCGCTGTACGTCTCGACGCCGGACGAAGGCTCGCGGGTTCTCTGGTCGATCCCTGCGGACGAGAGTGACGAGCCCGCGCTGGTGTACGGTGACGGCGTCGACATCGACGGCTTCTCGGTGGGGTCGAACGCCGTCGCGTACACCTACAGCGAGTGGGATCACCCGGGCGACGTGTTCGTCACCACTCGCGGCGGCAACGAGTGTCACCGGCTGACTCGAGTCAACGACGACTACTTGGCCGATCGAGCAGTCCGTCAACCGGAGGAGGTGTGGTTCACGGTCGAGGGTGAGGAGGAGACACACCAAATTCAGGGCTGGCTCCTCACTCCACCCGAATTCGACGCGGACGCTACCGACGAAACGTACCCACTCGCGGTCGAGATCCACGGCGGACCCCACGCCCAGTGGACGACCGCGGGGACGATGTGGCACGAGTTCCAGACGCTCGCGGCGCGGGGGTACGTCGTCTTCTGGTGTAACCCCCGGGGCTCGACGGGCTACGGCGAGGATCACGCGATGGCGATCGAGCGCGAGTGGGGGCCGGTCACGCTGACGGACGTCCTCGCGGGCGTCGAGACCGCCTGCGAGCGCGAGTACGTCGACGACGAGCAGGTGTTCGTCACGGGCGGGAGCTTCGGCGGGTTCATGACCGCGTGGGCGGTCACCCAGACCGACCGCTTTCGCGCCGCCGTCTCCCAGCGCGGCGTCTACGATCTGACCAGTTTCTACGGCTCGACGGACGCGTTCAAGCTGATCGAGGGCGACTTCGGGGTGACTCCGTGGGACGACCCCGCCTTCCTCTGGGAACAGTCTCCGGCCGCTCACGTTCCGAACGTCGACACGCCGACGCTCGTGGTGCACTCGGATCTGGACTATCGCACGCCCGCCAACACGGCCGAACTGTTCTACCTCGGGCTGAAGAAACACGGCGTCGACACCCGCCTCGTTCGCTATCCGCGGGAGGGTCACGAACTCTCTCGGTCGGGCGAACCGGCCCACGTCGTCGACCGACTCGAGCGTATCGTCCGCTGGTTCGACGGCTACTCGAGTCACCACGACGCCCCGCCCGCCCTCGAGCGCGAGCGAGACGCGGGACTCTCGAGTCGTGACGGAGAGTCAGCGAGCGACCACTGAAATGTTACCTGAATGCTACGAAGGCACCGTTTCGACTGGACCGACGGCCGATGGGACGCCCTTTTTCGGGTGAATGAGCCGTCTCGAACCGAAATGAAGGGGTTGATCCCCGGCTGCCGAGCGGCGAGCGATTTCGCCTCGAGTTCCGCACTCGGCTGGGACCGGCGAGCGGAAAAACGCCTACGGTGCTCGCTCACGTTCGCTCGAACATGGATCGAAACGTCGGCGGAACGGATCGGACGCTTCGGATCGTTCTCGGAGTCGCGTTGCTCGCATTCGGCTACCGAAATCGCGACCGGACGGCGGGCGCGCTCGCGTTCGTCGCCGGAAGCGATATCCTCGCGACGGCCGTTATCCAGCGCTGTCCCGTGAACGCCCTCCTCGGTATCGACACCTGCGGGTCCGAATCTTCGTGAGGTCTCTCCCGGACTCGAGTGGCCGTTCGGATCGAGTCCGAGTCTACTCGTCGGGATCGTAGTGAACGGCGTCGCCGTCGACGGGCGGCGCGCCGATGGCGATCACGTCGACGGTCGAATCCGCGTCTGCGGGGTTGTACGCCCGGTGTGGCGCTTCGGGACGGGCCGAAAACAGCGTTCCCTCGTCGACCGCAAACTCTCCCTCCGGAGTTTCGACGCGTAGCGTCCCCGAACACACGAAAAACGCCTCCTCCTGTCGCTCGTGGTAGTGATACGCCAGCGGTACCTGCTCTCCCGGCTCCGCGCGAAATCGGTTGACGGCGACGTGCTCGAGTCCGGCCGGCCCGCTCAGCCGGCGCGTGTCACAGGGTCGGTCCGCGACTGGCTCGAGGTCGTCTGGATTCACGTGCGTGTAGTCCATGCGAGTGAATGCTCCCCATCCAGCAAAAGTCCGGCGGCGAGGTCCAACGATGTTGATTGGCGAAAACTCAGGTCGTACGGAAGGCTCGGTCGCCGGCGTCGCCCAGTCCGGGGACGATGAACCCGTCGTCGTCGAGGTAGTCGTCGATCGAGACCGTCAGCAAGTCGGCTTCGGGGCACTCCTCGTCGACGCGGAGCAGCCCCTCGGGAGCCGAGACCGCCGAGAGGACGATCAAGTTCTCCGGGTCGGGCGAGTTCTCGATGACGTGCTCGAGGACGGTACACATCGTACTGCCCGTCGCGAGCATCGGATCGGCGACGATAACGGTGTCTTCCTCGTGAATTTCTGGAAGCTTGACGTAGTCGACCGTAATCGGGAACGAGCCGTCTTCGTCGCGTCCGGCTTCCTCGTCGCGGCTAGCGCTGATGACGCCCTGTCGCGCGCGGGGGAACGCCTTCAACAATCCCTCGACGAACGGCGTCGCCGCGCGGAGCACGTTGATGATGACGACGTCGTCGAGCCCGCGCACGCGCTCGCCCATCGTGGGCTCGAGGGGCGTGTCGATCTCGACGTACTCGGTTTCCATACGACCGTCGATGATCTCGTAGCCACAGATGCGGCCGAGTTTGACGAGTCCTTTCCGGAAGCTTACCTGCTCGGTTTCGACGTCGCGAAGCCGCGAGAGCGTGTCTTTCGCCAGTGCGTGGGTAACGAGATACGCGTTGTCCCGGTCTTCGATTGGCATATTGCTACAGCCTGTCGCCGGATAGTTCACAGTATCGATCACCCGCGAACGCGATGTGACCGACGCGTCTACCGTTTCAGACCGTCTTGGAACCGATTTCGACCTCGATCGTCCCTGGTATCGCCCCCGGTAATCGAACCCACTCGCCATCGTCGCCGCGAGTACCGGGGGGCGCAGCACGGAAGTTTATAGCCGTCCATCGCTTAGCCCTCGCCAGCCGATGGAAGAGAGCATCTCGGGATTCAAAATCCGCGGTGATTGGGGCGACGTCGTCGAGCACGGCGAACGCATCACGCGCGCACTCCGTGATACCGGTGTCCACGACCCGAAAGACGACGCCCACGCACGATTCACCCGTGCGTTCGAAGAGTGGGACGAGTGGCGACCAAAGGCCCACGAAACGCTCGAGGCGGACGTCAGCGAGAAGACCTCAGAGCAGGCGAGCATCGAGGAGGGAAAGGGCGAAAAGGCGGGAAAGAACCCGGACGAAGACATCAAAACGGCCGGAGAGAAGCTCTCCGAATCCTACGAACGACTCGAGCACGACGACGCGGAAGCGGCGATGGGAAACTGGCGGGAATCGATCGACTACGTCGCTCGAGCGGCCGACTCCGCCGGGCGGAAGGCGTTTCGTCGCGTCGAGGATACGGTGTATCAGAACGTGATGACGCAACTCGCACCGTATTACTTCGACAACGAACTCGTCAGCGCGAACATCCAGCAATCGGCCAGAGGCGTCGACAACGGCGAGCAGTTCGTCTTCGAGGTCAACGTCAACGACGACGTGCTCAAAGACGACGTCTCCGAGCGACTCGCCGAGTACGAAGACGAGGTCGACCGCTGGCACGTCGAAGTCGAGAAGGACACGGACGCCGCCGAAGCGATCGAAGGTGTCGAAACACCACCTGATCCCGACGACAACTCGAAGTCGACGACGAACTGACGATCGTCGGTTCACTCACTGACAGGGATCGCAACCGATGGTAACTCGAGCACTCCGATTTCCGCAAGGATCGACGCTCACGACCGAGACCAGCGCTCACGACCGAGAGCAGCGCTCACGACCGAGACCAGCGCTCACGACCGAGATTGATGTTCACGAACGGTGACGACGACGCGAGCGTGTCGATGACAGACGCACCCACTGAACGGCACAGTCTCCGATTCGATACAGGTCGGCACACACTTGTAGGGCTAGCTGGAAGGTCGCCATAGATGGTCGAGTTCGTGACGGTCGCGACGTTTCTGGTGGCCGCACTTGCTAGCCTCTTTATGGCCTGGTCGATCGGTGCGGGCTCGAGCGGATCGACGCCGTTCGCTCCGGCGGTCGGGGCGAACGCGATTTCGGTGATGCGAGCCGGATTTCTCGTCGGTATTCTGGGTTTTGCCGGTGCGGTGTTACAGGGTGCGAACGTCTCCGAGACGATGGGTGGGGACTTAATCGGCGGCGTGGCGCTGTCGCCGATGGCGGCGACGATCGCGCTCATCATCGCGGCGACGCTGGTCGCAATCGGCGTCTTCCTTGGCTATCCCATCGCGACGGCGTTCACGTCGACCGGTGCCGTCATCGGTGCCGGACTCGCGATGGGTGGCACGCCGGCGTGGGCGACGTACACCGAAATCGCCGCGATGTGGATATTGACGCCGTTCGTCGGCAGTTTCTTCGCGTACGTGATCGCTCGAGCGCTGCGCGAGGAGCCGATTCCCGAACGGTACGTGATCGTCGGTCTCGCGGGCGTCGTCGGGCTGTTGATCGCGAATATCGAGTTCGCCATCCTCGGCCCGCCGGACGGCGGTGCTTCCCTCGCCGAAACTGCAAGCGCCATGCTCCCCGGATCGGTGCTTGCGGGGATCGTTGCGGGCTCTCTCGCGATGGTCGTCCTCTGGATGGTTCCGACCGCACTCGCCGTTCGAAACGATCCGGCGCGCGCCCAACGACGGTTTCTCCTCGTGATGGGCGGCCTCGTCGCCTTCTCGGCCGGCGGGAGTCAGGTCGGTCTCGCGATCGGACCGTTGATCCCGATGTCGGGTGACGTCGGGCTTCCGATCACCGCCTTACTGGTCGGTGGCGGCGTCGGGCTGTTGATCGGTTCGTGGACCGGCGCTCCGCGGATGATCAAAGCGATCTCGCAGGATTACTCTTCGCTCGGGCCGCGGCGCTCGATCGCCGCGTTGATTCCGTCCTTCGCCATCGCACAGGCCGCGGTGCTCTTTGGTATCCCCGTCTCGTTCAACGAAATCGTCGTCAGTTCGATCATCGGAAGCGGCTACGCGGCGGCCGGTGCCGGCGGTGGTGGGGTGAGCGCTCGGAAGATGGGACTCACCGTTCTCGCGTGGTTCCTCTCGCTGGTCGGTTCGATCATCATCGCCTACGGCGGCTACGTCGTCATCGACCTGATCCTCTTCTGACACCGCCCGTGTACTGTCACTGATTTCTCATATCAGATTCCAACGCGTTGGGAATCGTGAGGGGGTTGATTCTTCCCGACTCGAATGTACTACACGTCGCGTCCCACCACGCGACAGTAGCGCACGGCACACCAACCAACCATCATGCCCTGTGATCCGACCGCGACGGTCGGTCAGCCCTACCGAGCATCTCTCTCTGCGGTTTTTCGACTCCTTCTCGAGTGACACATCCGTCAGTTCGGTCACGAACCAACGCCGGATCGCGTGAGTGTCTGCTTCAGACGCTCGAGTGAACCTCAGACGCTCGAGTGAACCACAGTCACCGCGAGGTCAGGATTCTCGAGGATCGAACGGTCTTTGAGGGACGGGTGAGGAGTGTAGGTATGGACGAGGATGCGCCCGCGGATGCAGTCGGTTCCGAGACGATCCAGTGGCGACGCGACGCCTCGACGTCTCGAACCGTTCGTCTCCTGTGGTCACTCGGCGTCGGCACGTTCTTCGCGATGGCGATGATCGTTCTCACGTGGCGATTCTACGATTTCGCCGCACAGGGCGGTGCCGGGATGGTCGTCGTCGCGGCGCTCTTGGCACTCGTTACGACGGTTCTCGCGCTGGCGCTCGCACCGAACACCCAAGCGCGACTCCGGGCGATCACACGCCGGCTCCCGATGGATCAACCGTCTGAGGCGACCCTCTCGAGGGTGGTCGACGCCGCCGTCGGCACGATCGTGATGATGGCCATCATCGGGACTCTCATGGGAATCGGTCGGTACGTCTCCCAGCGCGAACTGCTCGAGGTCGGTGCCGGTCCCTTCACCGGCATGGCGGCCCTGTTGTTACCACTCGCACTCGTCGCACTCGTGCTCGCGTCGTTTCTGCGCTCCGTGGGCACGCTCGACCGCGAGGAGCGCGTCATTTACCTCCACGACCCGGACCAGCGCGTCGACCTCGAGCACATCGAGGCAACGTCCGCTCGCGAAATCGGCGACGTGACGGTTCTGAAACTCGCGTACGCCCAACCCGACGGCCAGTACGTCGCGGGTCCGCGACGGATCGCCGTTCCGCCGACAGTCGCTCGAGAACTCGAGGGACTCGTCGACGGCCGCCGGGCGTAACCGTTTTCGTTGGTTTCTCCGCGTGCCGGCTTCTCGGTTCTTCTTCGACCCTCGTTGTGGGCCGCTCGAGGCCTTATCCGTCTATTAAACCCCGGGTGCGAGCAGTTTCGCGTTCGAGAAGACTCGCAATCGACCACTCTCCGCCGAAGCGCCGCGTCCGACCTGTGCTGTGGCGACTCGCGCCCATCGAACCCGTCCTTATGAATGTATTTATCACGTTGTCCGATGGTTGATAAATATGGCCGATCGGAAGTCATATATGCACATTTTCGATATCCCTGAGTTGTGAACACGTGTGCTCGAGACCATCGTGTACAGAGCGTGCACGGGCCACTCGATCGACGCTGTGCGTGCGTCTCCGTCCGAGCCGACGGGACCGAGGGACGACCCCGAACCGTCGATCACGCCATCGTAACCGGCGCGGGGTCCATCACTGACGGCTCGGGTAGATTGGGTCCGAGCGTGCTCCGAACGACCGAGACACGACTCGCTCGAGTGCCGGCCGAGGACACTACTCAGCCATGAAACGGAGCATCATGAGCGGTTTTCTCTCGATCGTCAGCATCAAGTTTCTCCTCATCAGCCTCGATTTCCTCTCATCGCCACTGCTCACCCGGTTCTTGGGCGAAGGGTACGGTGACTACGCGTTTTTGATGTCGGTCTTCGCCATCTACATGATCTTCGTCAGCACGGGGGTCGGCGACGGCGTGCGAAAGTACGTTGCGGAAGACCGCGAGCGCGATAACTGGGACAGAGACGTCGTCGGCTTTTACCTCCGTCTGGCGCTGTTACTCGCCGCGATCGGGTGTTTCTTCCTCGCGCTCGCCGCTCGAGCGGGGATCGTCACCGCTCAGTTGGGCGCGTCCTATCAGACGTACTTCTACCTCCTCTCGCTGGTCGTCTTCACGTCGCAGTTTCGCGAGTACACTCGGCGGACGCTCATGGGATTCGGCCTCGAGCGATACTCCGAGCCGCTGCTCTTTCTCGATAAGGTGCTGTTCATCACCGTCGGCGTCGGCCTCGCCTATCTCGGTTACGGCATTCCCGGCGTCCTGATCGGGCACATGGCCGGCGCGGTCACGACGACGGTCATCGGCCTCGCGCTGGTCAACCGCGAGGTGTCGCTGTTCCGTGCGTTCACTCACATCCCCTCGAGGGAGTTTCCTCGGCGGGATCTCTTCGCGTTCAACGCGCTCAGCATCGTGTTGATCCTCTGTTTGACGTCCCTCTACGAACTCGACGTCATGATGCTCGGTCTCCTCGGAACGACCCAGGAAACCGCGTACTACCGCATCGCGCTCACGATCGCGGAGTTCCTCTGGATCGTTCCGCTGGCGCTCCAGAACGTGCTCTTACACTCGACCTCGAACATCTGGTCGAACCACGATCGCGAGCGGATCAACACGATCGCCGCTCGCGTGACTCGGTATACGCTGTTGTTCACGCTGTTGCTCGGAATCGGGCTCGCCGCGCTCGCGCCGGTCGCGTTACCGATTATCTATCCCGACGACTATATCGCGAGCTACGTGCCGATTCTCCTGTTGCTCCCGGGCTGCGTCGGGTTCGCGCTGGCGCGGCCGATTCTCGCGATCGGGCAGGGGAAAGGGGACCTTCGAGTTCTGATCGTCTCGACCGGTGCAGCGGCGCTCGCCAACGTCGTCCTCAACGCGGCGTTGATTCCCCGCTATGGCATGCACGGCGCGGCGGTCGCGACCAGTATCAGCTACGGGCTCATGTTCGTGTTTCACATCTGGAGCGCGAGGGAGATTGGATTCTATCCGGTCGCCGACGCGCGCGTTCCGCGGGCCATTCTCGTGGGGTCGTTCGCCGCCGTTCCGATCTTCCTGCTCGCACGGTTCTTTGGCGACTCGTTCCTCTCGCTGATCGTCGTGCCACCCGCCGGTGCGGTGATCTTCTTCGCGCTCTCGATCGCCTTCGGCGCGGTCGATATCGACGAAGTTCGCGAGTTCCTCGAGAGCGTCCCGCTGCCGACCGACTCGATTCCGTCCGCACTTCGGTGAGCCGTCGCTGTGGGGTGGGAACTCTCGGAAACTCGCGTTTTCACTGTTCACCCGTCTACCGTGTCAGCGATCGAGCGCCGGTACGTACCGCGTCAGCGATCGAGAATCAGGACGTACCGCGTCAGCGATCGAGAACCAGGACGTACCGCGTCAGCGATCGAGAATCAGGACGTACCGCGTCAGCGATCGAGAATCAGGACGTACCGCGTCAGCGAGCGATGCACTCGCCGCTCGAACGAGGCCTCGATCTCCCACCCCGCCGCGCGCGCCTCGGTCGCCCACGGTCGGTCGGCGACCATCACGGCTCTCGGGGCAACTCGTCGCGCTTCGGCGAGGGCACCGGAGACGAGATCCTCGAGTCGGTGGGTCTCGATCTTGGACTGACGGCCGTAGGGGGCGTCGAAGACCACGCCGTCGACGGCGTCGTCCGGGATCGCCAGTCGCGTCCCGTCGCCGCGAGCGACGTGCCAACTCCCCCGCGAGACGCCGGTTGGGGACGGTTCGTCGGACTCGAGAAAGTGAGCCAGGTTCACCCGTGCGCCCCGGACCATCTTCGCCTGCGCGTCCGTGCCGATCACGTCCGCGCCGACGAGTCCGGCTTCGACGAGGCCGCCGCCGGTGCCACACATCGGGTCCAAAATGGTCGAACCGGGGCGCGCACCGGCGAGGTTCGCGACGGCCCGGGCGAGCAGCGGGTCCATGCTCCCCGGCTGGAAGAAGGGTTTGTCGGTGGGAGCACGCGACCCGAAATCCCGAACGCTCTCGGCTGCGAGCCAGCCCAGCGCACAGACATCCTCTTCGTCCGTCCCGTCCTCATTCGCGTCGTCCTCGAGTCTGCCAATCGAAAACGCGGCCCGGAGGACGTGATCGGGGTCGTCGAGATCGACGTCGAACCCGCGCTCGACGAGAATCCCGCCGAGGTCGCGTTCTGCCTGCTCGGTGTCGACGCCGCTCGAGCCGTGGACGTCGGTCGCGCGAACGGCGACCGTTCCCTCGCGATCGAGCGAGGCCGCCTCGAGCAACGTACGGGCGCTCTCGAGGCTGGCGTCCGTGCGCCCGAGCAGGTCGCTCGCCCGGTGGGTGTACGCGAGCCCGCGAATCCGGTCGGCGGCGACGGCGTCTGCGAGGGCAAGTCCGGGGGCGAGGCGACGAACGCCACTCGCCGCGCTGGCGGCTTCCCGCGCTGCGAACGCGTCGTCTTCGCCGCCGAGCTCGAGGAGATACACGCCTCTGTCTCACCGTGGGAATACAATGAGCCTACCGCTTTCGGTGACTCTCGGGTCGTCTCCCTCGAGTCGTGAGTGTCGGTGTCGGCTACGCTCCGTCACGAAACCGGGGTGTGGGCGCTCGCAGAACTCGGCGTATATACCGGATATATCAGGTGCCGGTACCAACCTTTATAAACCTTAAATACGTCTTTTTAAGCGACTTATGACGGATCCCAAGGACACCATCAACATCGAAAACGTGGTGGCGTCGACCGGCATCGGACAGGAACTCGACCTTCAGAGCGTCGCGATGGATCTGGAGGGAGCCGACTACGACCCAGAGCAGTTCCCCGGTCTCGTCTACCGAACACAGAATCCCAAGTCCGCTGCGCTAATCTTCCGCTCGGGGAAGATCGTCTGCACCGGCGCGAAATCGACCGACGACGTTCACGAGAGCCTCCGCATCGTCTTCGACAAACTCCGCGAACTCCAGATTCAGGTCAACGAGGACCCCGAGATCGTCGTCCAGAACATCGTCACGAGCGCCGACCTCGGTCGCAACCTCAACCTGAACGCGATCGCGATCGGTCTCGGTCTCGAGAACATCGAGTACGAACCCGAGCAGTTCCCCGGTCTCGTCTACCGTCTCGACGACCCCGAAGTCGTCGCCCTGCTCTTCGGTTCCGGGAAACTCGTCATCACCGGCGGTAAGAAGCCAGAAGACGCCGAACACGCCGTCGACAAGATCGTCTCCCGACTCGAGGACCTCGGCTTACTCGAGTAACGACTCGGATCGTTTTCGTCGACTCTTCGCTCGAATACCGACGTTTCGCGCCTCGTTTCCGACGGTTCGCGTCTCACCCACACATTTTCTCGTCTCGTTCGCCGAATATCTCGCCTTCTTCGCGAATTCTCTCGTCTCGCTCACCGACGTGTCCCGTCGCTGTTTCTCGTCGCTGTTTCTCGTCGCTGTTTCTCGTTCGCAGTTCGACATCGGCCTCGCTCGAGCGAGCGCCGCTATCAACGACTCGACAGTCGTTCATCGAAACCGTACGTTCAGACCTCCTTGTTAGTCAGAAACTGGTGTCACTCTCCCTCGGATATCTGTCTCGTTCGATTCCCTCGAATTAGCGATCCGTTAGCGTCGGTTGCTCGGAGCGAACCGGATCCGTCCGTGAAATTCGGTGAAACGGTTCAGTAATGACGGTTTCACCGTCGTGATGAACGATTGAACGATCCATAGTGGGGTGAATTGATCGGCAGCGAACAGAACGACCGGCCCCGTTTATTGGGTCCTCGCTGAGTGTCAGTTATCGATGCCCATTCACACAGACAGGCTGGCGACCGTGCTGGACCGACACGCACCCGGCAGTCGCGACCACCTCGAGCACGCGCTTCCGCGCGAGGCCGTCCGTCGCGTCCTCGACAGCGACCGACGACGCGAGGTACTGCGCTGTCTGCTCGCCGAGGAGGGGCCACTACAGGTGCGCACCCTCGTCGCGCGAGTCGCGGACGCGGAACACGACGCGACGGCCATCACGTCGCTGCTGGACGTTCGTCAGCGCGTGCACGTCTCGCTGTGTCGAACCCACCTTCCGCTACTCGAGCAACACGAACTGCTCTCTTACGACCGGGCGTGCGGGCTCGTCGCGCCGGACGTGTCGCTCCCGGCGTTCGAATCCGCGCTCGAGTGTGACCTCGAGCGACCGATCACGACTCGGTTAGACCTCCAGTCGTGACCCGCGGCGAGCCGACGACTCGGCGGCGCTCGGAACCGAGTAGCATCCGGTGACGGTCGCCCTCGCGGACAGTCGACTCGCGCTCGCGCTTTTTTCTCGACCTTATTCGACCAGTCGCTCGATTTCGGTCACCAGAATGTCGCTCGCGCCGGCGTTCTTCACGTCCGTAATCGTCTCGAACACGTCCTGCTCGTCGACGACGGCGTGCACGGCGACCTTGCCGTCACCCTCTGCAGCGTCGCTTTCGTCGTCCTCGCCGGCGATGTCCATCACCGTCGGGCCGCCGAGACCGGGGATCACGTCCCGCACGGCCTCGAGTTCCGTTCGCGGCACGTTCATCATCAAATAGCGCTTCCCTTCGGCCTGTTTGACCGAGGCGAGCGCGGTTCGAACCTCGTCGACTTTCGGGTTCGAGACGACGTCCTCGCGCCCGAAGAGTCGGACCGAACTCGAGAGCACCTCCTCGACGACGGCGAGTCGGTTCATTGTGAGCGTGGTTCCCGTACTCGTGATGTCGACGATGGCGTCGGCCATCTCGACGTGGGGCGTCAATTCTGTCGCGCCCGTGACTTCGACGATTTCGGGGTCGACGCCGGCGTCCGCGAAGAAATCCTCGGTGATGTTCGGAAACTCCGTGGCGACGGTCTTGCCGGCCAGTTGGTCGATTCGTTCGATGTCGCCATCTTCGGGTGCCGCGAGGACGAGTCGACAGCGGCCGAACTCGAGGTCCAACAGTTCGGACACGGTGTCGACGCGCGCTTCCCGGACCTGGTCGTAGCCCGTGATTCCGAGGTCGGCCGCCCCGTCGGCGACGTACTCCGGGATGTCTGCCGCTCGAGCGAAGAGCACGGAGACGTCCGGGTCGACGGTGTCGGCGTAGAGCTTCCGGTCGGCACCGTTCTCGAGGTGGAGCCCCGCCCGCTCTAGGAGGTCGATCGTCGGCTCGTGCAGGCGGCCCTTGTTGGGAACGGCGATTCGCATTTGTGCCGTATTGGTGGCCGGACGGGAATTGTCTTTTCATCCGGGCGAGATTGTGGTCGCTGACTCGAGAATCCAGACGGGGAGCGAACTGGTCGTACGAGGGGCGAACTGGTCGGACGAGGAGCGACCCGCTCGCACTGGCGACGGTGATTTCCACGTCCTCCCCACCCGATTCGTTCGCTCGCTGTGCTCACTCACTCATCCCTCGCACGTCATCGGCGCGCGCCTTCGCACTCGCTCAGGCGCTCGCCAGCGTGCGCCACCGCGACGACGGGCCCCCGGCCAGCGCAGAACGGGATACAGACGGCGTATCGGAGACGGTGCATCGGAGACAGCGTATCGGAGACGGATATCGACTCAGACGGATAGATCCGCCCGCCGGAGCAACTGCGCGTTGATCGCGACGATCACCGTGCTCGCGGACATGAGCACCGCGCCGACGGCGGGCGAGAGGAGGATTCCGACCGGCGCGAGGATTCCCGCTGCGAGCGGGAGTGCGAACACGTTGTAGCCCGCGGCCCAGACGATGTTCTCTTGCATCTTCCGGTAGCTTTTCGCGCTCAATCTGACGAGACTGGCGACGTCTCGCGGGTCGTTCTCGACGAGCACCACGTCAGCAGCTTCGACGGCCACGTCGGTACCAGAACCGATGGCGATACCGACGTCCGAGCGAGTGAGCGCGGGGGCGTCGTTGACGCCGTCGCCGACCATCGCGACGAGACGGCCCTCGTCCTGTAACTCGAGGATCTTTTCGTCTTTATCCTCGGGCAACACCTCTGCGAAAACGGTGTCGATGCCGAGTTCGTCGGCGACGCTGTGGGCGACGTCCTCGTCGTCGCCGGTCAACATCGCCACCGAGACGCCCATCTCGTGGAGGGCGTCGATCGCCTCGAAACTCTCCTCGCGGATCACGTCCGCGAGCGCGATCGCACCCACCGGGTGCTCCGCCGCGAGGACGTAGACGACGCCTTCGCCTCGAGCGCCGGCCTCCTCGGCGAAGCGCTCGAGATCGGGGGACGGATCGATCTCGAGGTGGCGAAGGAGGTTCGGCCCGCCGACGGAGACGGTGTGGCCGTCGCGCTCGCTCGGCGTCCCGTTGGCGTCGTCGCCACTCGTCCCACCGGGTGCGACGGCCGAGACGGCGTCGCGTTCGACCGTCGCGCGAACGCCGCGACCCTCGAGCGCTTCGAAGGAACTGACGTCGGGAACCGAGAGACCGCGCTCGTCGGCTTCCTCGCGGATGGCCTGTGCGATCATGTGCTCGGAGTCGCCCTCGGCGGCGGCCGCGAGCGCCAGGGCGTCGTCTTCGTCCCAGTCGTCGACGGTCGTCACGTCGACGATTCCCTGTTCGCCCGCCGTGAGCGTCCCGGTTTTATCGAAGACGACCGTATCGAGGTTTCGCGCTTGCTCCATGGCGATTCGGTCGCGAACGAGCATTCCGCTCCGAGCGGCCATCGAGGTGTTGATCGCCACGACGAGCGGGACGGCCAACCCGAGCGCGTGCGGGCAGGCGATCACGAGCACGGTGACGACGCGTTCGACGACCGGTAGCCCGAAGCCGACGGCGGCGGTCCAGCCGACTGCAGTCACCGCCGCGACGCCGAGTGCAGCGTAGAAGAGCCAGCCCGCAGCCCGGTCGGCGAGCACCTGCGTCCGCGAGCGACTCTCCTGGGCCTCTTCGACCAATCGCATGATACCCGAGAGCGTCGTCTCCTCGCCGGTCGCGGCGATTCGAACGCGGAGGCTGCCGTCGCGGTTGGTCGTCCCCCCGATGACCTCGTCTCCCGGTTCCTTCTTCACCGGCTTCGACTCGCCCGTGATCATCGCCTCGGCGACGTTCGACTCGCCATCCTCGACGACGCCGTCGGCGGGGACGTTCGCTCCGGGCCGAACGAGCACGAGGTCGTCTTCCTCGAGGTCGTCGGTCGACACTTCCTCCGTCTCGCCGTCCTCGCCGATCCGTTCGGCGGTGTCGGGGAGCAACTCGGCGAGTTCGTCGAGTGCGCCCGACGCCCGCCTAACGCTTCGCATCTCGATCCAGTGACCGAGCAGGAAGATGACGATCAGCGTCACGAGTTCCCAGAAGAACGGCTCGCCGATGTCGAAGGCGACCGCAGCGAGGCTGTAGCCGAACGCGACGGTGATCGCGAGCGAGATCAGGAGCATCATCCCGGGCTCGCGGTTTCGGGCCTCGACTGCGCCCATTCGGAGGAACGGAACCCCACCGTAGGCGAAAACGGCGACGCCGAGGACCGGGCCGACGAACTCGCTGCCGGGGAACGTCACCGCGGCGTAGCCGAACCACTCCTGGAGCATCGGGCTGTAGTACAACACCGGGATCGAGAGCACCAGACAGACGAAAAACCGCGTTCGGAACATGTCCTCGTGATCCGAGTGGTCGACGTGTTCGCCGTGGTCGTGATCGTCCTCCTCCTCGTCCCCGTCGTCCGCGCGACGCTCGGTCGGCTTCTCACCAGCCTCGGGATGTCCCCGGTAACAATCGCAGACTCTACAACACGAACAGTAGCTGTCCGTAGGCTTGTTACGGTGCGTCTCGTCGCCGCTCGAGCGCGCCGAACCGTCGTCCTCATCGTGGCCGGTGGCAGATTCGCTCATCGCCGATCACGACCCTGTTCGAGTCGCTCGCGACGTTCGTCGAACTCCTCGCTCGAGAGGTCGCCGCGGGCGTAGGCGCGGCGGAGTTCTTCGAGTGCAGGATCAGGTCGGTTTGCGCTCGCGGCACGGAGCGTTCGGGCTAATACGTATCCGACCCCGAGGACGAGTCCGAGGAGCACGACCCACGGGACGAGCCACGACCAACCCGTGCCGGTCGTCCCGTTCCAGGTACCCATGTGCCCGAAGCCGGTCAGTGGCATCATGAAGACCATCATGAGCATCGGAAGGAGTACCGTGACGAGCACGACCGCTACGATGATGAACAGGAGCGTTCGTCCGAGGGAATCGTCGGTCGACATACATGCTAGTTATTGACCACCATGCTTAGTGGTTAGCTCCACTTCCCACAACACTGGAACACCCGAAATATCGAGGGCGGTGGCGAACGACGTTCGACTCGAGAGCCGTGATCGCACCCGACTTTCGCCGAATGAGTTTGGAAACATCGAACCGAACGCCTCGAGCTTTACTTTCGAAAGCTGGCTCGAGAGTAATTCATGGTTTCTGAGTCACAATTCGCTTGAACGTGCACCACGTATTCCTCTCTAATGAGTACGAGACGAGCGCACCTCGAGATCACCGGCATGTCCTGTTCGACGTGTTCGGGGACCGTCGAGGACGCGGTGAGGGAGCTTGAAGGAGTCGAGTCGGCGAGCGCGAACTACGCGACCGACGAGGGGACGGTCGCGTACGATCCCGACGCGGTCTCGCTGGCCGACATTTACGACGCGATCGAGGACGCCGGCTACGAGGCCGCGTCGGTCTCCGAGTCGATTACGGTGATGGGCATGTCGTGTTCGACGTGCTCGGGGACCGTCGCGGATGCCGTTACCGACCTCCCGGGCGTGATCCGGGCCGACGTGAACTTCGCGTCGGACGAGGCCCGCGTCGAGTACAACCCGAACGACGTCTCGCTGGGCGAGATCCGCGCGGCCATCGAGGACTCGGGCTACGACCCCGTCCGCGAGGAGCGAGACGCCGACGACGAGACGCAGGGCTCGAGTCAGCGCGAACGCGCCGTCGAGAAAGAGCTTCGCCGCCAGCGCAACCTGGTCGTCGGCGGTGGTCTCCTGACGCTCGCGTTCGTCCCGATGATGGTCGAGATGCTGTTCGATCTCGCGGGGCTCACCTCGCCGATTCCGATGGCGCTCGCCCACCCGCCGGGCTGGCTCGAGTTCGTCCTCGCGACGGTGTTGATGGCTACGCTCGGCCGAGAGTTCGTCGTCGGCGCGTGGCGCGCGTTCTCCAATAATCGACGAGCGAACATGGACACGCTCGTCGCCGTCGGCACCTCGGCGGGCTACGTCTACAGTACGGCGGTCCTCGTCGGTGCCGTTACCGGCGGACTCTACTTCGAGGCCGTCGCGTTCATCCTCTGGTTCATCACGCTCGGCAACTGGCTCGAGGTGCGCTCGAAGGCGCGGGCCGGAAACGCCCTGCGAGAGCTGCTACAGATGGAAGCCGACGAGGCGACCGTCGTGGAGGAGGGAGAAGAGCGGCAGGTGCCACTCGAGGACGTGAACCCCGGCGACGTGATGAAGGTCCGTCCGGGCGAGCGAATCCCGACTGACGGCGTGGTCGTCGACGGCCAGAGCGCGGTCGACGAGTCCATGCTGACCGGCGAGTCCGTGCCCGTCGAGAAGGGCGAGGGCGACGAGGTCGTCGGCTCGACGATCAACGAGAACGGCGTCCTCCTCGTGGAGGCGACGAAGGTGGGCTCCGAGACGGCGATTCAGCAGATCGTCGACCGCGTCAAGGAGGCCCAGTCGCGCCAGCCCGAAATTCAGCGGCTGGTCGATCAGGTTAGCGCGTACTTCGTCCCCGCGGTGATCGTCAACGCCGCGTTCTGGGCGCTGCTCTGGTTCGTCTTCCCCGAAACGCTCTACAGCGCGTCGTCGGCGCTTGGCTCGTGGATTCCGATCCTCGAGCCCGTCGGCGGCGGCCCCGAAGTCGCCGTTCCCGGCGCTGGGGTCGGCGTGCCGGTGCTCGAGTTCTCCGTGGTCGTCCTCGCCTCGGCGTTGTTGATCGCCTGTCCCTGCGCGCTGGGGCTCGCGACGCCCGCCGCGACGATGGTCGGCTCGACGCTCTCGGCGACCAACGGCGTCCTGTTCAAGGGCGGCGACGTCCTCGAGCAGGTTCGGGGCATCGACACCGTCGTCTTCGACAAGACGGGGACGCTAACTCACGGCGAGATGGTCCTGACGGACGTCGAACTCGTGGGTGAGCGGGCGGCCCCAGATGGCGGGACGGCGGCTGACGACGATACTGCGGCCGACGGTGGTGCGCTTGCCGCGCCGGACGAACGCGATGGGGACCTCGAGTCGTACGTCTTAGGCGCGGCCGCGACGGCCGAATCCGGCTCCGAACACCCGATCGCGCGAGCGATCGTCGATGCGGCCGACGAACGCGGCGTCGCCGTCGGCGAGGTCAGCGAGTTCGAGAACGTCCCCGGTCACGGCATTCGCGCCGAGACCGACCGCGGCAGCGTGTTGGTCGGACGGCGCAAACTGCTCGAGGACGCGGGTATCGACACCGAACCCGCCGAGGAGACGCTGACGCGACTCGAGCGCGAGGGGAAGACGGCGATGCCGGTCGCAATCGACGGTCGGTTGTTGGGCGTGCTCGCGGTGGCTGACGAGGTTCGCGAGAGTGCGACCCAGACCGTCAGCGCGCTTCGAGAGCGTGGCACTGAGGTCGTGATGCTCACCGGCGACAACGAGTTGACCGCTCGAGCGGTGGCCCAGGCGGTCGGCATCGATCCCGAGAACGTCCGCGCGGAGGTGCTCCCGGAGGACAAAGCCGACCACGTCGAGGAGCTACAGGCTGGCGACGAGGGCTCGAGCGTCATGATGGTCGGCGACGGCGTCAACGACGCCCCCGCGCTCACGACGGCACAGGTCGGCGTCGCGATCGGATCGGGAACCGACGTGGCCATCGAGTCCGCGGACGTGACCCTGATGCGTGACGATCCCGCGGACGTGTTGAAAGCCGTCCGCATTTCGGAGGCAACGATTTCGAAGGTGCGCCAGAACCTCTTCTGGGCGTTCGCCTACAACACGACGCTGATCCCAATCGCCTCGCTCGGCCTCCTGAACCCCGCCCTCGCCGGACTGGCGATGGCCGCCTCGAGCGTCAGCGTGATGGCTAACAGCCTCTCGTTCGCGACGTACGACCCCCACGAGGACTATCGGCTGGCCGTCTTGCGCCCGCTCGAGTGGATTCGGGGATAGGTGATTCGAGTCGTCCCTACCAGTGGATTCTTGTCGTGACGATTCGAGGTAGGGGACAAGATGAGTCAGGCGACGCTGTCAGATCGTCCGTATGCGAACTCGAATCTCTTCTCCGGGCACTATCTCGACGAGCGGATTCAGGATCGCGAGGAGTGGGACTGCGATGGGGATGCGGAGGAGGCGATGGCTGCGCTTCAATCGCTGTACGACCTCGAGTCGGGGTTAGTCGAGGGATACAAGGAAGATCCGCTGATCGACAACTGGATCGACGAGGTGCTCGACGTGCTCGGTTTCGGGACGAACGTGGAGACGACGCTGCCCGACGGTGGGGGCTACGTCGACGTGTTGCTGTTCGACGATCCGGAGGCGCGACGGGACGCTGCAGAGGTCTATCTAAGCACCGAAGAATCGTCGGATCTGTTCGAGCGCGGGATCGGTCTCGTCGAGGCCAAACAGTGGGATGCCGACTTTTCGGCTCGATTCAGCGAGCAGCGACCGTATCGAAACGCCTCTCACCAGATCAAACACTACCTCGAGCGGACGCCCGAGTCGATCCAGTGGGGCGTACTGACGAACGGTCGGAAGTGGCGACTCTACGGGACCAAGGATTACGAGACGCAGACGTACTACGAGGTCGACTTGCCGGAACTGCTCGAGCGTGGTGATCTCGAGGCGTTCAAATACTTCTACCTGTTTTTCCGTCCGGCGGCGTTTCAGGCGAGTGGCGGGACGACGTTCCTCGATTCGGTCCGGTCGGAAAGCGAGACGGTCGCCCAGGAGTTAGGAGAGGACCTCCAGGATAACGTCTTCACCGCGGTGCGGGTGCTCGGACGCGGGTTCGTCGAGACGAACGACCTCGCGATCGACCCCGACGACGAGAAGAGGTTGGGGGAACTCAAAGAGCAGTCGCTCGTGCTCCTCTATCGGCTGATGTTCGTCCTCTACGCGGAATCGCGGGGCCTGATCCACCCGAAGGGACAGGATGCGGTTTCGGAGTACGAGGACAACTTCAGTCTGGACGAACTGCGTCTCGAGATTCACGAGGAGATCGGCGAGGTCGACGACGGGTTCGACACCTACAGCGAGTACTCCACGACGATGTGGAGTCGACTCGAGGACCTGTTTCGGTTGGTCGACGAGGGCGAGGAGTCACTCGGCATTCCGCCGTACAACGGCGGGCTGTTCAACACCGAGAAACACGGGTTTCTGACGGACCACGAGGTGAGCAACCGGTACCTCGCGGAGGTCATCTATCGAATTTCGACGACCGAGAACGACGAGGGTCGGTACGTGTTGGCCGACTACGCGGATCTCGATACGCGACATCTCGGGAGCGTCTACGAAGGGTTGCTCGAGCACCAGTTTCGGATCGCGCCGGCGGACTACGCCGCGGTGACGGACGACGGCGGCGAGATTTGGAAACCGGCCACGGAGGTGTCGGTGGCGGAAGCGGTCGAAACCGTCGACGAGGGTGGGCTCTACGTGGTCAACGACGAAGGGGAGCGAAAGGCCACGGGGGCGTACTACACGCCGGATTACGTGGTGACCTACATCGTCGAGGAGACGGTCGATCCGTTGATCGACGAGATCCGGACGGACTTACAGGAGCAGGGCTTCGAGCCGGGAACGCACGAGTACCTCGGGGCCTTTTACCGTCGGGTGTTGGATCTCAAGGTTCTCGACCCCGCGATGGGCAGTGGCCACTTCCTCACGCGGGCGACGGAGTATCTCGCCCAGCAGGTGATGGAGGAGGTGCGCGAGATCGAGGAGGCGACGGCGTTCGACGAGCAGCGGGTTCGTCGGGACGTCGCGAAGGAGTGTATCTACGGCGTCGACCTGAACGGAATGGCGGTCGAACTCGCCAAGCTGTCGATGTGGCTCGAGACGCTCGCGGCGGATCAGCCACTGGCGTTTCTGGATCACCACCTCAAGGCGGGCAACTCGTTGGTCGGCTCGGACGTGACGGACGTGCTCTCGAGTGACACCGAATCCAACGACGGACAGTTGACCCTCCAGCAGGCGTTGGCTCGAGTTCGACAGGATACCTTAGAGCACGTCATGGAGCGGATGCAGGAGCTACTCGAGATCGACAACGAGACGCTCGAGGACATCAAGTCGATGGAGGAGTTGTACGACGAGGTGCGCGCCGATCCGTTCTATCAGCGCCTCTTCGAGTTGACGAACGTCCACACGGCCGAACGCTTCGATCTGGACGTGCCCGAGGGGGCTTACGAGCGCATGGCTCGAGCGATCGACGACGAGGACGAGTGGCTCGAGGTTCGAGAGGAGGGCTGGTTCAAGTCTGCGCAGGCCATGTGTACCGAGGAGGCGTTTTTCCACTGGGAGTTGGAGTATCCGGAGGTGTTCTTCGATGAAGACGGGGAGAAGCGGGAAGATGCTGGGTTTGATGTGGTGATTGGGAACCCGCCTTGGGTTTCAAACTGGGAACTGACAGAGAGTAGTGATCAGATTGTATCTACGCTGGAATCTCTGTATCCAGAGGTGACCTCAGGACATTGGGATTTATTTGTTCCATTCTGTTACCGAGCAGCAACATTAGCAAGGACTGAAGGTCGACATTCTTTTATCACACCAACTTCACTAGGGACTGAAAAATATGGGACGAAAATACGTAAGAAGTTCGTCGATGATTGGACAATACATCAATTAGTACACTTCGGAGAACATCAGATATTCAGTGAGGTTGATAGACAATATCTAATTTACATGCTGTCCACAGAAAACAATGAAAATTGCAAAACAAAACTGACGAAGTTTAATGACCCGGGTTTCGCTGCTACAGCAAGGATTCCTCAGGCCAATTTCTCAGAGTATTCGAATTATTCGCTTCGTCCATCTCTAGCGACTACTGATGTCGAACTTAAGAAGAAGGTTGACAAAGAAAGTATTCCTACTGGGCGAATTTGCTGTGTGAACGTTGGAGTAGTTGCACATGCTGCGTCCGACAGCGAACTGGATTTCAAGAAAGATGATGTAATCTCCCAAGATCCCCAAGATGGATATAAACAGTATGTCGAGGGAAGCAATATATCTAGATACTTGATCAACTGGGAAGGAGAATACATTGACTATGAGTCCAAGAAAAGCCATTTCCACCGACCCAAATACTCAGAATTATTTGAGTCTGAAAAAATTGTCATCCCGAGAGTGAGTGGTGCTGATAATAGAATCGAAGCCTCTTTTGACAAGAATGGATATTACAATAATGATAATGTGACGAACGTTGTCCCTTGGACAGATAAAATCCTGGATAAACAGTCGCCGAAAAATTTTGACCCGTTAAACGATACAGAGGCGTTCAGTCTATATTCGATTTCCGGGGTACTCAATTCTAATCTCATCACGTATTATTTCTCTCAATTCCTAGCGACGGGAACACTACAGGGGAGTTATTCCAGTATATACCCTGACGATATTCGAAAAATACCGATTCATTCCGATTTGTCAGAAGACTCTGACTTAGTAACAGAGTTGACAAGGTCGGTTGAAAAAATAATACAATTTCGAGAAACCGAAAATTCGCTTAATCTCGCTCTGCTTGACCACCTCGGCTCTTATTCCAATGAGGTATCCGTCTCGGAAGTTGGATTCATCCAGCCAACAGAAGGAGCTGCCGACTCCATCCTCACCGACACCGCCGAAGACCGCGAAAACCTTCGCGTTGGCACTGTCGAAATCGAACGCCAATCCCCCGACTCCCTCGAGATTCACCTCACAGCCCGGTACAAACCCGAAAACGAGGACGAGTACGAAACCGACCGCTGGGGCTACACCGAAACCGACCCCGAACCCGCCCTCGAGATTTCCGACCTCACGGAAACCGAAGCCGACCTGATCGAGGCGTTCGTCCCCGTCGCCGTCGACGAAGCCGGTGGGTTTGCGAACTTCCGTGAAACCGCGACCAAGAACGACTCGCTCGTGGATCGCCTGCGAAAGCTCACTCTCCCCGCCGTCGACGACGTTCGAGACGGGTTGGAAAGCTATCTCAAGACGAAAGCACGGGCCGAGGAACTCGAGGCGAAGATCGAGAAAACGGACGAACTGATCGACGAGATTGTGTACGAACTGTACGGATTGACCGAGGAGGAAATCGAGATCGTCGAAGAAGCGGTTGAGAAGTAGGACCGCGAGCGACCACCGGAAGCGAGCGGCTTTTTTGGCCCAGGTTTTTGCGCGATGGGTGAGCGAAGTGAACCCGAGCGGAAAACGGTGGATCTGAGATCGTCGAAGAGGCTGTCGGCGAGTAGCCTGATTGCCGACGAGCAACGGATTATTCTCGAGTCACGCGTACGGGCCGACTCCTCGCATTTTCCGGCCGACGGATGGTGGTGTGTCATACGGTCTGCTGTACGTCAGTACCGGTGCAACTGCAGACGGGTCGCGGTTGCACCGGTACACAGTTACAGCAGACCGTATCAGGGTGGTTCGATTTGCCGGCGTTCGAAATATCGAGGAGTCGGCTGGCCGCCGCCACTCGAGCCCGTCTGTCGATTACTCGCGCTCGAGGTGTGGCGGCGTAACGCGACAGCCACAGGGCGTCGACGTGGCCTCGCTCGGTCCGGTGACGACCGTCGCGAGGACGGGGTCGCCACAGCGCGGACAGTCGGGGAACGCCGACCCGACTAATCCGTCTTCGGCGTCGTCGTCTCCCCTCACGTAGACCACCGTTTCGGGGCCGCTGCGGGTGCTCGAGGTCGATACGACTGGGTGCCGGGATGTTTATATCCCGCGAGGAGTGATGTAATCATGGCTTTGAACCGACGTGGTTGGAAGCCAGTCTCGGGTGGTTCCAGCACCCGGGGCGTTTCGATACCCCCGTCGGAGACGGCTTCCGTGCTAATTGTTGGACTATTGTCTCTTATATCTACCGACAAGTGACGGGAAATTACTGCGAATATGGGCTCGAGGCGACGCACTCGAGACTCACTCGGTTTTACAGGGAGCAAGAGTTTTATCTGTCAACGCAGTAGTGGGTATACGGTGGTCAAAAATGGGAAACACGTCAAACGAAGCAAATCGGGGCGAAACGCTCTCGCTCACGGTAGACGACCGGGGGCGGGTGACGCTCCCCAAGGAAATCAGGGAGCGACTCGGAATCGAATCGAACGACGAGATCCCCGCGACCCTCGTCGGTTCTGTACTCGAGGTTAACCCGAAACCGAGTTCGAAGCTGGAGACGGCAACGGCAGACCGAGACGACTGGACGAACACGACTCCGGTTGATGCCGGAGAGACGCTCTTCGGGCCGATGGATCGGTGAGTGGACGAGATGAACGAGTCGCTACCGACCGAAGTCACGGTTCTCACTGACGTGAACGTTCTCGCGATCGGTCTGACCGACGATCACCCGGCGCACGACGACGTGTATCCGTGGATCCAAAACGCTCTCGACGGGCCAAACGTGTTGCTCGTGTTCGATTACTACCCGCTGCGAGCGCAGTATCTCATGACGAGTAATTTCGGCGTGGATGCAGTTGCTGCGCGAAACGCCGTTCAATCGCTCGTGAGCAGCCCTGCCCGAATCGTGAGCGCCACTGAGACGACGCTGCTCGAGGCGTATGATATTAGCGCCGAGAAAAATCACGACGTGTACGACGCCTTTATTTTGGCTCTTGCGCGGTCGTACGACGCAGATTATTTACTCACGACCGATGGTGATTTTGACGACCTGTGTGCTGGTGAAGACGTGACGTACGTCAACCCAATTCCGACGGAGAAGCACGAAAAACTCACACTCATCGATGGGTAGCCAAATTTACGATTCAGACGGTCTGTTGTGATTTGTTATCTTTGATCGCTGCCACAGTTGACCGATCATCGGTAAAACGTTACAACGATCCGTACCAGACGGCAACTCCCGGATATACGCACGCCCATACCAGTAGTCCCACAACTGAATCGCGTTTTCACGACCACATACTCAACTCCCAGTCGGGTCGCTAACACTCGAGTGTGCGACCGTCTGTTAGACCGCGTCGGGGAACAGCGCCTCCGCGACCAGGAACGTCACGTAGGCCTCGACGAACGCGGCGAGTACGAGCACCAGCCAGGCGAAGACGACCAGCGCGAGCGTCCCCACGAGATACCGTTTCGTGAACAGCGCGTCTCGAGTTCCCGCGAGTCGTTCCCCGGCGCGGTAGAGGAACCGAAAGCCCACGCCGGCGGCGACGAACAGCGCCGTCAGTTCGAAGATGCCGTGGGGGGCGAGCAGGGCAACGACGATTCCGAACCCGCTTTCCATGCCGGTGAACGCGGCGATATTCCCGACGATGACGCCGTTGAAGACCATGATGACGAACGTGAAGAAGCCGAGCGTGAGCGCGCCGAAAATCGACGCCAGAAACGGCGGCGTGTTGTTGACGATGAAGAACGTCGCCGAGAGTTCGATGGTCTCCTCGTCGGCCAACTCACCCTCGCCGCCGGGGAGTTCGTCCTCGCCTAACTCCTCGGCGACGATCTCGAGCAACAGATCGATCAGGTTGATCCCGGCGGCGTAGAGCAGGGCTCCGACGAGGATACCGAACGCGAACAGTCCGGCCGAAAATCCGACGTACCGTCGGTGCTCGGACCAGGCGTCGTCGAGGTAGCCGAAAATCAGCGGGAACGACCGGCCGGCGACGGCAATCAACCCGAAGCCCGCGCCGAGGACGACGGCCCCGGCCGTAGCCGTCGGGGCCTCGTAGGTGCCGAAAATCGCCGCTGCGGTCGCCAGCGAGATCACCGCCAGCGCAGCCGAGAGCAGCGTCCAGTTGCGAATCGCCGCCGAATCCGGCGGGTCCGCCGGTGACGGATCGCGGTCTCGTCCCGGGTCCCCCGCCGGAGCCGGACTCGAGGACCGTCCTCGCCCATCGTCGTCGGCGAGGTCGACGGTCGGATGGTCCGACTCCCACGAGTCGTCTCGTTCGGATTCCCTGTCGGTCGCGACGCCGTACTCCTCGCGACGCTCCGATTCCGTCTCGGGCCAGCCGTCACGATCGTCATCGCTCCCGTTCATACCTGTCCTGTCCACGAAAGCGAGGATAAATCCGCCGACTCCGTACACGCTCGCCGCTGTCCGACTCACTCGAGGAGCCGACGACACTGTCGCCATAGCTGTCGCCGCCCGCGATCCTCCCCCAAGAGTCGAGCGTAATTCGACCCTGACTGCACCACCCACCGCAGCTTCTCGAGCGGCGCTCGTCGCCCGAAGCCGGCCTCGAGTGGCGCGTGACGGGCGTACGACGCTCGAAACGCCGCCCGAAGCCGTCGGCGTTCACCTCGAGACAGCCGTCCCGCGTAGCCGTCGACGAACCGAATCTCCGCTCGCGCGAGGGCGTACTCGGCGTGGGTGACGTGAGCGTTGCCCCAATCGAGGACGGCCGTGATCGCGCCGCTATCGTCGACTAGCAGGTTGCTGGGCTGGTAGTCGCCGTGTGTCAACACTGGCCGTCTGTCGTCGCCGCCGGCCGGCGGAACCGAGATCGGGAGCTGCTCGCGGAGTGTATCCGAATCGACGGCGTGCCATCCCGCCGGCTCACGCAGGACGAGGTCGGTGCCGTTCTCTCCGCGGGCAAGCCCACCGACGCGCTCGAACTCGAGTTCCGACATCCCATGCAGTCGCCCCAGGTGCGCCCCCGCGTCGGCCACCAGTCGCCGACGCACGGCAGGCTCGAGAGTAGCGTACCGAGGACCGGGATTCGTCCCCTCGAGGTACTCGTAACACGCCCATCGCTCGAGTGGGTCAGCCTCGCGCGCCGTTCCCGTCTCATCCACGATGTCCCCGAATGCCAACACGCTCGGAACGGGCAGCTCACTCCGCTGCTCGAGCAACTCGAGGACGGCGGGTTCGATCACGTCGCCGGTCCAGACGCTGGCTCCGCCGCGCTTGCAGACGAGTCGCTGCGGAACGTCGCCGCGAGCGTTCTCGAGTTCGACTACGGTCGTCTCGGCGACCGAGCCCGACTTGGGTTGCCAGCGGGTCCGAACGTCGGCGTCGAACGCCGTCGCGACGATTTGCTCGATAGGGTCGGTTGGCATCGGTTCTGCGTCCACACTCGAGCAACGACGGCGTTTGCCGAAGGTGTTTGGCCGTCGCGAGTTGTCCCTCCGCTTTCCTCGAGCGCGGGGTCCGGCTCAGGGCTCGACGAACTCGAGCACCTCGAGGGTGTCCGTCGTCGCGTCGTACCAGGCCAGGTGCGCGCGAAGCGGCGGCACCTCGGTCGCGTCCGTGTTGTAGGTGATGAGGTCGCCCTCCTGAGTTAACGCGACGATCAGGTCACTGTCGGTGTCGACGTCACTCCCCTCGCCGATGGTCTCCTCGCCGCTCGGGATCGCGGCGTCGAGACCGCCGTCGGCCTCCTCGACGATCCGTAACGTGCCGGCTTCCTCGTCGACGGCGAGGTCGTACCACGGGTGGGAATCGGAGGGATCGCTCGAACTGGCGATCTCGCGGTACTCGACGTTCATGATTGCCCCACGGCGACCCACTGTGCGTCCGGCGGAGCGAACGACTCGCTCTGGTAGACCATCCACCTGGACTCGAACCCGTCTTCTGTGACCTCGATGGCCCGGAACATGCCGATGGTCGTGTAGTCGGCCGCGCCGATGAAGACGACCGGCGGCGCTTCGAACGATTCCTCGAACTCGACCGACTGCTGGTCGACTTCGGACGTGTTCCACGAGCCGTCGTCGGCCGCTCCCGGGCTCTCGTGGGAGACGTGACCCGTCTTCACGTCGATATCGCTCTGGCCTTGTCCCTGCCCATTTCCGCCTCCGTGACCCTGTCCGTTCCCGTTCCCTTGCCCGTTGTTTTCGTGTCTGGCCTGTGCCGTGTTCGCGCCGGCGAGGCCGACCGCCGCGAGGGTGCTCGCGATGACGTGTCGGCGCTCGAGTGCCAAGCCTATCCCCGAGTCGCTCGTCGGATCGACCGCCGCGGTCGACGATTGGACGCGCCTCGAGGGCCGCTCGCGGTCGGTCTCGGACTCGGAAGACCGGTGGTCGTCAGCGGGGGTCGGCTTCGATTCATCAGTTGGTTTCGTGTCCTTAGTCGTGGAGTCAGTGTCGTTCGTCATGGCTGTTTAGCAGGTGCATTCGAAGTAGTCGTCGTCCAATTCCGCCTCGTCTTCCTCGAGTTCGGCCTCCAGTTCCTCGGAGGGGTGAAACGTCCGCTGGTAGCGCTCGCCGCGCTCTGGCATCTCGTCGGCCGCCTCGGGGTCGATGTCGAAGACGGACTCGTCGGCCGTTCGCTCGAGCATGCTCACCGTCATCTCGTAGGCGGTTCTGATGAGTCGGCCGCCGGATTTTTGGCCGAACTCGTCGGTCTGGCCGCGCATTTCGATCAGGACGCAGGCGATTCCCTCCTCGCCGTAGCTGTTGCGCGCGATGCCCCGGCCGTCGCCGCCGGGGAACTGGGAAAGCGTCGTGTTCCCCTGCGAGTCGACGTCGTCGTAGATGCCACGACAGAGCTGTTTCGAGAGGTCGACCGCGTCGTCGTCGGCACCGGGTGACGTCGGCCAGTAGACCGACCCGGTGATGTTCTCGCCGTCGTCACTGATGTAGTGGTACTGGTTGTGGAAGTCGCCGACCCAGAGCGGGTCGATCTCCTCGATGGTATCGACGAGAATCTGGGCCTCTGGAACGGGATTCTCGGGGTACTCCTCGGGCAGGTTCTGGTAGAGTTCGCTCTCGGTCCAGTCGAACCAGTGGTATCGATTGACGTCCCAGCCGACGCCGGCGTCGTCGTAGTCGGTGTAGATCCCGACCGATTCGTCCCTCGCGGGGGCGTCCGGATCGACGTTGAACCGGTGGCGCAACTCGCCGACCTCGGTGCCGTCCGGGTTCGCCCGGGGCATCACGTGGATCGTCAACTCCGAGAGCAGGTCGTTCCACCTACCCCCGGCGGCGAGTTCGTCGAGCAGGTTCAACAGCGCTTCACAGCCCGTCGCCTCGTCCGCGTGTTGCTCGGCGAAGAGGAAGACGTCCGTGTCGCCCGACCCTGCCGTCGCGAGGTAGATATCACGTCCCTCGTTCGACTCGCCGACGGACTCGACGGTCACCTCGCCGCTGCCCTTTTGTTCGATCCGCTCGAGGGAGCGCTCGAGTTGCTCGTAGTCGTGTAACGAGTTGATGTTCAACTGCTGGGTTTCGGTCGGCCAGGGGCCGCCGGGTCGGATGTGCGTCTCGCTCGCGCTGGGTTCGTGGCCGCGACTCTGGGCTGCTTCGCCGAATGCGGCCCAGTCGGCGTCGACGGCTTCGGAGTCGTCGTCGTAGACCATCCACCGCGTTTCGAACCCCGTCGCGGAGACGTTGATCGCTCGGTGGAGACCCACCGAGGTCTCTTCGGCCGGTTCGACGATCACGGCCGGTGGCTCTTCGAACCCCCAGTCGAACGCGACGGACGCGCTGTCCGCCTCGACGGTGTTCCACGTGTCGTCGCTCGCCGGGCCTGGATCGTCGTGTTCGACGGTGCCGTACTCGACGTGATCGATATCACCATCACTCTCTGAGTCATTTGTTGACATGTATCATCGAATCTCGATGACAGTCTTCGGTGATATATACCGCCCGATACATTCACGATACGAAACTGTTCGAGTGGCTGAAATCGTCGGACGTTCGCTCAGAAAGTGCCAAAAGCGGTAGCGAGAATCGTTCTACCACCATCGTCGACAGTAGCCAACCCGACATCGACACCACCGCTTTCTGTCACCGTAACGTCGTATTGACATTCCAACTCGGCTCACTGGCTCACTCCCGCTTCGCTTCTGTCGATGCCTGAATCGCTCGAGAACTCGAGACGAGCGCCCGCTACAACACGCCGGCGCCTCTTCACACATCGACACCCGGACGAACCCTCAACTGCGTGGCTCGCGTCAGTGAGCACGTGCGCACGCTCGAGTCAGCCGACAGGGTCGTGAGTCGGGCACGCTCGCTCGCCTGGAGCGTCGGCTATCGGACGTACGACCGAGTGGCCAAGACGAACTACGACTACGAACTCGTCGCACGGACCAACCGAACGGCCGCGGGGCCCGTGCGCTGTTACGAACCGTTGACTCGCCACGCGGACGATTCGATGCTCGAGGAGGTCGCCCGCCGTTCCGGACCCGCGGACGTAATCTACGATATCGGCGCGAACGTCGGTATCTACGCCCTCGCGCTCGCGAGTGGCTCTCCCGACCGTCGCGTCGTCGCGTTCGAACCCTCGCCGCCGATGTACGAGCGTCTCCGGGCGAATATTCGGGCGAACGGCCTTGAGAACCGAATCGATGTCCGTCCCTGCGGACTCGGCGCGGAAACCCGAACCCGGTCGTTCTACGTCTCGACGTACCCCGAACTGTCGGCGTTCGACCGCGAGAGCGCAACTCGCTGGGGAGCCAGCGTCACGGACGTGCATCGCGTCTCGAGCTATCGACTGGACGACCTTGTCCGCCAGGACGACGCACTCTCGCCGCCGGACGCGCTCAAAATCGACGTCGAAGGGGCGGCTCCCGACGTCCTTCGCGGGGCCCGAACGACGCTCGAGTGTCACGAACCAACCGTCTTTGTCGAGATACACGACGAGGGGCTGGCGGGTGACGTGCCGGCCGAGACGGCGACGGCACTCGAGGAAGCGGGATACGAAATCGACGAGCGGGACGGGTACTGGCGGTGTTCGCCGCGAGACTCGTCGGAGACCTGCTAGAATCTCATTCGACAGTATAACGCCGTCTCGGGAGAAACGCACGTGCATGACGACACTGGCGATCACCGGCGGGCAGGTGCTGTTACCCGACATTTCGGTTACGCGAGCGGACGTACTGATCGATCAGGACGGCGGCGAGATCCTCGAGATCGGCGACGGACTGGCGGGCGACGCCGACGAAACGATCGACGCGAGCGGGTCGCTGGTCACGCCCGGCTTTGTCAACGGCCACTCGCACGTCGCCATGACGCTCCTCCGCGGGTACGCCGACGACAAGCCCCTCGACGCGTGGCTCCAGGAGGATATCTTTCCGACCGAAGCCGAACTGACCCCCGAAGACGTCCACGTCGGGGCGAAACTCGGCCTCCTCGAGATGATCAAGTCGGGGACGACCGCCTTCGCGGACATGTACTTCATGGTTCCCCAGATTGCCGATGCCGTCGAAGAGGCCGGCCTTCGTGCTCGACTCGGCCACGGCGTCATCACCGTCGCGTCGAACGACGAGGAAGCTCGCGCGGACGCCCAGGAGGGCCTCGAGGTCGCCGAGGCTCTCGACGGGCGCGCCGACGGTCGGATCTCGACGGCGTTCATGCCTCACTCGCTGACAACCGTCGGAAGCGAGTACCTCGAGGAGTTCGTTCCGAAGGCTCGCGAACTCGGCGTGCCGATCCACTTCCACGGCAACGAGACCGCGAACGAGGTGACGCCCATCGTCGAGGAACGCGGCGTGCGGCCGATGGCCTACGCCGCCGAACGCGGGATGCTCGAGGAGGGCGACTTCCTCGCCCACGGCGTCCACCTCGACGAGAGCGAGATCGGCTTGCTCGCGGAGGCCGGTACGAGCGTCATCCACTGTCCCGCCTCGAACATGAAACTGGCGAGCGGCATCGCCCCCGTCCAACGGATGCTCGACGCCGGCGTCACCGTCGGCATCGGCACCGACGGCGCGGCCTCGAACAACGACCTCTCGATGCTCGACGAGACGCGCGACGCGGCCATGATCGGCAAACTCAAAGACGGCGACGCGAGCGCCGTCGACGCCGAGTCGGCCGTCCGCATGATGACGCAGGGAAGCGCCGACGCCATCGGCCTCGAGTCCGGCCGACTCGAGGAAGGAGCCCCCGCCGACCTCGCCGTGATCGACCTCGAGCAACCCCATCTCACGCCACACCACGACCTCGTGAGTCACCTCGCGTACGCCACGGCGGCGGCCGACGTTCGCCACACGATCTGTGACGGGCAGGTGCTGATGCGTGATCGCGACGTCCTCACGCTCGAGGAGGAGTCGGTTCGAACGGCGGCGGGCGAGGCCGCGATGGCGCTCGTCGAACGCGCAGAGAACTGACGAGCGACGACCACTCGCGACGGTCACTCGTCACGGTCGAAAAGAAATCCGAACGTCTAGATTCCGTTATAAACGCTACAAACTGTTTTACTGGCGTTTCAACTGCGGGCAACTGTCGAGAACTGCCTCGGGGGTTTATTCACGAATACCTGAATGTCTCGAGTAGAATGAACGGGTACCGACTGCTTGCGGCGACACTGGCGATAGTCATGATCGTGTCTGCGCTGGCTCCACTGGGGGCAGCAGCGGCGGACGAAGCGACCGACGATGACCTCTCAGTCCACGTCGACGACGAACAGTACGTCGTGACGGTCGAATCGAACGAGAGCGTGGTCGCGAACGCGACTGTCGACGTGACGACCACCGACGACAACGACTCCTACGACGGCACGGGCGAGCACACGACCGACGACGATGGGCTGGTCGAGCTTCCCGAGCCTGACTCCGACGTCGATATCGGCCTCGAGGTGACGGCCGACGACGCGACGACGGAGACGGAGGCGACGCTCGAGGGGGCCGACGATGACGAGGAGGCCCCGTCCATCGAGGTCGATCAGGACGGTGAGAACGTCACCGCGACGGTCAGCGCGGACGGCGACGGCGTCGCCGACACGAACGTGACGGTCGATACCGTCGACGACAACGATTCCTACGCGGATGTCGGCACGCACACGACCGACGAGAACGGCACGGTCGCGCTCGAGGCTCCGGACGGGAACGAGAGCGTCGAACTCGCACTCGAGACGACTGTCGACGACGAGTCCGTCGAGGAGACCGCGACGCTCGAGTCGGTCGACGAGGACGCTGAGGCCGACAACTTCGGCTCACTCGTCTCTTCGTTCGCCCAGGACGACGACTCCGATGGTCCACCAGGCCTCTCGATTGCGAGTTTCGCAGTCGAGAACAACCCAGGTAACGCACCCGACCACGCCGGCCCGCCGGATCACGCCGGTCCATCTGGTGACGATGACGACGACGGACAGGGCCCACCGGACCACGCTGGCCCAGCGGACGATGAAGACGAGGAGGACGGCGACGATGAGAGCGACGACGACGCTGAAGACGACGAGGACGATGACGACAGCGGCGGTCCGCCGGACCACGCTGGACCGTAATCCTCTCACGTTGGACCGTATTTCCAGCACGCTGAACAGTGACCGAACGACGCTGAGCGATTCCGTGGAGACGAACGGCGACCGACGACTCGAGTGAGGCTGTCAGGGGTCCGTCCCCGTCGTGTCGTTCGTGCACTCGAGCGCTCGTGATTGCGGACGTTTCGATCGTCGTTTTTCATTTTCGAGTACGCGTGAGGTCGTGGTGATTCAGGCCAGATCGCTTCGAGTCCGACGCCATCGCTTCGGTAGGGTTTTGACGGCGCTTGCACTCACTCACCGTATGACCGAGACTGCGTATCCGCCGATCAGCGAGCAACTGGCGGACCTCGAGTCCGCACGCGAAGAGGGCCGACGGAAGATGGATTGGGCGACCCAGCACATGCCCATCCTCGAGCGCGTCCGCGAGGAGTTCCTCGCGGAACAGCCCTTCGAGGGCGAGAGCATCGCGATGGCGATGCACGTCGAGGCGAAGACGGCGGTTCTCGTCGAGACGCTCGCGGAGGGCGGCGCGGAGGTCGCCGTGACGGGCTGCAACCCGCTTTCCACGCACGACGACGTCTCTGCGGCCCTCGACTCCCACGAGAACATCACCAGCTACGCCAAGCGCGGCGTCGGCGACGAGGCGTACTACGACGCCATCGAGGCCGTCATCGCCCACGAGCCGACCGTCACCGTCGACGACGGGATGGACCTCGTCGCTGCCATCCACGAGGACTACCCCGAACTGATCGACGGCATCGTCGGCGGGGCCGAAGAGACCACGACCGGCGTCCACCGCCTGCGCGCGATGGACGACGACGGCGCACTCGAGTACCCCGTCTTCGCGGTCAACGACACGCCGATGAAGCGCCTCTTCGACAACGTCCACGGCACCGGCGAGTCTTCGCTCGCCTCCATCGCCATGACCACGAACCTCTCGTGGGCCGGCAAGACCGTCGTCGTCGCCGGCTTCGGCTACTGCGGCAAGGGCGTCGCGAAGAAGGCCGCCGGTCAGAACGCGAACGTCGTCGTCACCGAAGTCGAGCCCCGCCGCGCACTCGAGGCCCACATGGAGGGCTACGAGGTCCTCCCGATGGCCGAAGCCGCCGAAGTGGGCGACGTCTTCCTCACGACGACGGGCAACCGCGACGTCATCGTCGAGGAGCACTTCGAAGCGATGCAAGACGGCGTCTTGCTCGCCAACGCGGGCCACTTCGACATCGAAATCGACCTCGAGGCCTTAGACGACCTCGCTGTCGATCGCTACGAAGCCCGCGACGGCGTCGAAGCCTACGAGATGGCCGACGGCCGTCGACTGAACGTCATCGCGGAAGGCCGTCTCGTCAATCTCGCCGCCCCCGTCTCGCTCGGTCACCCCGTCGAGGTCATGGACCAGAGCTTCGGCATTCAGGCCGTCTGTGTCCGTGAGATGCTCGAGAACGGTGAGGCGTACGATGCTGGTGTTCACGACGTGCCCGACGAACTCGACAAAGAGATCGCCGAGATCAAACTCGAGGCCGAGGGTGTCGAGTTCGATTCGCTGACGGATACCCAACACGAGTACATGGGCTCGTGGGATCACGGAACGTAGACTCCGTCGGTAGTCCCACCGACGGATGGTGACCCGAAGAAGGAACACCCAAGGAGGCCCCACCCGTACGCCGGGGTATGGAGACGCCTTCCCGCTCAACTGACACCGATCGAGATGGTGCACCGCTTCGATCGACGCTCGTCGCCATCGGGCTGACGGTCTTCGGCCTCCTCGTCGCCGAGTTCTCGACGCTTCCGGCCTTTTTGTACGATCCAGCATTACTCGAGGGACTCGGGGACGCCTCGGTCGAAGGGCGGGCGCTCCTGTTGATCCTCAACTTCGTCGGCATGGCACTCGCCGGCGTGATCTATCTGGTCGCGACCGGCCGTGGCCTGTCGTGGATCGACCTCCACGTGCCGACGAGAAACGACTGGAAGTACCTGATCGGCGGCAGTATCGGGACGATCGTCTTCCTCTACGTCGTCAGCCTGCTCTTTACTCTCCTCAACGTGCCCGCCGCCGAGAGCAACGTCATGGACATCGTCGGCGAGGACCAGACGATGATCCTGATCATGATCTTCATCGTCTTCTTCTTCAACGCGCCCGCAGAGGAGTTCCTCTTCCGGAACGTCATCCAGAAACGCCTGTACGCGGCATTCACCCGAATGCACGCGGTCATCGTCACGAGCGTTATCTTCGCGCTCGTTCACCTCCCGATGTACTTGCTCACCGGGGAACTCGTCGCAACGTTCGCGTCGCTGACCATCATGTTCGGCGGCTCGGTCATCTTCGGCTACCTCTACGCGAAAACGGACAACCTCCTCGTTCCCACCGCGGCCCACGCCGCGCTCAACGCCTTCCAGTTCGCCATCTTGTATCTCGCCATCGAGTTCGAGATCGAGGACGCGGAACCCGCCCCGTCGATACTACTCGAGGCGATCACGGCCGTTCCGCTCCTGTAGCGTTCCGCAGTTTTCCGCGAGCGCGACGCTGTCCGTTCCTTTATGAGGGCCCGCACGTGAGTGCGGTGTATGTCTCAGGCGAAGGGTGACCGCCGCGAACGCGAACTCGTCAACGAACTCGACGAATCCGGATTCGCGGTGATGCGCGCACCCGCAAGCGGTTCTGCGACGGAACGAGAACTCCCCGACGTGCTCGCCGGTGACGGTGAGGACTTCTACGCTGTCGAGGCGAAATCGAGTTCCGGCGACCCGATCTATCTCACCGGCGAAGAGGTCGAAGCGCTGATCTACTTCGCACAGAACTTCGGCGCGAAGCCCCGTATCGGGGTTCGATTCGACCGCGAGGATTGGTACTTCTTTCACCCCGGCGACCTCTACGTGACCGACGGCGGCAACTACCGAGTCAAAAAGGAGACGGCCATCGCTGAGGGCACCGACTTCGCGGAGTTCGTCGGCCGCTCCGAAAAGGTCACCCTCGAGCAAGTCGGCGACGAACCCGACGACGGCCCGGACGAGGACATCCTCCGCGTGCTCAACGCGGTCGAACAGGGTGTGATGGACGTCGAAGAAGCCGCCGAGTTGCTCGAGTAGCCCTTACGACGAGGTCGTCACCGAAGTCGACCCTCGAGCATGCTCGAGGGTCGCGTCGGCGTTTTCAGTCCGCTTTCTCGAGTCGCGTCCGCGGGAAGACGTAGACCTTCAACGAGTCCGGAATGACGCCGTTCGTGGCAACCGTCGCGTGCGGGTAGATAGCCCCGACAACGGGCACGTCTGGTTCGTAGCGCTCGTTCGTAGCGTACTCGGCGACGGAGGTGTCGACGGCCCCGATCTCGACGGCGTCGGCTCGAAGGTCAGAGACGTCGACGACGGTGAGTCGATCTCCCGTTTCGCGGTCGACGACCGTCTCGCCCGGCCAGACGGTGTGTCTCGAGCAGTAGGCGGGTCCGTTTACGGCGTCGTCGTCTTCGGGGACGAAGAACGTCTTTCCGCAGTCGTGACACTCGACGGCGAGTTCGCCGGGTGGCGGCGTCCGGCCGTCGGTAATCTCGATGGCGACGCGGCGAATGTGCTTACAGCGCGCCTCGCGGAAGATATGATCCGGGCAGGTACAGCGGGCGCTCTCGAGGTCGACGAGGTAGGTGTGGTCACTCGCCGATTCGACCTCGTAGAGCCCTCTCCCGAGTGAACGGACGGACATAGCCTCGGATCGAGCGCGGCGGGACCGTCCGTCGAGGTGCTCGCGTGACGGTACTGGTAGTGGCGTTTTCGGTGACGCTGTTGTGTTCATAGTGCGTCGAAGTGATGATTCGATCAGCGACGACCGGCAGTGCGCAATGGCCCTCCCGGCGTCGTGATCTGACGGCAGGCAGTCGGCTGGCTATTCGATAGTGGTAGGGTCTCGAGCGAAATAACGGCCGCGCCGGCGAGTGCTGGCACGGATCTTATATGCCATTTTCCGAGGCCTCTCCCTGAATTCGGACCCGAATACGGCTACCGATCGGGTGTCCCTGCCGGTTTCTTTCGTCCGCCCCACGTCCTTCGAAGCGCTTTTTGCCGGGCCGCCGAAATCGATCCGATAATGCTCGAGCGTGACCGAATCATCGAAATCGTCGTTGCCGTCTCAACCGTCCTCCTGATGCTCGGTACGATGATCGGAATCGGTTCCGAATACGGTGGCGACAACGGTGCCCTGTCGGCCGACGGCGGCGAGATGCTCGTCTTCGCAATTATCGGCTTTATCCTCCTCTTGACGCTCGTCGGCATCGCCCTCGCGTTCGTGATGAACGAACCCGGAGACGGTCTCGAGACCGACGACGCGGACGCGAAGAGTTCGGCCTGAGTACTCGACGCTAGCTTTTTCACTCTCTACCGCTGACACGATGTATGGATAGCGGTGATACCCGGTCGACCTCGGAACACCGGACGAAATCTCGATTACGGCCACTCGCCGTTGCAACGATTTTCGTCCTTCTCGTGTCGTCCGTCCTCTTCCGTACTATTTCCGGCGTCGACCCATTCGTCGCCGTCGGGCTGGTTGGTGTGCTCGCAGTGTTCGTTCTGGTGCTTCTCTGGTGTCTATCCGGAACGACTGCGTCGGAATCTGATTCCAGTGACGACGCCGATGACGATTCGGTCGATGACTCTGACGTCTGGAACGCGATTCCGTCCTGGCAGTACGAGGGCCGACACGTCGAATCCGGTGGTCTCGCTCGAGGCGAACAGGAACGAGCGCTCGAGGACATTCAGCGACAGGCGGACGAATTAACGGACGATCAGTCTCATAAGTGATCGCTCGAGGGGTCGAAAAACACTCGCACACTCGCGCCAGCGACGTTCGCCGGTCAGTCGCCACTCGCTTCTTGTCCGTCGTCGCCGTTCGTCTCTCGCCAATCTTCGACTTCGTCGTCGTCAGCCTCGTCGATTCGCTCCTCGTAGTAGGCCATCGGGTGGGGAATGCGCTCACAGAGGTCGTCTTTGTTCACGCAATCGCCGTAGGACTTCATGGTCGCACACGATGGTGGCGAGTACTCCGTCGGCGAGGTGTCGCCGCGGATGTGGTCCGTCTGATAGCGCGTCATCTCCTCGCCGAAGGAGGAATTGACCCGGTAGAGATCGACGATTTCGTCCGTCGACATGCCGATACTCGCGAGAAACGCCGTGATCGCGAACCGCGAGTGGTGGGGCAGGTGCTCGCCTTTTTGAACCTGATCGAGGAGCGCCTTCATACACGGCGGGAAGAGGTCGGGAACCACGGTGTCGATCTCTCGAGTGAGATCGAGTTCCGAGAGCACCTCGCGTATCTCGTCGGCGTCGTCCTCGAGCGCGCTCGCGATTTCGGTCGGCACGTCGAATGGGAGGCCGTCTTCGATCCGGCTTCGAACCGCTTCCTGTAACAGCGTTAGCAGTTCGCCATCGGTTACCGGCACCTCGCCGTCGGCTAGTGCGCGATTAACCAGTCGCCACTCGTCGCCCCAGCAGTCCTCCGCCAGGAGCAGGTACGTCCCGACGTCGATTCGGTAGCCGTCGGGCGTCTCTCGAATCGGCTCCTGGAGGTCGAACTCCGCGAGAACGGTCTCGAGGTCGAGACCGGCGGACTCGACGCTCTTGAGTTCGGTCGTCTCCTCGAAATCGTCCGTGAAGCGTTCGTAGGCGCTTTCGGCTTCCGTACGAGCGTACTTTCGCACGAGCACGCGCTCTTCGACCATCGAGACGAGCACGCGGGCCACGGGATACGAAAGCAACTCGGTCCGGGTCTCTCGCCGTGGCTCGCCGGTTTCTCCCGCCTCGAGTGCCGCCACGACGCGCTCACGGGCGCGGTCGACCACTGCCCGATCCTGTTCGACGATGGTGGCCAGGTCGACGGCCTCCGTCGCCACGGCGTCGCGGGCGGCCTCGAGGAACGGGTACCGGGCGTGCAGTCGCTGCATCGGTAATGTGGTGTTACTCCGCGAGGTTAAACCCGCTGATTGTTCGTCGATTCTCGAGTGGGAGTAATCGACGATTGAAATCGGTCGTCGCCCCTGTGAAATGCTCACACTGCAGTCGAGGGTCGAATTCAAGGGAGTCCGACACGTCAGTCTCGAGTATGCCACGGGCCAACAGCGACGGCGTGTCGATTTACTACGAGCGCGAGGTGGGCGATGGCGCACGGACGCCGGTCGTCTTCGTGCAGGGACTGGGCTACGGCCGCTGGATGTGGCGATGGCAACGCGAAGCCGTTCGCGACGACGTCGACGTGATCGCCCCCGACAATCGGGGAACCGGGCGCTCTGACGTCGGCTTACCGCCGCTCGTTTCTCGGCTTCCCGGTCGGATTCGGACGCCGCTCATCTTCAAACTGGTCGGCTACTCCATCGGCGGACTGGCGGCCGACCTCGAGGCGGTACTCGAGGACGCGGGGATCCGCGAGGCGCACATCGTCGGCGCGAGCATGGGGGGGATGATCGCTCAACGCTACGCCCTCGAGTACTCCCGGGCGAAGACGCTGACGCTGTGTTGTACGAGCCACGGCGGCCCGGATGCCGTTCCCGTTCCCGAGGAGACCCGAAAACACGTCTTCGACACTCCCACGGGGGCGAGCGAGCGCGAGAAACTCCGCCATCGAATGCGTCCGGCCTTCTCCGAGCGCTTTACGAATCGGAATCCACACCTGATAGATCGTATCATCGAGTGGCGACTCGAGCAGGATGCCGGCGAACCGGCCCGCGAGGCACAGGCTGCGGCCGTCCTAAACTTCGACGTGAGCGACCGACTCGAGCGCCTTCGTGTCCCCACGCTTGTGCTTCACGGCACCGACGACCAGGTCGTTCCGGCTTCGAACGGATTGTTACTCGAGGAAGCGATTCCGAACGCCCGCCTCGAGCAAATCGAGGGCGGGTCACACCTCTTTTTCATCGAGGATGCATCGCGGGTCAACGAGGAACTGCTGGCGTTCCTCGCGGAACACGAGTGACGCTCGGCACGCTCACCGTCGACGCTCTTGAGGCGCTCGGTACACTCGAGACGCTCGCTACTCGAATCGCGGGCTCACTCGGGGTTCGGATTCGCCACGGTCGACTCTCCGATCAGTACCCGTCCGTCGCTTCGGACGCCAACCTCGAAGCCCGCGTAGGTGAACCAGAGTTCGTGCTGACCGGCCTCGCCGGAACGGCGAGCGTGTTCGACGAGCGAGTCGAGTGCGTCCGGGTCGACGACGTCGTGAAGCGGCGGTAACTCGAGCGAATCGGTCTGACTCACCGCTTCGACGGCAGTGACGACGGCGACGCTCGCCCGCTCGCCGGCGTCGGGGTCGAACGTCGAGACGTACCGTTCGTTGTCGGGACCGTGAGAATCGTCTGGGGAGGGCATACTCGTCCATTCTGTGATGGAACGGGTAGGGCGTTACCTTCCTATGTGTTGTTTTTAAGTACTGACCGGTCTCGGTCGGTGACCGTCGGTCGAGATTCTGACTCACAAGGTTTTACACAGATATACCGTTGAACGGCGACAGAGAAACTCTCGATAGCGACGTGGGCTTGGATGTAGAAAACGGCGAGTGTTCGCGGTCGCTTACTCGCTCTGGATCCGCGGGGCGAGCATGTAGGTAACCTGTCCGTCCGCTTCGGCGAAGCCGAAGTAGATCTTGACGGGGAACTCCTCGCCGAGTTGAAGCGTTACTTCGGTGTCGGCGGGGATCGCCTTGTCCATGTCCTTGAGATAATCGAGCGAGAACAGCGAGTGTGCCGGACCGACCTGCAGGTCGATCAGGTCCTCCTGGGTCAACTCGAGGTGGACGTCGTCCGTGTCGCCTTCCGCGTTGACGTAGAAGAACTCCTCACCCTCGTCGACGCCGAGTGCGATGTGGTCGGAGACCATGTCGGCGGCCTTGACCGAGCGGTTGACGTCGCTGCCCTCGAGGACGACTTCCGCTGGCAGATCGAGGTCAGGAATGTCCGGCTCCTGGCGGATGGAGTCGGGGTCGATGAGCGCGAGCGTGTACTCGAGCCCGTCGATCTGGATGTGGAGTTTACGTGTCTCTTCGTCGAGTTCGAACTGGATGAGCTGGCCGGAACCGGCCATGCCTGCGATGTCCTCGAGGCGAGAGAGGTCGACACCGATGAGTCCGCCGTCGGCTTCGTAGGATTCGAACGCCGCGGCGTCGAGCGAAAGGTCGACCATGCCGACGTTGGCGGGGTCGACGGCCCGGATCTCGAGGCCGTCTTCCTCGAGGTGAATTTTACACTCGTCGACCAGTACGCTGATCGAATCGAGCGCACTGGTGAGCGTTTCCGCGCTCACGATGGCCTTGAACATATAGCAATGGGTACGAACGGTCGGCATAAAAAGGCACCCTTTACGCGCGGGCGGATGACACCAGTGGGGCGGGAGGGAGTGCCATTGAAGCGGATTGGTGTGAGACGAGGGAGCGTTCCACTCACCACACTGGCACTCTTCGTCGAGGGTCGGTGGTCGCTCTTCTTGATACGGTCTGCTGTACGTCAGTTCCGGTGCAACCGCGATCGTCCTGTGGGTACACCGACACGTCGGGGCAGCAAACTGTATGAGTCACCGTTTCGAGTTAGTGTCGGCGGCTCCCGTCGGTGCTCAGTACTCGCCTCGGAGGTGGATCTCGTCGTCGGTGATCTCGCCGATTGCGTCGTTTCGAAGCGGGTACGTACTCGCCGTATCCGATCCCCAGCCGAGTCTCGTCTTGAGTTCGCCGCCCAGGTCCTGATTCGGTTCGACGTAGGCCGTCCCGTCTTCGACGTCCATGACGATGCCGACGTCGGTTCCCTCGCTGTCGACCACGCGCTTGCCGCTCTCGTCCGTCGTAATCTCTGCGCCCATAGATGGCTGTCCGCCACTCGGCGGGATAATTGCTCGGCCGGAGTTCGCAACTGTCCTCTCTCGAGCCGGCAGATGGGACGTGAAATCCCGACTAAATTCCACAGCCGGGTATTTACTCGTCGACGTACTCCTCGAGTTCGCTCACATCCGTTACGACGGCGAAGACGATGGGATCATCTGCGTCAGCGCCGCCAAGCGCGATAATCAGCATTTCTTCGTCCGGATCCGTCACCGAGACCGATTCGGTTTTGCTCGCGTCGCCCTCGATTTCGTCGTCCAGTTCGAGTTGCACCTCGTAGTCGCCACTCGCTCCCCAGACATCGCCGTACTCTACCTGCGAGTCCTCGTTTTCGTCGGTTTCCTCGAGGTCGAACGACTCCTCGAGCACGACGCCGTCGTCCGGGGCAGTGATCTGTAGCGTCCCGCTTACCGGAGCGGACGTATCGTTGAGTACGTTTACGTCCTCGAGGACGAAGTCAGCAAACAGATCCATCAGTGTTGCACAGCCAGCGAGTGAGACGACCGACAGTGTTCCCCCGACCGCAACGACTGTCCGACGTGAATACGCGTCCGTATTACTCCGATCCGTTTCGCTCGCGGCTGGCGTTTTGGCATCCATGCCATTTCATTCAGTATTTACACATTAAACTTGTCGGATAAGAAACCACATCAGAAACTAGTCGGTCAACTCACGGCCCCCTCGAGCAGCGTCCGGACAGCCCGTCCGACGTTAGGCCGTGGACTCGAGATGTCTCACGAACCAGTCGGCGGCGTGATCGGCAACCGCCTCGAGTTCCCCCTCGCCCTCGAAGAGGTGGCCCGCTCCCTCGACGACACGCAGGTCGGCCTCGGCCGTGAACGCCTCGAAGACCCCCCTGTTCAACTCGAGGACCGAGTCGTCGTCCCCGCCGACGATCAACAGCGTCGGGGCGGTGAGCTCGTCGGCGACCTCGGCGGCCAGGTCGACGCGGCCGCCCCTCGAGACGACGGCGTCGATGTCCGTCTCTCGTCTTGCTGCACCTCGCATCGCGGCCGCAGCGCCCGTGCTCGAGCCGAAGTAGCCCAGCGAACGCCCGCTCGCTTCGGGACGCTCGCGGAGCCACGCTGTCGTCGCGACGAGTCGATCGGTGAGTAAGTCGATGTCGAACCGTGTCTCGCGGCTTCGATCCTCTCGTTCGGTCAGCAGGTCGAACAACAGCGTTCCGAGCCCGCGCTCGCGCAGTCGCTCGGCGACGAAGTTGTTTCGCGGGCTGTGCCTGCTGCTCCCGCTGCCGTGGGCGAAGACGACCACTCCGCTCGCGTCCTCGGGGACGACGAGGTCGCCCTCGAGCGTCGCGTCCGGCAGGTCGATTTCGGTCACGGTGGACGAGTCGTCGGCCGTCATGGGCGATGGGTCCGCCGTGCGAACGGTTGACTGTTGGGGTGAGAACGGCAGGCCCGCTGACGGCTCTCCCGGCCGTCCTCGGATGGGTACCGCCTCGAGTCGCCAGCAACCCGTATCAGTCGCTCGTCTGTGCCTCGAGTTCGTCGGTCTCTGCTTCGCGCTCGAGGATTTCGGCGATTTGCTGGCTCGCGTTGCCGTCGCCGTAGGGATTCGGCGTCGTCTCGGGCCACTCGTCTTTCGTCAGGGCCGTCCGGATCGCGTCGGTGTCCGTGCCGACGAGTTCGTTCCAGCCGCACTCGGCGGTCTCGACCCACTCGGTCTCCTCGCGTAGCGTCACGCAGGGCGTCTCGAGGAAGAAAGCCTCCTTCTGGACGCCCCCGGAGTCGGTGACGACGCGCTCTGCGGCGTCGAGCAGGCGAACGAAGTCGAGGTAGCCGAGCGGGTCGACGAGTTCGAGGTCCTCGTCCGCGCGCTCCCAGAGGCCGTAGGATTCGAGGCGGTCGACGGTTCGGGGGTGAATCGGGAGGACCACCGGCTGTGAGGCGGCTGCGAGGCCGTCGAGAATCGACTCGAGCTTCTCGCGGTCGTCCGTGTTCCCCTGTCGGTGGACGGTCGCGAGGATGAACTCGCCCTCTTCGACGCCGAGCTTCTCGAGTACGGCCGTATTGCCCGCGACTCGGTTTCTGACGGCGAGGACGCTGTCGTACATCACGTCGCCGGTCATGTAGACGCCGTCGGTGATCCCTTCGCCGGCCAGCGTCTCGACGGCGTTCTCGCTGGGCGCGAAGCAGTACTCGGAGGCGTGGTCCGTCAGCACCCGATTGACCTCTTCGGGCATCTCGCGGTTGTAGCTGCGCAGGCCGGCTTCGACGTGGGCGACCTCCATGTCGAGTTTCGAGCCGACGATGGCTCCGGCGAGCGTGGAGTTGGTGTCGCCGTAGAGCAACATCACGTCCGGCTCGGTCTCCTCGACGACCGGTTCGATCTCGGCGATCATCTTCGCGGTCTGGCGGCCGTGGGTGTCCGACTTGACGCCGAGGTTGTAATCCGGTTCGGGAATCCCCAGTTCGTCGAAGAACACGTCGGACATCTCCTCGTCGTAGTGCTGGCCGGTGTGGACCAGTATCTCCTCGCCGACCTCCCTGAGCGCACTCGAGACGACGGCGGCTTTCACGAACTGCGGGCGCGCACCGACGATCGAACAGATCCGCATCTAGTTCACCCCCGTCGCCGTTCCCGCGGTCGGTTGCTGTTGTCTGTCGCCGTAGGCGGTCGCGATGTTACAGAGCAGCTCCGTCAAATTGTCCATGTCTTCGACGTACTCGTCGCGGCGTCGTTCCCAGCGATCCGTGGACGACTCGTCCGCGAGCAACTCCTGGGACTGCTCGAGGACGTCCTCGAACGACTCGAGGTTTCGGACGAGTCCGTGTTCCTCGAGTTCGATGAAGTTGCCCATATCCTCCTCGCCGACGAAGGAGTTGGATCGAATCGCGGGCGTGCCGAGCAGTGCGGCCTCCGTCACCATCGTCTGGGTGTCCGCGACCAGCAAGTCGGCGTGGGCGAGCGCGTCGTGCATCTTCGCCGGGTGGAGGTCGAACGACTCGGCCGGGAGATCCGAGAACTCGAGGTCGCCGGCTTCGTCCGAGACGAAGACGGTGGCGTGTTCGGACAACTCGGAGAGCAGCCGTCGGCGCTGCTCGAGCGAGAAGCCGCGCTTGCCGACGTCGTGGTGGCCGTTGAAGGCGTTGAGCCGGACGATGGCGTACGGTTCGTCCGCCGCCACGCCGAGGTCGTCGCGAACCGACGGATCGGGCTCGAAGACGTCGGGATGGAGGTACGCCGATTCCGCGACGCCGTTGAACTTGTAGTGTTTGCTTCCGAGGTCCTTTCGGAAGGCGGAGGGGGTCAAAATCGCCCGCACGAACGGTCTCGCGACGACGTGGTCGTAGGAGGTCTCCGAGTCGAGGACGGCGATCGCGGGCGTCCGCGAGAACATCCCAGCGGCCGCGGCGTAGGGTCCTTTTCCGAAGATGACGTCCGGATCGAACGCTCGAACGCGACGGGCGATCGTATAGAGGTGCGACGGCAGTTCGTAGGCGAGTGAGTGCAGCGACTCGCTTCGCTCGCCGTAGGTCTCGTAAGGCAGGTCGTGATACGAGAGGAGCGATTCGGTAAACTCGTCGCTTCTGGCGAAGACGAGAACGTCGTGGCCTCGCTCCTCGAGGCGCGTAACCGCGTGTTTGTACTGATGGACGTGCGCCGGTGTGTTATTGAATATCAAGCAATTCATTGGATACTCACTGCTCGGGGTGGACGTATGCTCGCTTCTGTGACACCTTGTTATGGCTGTTGTACGCGATGAACGTATCTTTCGACAGAACTATTTGAGTAATAATGAAACTGCGCTGACTCGACCGCGCCTCGAGCCGGTCCAATTCGAGGAATTCATGGGTCTGAGGGCTTGAAAAGCAACAATGATTGATCTCACTCGACCCGTGACACTCCGGGGGCGTGACGTTTCGAGCGACACAACTCGAGAATTCTGTCGCTTCTCACATACGAAATCGGTCACGTTTTTCGTCCGATCTCATGACAGTTTCTATCATTTTACATTCACTGAATTGATTATGTACGCCGAGGACAACACTCGCGGGACCGTCGGCCACCCCGGTCGCCGTTCGGTCGGCAACGACCCGATTTCGGCCACAAACTGGCTCGGACACCGCAACCCGCCACGATCTGGGAGTACACCGTCCGTGCTTTGAACCACCGGTCGGTATCGGCGAAAGCCGCCAATACGCGCCGGAAAGATTCGAATACTCTCGTCCGGCACTCCTTACATCGCGTTCGTGTCGACTACCGATAGAACGCACCGTCGTCCGTCCGAGCGCGTCCGCTGAGTCGGCCCGTGGAATGCAGGCAGGACTCGCTTCCGGCGGGTCCCGGTAGGTCGTGGTATGAGCCCAACGTTCACGGACGACGACGTCGGAAAGTCGATCGAGACCGCCACGGGCGACCATCTCGGCGTCGTCGCCGATACCGACCCGGAAACGGCCTACGTCGTGCCCGCGGAGTCGGTCACCGACTCGACGCGAGCGGCCCTCGAGTGGGACCGCGGGACGGACGAGACCGTTCCGCTCACCGACGACGCCGTCGAGGAGATTACCGACGACGCGATCACGCTCGAGTCCGACTTTCCAACGGAGACGATTACGTCGGCGAGCACAGCCGACGACGAGTCTGGGAGCGAGCCCACCGATTCGGACGCGCGCTCCGACATCGGCGGCCGGGGAAGCGGCGACCACGATCCGGGTGAACCGGTCGCCTCGAATCCAACGGAACCGGCACCCGACGACGGTCCGACCGCTGGCACCGATCCAGACGTGTCCGCCGCATCGGAACCGATGGTCGAAGACGACGGGTTCTACGACACCCCCGAAGCGGACGCGCGAGTCGACCCCGACGCCGAAATGGAGCCTCCTGCGGAGGAAAACCGCGAGTCCGAGGGGTATAGCGAGCCGGAGGGTTCGGTCGACGAATCCGAGGAGGACTCGAGCCAGGGCGGCGACGTGGACGTCGACCTCGACGAGGTGACCGAAGGAGACCCCGAGGTGGACCTCGAGCCCGGTGAGGACGTCGGGCGGCGCGATCAGCCGGGGTCCAGCCGGTCGGCCGGCGACGATTCGGGCGACTCGAGCGAGGAGTGAACCGCGAATACGCGGATCCCCATCTCGCCACACCTATCCGTTCTGGACCGCTAGCCCTGTTTCAAGAACACGCGATTATGGCCCGAAAAGACGACTACTACAACAGAGCGAAACAGGAGGGCTACCGTTCGCGGGCGGCCTACAAACTCAAACAACTCGACGACCTCGAGAACGTCATCGATGGGCGTGACGCGGTCGTCGACCTCGGGGCCGCCCCCGGCGGCTGGCTGCAAGTTGCCGCCGAGAAGGTCGGCCCAAAGGGGACCGTCATTGGCGTCGACCTCCAGCGAATCAAGGACCTCGAGGACCCGGCGCTGACCGATCAGGTCGAAACGCTCCGCGGGGACATGACCGAAGACAAGACGCGAGAGCGCGTCGTCGAGGCCGCCGACGGCCCCGTCGACGTCGTCATTTCGGACATGGCGCCGAACATGTCCGGCGAGTACTCCCTCGATCAGGCCCGCTCGCTGTACCTCGCGAGACAGGCCTTCGAGACGGCACTCGAGATCCTCGACACCGGCGGCAACTTCGTCGTGAAGGTCTTCGAAGGGCCGGACGTGGACGACTTCCGGGAAGATATCGAAGACGAGTTCCAGTACGTCCGCGCCACCGCACCGAAAGCCAGTCGCAAGGAATCCTCCGAGATTTACTTCATCGCCAAGGGCCGGCTCACGGCCCCCGTCGCCCCCGGCGACGAACTCGAGGTCGAGATTATCGACGTCGGCAGCGAAGGCGACGGCATCGCCTCGATCGACGGCTACCGACTGTTCGTTCCCGGAACCTCCGAAGGCGACGTGCTCACCGTCGAAATCGAGGACGTCAAGCCGAACTTCGGGTTCGCGCGGCCACTCGAGGAGGAATGAGAGACAGCCGCGAGTGAAGACGGCGGCCGCGTAGCGCGACTATCGGTTATTCGTCGGTCTCGAGGCGGTCGTGTCGGTCGTCGATTTCGTCGAGAATATCGAGGTTCTTTCTGATCGACGCGCGGATCGCGTCACTTCGGTTGACGAACTTGCCATCGTCACCGACGTGCTCGTCGAGGTCGTCGAGCAGTTCCTGCGGTATTTCGACGCTGATCTTCGGCATGTGCGTCGTCATTGGGTGGGGGGATTCTTAACAGCCCGTGACCGTCTGCGTTCTCCACCTCGTCTCGATTTGCTCCCTTCACTGTCTCTCGTTCTGCATTGCTCATCCCATCTCGAGGAAGCGACGTTTGTCGGAGGTGTCCTCCTCGGACGGATAGGCCACGACGACGTTCTCGGCCTCGAGCGCCGCGAGCCGACCCGGCAGCGATTGGAGCCGGTTTTCCCAGCCGCGGCTGCCGGGACGCGGGCTGAGGGCGACGACGAAGTCGTTTTCGTCGACCCGTTCGTCCATGGCGTCGTCGAATCCGTCGCCGACCGGAACGACGTCGACGGTCGTCGTCGTCTCCGGCTCGATAGCGTCGACGAGCTGTGCGTAGCGTTCGGGGTTGCCACCGACGACGTAACACTCGAGGTTGACGCCGAGTTCGTCGGCGACCGTCTTCACGGTGTGCATCGTCTCGTAGAAACCGGGGTGGGAGGCGATGTGCGCGGGCAACACGCAAACGACGCGCTCGGAGACGTTCAACGGTTCGCGAAGCCTCGAGACGAGCACTTGCACCGTCGTCTGCTCGAGAACCTGTTCGACGATGTCCCCGAAGAACCGGGAGCCAAAGCGTCGGGAACTCGCCCAGCCGAGGACGGTAGTGGTAATTCGTTCGTCGAGCACCGTCTTCGAGATACCGTCGGCGACGCTCGTTTCGACGCGGGTGTGGGTTTCGACGGGAACCTCCGCGCCGGCGACGTGTTCGGCCGCGTGCTCGAGGTGTTCTTCGGCGTCGGCGACGTCGGTCGCGGTTTGGGCCTGTTCGCGTTGGTCGGTTCGACTCGCTCTGAGTCGCGTGGGTCGTCGGTTGACGACCGTCAGGGCTCGCAACGGTTCGGCGTCGCCCGCGGTTTCGCGGACGAGCATGCCGAAGTCGAGGAGTTGGTCCATCGTGTCGCGATTGCCCGCGAGGGGGACGAGGACGCGCGTCGGTTGGTCGCCGGGGTCGTACTCGGCATCCGCTTCGGCGTCGACGATCTGGCGGCCGTAACGTTTCGAGAGCGCCGGACTGAGGAAGCTGACGACGAGGATCATCAGGACGACGCCGTTGACCATCGTCTCGTCGAAGAGGCCGAGATCCTCGAACCCGATGAGGGTGATCGCGAGCGCGGCCGCGGCTTGCCCCGAGGAGAGCCCGAACATCGCCATGCGTTCGTCGGTCGTGTAGTCGTAAATCTCGCCGGTGACCCAGCTCGCGAAGAGCTTACTGAAGAGCAACAACGCGATGATCGTTCCCGCGATGACGAGCGTCTCGGTGCTGCCGACGACGACTGCGGGATCGACCAGCATTCCCACAGAGATGAGGAAGAAGGGGATGAGGAGGGCGTTGCCGACGAACTCGATGCGGTTCATCAGGGTGCTGGTCGTCGGGATGAGTCGGTTGAGCGCTAATCCGGCGAGAAACGCACCGATGATGTGCTTGACGCCGGCGATTTCGGCGAAGGCTGCACAGACGAACAACACGGCCATGACGAACAGGAACTCGAAGTAACTCTCCTCGCTGACGTTTCTGAAGAACCACCGGCCAAGCCGCGGAACGAGCAGCCAGATACCGGCGAACAACGCGACGAGTCCGACCACGAGCGACACCCAGAAACCGATCGTCAGGTCGCCCGCTGCCGCCCCGGCGACGATCGCCAACACGAGCAAGGCTGCCGTATCGGTGAAGATCGTCCCGCCGATCGCCGCGGTCACGGCCTCGTTCTTCACGATTCCGAGCTTATTGACGATCGGATACGCGAGCAACGTGTGCGAGGAGAAGATGGCGGCGTACAGCGCCGCGGTCATGACGTCGAACCCCAGAAACCAGACCCCGACGGCCATTCCTAATCCCTGTGGAAGGAGAAACGATAGCGCACCGAAGACGAGGCTTCGATCGCGATTGGCGACGAACTCGCCCAGGTCGATCTCGAGGCCGGCCAGGAACATCAGATAGACCAATCCGACCTCGCCGAGTAGGACGAAGGTCTCGCTTCGGTCCAGAAAGCCGAACCCGTTCGGTCCGATCGCCGTCCCGACGACGATGATGCCGATAATCCCCGGGAGTCGGTAGCGTTCGAAGACGAGCGGTGCGACGAGGAAGACGACCATCGCGATCGCGAAGATGATGATCGGATCTTCGAACGGCAGCGTCTGCAGTGAGATATCCTCGAGCATGCGAATCGGTTAGTAGTACGTAAAATTCACAGCAATCGTGTAAAGAACTACTGACTGTTCGCGGACGACACGGGAACATCCGTTCAAAACCGGGCGATTTCCGCCGTCTCGAGGGAGATTCCGAGAGTCTCGAGAATCAGTTGTCGTCGGTCAGCGCAGGGTCAAATCGCCGTCAGTCCGATGCGGTCCCGGCATCCGATTCCGGTTCGGCGGGTTGGTCGGTGCTGCCGCCACCGCCGCCGAACAGTCTGCCGCCACCGGTGAGGACGTAGAGGACGGCCAATCCGAGCATGTACGTGAGCGCGATCGGGATCGCGACCAGCAACATCGTGAGGATGCCTTTCGGGCTGAGGAACGCGGCGGCCGTGAAGATTCCGACGACGATCGGCCGCCAGCGCTCGAGCATCGTCCGGTAGCTGACGATGCCGCCGATGTGGAACAGCGCCATCGTGACGATGATGTTGAACAGGAAGCCGACGCCGAGGGTCGTGTAGATCACGAGCCACGAGAAGCTGTTGATCCGGTAGGTGACCTCCATGCCGTTTTGGACGGCGTCGGTGATGAGATACGAAATCACCGCGGGGGCGAGCCAGTAGAAGCCGATGAACAGGCCGACCCCGAAGCCGGCGAACAGCGTACCACCCCAGACGAGGAACACGCGCTGTGTCCCGCCGCTGACGAGGCCACGCTCCTTGGCTGCTGGCCAGCCCCAGTACATGACCATCGGCAGGATGGCGATAATCGCGAGGATCGTACTCACCTTCACCATGAAGATGAGCACTTCGACGGGGTGTAACGCGATGACCAGCCCGAGGTCGCCGATCAGCTCCGTCGTCGACTCGTCGCCGGTGACGTTCGCGTCGTTGCTCTCTGCGACCTCGAGGAGGACCTCTTCGGGGACGCGTTCGACGAATTGTGCGAGGATCACGCCGAAGCCACCCTGATAGAGCGCGAGGAACGTGCCACCGAGGACGGCCATGAAGACGCCGACGATGTAGATCGTCTTCGAGGTCAGGCTGTCCACGATGAACGCGAGGTCGTAGGCGTAGCCGCCGATGTCGTCCTCGGTCGTCTCGTCTTCGGTGAACGGATCGAGCATCCCTGCAGCGGTGCTCGAGAACACACTCTCTTCGTCCTCGCCACCGCTTTCGGCTGCACCCGCGCTCGCCCCGCTGGCTGCGGCCCCACCACCGCTCCCGTCGCCCGCTTCGTTCGCCCTGGCTCGCTGTTCTTGTAGCGAGTCGAAGCGATCGAGGATGGCCTGAGCCTTGTCCCGATTATCGTCGTACATGGCCTGCCGGGAGTGCTCGAGGGCCTGTTCTTCGTCCATCGCGAGGAAGACCTGCGTCGGAATCTCTTCGATGTCGTCGGTCGAAATGGTGTCGAAGTCGATGTCGTCGGGGTCCTCTGCGGCTCTGATGTCGCCTTCTCGCGGGTACACCGGTGCCTGAAGCACGCGGATCGTGTACACCATGAGCCCGACCACGGCGAGCGTGAGTGCGACGACCACGCCGGCGGCGACGTCACCGAAGACGCCGTACTCGGCGGCGAACGCCTCGAGTCCGAGCGTTCCCTCGGGCCGGTAGCCCTCGGGGAACGCGGGGTAGACGGACTCCTCGAGGTAGTCGAATCCACCGTCTGAGATGAAGACGAAGACTGCAGCGCTCACGAGTATGAGTGCGCCGACGAACTGGTACAGCCGCCGTTTCATGAGGCCGGTGCCGGTGTCGAGTTCGGCGGCACCACGTCGGCGGATGTTCGCGACGATTTTCGCGAGACCGAGGCTGAACACGTAGAGGGCGACGAGCGGGATCGCCCACATGATCAGCGTGAACGGGTCGGGCGGGGAGAACATTGCGCCGAAGACGGTAATCGCGACGATGGCGTGGCGCCACTTGTCCCGGAACGTCTCGTAGGAGACGATTTCGGTGTACGAAAGGACGCTCATCAACAGCGGCAACTGTGCGGCGAGTCCGAACGAGATGGTGAGCAGGGCGATGAACTCGGTGAACTCGGTGATCCCCCAGCTCGGATTGACGCCAGCGTCGTGTGCGACGGTGCCGAGGAAGTCGAACGCGAACGGGAAGAAGATGGCGTAGGCGTAGAAGATCCCGATACAAAACAACACCATCGAGGTCAGCGCGAAGCCGGCCATGTACCCGCGAGAGACCGGGACGACCGACTCGACGCCGCGCTCTCTGAGCGCCTCGCGGGAGAAGTAAAGCAGGGCCGGAATCGCGACGATGATCCCGACGAGTAACCCGATTTTCGCCTGTAACAGGATCACTTCGAAGGGCGTTCGGGTAATAATCTCCGTCGCGTCGGCGACGGTCTGGCCCATCTCGGCTTTCGCCGTCGCCTCGAGGAAGTCCCAGATCCAGACGCGAAGGGCGTAGAACGAACCGACGAAGCCGAGGGTAAAGACGATGAACACCTTCTGCAGATGGGTCTGCGCGCCAGACAATACCGCTCCGATCGTCTCCCGGCCGGTATTGATCGCTTTGGCCGTATCCTCACCGACGGCAGAACTCATTTACTGCCTGTGGCTAACTGACATCCAGTTATCAACCTTTCGAGTGCTCGAGCGTCAACGAGCGGTTTCGGACCCTTGTCGCTCTCTTCGAATGGCCGTAAGAAAAAGGCCTATAACCAGTGGCCGTTTGATATCCCGATAGATGTCGGACGAGCCGGCGGACGACATGGCTGTCGATGATCCCGCTAGCGACGCCGAGGGGTCGACGGAGACCGACGACGAGCCGCTGCCATCCGAGATGGACGGCGAGGAGGACCCGTCCGCCGACGAAGATGCCGAACGGTCAACCGAATCCGACGCTGCGTCCGATGGTGAAGCAGATGACGATTCTGGCGCTGAAGCCGACAACGCCGAGGCTGACGACGAATCTGACGACGAGGCAGACGGCGCCGAAACTGACGACAACGCGGACGATGCTGAAGGCGACGACGCGGACCAATCGATCGAAACCGACGGCGAGGGGTACGTCCAGGACCGACCCGACAGCGCCGGGGAACCGGTTGACCCCCTCTCCGACGACGTCGGCGGCATTTCGACGCCGCCGGACGACGAGGAGATGCCCCTCGCCGACCACATCGAGGAGATGGTCCTTCGATTCGCGGTCGTCATACTCGTCGGTGCGGCCGGGACCGCGATCGGCTTGCTCTTCGCCTCACAGGGCATCAGCTACGTCTGGGACGACATTTTCCCCGGCGCAGCGGAAAACGCGCCCCCACCACACATTTACCACCCACTCGAGCTGTGGTTGACCCGGATCAAGTTCTCGGCCCTGCTCGGAATCATGATGGCGCTGCCGGTGTTCGTCTACCAGTGTTACCGGTTCATGCGACCGGGACTCTACCCCAACGAGCGCAAGTACTACCTCGCGGCGGTGCCGATGAGCGTCGTCCTCGCCGCCCTCGGGATGTTGTTTTCCTACGTGCTCGTCTTGCCGATCCTCTTCGAGTACTTCACGTTCTACGCGGAGGGGAGTGCGGACATTGCGTACGCCCTCGGCGAGACCTTCGACCTCGTCATCACGCTGACCGGCTTCCTCGCGATCGTCTTCCAGATTCCGCTGTTCATCATGCTCGCGATCATGATGGGCGTGACGACCCGGCGGTGGCTGGCCGACAAGCGCCTGTATTTCTGGGCGGCCTTCTTCGGCCTCTCGTTCATGTTCACCATGGACCCGACGATGATGGCCCCCATCCTGGTCGCTATCACGATGATCATGCTCTTTGAGGGCACGTTGCTCGTCCTCAAGTGGGTCGGGAAAGAGTAAGCCCGTCCACACCGTTGTTCTTCAACTCGATCGTTCGCCCGCTCGAGTGGGGTGAATTCCGTGGATGGTCGTACAGAAACCCGCCGGTACTCGAGCGATTCGGTCCTTATATTCTCCCTATCCATCGGTAGATTACTGGATCGGCGACTTCTTCAGTCAAAAAGTAGGATATTGTAAACGATCACGGTTTAGTAGCTTCATACGTTTTCTATCGTCGTGAAATAGTCTATGAGTTTGAGTGAAATGGCGTTCGATTGGTGTGTTTGTAAACCACACACTCGTCGTGGCGACGCCGACTCGAGGTGGCGTGTGTGACGGAACTCGTACCGACGACCTGCATGCGATGTGCCGTCGGCTGCGGACACGTCCACCGGCCCGTCGAACAGGGGTACGGCCTCGACGTCGTTCGTGGCGACGCCGCCCATCCAGTCAACAACGGACTCGCCTGCCAGCGCGGGATCAGCGAGTCCGTCGACCCCGGCGACAAGTGGCTCACCCGCCCGCTCGTCCGACGAGACGGTGAACTGGTGGCGACGACCTGGGAGACGGCCCTCGAGCGCGCGGCGGAAGGCCTCGATACGGCACTCGAGGACGGCCCCGATAGCGTCGCCGTGTTGGGAAGCGGCCAGCAGACCAACGAGGCGGCCTACGCCCTCGGGAAGCTCGCTCGCGGCGGATTCGGAACCAGCTACTACGACGCCAACACGACGCTGTGTATGGCCTCGGCGGTCACCGCCTACTACGACGCATTCGGCAGCGACGCCCCGCCGCCGACGTACGACGACATTCCCGAGGCCGAGACCCACCTCGTCTGGGGGGCCAACCCCGCTGCGGCCCACCCGGTCATGTTTCGGTGGATCAATCAGTCCGCGGACGCCGCAGACTCCGAACTGATCGTCGTCGACCCCATCGAGAGCGAGACCGTCGAGGTCGCGGACTATCACGTGCCACTCGAGCCCGGCGGCGACGTCGACCTCGCGCGGGCGATTCTCGCTCGAGCCGTCGAAACCGACCGCGTCGACGAGGAGTTCGTCGCCGACGCGACCGACGGATTCGACGAACTCTGCGACCAGCTTCCGGACGCCGCCGACGCGGCCGAGGCCGCCGGCGTCACCCTCGAGATGGTCGACCGAATCGCAACGGCACTCGAGTCGCCGACGCTGCTCTACTGGGGGATGGGGATCAATCAGAGTGTCAACGGAACCGCCGCTTCGGGCGCGTTGATCGATCTCTGTCTGGCGACGGGCAACCTCCGTCCCGGTTCGGGGCCGTTCTCGCTGACCGGCCAGGCGAACTCGATGGGGACGCGCGTCTGTTCCTCGAAGGGGACCTGGCCGGGCCACCGCCCCTTCGGCGACGCCGAGCACCGCAACGCGGTCGCCGAGGCGTGGGACGTTCCCGAATCGAGACTTCCCGCCGATCCCGGCCCCGGTCCCGTCGGTATCGTCGATGCGATCGGCGAGGACGTCTCCGCCGTCTACGCGGTTGCGACCAACCCGCTCGCGGGGATGCCGGATACGACGCACGTCCGCGAGCAACTCGAGGACGCGTTTCTCGTCGTCCAGGACGCGTTCCGCAGCGAGACGGTCGAACTCGCCGACGTCGTCCTCCCGGCGGCGACGTGGGGCGAATCGTCGGGCACGACGACCAACATGGAGCGCACCGTCTCGCGCGTCCGCGCGGCGACGGAGACGCCCGCCGGCGTCAGAACCGACCTCGAGTTGATCGGCGACCTCGCGGACCGACTGGTCCCCTCCCTCTTCGAGGAGTCCCTCGAGCCCGAATCGGTCTTCGCGGAACTGGCTGCCCTGACGGAAGGGACGCCCGCCGACCTCTCGGGGATCAGCTACGAGCGTCTCGATCACGAGGTTGCGGTTCGATGGCCGGCACCCGAACCCGACGTCTCGGCGGGGTACCGCTACTACGACGGTCCGGCGAGAGACGACGACGAGCGAAAGACGACCGGCGAAGAGCGGGCGGAGTCGTGGTCGTTTCCGACGCCGACCGGTCGCGCGCAGTTCTCGACGGGGACGACACAGCCCCTCCCCGAGCCCACAGACGAGACCTATCCGCTCACTTTGACGACGGCTCGGCGACCGGACGCGTACAACACGGGCGTGCGAGCCCGCGAAGACGAGCCGACGGCCCGCGTCAGCCCCGCGACGGCCGTCGCCCTCGCCGACGAACTCGAGTCTGGCGAGTCGGAGGGCGATGGCGGATACGGCCGCGTCGTCTCCCGGCGCGGATCGATCACCGTTCGCGTCGAACCCGACGAGTCGATCCCCGACGGCGTCGTCTGGCTGCCGATCCACCAGCCCGCGGTGAACGAACTCACCGTCTCTGCCGTCGACCCGCGCTCGAAGGAACCGAACTTCAAGCAGTGTGCCGTCCGTCTCGAGCGCCCGCGAGATCGTCCGACGAGCGCCCTCGCCGACGCGAGCGCGTGAAGGCGAGCGCTGTGTCCCTCCGTCTAGCGAGCGCGCGTCGACGACGACCGCCGCCCGCCGACCTCGAGCCGACGTTTCGATCCGCGTTCGTGTGATTTGGTCACGGATCGCACCGTTTCTGGTTTCCGTTCGTCAAACAATGGGCGGTTTCGCTCGCACCATCGTCCTAATATTGGCTATATCTGATTTGATATCCGATTTCCTCCACCAAATCTCTAAACATTCGGCCATCTGTAAACGATCACTGTTATGTGGTTTAGAAACGTGGCCGTGTAATGTGAATTGAAGCGTGTTTGGAGGAAAAATAACGGCCGATGGTTTGGATCGTTCACTCGAGGTGAGTCGCCGTGACGCGTAGGTACTGGCCGACGCGGTGCGTGAAATCGGCCGGAAGCGGTCGAGGTACAGCTGGGAATCCGAATCGAACCGTCGTTTGGACGACTGTCCAGGTGAGGCGATGACCGGAGCCGACGCCGCCCCAATCCGCGGCAATCAACACCGAGCGCTCTCGATTCTGACGATCGGGTATTTCGTCGGCTTCGCCGGTGTCGTCGTCTACGGCCCCGTCGCGACCGAGTTCGAAGACGTGCTGGGGCTCTCCGGCGTGTTGCTCGGATTATTGGTCGCGGCCCCGCAGTTGACGGGGTCGCTGTTGCGCATTCCCTTCAGCGCGTGGGCCGACAGCGCCGGTGCCAAGAAACCCTTCGCCATCCTGCTCGGCCTGTCGGCGCTCGGCATGGGCGGCCTGTTGACGATCCTGATCACGACCTATCCCGACGGATTGTCGATGGTCCATTACCCCCTCATCTTCGTCTTCGGCGCGCTCAGCGGCTGCGGGATCGCGGCCTTTTCCGTCGGAATCACCGACATCACCTACTGGTACCGCGCGAACCGCCGGGGAACGATGCTCGCACTCTTCGCCGGACTCGGGACGACCTCGCCCGGCCTGTTCACGATCGTCTCGCCCATCGCGCTCGGTGCCGTGGGCCTGACGGGGACGTACGCCGCCTGGTTCGTCTTCCTCCTCGTCGGTACCGTCGTCTTCGTGATGTTCGCCGTCGATTCGCCGTACTTCCAGTATCGAAAGCGCGGCCTCGAGGAGTCCGAGGCGAAAGCGAAGGCAGCGGATGCCGGCCAGGAGTTGTTCCCCAGTGGTGACGCGATGCAGTCGATCCGAACGGCGGCGACGATCCCGCGCTCGTGGATGCTCACGGCGATGTTCTTCGTCTCCTTCGGGGGCTACCTCGCGCTAACCACCTGGTATCCCTCCTACTGGCACAATCTCCACGGACTGGACATCCAGACCGCAGGGATCGTCACGGCCCTGACGTTCACGCTCCTCTCGGCGCTCTTTCGCGCCGCGGGTGGCGCAGTCAGCGACCGCTTCGGCGGCGAAGTAACGACGATCTCGAGTTTCGTCGTCGTCGTGGTCTCGACGCTCGCACTCGTGTTCACGCACGACCTTTACGTCGCACTCGTCGCCACGGTGACGCTCGGTGCCGGATTGGGGGTCGCGAGCGCGGCGATCTACCAGCTCCTGCCGCGATACGTTCCCGACGCTGTCGGCGGTGCGTCGGGTCTCGTCGGCGGACTCGGTGGTTTCGGCGGGTTCGTCGTGCCGCCGATTCTCGGTCTGTTCGTCGATTTGCAGGGTGTAAGCGGCTACGCGACCGGGTTCGTCGTCTACCTCGTTGTCGGACTCCTCGCACTCGCCATCGCCGTCTCCCTCTATCGAGACCAGCCAGCACCGACGACACCGTCCGTTCCGGCCCCCGCGGACGACTGACGCCGCGGCGTCGCTGCGCTCGTTTTCTCGAGTCGCGTCCGGCCCTCACATCTTCAACTAGCGCCGACGATCGCTTCCGATTCACATCCTAATACAGTCAATATTCGATTGTAGATACTCCGTTCGACGACTAACAATACTAAAAATTAGTTATTTGTAAACGATTACTATTATAGGGTTTAGAGACGTGGGTTTGAAACATGAATTCCGAAACAACTGAGAGGGAAACGCTGCGTATGGAGTCGGAATGTGGTTTCGAGGTGGTCGTCGATGGTCCATAAGAAAGAAGACCAGAAAGACGACTGCTACGGCGACGAGGTTCGCGAACACATTCTCGAGTTCGCGGAAAACGGTGGCTACGAGGCCATTCCGGAAGACGAACGCGAGACGTGGTTCACCCGGTTCAAATTCTGGGGGCTCTTCCACCAGCGCAGCGGACAGGAGTCGTACTTCATGATGCGACTGACGAACGCCAGCGGTATCTTGGAACCGGGACAACTCCGAGCCATCGGCGAAGTCGCCGGCGAGTACGCGACCGGTCCCGTCGAAAACCCCGAGTTCGGAAACGGCTGGATCGATCTCACGACCCGACAGTCCGTCCAACTGCACTGGCTCAAACTCGAGGACGTGCCGGAAATCTGGGAGCAACTCGAGGCCGAGGGCGTCCACTCCCGGTCGGCGGGCGGCGATACGATGCGGAACATTTCGGGTTCCGCCCTCCACGGCAAGGTCGAGGAGTACGTCGACTCCGGCCCGCTACTCGAGCGCTTCGAGGAGGAACTTCGCGGTGACGACGCGCTCGCGAACATGCCCCGGAAGTTCAACATCAGCGTGACCGGGACGAAATCCGGCTGTGCGCAGGATTCGCTCAACGATATCGGCTTCGAGCCGGCCAGAAAGGAGATCGGGGGCGAGACGGTCAAGGGATTCAACGTGCGCATCGGCGGCGGCCTCGGCGGCCGACAGCCCCGTGCTGCGACGCCACTCGACGTCTTCGTTCGACCCGAAAACGCCTACGAGGTCGGCCGCGGATTCGTCCAACTCTACCACGACTACGGCGGTCGACAGAACCGTTCGAAGAATCGGACTCGCTTTTTCGCCGACGACTGGGGAATGGAGAAGATTCGCGAGACGCTCCAAGAAGAGTACGTCGACTTCGAGATGCACCGTGCGGGCGAGGACTTCCGCGAGGAGTACACCTACAACGCCGGTTCGACGACCGAAGGTAAACACGACCACGTCGGCGTCTACGAGCAGAAACAGGACGGCCTCAACTACGTCGGGCTGAGCGTTCCCATCGGTCGCCTGCCCGCCGAGGACGCCGTCGCCCTCGCCGACCTCGCCGACGAGTACGGCTCCGGCGAACTCCGTCTCACCCGCCGCCAGAACCCGGTCATCGTCGACGTGCACGACGACGACCTCGAGTCCCTGCTCGCGGATCCGCTCCTCGCTTCGTACCCGCCCGAACCGAGCCCCTTCGAGCGCGGGGCGATGGCCTGTACGGGCACCGAGTTCTGTTCGATCGCGCTCACGGAAACGAAGGGTCGGATGGCGCGAATGCTGCGCTGGCTCAACGCGAACGTCGACCTGCCCGAGGACGTCGGCAAGATCAAGATGCACTACTCCGGGTGTACCGCCGACTGCGGACAGGCGATGACGGCCGATATCGGCCTCCAGGGAATGCGCGCCCGGAAGGACGGCCAGATGGTCGAGGCATTCGACATCGGCGTTGGCGGCGGCGTTGGCGAGAACCCGTCGTTCGTCGAGTGGATCCAACAGCGCGTTCCGGCGGACGAAGCACCCGGCGCGATCCGCAATCTGTTGGAGGCGTTTGCAGCCCACAGAAGTGATGGACAGACGTTCCGCCAGTGGGTCGAGTCGGTCGGCACCGAGGCGCTCGTCGAGTTCTGCGAACCCGAAGAGACCGACTTCGAGGCACCGTACATGGCCGACGCGAAGCAATCCTGGTACCCCTTCGCGGAGGAACCGTCGGCGAGCGCGGCTGAAGGGTCGGTCGCTCCGTCCGACGACTGAGACGGTCCGTTGTGATTCGGTACCGGCAATCGCTCGACCAGGGCAGCGATCATCACTAAAACGGTTCACCGATTCGTACGAGCGGTCTGGTGGCGCATTTATTGGTGTCACTGCAGGACGGTCGGGACTGCACCGAGACTGACGGACACCAATCCGTCTGCGGTCGACTCAACGCACAGCCGTCTCTTTTCAGGTACAATATTCGACATGTTACTCCGAAAGCACAGGTCTTTTCCGGACGCTGTCATTATCATGGGTCAGTTGTCATTGATCGGCTCAATTACTGCTGTTATCGGTCGATTTGATAGTACCACTACGATGGAAACTCTGCACACGCGACGATAGCACACTCGTGATACGCGTAACTGATGACACGACAGATAGCGATAGCACTGCTCGAGAATCACCGACGCGAGATTCGCCGAACACCGATGGGACGCCGACGCGGCGAGCATACCTCGGCACCCTCGGTACTCTCGCAGCGACGGGCGTGAGTGCGGGTTGTATCGACGTGACGACGGGAACCGACGGCGACGACGTGACCGAGTTCACCGCGGGGACGTTCGCCCACGAGGGCGGCCACTGCATGGACTGCGTGGACCCCTCTCCGGGCTGGGCGATCAGCGAGGAACTCGAGGAGCGTTCCGGCGGTGACGTGGTGATGAACCTCCACGGGGAAGACCAGGTCTGTGACAGCACGACCTGCGGTGGGAAAGCCCAGCAGGGCATTCTCGAGGCCGGCTACGCCTCGATTGCCAACGGGAACAACTTCTGGCCGGAGAACAACATCTGGTTACTCCCGTATACGTTTCCGAACCGGGCGTCGCTCTCTTACACGCTCTTCGACGAGCGAATCTGGGAGAATTACTGGGTGCCCTTCGCCCAGCAGTACGGAATCTTCCCGTTCTACGCCTGGTCGCCGTCGCTCCGGAATCTCTTGCTCTCGGAGGAGGCGACGGAGATCGCAGACGGACGGGTGCGAACGCCCGACGACCTCGAGGAGATTCGACTCCGTCGCTCGAACTCGCGACCGCCGAAAGTCGCGCTCGAGGAGTGGGGGGCGACCGCACCCGAACTCTCGTGGGGCGACACCGTCCAGGGGATGGACACGGGCGTCGTCCACGGCCTCGAGACGTGGTCGGGAGTCGGGATCGCCGGCGGTATGGACGAGGTCGTCGATCAGGTGACGCTCGTCGACTTCATGGCCGGACAGGGCGTCATGTGGGTCAGTACCGACTGGCTGCAATCGCTCTCCGACGACCACCGGCAACTCATCGCCGACGTGACTCGCGAACTGAGCGAGGCGGTCATCCAGCAGACCGACGAAATCGTCGACGAACGCGTCGGCCACGCGGATCCGCCCCCGGAGGATACCGGCTACGGCGAGCAGGACATCACCGTCAACGACCTCGACGACGACGAACTCGAGCAGTGGCGCGATCCCGTCGATCCCGCCGAGAACCCGGAGATGTACGAGGAAGAACTCGAGCGCGTCGAGGCGATGGACCTCCCGGTGGACGACTTCTACGACTACATCTGGGAAATCGCACGCGAATCGAGCGTTCCGGATTCGGCTGCCGACGTCACGCTCGACGCCTGGTGGGGTGAGTACCTTGCCCAACTCTAACGTGACGGTCGTCGAGACGCTTCGAAAACGGGTGGCCGACGGCGAGGTGACGACCTCTCTCGAGCGCTACTTCGAGGGCTATCTCGCGATGGTCTTGCTCGCAATCGTGGCCCTTCTCGTGTTCGTCGACGTCGTCAACCGAACGGTTCGTGGCACCCAATTCGTCTGGGGGCTCGAGGTCGTCGAAGGGCTGTTCATCTGGATCACGTGGCTGAGCGCGGCATTCGCGGTTCGACACTCTTCGCATCTGCGATTCACGCTGTTGCGCCAGCGGTGGTCCGCCCGTCGCAACTACGTGATGTACTGGGTCGAGTGGGTGCTGTGGTTCGTCGTCGTCGGCACTATCTTCTGGCACTCGATCCCCGAACTCGAGCGCCACGCCGAAGCCGGTCGCATCGTCGTCGGGACGAGCATTCCCGACACGCTGTTTTACCTCGCAGTACCCGTCGGGACGGCGTTGATCCTCCTGCGAGTCGGCCAGGAGATCCTGCACGTGACGCGACGGTACCGACGCGGCGACACCATCGAACCGACCGCTTCGATCGAAATCGAAGATCGAGCGTACGACACGACCGACGATGTCGACGACACCGACGGTGAGAGCCAATGATCGCTATTAGCCTCGAACTCGCATTGCTCGCGCTGACCGTTCTCTGTCTCCTGTTGTTCTTCGGCGGGGTGCAGATCTTCCTCGTCTTCGGACTCTGGGCGCTTGGCTTCTACACGATGGTTCCGGAGTTCCCGGCGAGCAACATGAGCATCCTCGCGTTCAGTGAACTCGAGAGCTTCACGTACGTCGCGATTCCGCTGTTCGTGCTCGTCGGCGACCTGATCAATCGGGCGCGGATCTCGGACGAGATCATCGAGTTCTCCCGGGCCTGTATCGGCTGGCTCCCCGGCAGCACCGGAAACACCTCGATCGGCTGTTCGGCGATTTTCTCGGCGATTACGGGCTCGAACGCCGCGACGACCGCCTCCGTCGGGAAGGCACTCCATCCGCCGATGGACGATGAAGGCTACGACGAGTCCTACGCCGCGGCGACGATCGCCTCGGGCGGAATCGTCGGGACGGTCCTCCCGCCGAGCGTCCTGTTGATCGTCTACGGCGTGATGTACGGCGTCTCCGTTCCCGATCTGTTCATCGCGGGCATCGTTCCGGGAATCGCGATCCTCTTCGGTCTCGTCGCCGTCAACACAACGCTCTCGTGGCGAAACGACTACGGTCAGGACAGTTCGGCGTTCGAGTTCCAGCCGTGGGAAATAGTGCAGACGGCGTGGCAGGCGAAAGTCGGCCTCGGCACGATCGTGATCCTCCTGGGTGGCATCTACATCGGGATCTTCACCCCCTCGGAAGCCGCCGCCGTCGCCGTCTTCTACATCCTGCTCATGTCGGTCGCACTCGGGAAGATCACGAGACTCGAGCAGGTCGTCAGCGCGAGTTTCACGTCGCTGCTGTTGATCGGCGTCATCCTCCCGATCGTGGTCGCTGCGGTGGCGATCCAGCAGAATCTGTCGTTCCTCGGCATTCAAGAAGCCGTTAGCGAGGCTCTGCTCTCGCTTGGCTCGCCGTGGCTCGTCATGCTCGCGATGATGCTCATCATGCTCGCGACCGGGTCCGTGCTGGCGTCGGTGCCGAACATCGCGCTAACGGTGCCGTTGTTGACGCCCGCCGCAATGGAACTGGGCCTCGATCCGGTGACGTGGGCGATCATCTTCATCATCAGTGACGCCATCGGCTTCATCACGCCGCCGTACGGCCTCAACCTCTACATCATCAGCGGAATTACCGACATCGACTACCTCCGCGTCACCTACGACGCGTTGCCGTACCTCGGCATGTTGATTGCCGTCTGGGCGCTGTTCTTCGCCGTCCCCGAACTGAACGTGTTGGCCTGACGCGGCTCCATCCGTTCAGTTCAGCGATGTTCTCGCGTCCGCTGGTAGGCGTACTCGAGGGCGTCCTCGAGCGAGCCTGGGCCGTCGTAGCTGGCCGAAAAGAGATCCATGAACTGGGTGGCGATACGCGTACAGCGTTCGAAGGTGAGAACGGTTCGAACGCGGATCGTCTCGGAGAGGTCGAGGCCGGGATACGTCGTCGCGGTCAGCGCGTACCCCGGGTGGTCTTCGCCGTCGAGCGACGCCGGGGCAACCTTGAGTCGGATATCACCCGACTCGTGGCGATAGGTGTGATACTGCATGTCTCGGTCCGTGTCGGCCGGCGTGTACGTCCGACGGTCTTCTGTGGTCCACTCGAACGGGACGTCTGCATCCATCAACCAGTGATACCATCCCTATCACAACGTCCGTATCGAATTGTGCAATATTCCCGGACGGAAACGCAGAACTACATCCATTGGTGGGTTTTCCACGGGGAAGGCGGTTATATTCTGGAAACATGTCGAACTCGAGTCTCGCCTTTCGAACGATCGAGAATCTGCAATCTACTCTCTCCTCAGTCTGACTCGAATGGGGCCGATCAGTCGTCCGTTCGCGACTCGGCGGCGAAGACGTCGTCGACGAGTGGCTCGTCCGCGGCCGCGTCGGCTTCCTCGCGACTCGCATCCTCGCTTTCGGGGCTGACGCTCCCCGTCCGGTAGCCGTGGAGGTCGAGCGTGACGTGATCGAATCCCAACCCCTCGAGTTCCTCGCGAACCGTTTCGACGAACTCGCGTTGGAGCGCGCGCTCGAGTTCGTCGGGGGCGACTTCGATGCGCGCCAACCCGTCGTGGTCGCGCACGCGGAACTGATCGAAGCCCCACTGGCGCAACAGCGCTTCGGCGCGCTCGACGCGCGTGAGTCGCTCCTCGGTGACCTCGAGTCCGGTCGGAATCCGCGAGGAGAGACAGGCCATCGAGGGCTTGTCCGCGACCGAGAGGCCGTAGTGGGTCGCGATTTCGCGAACCTCGTCTTTGCGCACGTCGTGGGCTAAAAGCGGCGAGTGAACCTCGAGTTCGTCGACCGCCTGCAAGCCGGGTCGATGGCCCGCACCTGGGTCGTCCGCGTTCGTCCCGTCACAGACCGTTTCGATTCCCAGTTCGCGAGCCGTCTCGAGCATCTCACCGAGGCGCATTGTCCGGCAGTGATAGCAGCGTTCGTCGTCGTTCTCGACGAACGCGTCGCTCTCGAGTTCGGAGAAGGAGACGACTTCGTGGCGGATGCCGATCTCCTCGGCGACCGCGCGGGCGTCCTCGAGTTCGGCCTCGGGGAGCGTCTCGCTCTTTGCCGTACAGGCGACCGCGTCCTCGCCGAGGGCGTCGTGTGCGAGTGCGGCCACGACGCTCGAGTCGACCCCGCCGGAGAAGGCTACCAACACGCCGTCGTGTCCTTCGAGGTCGTCCCGGGCGGCCTCGAGTTTCGCCTCGACCGTAGTCATGTCCTGCCGTTCGTCCCCGACGGGCAAAAGCGCGTTGTCGTGGCTCGCCCGCTCAGGCGCTACCCGCACCGTCGACCCATCCATTGCACACCTGAGTGTTAAGTCACTGTGCGTGGACTCCTCGAGAACACGATGGTTGTGCTCAATCTCGTCCGGCGAGTCCGTTCGGCGAGTCGTACTCGAACCGATCCGGAATCCGCGGACGCACACTCACGCGTCGAACACGCAAGCGGTGCGGCGATCCGGGGCTTGCAGGCGGGGTTCGTCGCGACGATCATCATGACGGCGTTTCGACTGCCGATCCTCCGGTCGTTGCCGCCGTCCGCGAATTTCTGGTCGCAGTACGTCTCCGGTGGCGACCCCGAGGATCACCCGATTGTGGGTCTCCTGTTGCACTTCGTCTACGGCGTGCAAGCCGGAGCGATCTTCGGCGCACTGTTCGCTCTCCAAGACGCCGAACGATCGATCGAACCCGAGCAACGCGGCATCGTCTGGGGATCGATCTACGGCATGGTCCTCTCGGCGTTTGGCTCACAGGTCATGCTCAAGGAGATCCTCGACATCCGACTCGAAGCCGACGAACTCGCCCTCTTTCACGCGGGCCACCTCGTCTACGGCCTCTCGCTCGGCGCGTGGGTCGGTTCCCGAACCGAGGGCGTCGAGGATCCGGACGAAGAGTACGAGTACGACGACGGTAACTGACTTTCTCTCCACCGCTTCCGACGAATTTATCCGGGGTTCGTGTCGCCGATCACGCCGACGATCCGGCCGCACCCAGGTCTCGACGGAAGTGTCTGAGTCGAGCGCTTCGAGCGCTCTGGCCGTTTCACGTTCGACTGGAGCGCCATACTCGCTTTTCGTGGCAGAACCGAGGTGTCCCGTTCGAACGCGACGTGCCCTCAGGGTGTCCCCAGTTCGCCTCGTCGCCGAACGAGATAGTAGCCCGCGACGACGGGTTGGACCACTGGTATAGAGAGACTGAGAAACGCGATGGCCAGGTAGACGCCCGGATTCGGACGCCACGCCCCTCCTTCCGTACAGACGTAGGCTGCGTCCTGATGGATCGCGACCGGGAACGTGCCGAAGGCGATCGCCCCTGCGAGTCCGATCGCCGCGGCGAGGAGCCCCGGAATCGTGAACACGATCGCCACGAGGGCGACGACGAACCCGCCCACCGTCGTCACGAGCGAGAGGGCGACGACGAGCCACCAGCCGTCCCACCCCGATCGCGTGCCAAAGCGTCGGTGGCGACGCGCGAGGTAGATCACGCCCGCAATCGGCGCAGAGACGAGGGCCACGCCGGCGTTGAGCCACGGATTCGGTCGCCAGTTGCCACTCGCTCGCGGCCGCCGCCGGATCCGACGTGCGTCGAAAAAGATCGCGACGAAGACGCCGAGCGTCAAAACGGTGTATCCGATACTTCCCAGCAGAAACAACCCGAACTGCAACCCCGGCACGCCGGGTTCTGTTTCCTGCAGGACGCCGACGACGCCGACGCCGATCACCGGCGGAAAGAGGTACAACAGTCGCTCGATCACCCGTTCCCAGCCGAGTTCGTCGACGTGCGTTCTCATCTCGAGGATGCGTGCTACCGTGCCCGTCTACTCGATCGTCCGAACCGACCTCCCCGTCGCTTACAGCGCGTGTTTGTACGCCTCGAGCGTCTCGTCGACGTCTTCGTCGGTGTGGCCGTAGCTGACGAACTGACACTCGAATTGGTTCTGGGAGAGGAAGACGCCCTGTTCTTTCATCTGGCCCCAGAAGATTCGCCGCCAGCGGTCGGTTTCGGCGTTTTTCACGTCCGCGGCGTTCCGTGGCGCTTGGCCGTCGCGAGTGAAAATCACCTTGAACATCCCGGCGGTGCCGGCGACGGTGTACTCGGGTGCCTGATCGTCGACGATATCCGAGAGCCCGTCACGGAGTCGGTCGCCGAGTTCGTCGATGTGGTCGTAGACGTCGTTCTCCGCGGCGAAGCGCAGGCTCTCGAGGCCGGCGGCCATGGTGACGGGATGTCCCGAGAAGGTGCCGGCCTGGAAGACGGGGCCGGAGGGGGCGAACTGTTCGATGAGGTCGGCGCGACCGCCGACGGCACCGACGGGGAAACCGCCGCCGATGAGCTTTCCGAAGGTCGTCAGGTCCGGCGTGACGTCGAACTCGCTCTGGGCACAACCCAGGCCACCGACGCGGAAGCCGGTGATGACCTCGTCGAAGATGAGCAGCGAGTCGTGTTCCTCGGTGATCTCGCGGAGGAACTCGTGGTAGCCGTCCTCGGGGTGGACGATGCCGTAGTTGCCGAGGATCGGTTCGGTCATCACGGCCGCGATGTCGTCGCCGTGTTCCTCGAAGGCCTCGCGGACGGCCGTCTCGTCGTTGAACGGCACGGGAATCGTGTGTTCGGCGAACGACTGCGGAATGCCCGCCGAGGAGGGTGCGACGCTCTCGGCGTCGCCTTCGACCAGGGTCGACTCCTGTGCGCCGTGGTAGCCGCCCTGGTTGACCACGATCTTGTTCCGGCCGGTGGCACCTCGAGCGAGTCTGACCGCCGAGACGGTGGCCTCTGTCCCGGAGTTGACGAAGCGAATCTTCTCGACGCTCGGGACGTGTCGGACGACGAACTCCGCGAGGTCGACTTCGATTTCGGTGGGCGTGCCGTACATCGGCCCCTCGCTCGCTTTCTGCTGAATCCGAGATTGTACCGGCTGGGGGAGGTCGTGACCCAGCATGAGCGGACCGAGGCCCATCACCCAGTCGATGTAGCGATTGCCGTCGGCGTCGATAACGTGTCCGCCGTCGCCGTTCTGGACGAAGAAGGGATAGGGTTCGATCGCCGCCCGAACGGCCGAGTTCACCCCGCCGGGCATGACCGAAAGCGCCCGGTCGTACAGCTCGCGCGAGTTGTCGTCGTTCATACCCGGGTGCTTCGGCGTGAACCGGGAAAGTAGTACCGAGGTTCGGTCGCCGTCCGCGTGGGTCAGTACTCGACGGCCTTCCGCTCGGACTGGCGCCGTCGAATCGTCTCGGCGACGTGCTCGTACTCCGGAACGCCAGGCAATCGGAGTCCCGACGTGCGAGTGAATCGCTGGGGGACAACGGCGTGAGAGACGGTGATCGTCCCGTAGCCCTGGTGGCGACCGAACGCGGACGCCTTCGTCTGCATGCTCCGGACGTCTTCCATCCACGTCTCGGTCGTCGTCCGCGCCGCAAATCCCGCGACGACGATGATTCGTCTGTCGGTGATGAGATAGTGCACTCGGCTTCGACGATACCAGACGTACCCCGCAATCGCGACGCTTGCGAGCACGCTGAGAACGGCGATACCGTCACCGAGTACGATGCCGACGAGTGCGATCACTGCCCCAACGGCGAGGTGGCCCGCCCACGCCCACCACGTCGGTTGCGCATCGACGAGCACCGTTTCGTCCTCGAGCAACGCCATCTCCGTTCTCGCCGAGCGCGTCTGTCGCGCGGATTCACGTTCCCCACCGTCCGATTCGTCGTAGCGCATCTCCGTCCCGCCCACCTGTTCTCGCCCCTTACCGTGTTGTCCTGACATTCACTCGAGACTCACAATCAGGACGAATAAACGTATTGGCAGGTTGGGTGGTTGTCGTTGCGTTTCTCCGGCCTATCGAAGCGTCGGAACCCGGAGAAGCGGAACTCAAAATGTCAAACCGAAAAGAAAACCAGCAACCCCTCGCGAACTGACCTTAGACGGCGTCCTGTCCGCTGTTTCCGGTCCGAACCTGGTAGGCGCCCTCGACGGGGATGACGAAAATTTTCCCGTCGCCGGGCTCGCCGGTGTTCGCGGCGTCCGCGATGGCGTCGACGACGTCGCCGGCCGGAATGTCCGCGACGACGCACTCGATTTTGACCTTCTGGTGGAGGTCGACCGTGTACTCCTCGCCGCGCCACTGGCCCTTCTTGGCGGGCTGAGAGCCGCGCCCGGAGACGTTCGTGACCGTGAGCGACGGTGCGCCGATTTCGGCGAGGCCCTTCTTGACCGCACCGAGGCGATCCGGACGGATGATCGCGGTGACCAGTTTGAGTTCGCCGTCGTTGGGTTCGCCACCGTCAGAGCGAAGCTCTGACGAGGATTGGTTCTCTTCGTTCACCTCACCACCGTCCGTGCGGATGACCTTGTCATCGGTGTAGCCGCCGTCGGTCGCGACGTCTGGCCCACCGAATTCTGGGTAGGTGTCGACGCCGTGCTCGGCGAGGTCGAGGCCGTCGCGTTCGTGGTCGGGCGTGACTCGAGCTTCACCGATGGCCTTGAAGGCGCCCCAGACGACTGCAGTTGCCACAACCGTCCAGATCGTAATGACCGCAACGCCGATGATCTGTGGTGCGAACGCACTCGCTTCGATCGAGAGAATGCCGCCGGAGATGACGCCGCCACCGATGGCGCTTCCCTCGAGCGACCAGAGTGGGTAGAGTATCAGTCCGAGCATCCCTGCAGTCCCGTGGACCGGGAACACTGCACAGACGTCGTCGATCTTGAGTTTCTCGTCGACGAGTTTGAAGACGATCGGGAGCTGTGCGCCGGCGATAAATCCGATCGCGATCGCACCCATCGGGGTGATGAGGTCCGTCGGACCCGTGACGCCGACGAGGCCGGCGAGCATGCCGTTGGCGACGTAAAGCGTATCGACCTTCCCGTTCAGTGCCAGCGAAACGCTCGAGGCACCGAGTGCACCGAGTCCCATCCCGAGGGCGGTGACGATCGCGACACTGCCGACGTATCCGAAGTCACCGAGCTCGAGGACCCCATCGGCGGCCGATTCGGGATTAAACACCGTCGCGGCCGTCCCGACGTTGAAGCCGAACCAGCCGAAACAGAGGATCAGCGTCCCCAGCACGGCAAACGTCAGCGAGTGACCGGGGATAATGTTGACGCTGCCGTCGTCGTTGTACTTGTCCATGCGAGCGCCGAGAATCCAGGCTGCGGTCAGCCCGGCGACGCCGCCGACGCCGTGGACGACCATCCCTCCCGCGAAGTCGGCGAAGCCGAGATCGGCGAGGATCGGCGCGTCGGCGCCCGGTGCGTACCAAACCATCGCGGCGACGACCGGGTAGATGACTGCGGCGAGCAGGAACGTGTACGTGACGTAGGCGCGCAATTTCGCGCGGCCCGCCACTGCACCAGACACGATCGTCGCGGCGGTCATCGCGAACACCGCGCTAAACAGGATTTCGGCCATGTCGTAGCCGCCATCGACGCCGAACTGCGTCAGCGCGCTGGAACCGCTGCCACCGCCGAGTATCGTCCCGACGTTGTTCGAAATGCCCATTCCGATCGCGAAGAACACGAGAATTCCGACCGCCCAAGTTAGCATGTTCTTCGTCAACTGGTTCGCGACGTTCTTCGAGCGGACCTGTCCCGCCTCGAGCATCGCGAATCCGGCGTGCATGAAGAAGATCAGGAACGTCGCGGCGAGCATCCACACGAGGTTGACCCCCGTCGCGAGCGACTCGACCTCTTCGGCACTAATTTCGAGGAGCACGGGATCGATCATGCCCATCCCTCCACTGATCCGTCGGAACTATCTGCGTATTGTGGTTGTTTGTCCACCGTTTCTCCAACTTGGTCCATAGATGTGTTCCAAATCACGTCTGAGTGGGATGGACCAGTCACATATAACGATTAGCGTTGATGTTTGGATGATAAAACGGGTGTACTAGGCACGAACGTAAAAATCTAGATTGACTATTATGTGTATAAGGGTACGGGCGATGGAACGTGACCGAGTCGTCCGCGAGAGATGTGTGCTTTCTCAATCCCGACGAGACCGTTTTCGTTCCTGAACGCGTCAAAAATCACCGCTCCACCGTCACTTTGTGGATCCGTCCCGTCGCGCGCGGCAGATGTTGCCTCGCTCACGGCAGAGTCGACCGCTGGTGGACGTTCGTCCGAAACACCCCGTCTGTGGACTTACGCGGGGAGCGATTCGGCGACGTCCTCCGCGAAGTACGTCAGAATCAGATCCGCACCCGCCCGTTTGATCGAGAGCAGCGACTCGAGCGCGACTTCCTCGAGGTCGAGCCAGCCTTTCTCGGCCGCGGCGTGGAGCATAGCGTACTCGCCGGAGACGTTGTACGCGGCGACCGGGTGATCGAACTCCCGGCGAATATCCGAGACGATGTCGAGGTACGGCAAGGCGGGCTTGACCATCAGCACATCCGCGCCTTGCTCGACGTCGAGTCGAACCTCGCGCATGGCTTCGCGCGCGTTCGCGGGATCCATCTGGTAGTGCCGACGGTTGCCGAAGGCCGGTGCGCCGTCGGCCGCGTCGCGAAACGGCCCGTAGAACGCGCTCTGATACTTCGCCGCGTAGCTCATAATTGGGACGTGCTCGAACCCTTCGCGGTCGAGCCCCTCCCGGATCGCCCCGACCATCCCGTCCATCATGCCGCTGGGAGCGATCATGTCCGCCCCCGCCTCGGCGTGGGAGACGGCGATGCGGTCGAGCGCCTCGAGCGTGGCGTCGTTGTCCACCGTCAGCGTCGGTTCGCAGGCCGGGCCGCCGTCGACGCGCTCGCCGTCGCCCCGGAGTGGCTCCTCGAGTGGCCCGCAGTGGCCGTGGTCGGTGTACTCACAGAGACAGACGTCGGTGACGACGTACGTGTCTGTCTCGGCCGTAATTCGACGCGTCGCTTCCTGGATGACGCCGTCTTCGGCCCAGGCGCGCGTTCCGTCGGGATCTTTCGATTCCGGAATTCCGAACAGCATAATCGCCTCGACGCCGGTCTCGCGGACTTCCTCGACGCGGTCGACGACCTCGCGAAGCGGAACGCGTTCGTGCCCCGGCATCGTCTCGATGGGGACTCGCTCCTCGGTCGTCGCATCGACGAACACCGGCGCGATGAGGTCCGCGGGCTCGAGACTCGTCTCGCTGACGAGCCCGCGGACCCGGTCCTGACGGAGCCGGCGAGGGCGATGGGTGAGATCCATATGGTCCATCTATAGAGGGACGGGTCAAAAGCGGCGCGCTCTGTCGTCGCTGGGACGGCCGCGGCCGAAGCTGTTGTTACGACTGGAACATCGCCATCGGTACTTCGAGAACACTCGCAGACTGCTTATCCGTCCGACGAGCAAACGAGGGTTCATGGCAACACAACCACGTCAGCGAGGTGCCGCACGGTGTCGTGACTGCGGGAGAGCGCTGGCAGTCTGGGTGGCTGCCGACGATATTCGACCGATCGGAAGCGCCGACGGCTGTCCGTGTGGAAGCACCGCGTTTCGCGTCTTCGAGTAACGACCGTCCGTTCACCGGCGTGGCGAGTGCAGGCCCCGCCATTTTGCTCCGTGACCCCTTTTTGAGACCGTGTCCGACGCGGAGGAAGCCGTTTCCGCACTCTACGAACTCGGCCTTACGGAGTACGAAGCACGTTGCTTCGTCGCGCTCACTCGGCTCTCGAGTGGCACCGCAAAGGAAATCAGTCAGGTCGCGGACGTTCCCCGGTCGCGCGTGTACGACACGATCGAACGCCTCGAACGACGGGGTCTGGTCAACGTTCAACAGACCGATCCACGCGAGTACAACGCCGTCGAGATCGACACGGCCTGTCGTCGAATCCGCGAGGACTACGATTCGCGAATCAACGCTGCCGAAAACGCCCTCGAGAACCTCGAGCGCCCGGAGTCCAAAGCGGACGAAGGGATGTGGGCGATCACGCAACAAGAGTACGTGACCGAACGGATCGTCACGTTTCTGGACGACGCCGAGGAGATCGTTCACTACATCGCGCCGGCGACCGAGATGGCGCGTCAGGAAATCATCGAGGGCCTGGCAAACGCGGCTGAACGCGGGGCTTCCGTCTACATCGAAGTACCGACGGAAGACGATCGTGACGCGTTCGAGATCGACGACCCGAACATGACCATCGTCGTCTCGCCGGACCTTCAGTCCACGGAGGAAGTCTACGCCGAGTTTCCGGGCCAACTACTTATGACGGACAACCGGGAAATCATCGCAACGGGGCTCAAACAGAGCGACCTTCCCGGCGTGACCAACGAGATGGCCGTCTGGTCGTACGGTCGCGACCACGGCTTCGCCGTCTGGATGCGCGAACTCCTCAACGACAGACTCGAGCGCGTTTCTTCGTTCGACGCCGACTCGTAGTCCGCGGGTGGTTCCGTCGAACTCTGGCACTGTCTGACCAGTGTACGGATCGACAGGAGGTGTGCACGGATCGACAGCAGGCGTATACTTTTAAGTACGCGCCACCTGTTTTCATCTGTTAGCAATGGCCATAGATCCACAGTTTCACGAGAATCGCGAGCAGGTCGACGAACACGAGGGCCACGTCGTCTGGGGACCGGTCGACGAACCCGAAGAACTCGGCATCCACGGCACCCACGTCGCGGTCGACTTCGACCTCTGTATCGCCGACGGCGCCTGTCTCGAGGACTGTCCCGTCGACGTCTTCGAGTGGGTCGACACCCCCGGTCACCCCGAAAGCGAGGAGAAGGCAGATCCGGCGAAGGAAGCCCAGTGTATCGATTGCATGCTCTGTGTCGACGTCTGTCCGGTCGACGCGATCGACGTCGACGCCGGCCGAACGGCCTGAGCGTCGGGTCGTTCGAGCAGCGCACGTTCCTCGTCCACTGCAGACAGATTTCGTCGAGCGCGTCGTTACTCCGCGCGGTCGACGTCGACTTTCTCTTTCAGCGTCTCGAGTCCGTCGGCTTCGGCGAGCTCCTGTAACCGTTCGCGGAAGTGCTCCTCACAGAGGCCGACTTTGAGCCCCTCTGATTCCGCAGCGAACGCGGCCTCGTGGTCACAGTAGTGACAGTTCATGCCCGAACCTTGGCCCCACGGGGCATTGAACCCTCCGCTATCGACCGTACTTCCGTCATGTTTCGCCGACGCCGAGCGCGTCGAACTCGCGAAGAGAGAGCCCAGCGACGCCGAGGCTCTCCCCGTGGGCGTCGCTGCCGCCCGTCGCGAGCAAGTCGTATCGCTCGATCGTCTCATCGAGCAGTTCCCGATCGACGGTCGCGCCGTCGTAGGGGTAGTCCACCTCGACGGCCTCGAGAGCCGGATGACTCGTCAGTGACAGCGCCGCGTCGGGATGGGGGTATCGGAACGGATGCGCGAGCGAGACCAGCGCGCACGCCTCCTCGAGGACGGCGAGTCCGCGCTCGAACGAGGGAACGTCTCTCGCGACGAAACACGGCTCGCCGTAGCCGATGAGGTGGTCGAACGCCCCCTCGTAGTCGAACTCGAGGTCGGAGTGGCTGTCGACTGCGCGGGCGACGTGCGGGCGACCGAAGCCGTCGTCGACGGTACAGCCCAGGTCGACGCCGAAACGCGATTCGACGCAGTCGACGATGGCTTGCCCGCGTTCGATCCGATTTTGCTGAATCCCGTCCGCGAGTGCCGCGAGTTCTTCGGTTGGCTCGACGCCGTATCCGAGCAAATCGACTCGATCGCCACTCGGCGTCTCGACGCGCAGTTCGATCCCGTTGACGATGGTAACTCCTGCCCGCTCGACGACCGGCGCGTCGAACGGCTGCAATCGATCGTGATCCGTCACCGCGACGACCTCCACGCCCGCGCGACGGGCCGCGTCGGGTACCGCCTCGAGCTCGAGACTGCCATCGGAGCGCGTCGTGTGTACGTGGAGGTCGGCGTAGGGCATCTCACTCGATGCGAAGTGCGACGCTCCTAAAGGTGTTACTCCTCGAAATCGGCCGCGTTCGGTCACCCCGAGAACGTAACTAAGGACCATTTAGGTCTACTAGGTATGCAGTGCGACTAGAAAACGTATATGGACAATGTTTATAATTATTGTTCACAGAGGATAGGGTGTAATGGTTCCCACCAACGCTGGCGAATTCGCCGCTGACTACGACTACCCCGTGACGACCGAGGAACTGATCGAGGATCAGGGCGACCGGACCATCGAACTGCCCAACGGTTCCGAAACCGTCGGCGACGTCCTCGCTCGTCTCGAATCCGAGACGTTCGAAACGGCGGACGACGTTCGCCTCGCGCTCTCGTGTGCCGTCAGCAACAAGGCGGTTGGCCGAATCGGATACAGCGATCGCGATCCAGCACCGGTCGGCAGTCCCTACACGCCCGACGCCGTTTCGTTCTAGCGTCGACTCGTTTCGATGAGGTTTTCGCTCCACCCGTTCGCTCACCGCGCGGCCGTTCGTTTCTCGTACGCGGACAACTCATGACGTGTGAGCGACCGTGGAGGCGAAGAATAGCGCTAAGCGGTACGTTCTAGAAGCTATCGATGACCGGGATGCCCTCGGTTTCGTAGTCGGTCATCGCGGCGAGTTTGTCGGAGACGTCCTCGAGGTCGATCGTCTCGGAGACGACGTCGGCGGGCCGGAGCTTTCCGGTCGAGACCATCCGGAAGATCTCGTCGTAGCGCGTCGGCGGCATGCCGAGCGAGCCGATGAACTCGATCTCCTGCATCACCATCGCGTCGGAGGGGACGGTGATCATCCCCTGTTCGTCCTGCGTGGTGAGGCCGACCTGGAGGTGCTGGCCGCGGTTGCCGAGGCTCTGGACCGAATTTTGCGACGTCGTCTCGATTCCGAGGGCGTCCATCGAGACGTCGGCACCGCCGTCGGCGATGGCTTTGACCTCGGCCGCGACGTCGTCTGCGTCGCCGGCGTTGACCGTCTCGACGGCGCCGAGTTCTTCCGCCTTCTCGAGTTTCTGCTCTTTGAGGTCGACGGCGATCACGTTCGCGCCGAGGGCGTCGGCGATGTGGACCGCCGAGAGGCCGACGCCGCCGACACCGTGAACGGAGACCCAGTCGCCCGCACTCACGTCTGCTCGGTGGGCCAGCGCGTGAAACGAGGTCATGAACCGACAGCCGAGGCCGGCCATGTCAACCGACGAGACACCGTCGGGTAGTTGGACGAGGTTGTGGTCGGCGGCTGGGACGTGGACCTGTTCGGCGAACGCCCCCTGAACGGGCGGAACGAATCCGAGTGGCATCACGTTCTCGCAGGTGTTCGAGTGGCCGCGACGACACTCGTGGCAGGTACCGTCGCCCAAATTGAACGGGACGGCGACGTGATCGCCTTCGGAGACGTTCTCGATTTCGTCACCGACGGCGATGACCGTTCCCGCCGGTTCGTGGCCCAGAATCTGACCCTGTTGGGTCTCGAGTCCGAGCCACCCCCAGTCGCCCTGCCAACCGTGCCAGTCGCTCCGGCAGACGCCACAGGCCTCGACCTCGACGACGGCACCCCGAGGGTCGGGCTCCGGCGCGTCGACGTCTTCGATCGAGAGCGGTTCACCGTGTTCTTCGAGAACTGCTGCACGCATGGGTTGATTGTTGCTACCGTATACCATATACGTGTCTGTACTGTCACAGAAATTGAGAGGTATTCAGAAGAACCAGGCCGTTCAGTTCAGCAACTCCATCGCTCCGTCCAGATCGAGCGGCACCGACCCCTTCTGGTAGCCCTCGACGTGCCCGTTCGGTCGGGTGCGATAGACGACGGCGGGGCGGTGGCGAACGTCGGGTTGTTCGCCGCGGACGGCGTTCCAGGCTTCGTCGCGGAAACTCGAGCAGTCGACGAAGAGGACGGCACCGCCGCCGTGTTCGGCGAGTTGGCCGTTGGTCTTCGTCTCGGCGGTGTCGCGCACGGCGGCGACGGGTCCCGACGCGGAGCGATTAGCCGGCGGTTGCGGGCGCGTCACTTCGACGAGGACGTTCGTCGATTCGTCTTCGGCCCGGAAATCCAGCGAGTGACCGGTCGTGACCTCGATTTCGGGTTCGATAAGATAGCCGGCGTCGGTGAGGATCTTCGCCGCGATAAACTCGCCTAATGCGGCGCTCATTCGAACGCGGTCGACGTGGTCGCTGGTCCCGAGTTTCCCCGACATCACGTGTCGATACTCGTCGAGGACGCCCGTCCGGAGGAAGTCTTCGAAAAAGCGCGTCGTCTCGCGGCGGCCGGCGTCGGGGAAACCGGCGGCGTGTTCCCGGAAGAACGCCCGCGTCGATTCACGGCCGTCTTTGGACATGAAAACGGGGAGGAAGAACCACGAAATGTGTGGGTAATCGGCGAGCCACGGGTCCTCCTCGTGAAGCGTCGCGAGGAGTTCTCGCTTGCTCCAGCGAGTGACGTGATGGGAAACCTCTCGCCAGCCGACCTTGTTGGTCCGCCACAGCGAAGAGGGCGTCTCGGTGTTTCCCATCCAGTAGGCTTCTTCGTCGTTTCGCGCGAAGAGCGCAACGTCGCCGTTTTGCATCTCGAAGCGATGCGTCTCCCAGTTCGCGCCGATCTCGAAGCGGGGCGAAACCGCTCGAGCGCCAATGTTCGAGCGAAGGGGTTGCAAAATCTCGTGTCGGACTTTCTGTTCGCTCCACGACGTGGGCGAATACCGAAAGCGAAGCGGCCGTGCCACACGCTCATTTTGGTGCGAGCGTGCATACGTGTTACGCGTCTGGGGCGGATCTTCGCCGAGTCCAGTCGGATACTCGTCGCGAGCGGTCGGGCATCCGCCGTGGCGAAAGTTCCGGCATCCGGGTGGTGTGATCGGTACATTAATGTGCGTCACGAACTAACATGTGTATACCTACCATGTCAATGGGTGCCTATGACGAAGATGAACACGAGCGGCGCGAGCAGCAGGCGTCGAAGGTCGACGCCGATTTCGACGACGAGCGGACGATCTATCACGGAACGGTCGAGTACGACTCCGGTGAGTCTGCGGAGGATCTCCTCGATCAGTTCGAGCAGATAAAATCCGACTGAGGCAACGACGCGCCGTTTTACCGACGCACTGTCCGACTCCCCGCTTCCCTCGTGAGCGGATACGCCGGCGTTCCCTGAACGTCGGCCGGACTCCTCGAGTGATCTCGAGGGCGTCCCAGCCTGGCGTTTCGGGAGCACCGCGAGCGTCTGCTCTTTCGCTTCGTGTCGCCGTCGAGTGGGTGTGCACATCGTCGACCACCCCCGAATGCGAGTCCACCCTCCCGGGAGAACGACTTTCAGCGTCGAGAACCCATTCTCGAGTATGGCACGGGACTCCTGTGACGGCTGCGGACGGACGGTTTCTGTCGCCGGCGGCATCGCCAACGTCTGGACGTTCGGCGACGGCGCGGAGGGCACCGCGATCACGCTCGAACTCGCGGACGGGACGGAGCACCTGCTGTGTTATCCCTGTCTCGAGGAGCTTCCCGACGAGCCGACCGCCGACGACGTCGCCCGGCTCGAACAGGTCGATGCGGAGACGTCGCAATTAGTGATCGACTGAGCCGTCTCTTCTGGGCTGTCGGTCGCAAAAAATTCGCGGTGGGTCGGCGTTCGATGACTGGATAACCGGCCGCGATGGGACGTATCGGTCGTCCCCACTGTCGCCCGTATCCGTCGGTTAACGAGTGACGGGCGTCCGTGTGCCGGTTCGCCGTGATGGTACGTGAGTCGAGTGCGCCACCGTCGCCGAAGCAGACCGATCGTCGACTGACCGTGTTCGAGTCGCGTGAGCCACAACCACGATCGCTGCGGCAGTCGCTGCCGCAAGCGGAAGGGGTGGGATTTGAACGCCACGTGGCACAATGGCCGCCGCGGGCCGGATGGCACCGCGATGCTCTTTCCGCTGAGCGACCCTTCCGTACTCCCATTCGTTGGCCGGATCCGTCTTTGTAATCGTTCGGTTACGGTCGACCCTCGGGTGGTAGCGCCAGCCTACCCGCGCACACTCGCTCTCACTGTCGCGGTAGGGTGTCCGTTCGCGCCCGAGTCCCCCACTCGATCACGTCTCGAGTCCCCATCTGCGGGCGAGTGTCGGAGAGAGAAACTGCACGACGAGCAACGGTTCGCAGCCTTTAGGGTGTGGCCACTCCGTGCATCGAACGGTGAATCCCGAGCGGATCTTCGAGGCGTTCCCCGCCCCCAGCTATCGCGGTGCCCAGAAGCAGGCCCTGCGGGACATTCGCGACGCCTTCGCGGCCGGCAACGACGTCGTCTTGGTTCGCGCACCGACGGGGAGTGGCAAGTCCCTGCTCGCCCGCGCCGTCGCCGGCTGTGCACGCCGGGTCGACGACGCCGATCCGAGCGATCCGACGGGTGCGTACTACACGACGCCCCAGGTCTCCCAACTCGACGACGTGGCGGCCGACGACTTGCTGGCCGACCTCAACGTCATCCGCGGGAAGTCGAACTACTCCTGTATCCTCCCGGAAGAGCGCAACACCCCCGTCAACCAGGCCCCCTGCGTTCGCGAGCGCGGCTACGACTGTTCGGTCAAACACCGTTGTCCGTACTTCTCCGACCGCGCGATCGCGTCGAATCGCTCCATCGCGGCGATGACGCTCGCGTACTTCATGCAAACCGCCGGTAGCGAGGTCTTTCGCAAACGGGACGTCGTCGTCGTCGACGAAGCCCACGGCCTCGCCGAGTGGGCCGAAATGTACGCGACGATCCAACTCGGTCCGCGAACGGTTCCCTTCTGGGACGACCTGCGCGTCCCCGAGGTCGACTCTCTCGAGCGAGCCGTTCGCTACGCCGAGAACCTCGCCCAGACCTGCGGTCGGCGAAAGGACGACTTACTCGCACAGGACTCCCTCTCGCCCGGCGAAGTTCGCGAACGCGACCGCTTGCAGGAACTCATCGGCGAACTCGACTGGTTCGTCTCGGACTATCGCGACCCACAGAGTCCGACGACGTGGCTCGTCGATCAATCCGAGCCGTCTCAGGCTCGCGCGGACGAGCGAGACGAGGACGACGACCCCGTCGGCGGCCCGCTCACGATCAAGCCGATGAGCCCCGAGAAGTACCTCAGACACACCGTCTGGGACCGGGGAAACAAGTTCGCGCTGCTTTCGGCGACGATTCTGAACAAGGAGGCGTTCTGTCGGCAAGTCGGACTCGACCCGGACGACGTCGCGCTGGTCGACGTCGAACACACTTTCCCCGTCGAGAATCGGCCGCTGTACGACGTGACACAGGGGAAGATGACCTACGAGCACCGCGACGAGACGACGCCGAAGATCGCCCGCACCATCGTTCGGCTCATGCAACACCACCCCGACGAGAAGGGGTTGATCCACGCCCACTCCTACGACATCCAGGAGCGACTGGCCGACCTCCTCTCGGATTTCGGCGTCGGCGATCGCATCCGCACCCACGACCGCGACGGGCGCGACGCCGCCCTCGACGCCTGGAAAGCGAGCGACGATCCCGACGTCTTCCTCTCGGTCAAGATGGAGGAAGCGCTCGACCTCAAGGGCGACCTCTGTCGCTGGCAGGTGCTGTGTAAGGCTCCGTTTCTCAACACCGGGGACTCTCGCGTCGCCCACCGACTCGAGGAGGGACAGTGGGCCTGGTACTACCGAACCACCCTCCGGACCGTCATCCAGGCCTGTGGCCGCGTCGTCCGCGCCCCCGACGACCACGGCGCGACCTACCTCGCGGACTCGAGCCTGCTCGACCTCTTCGAGCGGGCCCGGACGGACATGCCCGACTGGTTCGAAGCGCAGGTCGACCGAATGGGAGCGCCGGACCTGCCGTCGTTCCAGCCCACCAGCGCGCTCGCCGACCAGCACGGCGCTACCGACCGCGGAACGCAGACGGAGACGTCCGACGCCTCACGAGAGCGCTCGAGCTATCAACGCTCGCGGGGATCCTCGTCGAGTTCGTCGTCCTCGAGCCCGCTGGCGGACGTCTGGGATACGGACGGCTAAAACACTCGAGACAATAGTAGCGGCTCCGCGTCCGAGAACGAGGAAATCGACGGACGCGTCGATCAGATTGCAGCCAGTGCGCCCATCGCGATCATCGAGGTCATCATGAGGATCGCGAAACCGAGCGCGATGAACTGATTTCTGTCCATAGTGTCCACTCACGCTGGGAGTGCATGAATGTCACGACTGTTCGCCCCCGAAGCGCGCGTTCTCACTCGAAGCGCGCGTCGACGACGTGATCGACGCCGGCGCTGTGGCTCTTGACGCGTCGCTTCTCGAGAGGTACATGTTATTCAACTAAAAGGTTAAATAATCTCTCCGCATTTATTCAACTAGATGGTTGAACGGAAATCGGACGACCTCGATCTCGACGCGATCTTCGGAGCGCTGGCTCACCCGACTCGACGGGAACTCATCGAGCAGTTAGCTAGCGGACCGAATCGCGTCAGCGATCTGGCCGAGCCACACGATATGTCCCTGGCAGCAGTTTCGAAGCACTTGCAGGTACTCGAGGAGGGGGGACTCGTCGACGTCGAGAAGGATGGACGCGTGCGCCGGTGTCATCTGGACGCCACACCGTTGAGCGACGCCTTCGGGTGGCTCACCCGCTACCGCGTCTTCTGGGAGGATCGGTTCGACGAACTCGAGGACCATCTGGAGGAAGCAGACCAATGACAGACGACACGGCGAACACCGACGCAGTATCCGAATCGCGCGCGGAACACGTGATGATCAGACGGACCGTCGACGCCCCACGCGAGCGCGTTTGGCGGGCGTTCACCGACCCCGACGAGGTTCGTTGGTGGTACGGATCGGACATGATGGACGTCGAGATTCACGCGCTCGAGGCCGAACCCGGCGGCTCGTTCTCGATTACCATGCGTGACGGCGAGGACGACTACGACATGGAGGGCGAGTTCCTCGAGGTGATCGAGCGCGAGCGTCTCGTCCACACCTGGTACGTCGGCCGAGTGACGGTGGCGTTCGACGAGGTTGGCGAGGGCACCGAGGTCGTGCTCACTCACGAGGGACTCCCGGACCGAGAGACCACCGAGCAACACGCCGAGGGATGGACGGCGGCGATCGAAACGCTGGCGGCAATCGTGCGAAACGACGAGGACCGAGAACGATGACCGAAGACACGACCGGCGAGCACGAATTCGATCCGAACGAGTACGATACGACGATCACACGAACCTTCGACGCCCCCCGCGAGGCGGTGTGGGCGGCGTGGACCGACCCTGAACAGGTCGCCGAGTGGTGGGGGCCCCACGGATTCACCGTCCCCGACTGCGAGGTGGACGCGCGACCCGGCGGCGCGTTCAGCATCGACATGGAAGCGCCCGACGGAACCGTTTACCCCGACGAGGGAGAGTTCCACGAGGTCGTCGAACCCGAACGGCTCGTCCTCACGAGCCGGGCGTTCGAGGACGACGACGGTGGGTACCAACTCGAGGTACGACACACCGTCACGTTCGAAGCCGACGGCGATCAGACGCATCTCACGCTGGAAGCGGAAGTTGCCTCGGCGACGCCGGCAGTGGAGGAGTCCCTCGGCGGGATGGAAATGGGCTGGAGCCAGAGCTTCGAGAAGCTCGAGGCGTCCGTCGGCGAGTCGGGAGGCGCTCGCACATGATGGCGACGACCCCATTTCTCGAGCACCGCAGCGCTCGTCCCTGCGTGGAAATCCCGATCGAGGCCACGCTCGGTGAGTGGGGGCAGGCAAACGACCTCGTCGGAGTGCTCCTCGAGTGGCTCGACCGGCACGACGAGTCGCTCGTCGGCGCTCCGTTCTACCGGTACCGGGTCCTCGGCGACGAGACGAAGCCGTTCAAGCTCGAGGTCGACGTCCCGACCGAGGGGCGACTCGACGGCGACGATCGGGTGCAGCCCGGAACGATCCCCGCCGGCACGTACGCGATCCTGGTGCACGAGGGAGATCCCGACGATCTCCCCGGCCGACACGCGGCGCTCGAGGACTGGGCGGAGGCGAGCGGACACGAACTCGCCCGTCGAACGGACGGCGGGATAATCCGATGGGAGGGCCGATACGAGCACTTCCAGACCGACCCCACCGAAGAACCCGATCGGTCGCAGTGGACCACGGAGATCAGCTACCTGCTTCGAGACGACTTCCCCGAGGAACTGACCGCGCCTACACGCCGCGCGCTCGCCGGGGCCGGCTACTCCCGGCTCGAGCAGCTGGACGGCGCCGATCCGGACGAGATCGAGGCGTTGCACGGAATCGGACCGTCTGTCCTCGAGACGCTACGGGACGGTCTCGAATCGGCAGGAGGGAGGTTCGCAGACGGCGGTACCCGACCGTGAATTCCGATCGCCCGGAAGCCGCGGATCTCACGGCGGCCACGTTCGAAGCGGCCCTCGAACCGCTCCGAATGGACGAGAACCTGACGGCGAATGGGGGCGACGAAGCGGCGAGCGGAGGTGGCCTCTGAGATGGCCGAGGTCCGTGCGAGCATCTCGGTCTCGCTCGACGGCTTCGTTGCCGGCCCGAACGACAGCCGCGAAAACCCGCTCGGCGACGGCGGCAAGCGACTCCACGAGTGGATCTACGACCTCGCGAGCTGGCGGGAGGTCCACGGCCTCGAAGGCGGCCAGACGGACCGGGCCGACGAGATATTCGCCGAGTCCATCGAGAACGTCGGCGCGGTAGTGATGGGCAGGCGGATGTTCGACAACGGCGAAGGGCCGTGGGGTGACGAGCCGTTCGAGGGTCACTGGGGCGAGGACCCGCCCTTCGGCGTGCCGGTGTTCGTGCTCACGCACCACGAGCGAGCGCCCCTCGAGTTGGGCGAGACGACGTTCACCTTCGTGACCGACGGACTCGAGGTCGCCCTCGAACGAGCGACGGAGGCGGCCGACGGCGCTGATGTCTCGACCGCCGGCGGCGCGAGGACGATCCAGCAGTGTGTCGAGGCGGGCGTGCTCGACGAACTCGAGGTCCATATCGCACCCGTGTTGCTGGGCGACGGGATCAGGCTGTTCGAGCGATCGGCTCACGCCGGAACCGAACTGGAGCGAACGAGGGTAGTCGAGTCTCCGGGTGTGACGCATCTGCAGTTTCGCGTCGGCCACTCGAGCGCATGAACTCGAAACGAACGGGCTGTCGGTCGGACGGCCAGTCGCGAGGGTCGAATCCCGAATAAACGGTCGAGAACGACGGTCAGCTCAGCCGAGCGGGGCTCTCGATGACGGCCCGCACCGTCGCGTAGTTCCTCGAGGACCTCCACGGAACGTCACCGTCTCGTCATTCACCGGAGCCGTCGAGACAGAAATACGCCGCGTCGAACCGCCGAAGGACCGGCTTCGAGCGTTCGGTTTCGTTACCGAGCGCTACTCGAATCGCGCGTCGACGACGACGTGATCGACGCCGGCGCTGTGGCTCTTGACGCGTCGTTTCTCGAGCACCTCGAACTCCCGACTGGCTTCCTCGCTCGCCGCCTCGAGTCGCTCGAGCGGCCGCTCCCACAGCCGCGATCGGGGCGTCGCCTCGTGATAGTGGACGACACCGCCGGGTACGAGCGCACGGAGGGCATCCGACAGAAAGTCGTGAGCCTCGTCGGTTCGGGTTCCGTGACCGACCTCGCGTTGTCCGTCCTCGCTTCGTCCCTCATCGTCCACACCATCGGCCGCGCTACCGTAGTAGCCCATGACGACCCGATCCGCTTCGACGTTGCTCGCGAGGTCTCGACAGTCGCTCACGTAGACGTCGACGCGCGTTTCGACCCCGTTGAGCATCGCATTCTCGAGTAAGTAACGAACGGCGGTCGGGTTTCGTTCGGTCGCCGTGACGTGCGCGCCGGCGCGAGCCATCGGGAGGGTGAAGTAGCCGATGCCAGCGAACATGTCGAAGACGCGCTCGCCGCTCTCTACCAGCTCGCCCATCCGTGCCCGTTCAGCCTGGTTTCCCGGCGAGAACATCACCTTCGACGGATCGAGGCCGTAGCGCGTCCCGTGTTCGGTGTGGATCGTCTCGGTCTCTCGCTCGCCCGCGACGTGTCGCGTCTTGGGTTCGCGAAACGTGCCCGCCTCGCCGCCGTTCGCGATTCCTTCGTCGGCCAACACGCTGTCGGCCTCGCCGTGAATCTCGAGCAACGCCTCGCCCAGTTCCCGCTCGTCCGGGCAGTCGTCCGGAATCGTCACCACCACGACCGACCCGATCACGGCCCACGAACCGGGAACCGACTCGAGGTCCGCTTCACTCCAGCCGCGGGCGGCGAGGCGATCCTCGAGATCCGGATTTCGAGGCTCGGGCTCGAGTTGCCGGACGACCTCGAGCACTGGCGTCTCCGTCGGCGGCTTCGTGATCGGTAGTGCGACCCGTTCGGGGCCGTCCTCGCGCACCCGTCGCGAATCGTCGTAGACGCCTTCGGCTCGAAGCGACTCGATAGCCGTCTCCGAACGCGGCTTTTCGACGACGGCGGCGAGTGGCGCGTCGGCGCGCGTTCGCTCGAGAACGTCTTCGGGGGTCGTCTCGGGGTCGCGGTCGTTCTCGAAACCCGCCTCGTCGTCGCCCCTCGCGGGGGTTGCGTCGTCGTCACTCATCGTCTTTGCGCCCGTCGTCGGGAAGAACGTGCAAGCCGGCACGACTCTTGAGCACGGGAACCGTTTCGGCGTCCGGATCGAAGTACGACGGCCGCGCGACCGTCTTCGCCCGATAGGTCTCCGGATCGAGCACCTGCACCGCGTTGTCGTCCTCGACGGTGACGACCGTCGTTTCGACCCCGTCCGCGAGGTGTCCGAGTCGGCGCGCGTCCGGTGAGTTCCCCTCCTCGTAGCCCGCTTCGTAGCGCTCGCCGGTTGTCGCCCGTACGCCCTTGAGGTTTCCTCGAGCGCTGCGGACGATTACCGGACCGTCATCGTCGTCCTCGAGATCGATGATCTCACCGGGCGTATACGGCGGGAGCCGGACGGCGAAGGTGACGCGATAGACCTCGTTGCCGTCTGAGTCCTCGGTGACGAGCGTTTCGGCGTCGTTGACCGTTCCGCCGAACTCCTCGATCATCTTGTTCGAGATCTTCTTCCCGATCTTGTTGGTCGAGACCTTGATGTTCAGGCCGTCGTCGGTCTCGCTCGTCTCCGTGACGAAGGCGTTTCGGTCGCCGGTCGCTTCCATGTCGGCGACGATCGTGTTCGCGATCTCCTCTGCCCGCTCGAGTTCCTCGCTCGTCGGCGTTCGATCCTCGGCCCGGATCTGGACGATGCTGGCGTAGTAGTCCCCGGCGATTCGGCCACAGCGCGTACACGTCTGGCGGGCGATTCTGACCGGCACCGTCACCTCCTCGTCGACCGGCGTGCCTCTGACTACCCCCGTGAAGTAACAGTGCATCCGGATCGTGTTCGGGTCGATCTGCTCTGGTTCGACCTGCCAGGCGACGTCCTCCACGTCGACGTGCACGGCGAGCGCTTCGCTCACTTCTTCGATCGCGACGTCGGTGTAGTCTTGGGCCCCAACGTCGATCCACCGATTTCCGCGATAGACGGCCCCGCAGGTCGCACAGACGCGAACGTCGATTCGCTCCGGCGCGTCGACGAAATCGAAGTCGTCGAAGTAACAGGAATCACAGAGTTCGACGTCTGCGCTGGGTCGAAGCGGATCCGTCGCGTCCTCCTCGCCGTTCGCGTCGCTCGCCGACCGTTCGGGAACTGCCTCCCCACACCGGGGACAGAACGCACGCGACTCACTCATTGCCCCCGCTTGGAGAGTGAGTGAGTTAAACGGCCCGCCTTCCGCCCGTCTTCTCGTCGCCCCTGCTGGATTGCCGACGGTTACTCGGCGGGTTCGTCGGCGTCACCCGCCTTCCGACGGAGCCACTCGAGGGTCGCGAGGCCACCGACGGCACCCGCACCCGCGGTGAAACCTGGGACGCTATCGTCGGCGTCGTCTGCATCATCGCCATCGTCGCCATCGTCGCCGTCGTCATCATCGTCCGCGTCGTCTCCGTCACCGACGTCGTCGGAACCACCATCGGTATCGTCGTCTCCCGAAGCGTCGTCTCCGTCTTCGTTTTCGGCGTCGTCATCGTCGCTCCCTGAAGCGTCGTCTCCGCCGTCGCTTTCGTCACTAGTACCGTCGTCGCTGCCATCGTCCGTGCTATCGTCGTCTCCGTCGTCGCTACTACTGCTCGAGTCGCCGTCGTCACCGTCGCTGTCGTCGGACTCGCTGTCGCCATCGGCGCTCTCGTCTTCCGATTCGTCGTCAGTTTCGCCGTCGTCACCGTCGTCGTTCTCCTCTTCCTCCTCTTCGTCCGGTTCCTCGCTTCGGTCGTCGTCCTCGTTCCTGATGGCGACCAGCGTCTCCGAACTGGCGTAGATCGTCTCGTCGGCGAGTGCGATGGTCGGAATTTCGTCGGTGCCGACGGCCCACTCGATCTCGCCGGTTTCCTCGTCGAACGCGTAGACGCCGTCGGAGGGCTCCGGAACCTCGTCCGGACCGTACGCCTCGCCGTCGACGGCCAGGCCCGCGTAGACGATTCCGTCGCCGACGGCGACCGAGGGAACGCGGTACGTGTTCACCTCCGTGTCCCACACTTCCGACCCGGATTCGCGATCGTACCCCGTGACGTTGTACGCGTCGAACGCGTAGAACGCGTCGTCGCTGATCAACGCGGGCATGAACGCCCCGCGGTCGTTGTGCTCGCGTTTCCGACCGGTTTCCGTGTCGTACAGCGTCACGTGCCCCTCTCGGTAGATCGAACCGTCTTCGGAATCTGCGCTGCCGATTGCGACGACACCGTCCGTCGCCACTGGATAGTTGGGTTGATTGGCTCCCGGTTCGGGGAACCGACTGTACTCGTCGTCTCCTTCCGGTTCGTCGTCGATCCACCGCCTCGAGCCATCGTCGACTTCGAGCGCGTACGCTTTCGATTCACTCGTCGCGAAGACCGCGCCGTCGGCGACGGCGACCGGTTGCTCGTAGAGCGGATCTTCGCTCGGTTCGACGTACCACTCGATTTCGTGATCCTGCACGTCGACGGCGTACAGCGCCCCGTCCGCGACGACGATCACGAGTCCGTCCACGATGGTCGGTGACGGAATTTCCTCGTCGTAGTCGAGGTCGGCCTGACAACAGACCGTGCCGTCGGTCCGATCGACCTTCGTGAGTTGCTCCCCACCGACGTGGACCGACTCGGGGGTGACTGCAGGTGTTCCGCTCGCGCCCACGTCCTCCGTCTCCCACTCGAGCGATCCGTCGGCCGCGTCGAGCGCGTGGACGCCACCGTTGGCCACCACGAACACGGTTCCGTTGTCGACTGCGACGGGTCCCCCGTGGTCGTACTCCCACACGACGTCGACCGGTTCCTCCGGAGCGCTCGAGGCGGGCACGACGCTGTTGTTGCCCGCGTTTCCGCCGAGTGAGGACCACCCGTCAGCTTCCTCCGACGCTGAGGACTCGGCGGTGGCCACGTCGTTGGCCGCCGTTGCACCAGTGGCGAGCGATCCGAGGGTCAGCGTCACGCCTGCGTACTGCAGGACGCTCCGCCTCGTTTGGTTTGCCATACAGTAGTGATGAAATTGCTCCGCGTTACCTATCGGTCCGATAGAATCGTTTCTCTGGGCACACACTCTCGTGCAATTGTTCGCTCACTCACAACCATCTCCCATGTGCACCTGCCGAGTACACCGGTCGAAAAATCGCCGTTTTATCTCGTTTCACGCGTCGATTGTTCACTTCAAAATCACGGGGTTTTACGTCGAGTTGCCGATGCGAAAACGTCAGACGCACGTCCGACACACCCGATTTTGTCGTTCGTCTCGGTACTCGTGTCCGCGGGTTTCCATGCGAAACGAGGGGGTTCGGTGATTCGCTCGACGGAACGACGACTCGAGGCGGGTTCGATTTGTTCAGTTCACGACGGTCACGCCTCGCGACCGAACCGTCAGGGTACTTATTGTATCTGAGCCCATTGGTTTCAGTATGAACTGGCAGGCGGACTGGGGACTTCGGTTTCGGATGTTCTTGACGATGTTCTTGCTCTTTGCGCTGTACATCGTCTTCGCGGGTGCAATCTCCCTCTACATGGGCGGCAGTATGATCGTCTTCGCGCTCGTCTTCGGCGGATTCTCGCTGGTGCAGTACTTCTACAGTGACACGCTCACGCTCAGAAGTATGGGTGCACAGACCGTCTCTGCGGAGGAATATCCACAACTTCACGGTTCTATCGAACGCCTCTCACAGCAGGCTGACCTTCCGAAGCCGAAAGTCGCCGTTATCGACTCGAACGTCCCGAACGCCTTCGCGACCGGTCGGAACCAGCGAAACGCGGCCGTCGCGGTGACGACGGGGCTGATGCGAACGCTCGACGACGACGAACTCGACGGCGTCCTCGCACACGAACTCGCGCACGTGAAAAACCGGGATATGATGGTGATGACCATCGCCTCGTTCCTCTCGACCATCGCGTTCATGATCGTTCGCTGGGGCGCGTTCTTCGGCGGCGGGAATCGCGGCGGCGGGAAAGGCGGGGCCGGGATCATGGTCGCTATCCTCGTCTCCTTGCTCGTCTGGATCATTAGCTACCTGTTGATCCGCGCGCTCTCGCGCTACCGCGAGTACTCCGCAGACCGCGGGGCCGCCGCCATCACCGGCAACCCCTCCGCGCTCGCCTCCGCACTCCTCAAAATCTCCGGCGAGATGGACAACGTGCCCAAAAACGACATGCGCGAAGAAGCCGAGATGAACGCCTTCTTCATCATCCCGATCAAGTCGGGTATCGTCGGGAAACTCTTCAGCACGCACCCCTCGACGGAAAGTCGCGTCGAGGCACTGCGCGACCTCGAGCAGGAAATGCAGGCGTTCTAAGGCGACACGGTTCTCACTCGAGATATGGGACTGCTGGATGGACTTCGTGCCGTACTCGGACTCCGCGCCGAGAGCGATGCGAGACGCGACGCCGACCCCGACGACCTCTTCGGGATGAGCACCGCCTACATCACGATGCAGACCGACCTCCGCTACGACTCCGCGGACGTCGGCGCGCTCTGTTTCTCCGGCGTCGACTCGGGCAGCTTTCACGATGCCGTCGACGAAGTCGAGGCGATCCTCGAGGCCGGTCGCGAGGAGACCGGCACCGACTTCTCGGTTACGAGCGACGACCACGGCTACCACTGGGTCGTCCTCGAGGACGACGACCCCGAGGACCTGATCACGAGCATGCACTTCGCCGCGGACACGTTCATCGAACACGGCTACGGCTCCCGCCTGCTCGCTGCCGTATTCGCCTACACCCACCGCGACGGACCGGCGTACTGGATCTACTCGTTCCGACGCGGACGCTACTACCCGTTCGCGCCCCGATCCGGCCGCGAACGCGACTCGAGTGCGGAGTTCAAACTCGAGGCGACACTCGACGGCGAACTCGAGATCGAACGCGAGAAGGAGTACTGGTATCCGCTGTGGCCGAGCGAGCGCGGGACACATCCGTGGGAGTAATTTCCAAATATCACTAAGACATCGTTAAAACTGACCGGCCACCGACAGAACGCACGCATTGTTGGGGTGCTCGCTCGCTTGTACCAAATCACATTGGCACCATAGATATCCCGGTGGACGTAGTATGAAGAACTACGGCAGGAAACACTTCCATCTCAGTCACCGGCTGCGTGCCATGCACATCACGACAGTCACCGACTGTGTCATGCAGTACTTCAACTGCGCCATACACCAGTTGTTTCGTTTCCTGCCGCACCTTTTAGCCCTCGAGTGTCGACGCCGACGATAATCGATCTACGCGCCGAACGTCGATCGCTGTCGCATCCATTATATCGGATCGGTCGGTAGCCCCTGACAGTGACCAACTGGAACCAGTTCAAAGGCGACCCGCGACACTCGGGGCGTCGACGCGAACTCGAGGGGCCGAATCGGGTTCGAGAGGCCTGGACGGTCGACCTCGACGGGGACGCCGGGTCTCCAGTCTACGATCGCGACACCGTCTACGTCCTGACGAATCGGGCCTGTCACGCGCTCGAGCGAGCGCGCGGACGCGAGCGCTGGACGGTCGAGATTGATGCGGCGGCCGAGAGTACGCCCGTCGTCACCCGCGACACGCTCTATCTCACCTCCAGCGACGGCACCGTTCGCGCACTCGAGACCACGACGGGCGACCAGCGCTGGGCGACGACACTCCCCGGCACGCTCGAGTCGTCGCCCGCACTCGCCGACGGCCTCATCTACGCCGGTCACGAGGCGGGCGTCTCGGCACTCGAGGCCGACACCGGCGAAATCGTCTGGACGCACGAAACGGACGCCGCAGCCGTCGGCACCCCGGCGGTCGACCGCGTCCGTGACCGAGCACACGGAGACGAGTGGGGAAGCGACACGCCGGAAGCGGACGAACTCGACCTCCTCTCGCTCGAGGACGCCCGGATGGACGAGGACGCGTCGCAGGCGGCCGATCGCGACCGCGTCTGCGTTGCCACCGCGGACGAACAGGTGCTCGCACTCGAGGCTGACACCGGGGAACCCTGCTGGAACGCGCCGACGAACGGCACGGTCGTCGACGGGCCGACGATCACCGGCGATCGAGTGTACGTCGCCGACGACAGCGGCACGCTCGTCGCGTTACACGCCGACAGCGGGCAATCGTGGTTCACCTACAAGATCCAGCAGTCGTTCGCCTCCTCGCCGACCGTCCTTCCCGAGCGCGATACGACGTTCGTCGGCGCGACCGACGGCTACGTCCACGTCACCGACACGACGTTCGGCCGTCGCAAACTCCGCGGCTGGCTCTTCGCGAAGAAGGGCGTCGCCCTCGACGGGACAATTTCGGCGAGTCCTGCCGTCGCCGGCGAAATCTGCTGTGTTGGCGACTCGACCGGATCGTTCTATGGGATCGATCTGACCGACGACTGCAACCCCTGCTGGCACGTCGGCCTCGACGGCCCGATCACGGCTCCCCCCGCACTCGGGGAGGACCATCTGTTCGTCGTCGGTGGCGACCGACTCTACCGTCTCGAGTGGGACACAGACGAGCGATCGGTCTGAATCGGACGGTTCGACTAGAAATTTACGCCTCGATTCTTCGCTCCCAATGACTGCTGGCACTGTTCGATCACCGTCTCGCTTTCACTGGTAAACCTGTTGATTAGTTGGAACGCAACCCCGTCGCAGTCTTGCACTTTCACTTTCACCCTCCTGTTAACGAGGGTTTATGGGGGGTCCGGCACAAGCAGGGAGTATGCCCGAAGCAGATCTCGAAACACTTCCCGGCGTTGGACCGGCAACCGCAGACAAACTCCACGACGCAGGCTTCGAATCCTTCCAGAGCCTGGCCGTTGCCTCGCCGTCGGAACTCTCGAACACGGCCGACGTCGGCGAGTCGACGGCCTCCGACATCGTCCGTGCCGCTCGTGACGCCGCCGACATCGGCGGCTTCGAGACCGGTACAACCGTGCTCGAGCGACGAAACGAAATCGGCAAGCTAAGCTGGCACATCGACGAGGTCGACGACCTCCTCGGTGGCGGAATCGAGACCCAGTCGATCACCGAAGTCTACGGCGAGTTCGGATCCGGGAAGTCCCAGGTCACCCACCAGATGGCCGTCAACGTCCAGCTTCCCAAGGAAGTCGGCGGCCTCCACGGCAGCGCGATTTTCGTAGACAGTGAGGACACGTTCCGACCGGAGCGAATCGACGACATGGTTCGTGGACTGCCAGACGAAGCGATCAACGCGACCCTCGAGGACCGCGAAATGGAGGGCTCGGCCGACGACGAGGCCGCCGTCGACGAACTCATCGAGGACATCCTCGACAAGATCCACGTCGCGAAGGCGTTCAACTCCAACCACCAGATGCTGCTCGCCGAGAAGGCGAAGGAACTGGCCAGCGAACACGAGGACTCGGAGTACCCCGTCCGACTGCTCGCAGTCGACTCGCTGACCGCTCACTTCCGTGCTGAGTACGTCGGTCGTGGCCAGCTCGCAGACCGACAGCAGAAACTCAACAAGCACCTCCACGACCTCGACAAGGTCGGAAACCTCTACAACGCCGCCGTGATCGTGACGAACCAGGTCGCCTCGAACCCCGACTCGTTCTTCGGCGACCCAACGCAGCCGATCGGTGGCAACATCCTCGGCCACAAGTCCACCTTCCGAATCTACCTCCGCAAATCCAAAGGCGACAAACGAATCGTCCGCCTCGTCGACGCGCCAAACCTCGCCGACGGCGAGGGCGTCATGCGCGTCCAAGACGGTGGCCTGAAGCCAGAGTAACAACCACACCGTTCGATTTTCGATTTTCGCGTGAAACTCGAGAGGCGTCTCTCGAGCGTCACGCTCGGTGCTGTGTTTCTCAGACGCAGCGAAAAGCGGCCGGGTGACTGGCGTCGAACGGTTCCGTTAGTCTTCGGTCGTCGTCTTCTCGACGTCGAGTTCGCCCTGGTAAATCTCCGCGCCGTCCTGGGCGACCTTCTCCGCCAACACGGCACACTTGACTCGCATCGGCGAGATGTCGACGCCGAGCATGTCGATGACGTCGTCGCGATCCATCTCGAGTAGTTCGTCGACCGTCTTGCCTGCGAGCTCAGTCGAGAGCATGCTCGCCGAGGCTTGACTGATCGCACAGCCATCACCGGAGAAGGCCACGCGTTCGATCGTCTCCTCGTCGTCGGCGAGGACGACGTCCATCCGAATCTCGTCACCGCACATCGGGTTCTCGCCGATGTGGGTAAACGTTGGATCCTCGAGTTGCCCGTAGTTACGCGGGTTCTTGTAGTGGTCGAGAATCTGCTGTCGGTACATATCCGAGCCCAGTCCCATCGTTGTATCCGATTAGACGCGAGAGTTGTAAAAGGGTTCCGGGGCGACACACGAGGCTATCTCGACGGTTCGTCGTCTCGAACACGACCGCCCGCGTGACCACCTCGAGACAGCAGTCGACTCGCTTTTTCTCGGTCGGGTCCGATACACACCGTGAGAATCTGCTGGGGCCCTACGAGCGCGCCTCAGTCGGCGGATTGAGGTAACACGCGTCGGCGATCACGACCACGCCGACGAGTGACGCGACGAGCATCGTCACTACGAGTGGAACGCTCGAGAGTCCCGCCACGAGTATCGCGCTCGCGTATGCAACGGGAATAATTCCCAGCAGGACGTCGTATCGCGATGCCGCGGCGAGCGTTGCAACCACCGTCTCGAGTGGATCCGGAACGGATCCGTCGATTGTCGTCTCTTGCATCGGTCTCACCTCGGCACACAATAATACGACAGAGCGACTGAAAAACGCCGTGCCGTCTGTCGCAATGACGCTATCCAAAATTGAACTGACTCGCTGCAGTGACTGTCGAGTTCGTGGCCGTCCCTCGTCCGTCTCCCCCTCTCACTCGTCTCTTCATGCTGAGCGCTCTCGAGTCGGCCGGTGCCTCGAGTCTTCTCGCTGAACGGTCTCGATTCGAGGTTCCCGCGACCAGATATCCACCTACCGCTCACCGGCACGTTCCGCATCGAATTGCTCGAGGAACGTTCGCACGAACTGTGCCCGCTCCGTCGCGAGTTCCCGACCGACGTCGGTGTACATCCGCTCGGGCAGGTCGAGGATCTTCTTGTGGAGGTGGTTGTACTGCGTCTTCCCCGACACCGTCTCGTCCTCGGCGACCGGGACGGCAGGATCGTGCATCGCCTCCTCGAGCGTGCCGCCGTGGGCGAACACCCGCGCGACCCCGACGGCACCCAACGCGTCGAGGTTGTCCGCATCGCTGACGATTTCGGCCTCGAGCGTCTCCGGTTCGATCGCGTTCGAGTATCGGTGAGCGCGAATACACTGCTCTACGTGTTCGACGGTGTCCGACGAGACGTCGTGGGATTCGAGTATCCGTCCCGCTTCCGTGGCTCCCCAACTCGCGTGATCGTCGATCTCGCCGCGATCCTCCCGTTCCCGGCCGATATCGTGGAGGGCCACGGCGAGTGTGACGACGGTCTCGTCGATGGAACCTGACTCCGGATGGTCGCTGATCAGTCTCGAGGCCAGCGCGTCGACGCGTTCGACGTGGTGCCAATCGTGTGCTGGTGGGGCCTCCTCGAAATAGGTCTGGGCGCGAATTTGGACTGCCTCGAGCATGGTGAGTAGTGGCGTGAAACCGTGGATAAACGCTTCGTCTCCGGTCTCTCCTCGAGTCGACCGTTTCGCTCCTATCGCCAGACGGTGGGCACCGGACCCAGTGGCTGGTTCGGTTCAGGGTTGAGACCGGGTGTTTTCGAAACGATGGATGGGCGTTTCGTCCAGTTCGAAGCTGAATACCGGACGAATCCATTTCGGATACACTCTAGGTTCGATCTTGCAGCACGTCGTTGGTAAGAACCCTATCAGATGGGTGATATATGTGTCTCTAGATGGTGATAAATCGGTGGACATAACCTACGGATACCCCTACCCGTTGTCCACCTACCTACAAGATCGGTCACTCGATAGCGGAATATGTTTTGTGGTTCGATTTCCTCGCTCATCTCTCCGCTCTACACTCTCGTAATCCGGGAGTACTTACGTGTGGAAGGCCGTTATCCACCTAACCGAAAGAGGCGCTGTCCTTGGCACAGTCGGGACCGAACGTTCGATTTTGGAACCGCCACGGACGTGTTCGACTTGCTCGCTCACGTTACTGACCGTTCGGATTCCCACGAGGCGGCCAGTCTGGCTGCGAGGCTGTGTCGTACGGACTGCTATGATCGGGTTTACCAATGGAAATTGAAATTGCGACGATTGGCGGCTACGAAGAAGTCGGACGGCAGATGACTGCCGTCCGCGCCGGTGACGATATCGTGATCTTCGACATGGGACTGAACCTTTCGAAGGTCCTCATTCACGATAATATCCGAACCGAAGGGATGCACAGTCTCGATCTGATCGACATGGGTGCGATCCCCGACGACCGGGTCATGAGCGACTTAGAGGGCGACGTTCAGGCGATCGTCCCGACGCACGGCCACCTCGATCACATCGGGGCGATCAGCAAACTCGCTCATCGATACGACGCACCCATCGTCGGAACACCGTTCACGATCGAACTCGTAAGCGACGATGCCGAAGAAGAGCAGAAGTTCGATCTCGACAACGATCTCGTCAAAATGGAGGCCGGCGAAACGATGACGATCGGTGACCACGGCTGTGAACTCGAATTCGTCAACGTCACCCACTCGATCATCCAGGCGATCAACCCGGTCTTGCACACGCCCGAGGGGGCGATCGTCTACGGACTCGACAAGCGTATGGACCACAACCCTGTCATCGGCGACCCGATCGATATGGATCGCTTCCGTGAGATCGGCCGTGAAGGCGTCCTCTGTTACATCGAAGACTGTACGAACGCGAACAAGAAGGGTAGAACTCCCAGCGAGAACGTCGCGCGAGAACACCTCCGAGACGTCCTATACAGCATGGAGGACTACGACGGTGCAATCCTCGCATCGACGTTCTCGAGCCATATCGCTCGAGTCAAATCGCTCATCGAATTTGCTCGAGATATCGGACGGACGCCGATCTTGCTCGGCCGATCGATGGAAACGTACTCGGGAACCGCCAAGCAGATCGGCGTCGATTTCCCATCGGACGTCGAAATGGTTGGCTACCGTCGCTCCATCGAACAGACCTTAGAGCGGATCATGAACGAGGGCAAAGAGAACTTCCTGCCGATCGTCACGGGCCACCAAGGCGAACCGCGAGCCCTACTCACGCGAATGGCTCGTGGCGAAACCGAGTTCGAACTCGAGCCCGGCGACAAGGTGGTGTACTCCGCACGCGTAATCCCCGAGCCAACCAACGAGGGCCAACGCTATCAAGCGGAGAAATTGCTCGCCATGCAAGGAGCGCGTGTCTACTCCGACATCCACGTTTCGGGCCACCTCTGTCAGGAAGGCCACTACACGATGCTCGATGCGCTTCAACCGGAGAACATCATCCCGGCCCACCAGGATCTCAGTGGACTTTCGGGATACGTCGATCTCGCGACCGATCAAGGCTACACGCTCGGGCGAGATATACACATCACGTCGAACGGAAACGTTATTCAAATAAACTGAACCGCACCGTCTGCCCTATCGCTCGCTCCCTGGGGGAGCGACGCAACCGATGAGCGCTGTCGACACCTCTGGAAAAATTGATATATCGGCGCGCGGCGAGCGCGTATGCATGGCGCGCGCCAGCGGTTCGGTTCCGAGCACATGCTCGAGAGCCACGGTTCGTGTGGTCGGAACCAGTGACCATCGCGAATGCTGTCCGTTCGCGATGAACCGATCGAAACGCGCGACCCACTTCGGCACGATCTGCGAGTAGCGGATGGCCACGAACCGACGGTTCACCCTCGATCTGGCCAGTTGCCACGACGTCACGTTTCAGAACGGAACGCCAGTCGAAATCGAATCGACGATGCTCGAGCACAGCAACGGCCAGCCGGGGGAACTTCACGGTCTACAAGGCCTACCAGGACAAGCTGCGACGACACGACGGCTGGTACTCTTTCGTCGTCTACCGACCACACGGGCGCTCTGGCTGCACAGTCGTCAAAGACAAGATATGCAAAGCGTCGAACCTGCCGCTGCTCAGGTGGTAAGGTGGCGGCGATCACCGCGGGACCGAACAGGCAAAAATAGCGATTGAATCGGTCTTTTAGCCGGGCCAGAAGATCAGATACGATCCTGTGGGAGCACCGCGCCGTGTTCTTGCAACTCCCCGTCGAACGAGACAAGCGTTGCGTCAACAGCGTTCACAGCGGCGAGAACAAGTGCATCCATCGGATAGAGCAGCGTATCTTTCTGAAGCTGGTTTGCTTCGACCATATCTCATGCATCTGGGAACGTAACGGTTGTTCGGGAACTGATACGCTGTTCGATCCGTTCAACGTGCTCACGTTCAAATTGCTTCTTTTTCGAGAGTACTGATCGAAGTTCCATAAGGTTCAGAACTGACGTATGTGTCTCATCGAACTCGTTGAGAACACGAACGGCTGTTTCAGACTTGTCGGTATCGTGAGTGACAGCAGCGACAAGAACGTTCGTGTCGAAAAATCTTCATAGTCGTTCGCGAACGTCACGGACCTCTTCGACTGCATCAACGTCCACGTCGACGGCTAACTCGGAGAGTGCATCCCCGAGCGGGACCTCTTCGTCATCCTCAGGGTCTCCAGCCATGAATTCAGCGAAGTCGTCGGTTGTGAGACTCATACTGTACGATTGCTGGGCTAATTCCAAAAGCCTACTGGTGGAACTGAATCGAACCAATCCCGTTGACCTACTCAGTATCAACGACAATCTCGGAGTCGATTTCAAAGGTGACGGCTCTCGTCGAGAGTGTCTCGGCGATCTCTTGGCGCTGCTCGTGAGTGATCGTCGCGCCCGAGGACCTGGCGTGTGGCTACACTCAGCTGGGCCACGGCCTCACAGGCGCTACCCACTGCTCGAGTCTTGGTACAGTCATAGAAGCGGGCTGCGCGTTCAATCGCGTCCATCCGGTGTGCATAATCACCGTCGGTTCGGATTCGCATACTCGGACACACGCCCCCTCGAATCCTCGTTGTTTCGACTTACTCAACCGCGCTCATAGCCCATAATCGGGATCTCTTGTCATTCTCTCCGAGTGGTCGACGGCACCGTCGGGGCGATCGTCGCCTAATATGCACACGGCGTTCTCGGTCTCGTGTGCATATTCAGGAAACGGGATTTGTCGACCTGCAACCCCAGGGATAAATATCGCTGGTAGCGATTCCGACTCGATATGACTGCCAAAAACATTAATTTGTCTGCCTGACTTTTTGCTAATATGTCCAGACAAGATGAACGGCAAACCCACGAATCATTATATGATACTGCCCAAGAATTTGGTGATACGGAGGATTCAATCGATATAGATATCAGTTTCCGTATTATAAGGCAGTTTTCCAAACAATTATACGATAACCCTCGCAGAGCCATTGAAGAACTTGTTTGTAATAGCTACGATGCTAATGCCAAAGAGTGTTACATTCATACTCCTAATGATGTAGATGACGGGCTGTATGTCTTGGATGATGGACATTCAATGGACATGGACGGACTTGAATGGCTTTGGAAAGTAGCTTCTAGTCGAAAATCCCAGGGTGATGATGAGGATCGTGTGAGTGGTGATCGACAACAGATTGGAAAGTTTGGTGTTGGTAAGTTAGCCTCATTTGCGCTCGGATCTAGGTTAACTTATGTTGCAACTAAGAATGGGAAAACACGTATAGTCTCCGTCCATCAAGACCGATTAAAGGAGGAAACGGAAGATGATGACTTTGATGTATATGAGTTTCAAGCTAGTGAAGCGCGAGACCATTTGAATCGCTTTTTTACTAACATTCCAGACCCATGGGAAAATAATTGGGATAGTTGGACTTTAGCAGTAGTAGAAGACATCCCAGAAAGAAATACTGGTACCGATCTGCAACCTTGGCATCTGAAAAACATGATTCGCACAGCTATACCAACTTCAACAAACTTCTCTGCATATTTAAACCAAGAAAAAATATCTGAAAGAGAGCCTAACGGCGAAGAGATATTTAATGTTGATGTAACTGAAGATGTGATGATTGATAGGATTGAGACAACATTAAAGAATTACTGGTCTTCAAGGAAGAGTATCGGCCCTGATGATGTGAGTGAAGAATTATATGAGGTCACGAGGACAACTTTCAGCGACCCTCAAGACACGAACGAAAGGATTGCTGGAATTGAGGTACCCATACTAGGTCCCGTATCTGGCCAGGGACGCTATTTCGACAGGTCTCTTACAACAGACAAGCGTCGAGAAAGAGGCTTCCAGGATCACGGTTTTCGTGTCAATGTTCGCGGAAAGCTTATTAATAAATCAGATCCGCTCTTTGGATTAGAACCATTGAGCTTTTCGACCTGGGCTCAGTTTTTAGCTGAATTTGAAATGCCCGGGCTAGATGAGGTTATTCGAGTTCAAAGGGACCAGTTAATGGATGAACCGGAGACACATATTGCAAGAAGAATTCTCAAACAAACTTTTCAAGAGGTAAGGCAACAGCAACGTAATCAGGAAGACGAAGATAACGCTGGTATAATTAGTAGGTCTAGTTCTAGTTCTAGTTCTGGTGAAACACTACAGCGTACATTCTCTGATAGACTACAAGAGCGATCTAATCATTACGCATATGATGCAGTCAGTGGTCTCCATGACGAAACGGAAAAAAGGAGTTTAGATTTAGATGATATCGATATCGAAGTAAAGCCATTAAAACCTACAGACCGAGCTGTTGAGTACAATTCTGATGAACTCCAAGTGATCATTAATGAAGGACACCCCCTCATAGATACACTGAGGAGGTCGTCAGATTTCACGAGAAATATCGAAGATGCCTTTAAAGAAATACTCGCGGCAAGACTTTTGATCTATGGGTATCTGAGGAAAAATGGTGCCGACCGACTTGCTTTAGCAGCTAGTAGACAAATTTTCGATTCTGTTTTGAGAAGTGCAGCTGGTAATCTTGGAGCTGATGAGTTAGATTACCAGTTGTCTGAGTTAGACGATGCAAGTACAGTTGGTGGGACAAGATTTGAAGAAGCTATTGTGAATATCTTTCAAAATATCGGTCTAAGTGCTGCTCAGGATGGTGGTCCAGATACTCATGATGGCGTAATAGAAATACCACAAGTGGGAGATAACTTTCGAGTGTCAGTGGAGGCAAAAGGGTCACAAGGAATTGTGTCACATTCACAGCTAAGTTTTGATTCTGTAAATCGACACAGGAGTGAGCAAAATTGCGATCAGGCGATAGTCATCGCAAGAGAGTTCCAAACCGAGGGTAGAAATGAACAAAGAAGTGCACTCTTACGCAATCTAGATCCAGAAATTAATGACGAAGCAGTTAGCAACATATCACTGATGACAACCGAAGCTATTGAAACTTTTCTTCGACTTCATGACAGACAGCCTTTCACCTATTCTGAGACGAAACAAGTTCTTTCTAATGATGTATTACCAGAAAATCTGCCAGACAAAATTATTGATGTTTGGGAGGAGAAGCCAGATGATGAATTAACAAAGTCCATCCTCATGATTGGACATGAAATGATGGAGACTGATCCAAATAACCCACCATCAGTTGGAGCGGTAGCATACGACGAAAGAATGAGAACGAGGGATGTTACACGAGAGGAAATTGAGGAGCGGTTAGAATCACTAGATGTTCTTACGAAATCTGTGAAGATGTTGGGTGATGATAAATTTGAAATTGATGCAGATGCAGATACGATATTAACAGAAGTCGACGATTCAAGAGAAGCAGTTGATGATGCTCTAAGTAACAATCTAATTGTTGGTGAAAATCAAGAAAGTCAAGAGAATTAATCCAGGAAGCGTTCGGTTGGTCTTCATCGAAACCTTGACGTCATGGAGTGCGATGTATTAGTATGAGCAGTCATATTGAGGAGGACGAACTTGATCCACTTGATCTCTCCGAGAGAAGACAGTACACACATCGAGCACATCGATTTCCTGGAAAGTTCCACCCTCCACTGATTGCCGAAATAATTCAACAACACCCAGAGCACGAAGTAATTGGAGATCCAATGTGTGGATCTGGTACAACTGGTGTTGAAAGTGTCGTTGCTGGGAAGAACACTCTTTGTATTGATATTGATCCTCTCAGTGCACTAATGACTCGTGCAAAGACCAAACCAGTAGATGTGGGAGCCTTTAACGAGGTCTGTGATAGAATTATTGATCAAGTTAGTGGTTTCCCAGAAAAAGGCAGTTATTCCCAAGAGAGAGCACGTCAGGAAGTTGAGCAGAATATCTCTGTTGGCCAATATGCAATACCATACAACCTTTTCCATTGGTTTGATCCGTATGTGGCTGTTGGCTATTCTCGACTTCTAAGTGAGTCTCACCACGTTCTGAAACATGAGTCTAATGAAATGAGGGATGCAGTTCATACAGCTCTTGCTGCAATGGTGCGACAAATATCGAGAGCAGATCCAGATCCAGTAAGTGGTCTTGAAGTTACAAAGATACGGCGACAAGAACTTAACGATGGAATTACCTTCGACGTGAGCAGTTCATTTAACAATGTCTCAAATCGCCTTGCTAGGGGGTATGAGCAATTAAATTCCTTAGATGAAATTGGAGAAAGTTCTGTGATTGAAGGAGATGCGAAAAAATTCTCTGATATATGTTCCAAGGTGGATGAACCACCATCTATGATCATCACATCTCCGCCTTATTGTAACGCAATTGAATATTCCCGACGTCATCGATTGGAATACGAATGGTTGGGTCTATTCAACAACCCTGATGTGGAAAATCAACGTAATCAGCGGATTGAAACCTCTCGGGATTTTTTCGGTAGCACAACTCCCAAGCAAGGCACACTCCGAAATCTCCCTGAAGTACCTCATACGGATATAAAACGTGTTACAGGTGAGATTGAGGAAATGGGACATGAACGCAAAGCAAATTTACTCAGAAAATACTTCTTAGACGCCTATGACTGGATTAGCGAGATATACAAGGCACTTCCAAGTGGAGGTCTTTTTTGTATGATTATTGGGCCGAGTACCTCATACGGAAAAACGATTGATACACCAAATTACTTAAAAGAAATCACGCTTAAAGAAACTGGATTTGAACTTGTTGAAAAACCCCGACGATATAAACTAGTGAATAATAAAATGCAATATCCTACAAATGGGGAAACGACTGAATTAGAATGTCTCTTGAAATTCAGAGCTGAATGAAACATATGAATATATTGTATGGTGGTCAAGCACTCGAGACGATCCCATGTCTCCTATATTTTGAACACCGGAACGGAAGAATTAGGCCACTGTCAACAGCATAAGAACCACTTACTCCTTTTGATGGGGTGACCACAGCCTAATATCGGGCCCATCTGGTTCTTGAAAATAGCTCTCTCGAAATACGTTGTACGGAACTTTCGCTAGGAATCGTTTGTTATCTGCCGATTCCAATGGAATTTCGTTCGATCCTCGAGTTGGCGAGTAACCTCCAGAGGCGTGAGTCCATGTTGGTCTGTAATCTTGTTTGCGAGATCATTTGCGTGCTCTTCAGTCGGAGTTCCTTTGTGCCTACGTGAAAGGTCAGCAAAGCGCGTATACGATCAACAAGTTGTCTTATGGGTGATGCATTACGAGAGTCCGGCCGGGCTATCCTACTTAAATGCTCGACCGGGTCAACCCTCGATTCATGTGCTTCACCTGGAGATCTGCGTTCGGAGGCGGGGGCGGGGCGGGGTAATTTTTTGGCGCTGTCCCCTTGGGGACACCCGCCAAGGGGGCGTTCGCGCGCAGCGCGAAACGACCCCGCCAGCGGTGCGGCGCGATCGCGGCGCCGACCCCAGCCTCGAGGGATCGAATACAATCGGACTTGTGAAAACCATCTAAAACAAAAAGTTTACTTGCCGAAAAGAAGTAACGGGGTAGCGTTGCCACTCCGTGGGCCGGTTCACCGATCGGCGACAGCCCCGACGAACCCGGTTTCGCTGCCGCCGCCGGGCGTCTTCCAGGTCAACTCAGCGCCACGGAGTACCGTCGGATCGTTGCCCGACGTCGACCACTTCTCGAGGGCTTCAGCGGCGAGCGTCGCGACGTTCTCGAAGCTATCGTATTTCAGTCGTGAGAGATCGTATCCATCCGCATCCGCTCGGGTTCGCCGTGCTCGTCGAACTCGAGGTCGGCCCGTTCTCGGCGAGCCACTGCTGGAAAGGGGAGGACTCCGCGACGTGATCGGCCAGCCCCATCAGGTGTTGCATCCGATCGGCGTAACTCTCGATCGCGTACTCGGCGGACTCGGCGAGCGCCCGCAACTCCTCACGGTACTTCCGTTCGAGGCGGGTTCAGACACCTCCATCACCCCACTGACTTTTAAGACGGCGGACTCCCGAAACCAGTGGCTGATTCGGTTCCGGTTTGAAACCCGGTATAGTACTGATAGAATAGTCAACGCGTAACGTCTACTTGGGCAATCTCGTATTATATTCCTTCAGTAGTTGAACGAGTGGTTCCATCCCGGAAAACCTCGGCCCTTTGGAGAAATTTCCGAATATCTGATATGTTCGGTTAGGAATTATTACACCCTCAATCGAGAGCTATCGTTGCGATTGTAAACTAATGTGCGAGTGCAGTAGTGGCGAATTCAGCAAAGGTACTTAGTATTTGACTGTCGTGGTTGTAACCTAGACTACATATGTACGATCGACTGCTGTTGCCGACAGACATGAGCCCAGGTGTTGATCAAGCAATCGACCATGCGATTGATGCCGCACAACGATATGATGCTGAGTTACACGTCCTCTATGTTGTTGATGCTGAAGCATATAGCTCGTATCCCGGAGACGAATATGTCCACGAATTCGAAGGGTTAGAGAGCGCACTCGAACAGGCAGGTCGAGACGCAGTCGAAGATATCACGGGCCGTGCAGAATCATCGAATGTGGAAACGAACTCCATTATTCGACACGGCGTTCCTCACGAAGAGATTCTAGAGTACATGGATGAAGCGGACATCGAACTCACAGTCGTTGGGTCAAAAAATCGATCCGGTGAATACAGACGATTACTTGGCAGTGTTGCTGAGCGTGTTGCCAATATGGCAGAACGTCCAGTTACTATCGTGAAAACGCCAGTCGAGGAGGAATAACCGACCAATTTGGGCCCGATGATCCTGTGAAATCGGTACGAGGAACAAGTTAGACAGGCATACGTTCTCTTGACTGAGAGAGGGAGTCTGGTTTCCACCGCAGGTTGCGTATTCCGGTCATCTTTTTATACAGCTATTGGGTGGAGTCGCCCCTGATGGCATTAATCGAGAACGATCACGTAAACGAGGAGGGTTGGATGGGTGATTGTATCGATAACCGCTTTGATTTTAGGTGAGACAGACTATGGTTAATCAAACACGACGTCAGGTCCTCTACGCAATTGGAGCGTCAAGTACAGTTGGAGTTGCGGGATACACAACCACCGAAACACAAGACCACGAGAACGAAAATAACGATACTGGCTCTGATGAGGATTCGGAGTTCAACGAAGTGGACATCATGTTCGTACGGATGATGATTCCGCATCATGAAGGTGCGATTCAAATGGCTGAACTCATCCCCGAGAGAACCGACCGGGAGGAATTACTCGATCTCCGGACAGAGATCATCGAGGAACAAGAAGCAGAGATCGATCTCATGTGTGAATTGATCGACGATGCCGGCGTCGCCGGTTGTGACGAGGTCGGAAGCATGATGCCCCACGAGATGGGGGAGATGATGTACGGCGACGGAATGGGGGATGGAATGCACGATGGCGACGATGACGAGATGCACGACGACATGGATGATGGAATGCACGATGACGATGAGATGGGCGACGGAATGGGTCCCGACGAGATGGAGGAGATGATGCCACGAGAACACATGATGACCCACGACGACAGGCGGGAACTCCGCCGTGCTGAAAACGAGGAGTTCGATTGCCTGTTCGCCGAACACATGATCCGCCACCACGAAGGTGCCGTCGCAATGTCCGAACACGTCTTGGATGAAGGTGAATCAGAGCGCGTTGCCGACCTCGCAGATGACATTATTGACGCCCAGCAAGAAGAGATTGAACTGATGGATGAGTGGCAAGACGACTGGGGTTGTTGATTTACGAACCCCCAAACTTGGTCTCGTTTGGGAATGTAGGTCTTTCTGTACCAAGTGTGGGCGAATTCGAAGCCCTTGAAGGCCGCGGGGTCCGCGCGACCGTTGAAGTCGAAGCCTTCCACTATGCAGGTACCTATCACGACAGAACTGGAGTATACGCCAGAACGAACCTGGATTGAAGTGCTCAGACTCGAGTTGCTGCTGTTTATCTCGTAGCCGCTGATGACGTTCACTCCGCTCGATCCGGAGTCGTTTCCGACGATCTGGAATGATGGGCGATACCTGGTTTCGTTACGTGCGCTGGGAATCCTTCCGCTCGGAAAACAGTGGATAGACGTCTCCAAGCCGACGGTCAAGACGACTCCCGGAGAGCAGCGATACCAAATTCGAGACGAGGGTGAGGGAATACTCGTCTCTCAGTGGGATCACACCATTACAATCGCCGATACCGAAGAAGGTCACACGCAGTACATCGATGAAATAACGGTGGACGCCGGAATACTTACCCTGTTCGTCTGGGTGTACGCGAACGTGTTTTGTCGATACCGACAATTTCGACTACGGCTCCTCGTTAACCGAGGGTTCGAGTCGTTCCGATCCTCGTTCTGATCGGTGGTCACAAGGGATAATGATGATGTTGAAAGCATTGCTGACAGAATAGATGGAATATGGGAGAGAAATATAAAATCGAGCTGTTACCAGATTCGAAGACGTGCTACCGGTATCTTCAAGCCGGATTCAGCATCATCGTCCTGACCTTCCTCGTCGGACTGTTGGCGCTCGCGGTTCCGAACCTGATTCCGATATACGATGTAATGGTGATGCCCGCGCTATTCGTCGGACTCGGTTTGCTTCTCTACGGCGTCGGGACGCACCTGCACATTATGCACTTAAATATGCTTGAAATGAGGGAGGAAGACGGAAGTCACAAATAACACTCGTGTAACGGCTAATCCCTATGAACGACTCAAATTCGTCGAGAAGACGAGAGTAGAGACATGCGAATGAAACTCAGCCAGTGGCCATTGAAGATGACAAGTCGGCTCCGGAAGTTGAGTATCGGACAACGCATCGCACTGTACGTCGTCATCGTGGCCGTAATCGTGAGCGTCTACACAGCCGCTTACTGGTACGGAATGGCCGCGTACGAGGATCGGAATCTGTCTCTCGGTGGTGCCCTCCAGACTGTCGTCCAGTCGTTGACGACGACAGGATACGGGCAAGACGCACCGTGGGAGACGGCAATCATGAACCTGTTTACGATAGTGATGCAGTTTACTGGCATTCTGCTTCTATTTCTTCTGCTCCCACTGATCATCGTCCCTTGGTTTCGAGAGTTGATTCAGCAAAGACGGTTTGACGAAATTGAGCCGCTCGAAGATCACATCGTCATCTCAGGACACACTCCACACGTCCACGCTTTTCTAACACAGATCGAGTCCCATGACCATCCACATCCGTACGTGATTATCGAACCCGACGCTGATCGAGCGGCAACCCTTCACGACCTCGGCCATACGGTATACCATGGCGACCCTGAATCAGAGTCCGATCTCCGAAACGCCTCCGTTGAAAGTGCCCAGGCTGCGATCGTGGCAGGTAACGACCAAATGACAGTAAACGTCGCGCTTGCGATCCGCGACGTAGCCCCGACGGTTCCCATAACCGCAACGCTCGCCGACGAGATGCACCGGCCGTATCTCCGCTCGGCTGGAGTCGATCGCATTGTGCAACCACAACGGGTCATCGGACAATCGCTTGCCACACGATATCCGATACCGACTGGAAAAACGTCAGACCGGATCGTTATCCTCGGTCATGGAACGGTGGGAGAAACAGTTCGATCTGCACTGGACACGTGGGGGTCGGATCCAACTGTCGTGGATACCGATGAAGGCGACCACGTCGACATCGTTGGTGATGCAACTGAGAAAGACACATTGCTAGATGCGGGCGTAGAGAACTCCGACGCCGTTATCGTTTCACTCCCTGAGGATCGACAGGCGGTATATTCGACGTTGCTTATTCGAGATCTCAACGCTACTGCTGAAATTTTTGTTAGAGTAGCGGAGAGTGACGCTCTTAGTCGGGTTGACCGAGCCGGTGCTGATTACGTCCTTGAACTCCCGGATATTACCGGTCGGATGCTCGCTGCTACTGTGCTTGCCGAACCGATTCACGGCGGCGAAAACGTCCTGATTACACGCGTGAACGGATCAGAGGTTGATCCCTGTTCGGTGGAACCCACTCGTGTCATCGGCATCGCTCGGGAAGACGAGCTATATCTCGATCCAGACTCGGAATTTGAGTTGCGAGAAGGCGATATTCTCATCTACCACGAAAAATAGTCTTTCACATCTGATGCCTTCAGATGTATTTTTCAGACAGTAGACGTCACCAAAACATACCTTAATTCCGGATCGGCGATTGTTTCCGGGAGACGTTGATGCTCTAGGGCTGAAATCGATGGTGTTCTGGTATAGTTAGAGATATGACTCTGGAGATTGCAAAAATTGTTCCCGTGAGTTGTCGCTCTCGAAGTAGTAGATCGACTCGTCATATACGGTACAGTAATCGGCGTTCTTTACCGTGAGTTCTGTCCCCGTAACTGGATCTTCGACGTCTTGATCACCAGGTGCTGCTTTGCGACCTCGAAGGACCAGACCGACGAATCCGAGTCCGATGAGAATGAAAAGTACATTCATGATGAAAATCGGATCCACACCGAACACTGTAATACCGGCACCGGGGTCAGCAACTGCTGCCTCTGGTATCAGATCGAGCGTTGCGAACAGGTAGTACACCGTGAATCCGGCCGTCGCCATCGATATGTATAGGATGAGGGTCAGTCGATTGCCGATTTTCGCCCCAAATATTTGTCGGTAGATGTGGATGAGCTGTGGGACGATCAGATCTGCGTAAATATATGCGATGACACCAGCGAAGAGGAATCCTGACCCCCACAGTACTGCTGCGAGCGGGATGTTACCCATTGAGCCGACGAACGCTACGAGCGATACCAGCGGTCCGACCGCACTACTGTAGAGCACTTCCGTAAAACCCTCACCACCTGCTCCAAAGAAGGCCGCCCACGCCCAATCAGGAATTACTGTCGCAGCAAACCCAGCGATGAAAAATCCTGCTAAGAGGGGCTTTCCGAGCATCTTAACGTCCCTCCGGGTTTGATTCGCGGCTTCCACCCAGCCGTTCAGCGACGAGATTTTCTCCCTCCAAGACGTCGTGTGCGTGTCTGGATTCTGTTCGAAGAGCGATTTACATTGATCCGAACAGAAGTGGACGGCTTCGTTTTTAAATTCAACAGCGAGGGCATTCTCACGGTTCATTCGCATCTTGCAAACGGGATCAGTGACGACGGGTTGCTCCTCTCTCACGAGGCGGTCTCTCACTTCGGCGGCCTTATCGTACGGAATCAGGAAATGCGTGAGTATCACCGCAGTTACGATCATGATCGGCGCACCGACTGCTTGTGCGAGTGCGAACTCCCAACCGAGGAGCGCCCAAATGAGGAACGTGAGTGCGATCACAAAATTTGTCGAGGCAATTAAAAAGGCGACAGCAGGAATGATGTGCGCACCTTTCTTGAAGAGGGTTTTTGTCGCTGCGATATCCCCGAACGAACAAGATGTCGAAGCAAATCCGAACGCCGATGCGTAGAAAATCGATCTTGGACTCCCATCGCCCATGTAGTTGACCATCCCTTCCTTGGAGACAAACGCCTGTATCGCCCCGGATAGCATGAACCCGAATAGAAGGGCCCACAGCGACTGCCAGAGGAAGTAACCAGTCGTCCAGAGTGCGTCCCCCACGGTCGAGAGGATGGATGAAGTCATTCTTTAGACCCTTCTTGGCTAATAGACATGTCTATCGAACTTATTGATATTGGCTCAACATTCAGTTGCAATCTCTTTCGTTTCACTTGTGTCAGTTCCTCAAGCATCATTTCAGTGGCAATAGACCTCCTTGTCACCTGAATCAAACCACATGTTCCCACGACATGGGATTTGCGGTGAATAAACACGTCCGAGGTTGTACTAGTCGATATGGCAACTGAAGACTCTCTCGTTCGAACCATCGTGATCGTCGTCGCTGCAATCGTACTCGTCCCCATCCTAATGATGGCACTCATGATGCCGATGATGGGCCTATGGGGTGGGGGACATATGTGGAATGGCAGGATGTGGGACGGGACGGGAGCCACGTGGATGTGGCTGCTCATGTTGCTGGTACCATTACTTGTCCTTCTTGGTATAGTGTATCTTCTGTACAGTGTGATCCGCCAGCCCAGCACGCAACAGCAAGATACTGCGATTGAGGAACTGCGGGCTGCCTATGTCCGAGGCGACATTTCGGATGAAGAGTTCGCGGAACGCCGCGAGCGACTTCAAAGCAAGGTGTAGTCTCTACACAAACAAGCAACTCAGAAGCCTCATTGATTCTTGAAAGTGGATCCAGTTTCTCTGGATCGAAGTCAGTAAATCATACACGCGTCACCGTCCCGAATTCGGCTAGCTCAGAACCCCGCACATTTTGGATGGTCCCGTCAGATCGAAGTGTTCTATAATCGAATAAGCACCGTTTTTGTCCCCTTGAGTTCCTCTTACGCCAATCTCCTGAGCCATGGGCCCTGACGGATTCGAACCATCGACCACTCGGTATCCCACACAACCGAACCAGGTTCGATCGCGTTATGAGCCGAGCGCTCTAACCAGACTGAGCTAAGGGCCCGTACACGAGACGAAACCGCGGAACCTAGTTAACCCTTACTCTCCGTCTCGCTCGAGTGCCCTCTCACTGCCAAAGAACGCGGCCATCTCGTCCTCGGCTCGTTCCTTTCGTCGTCGTCGCTCGGCCACGGAGATTTCCTCGACGCCCTCGGGGACCGCCATATCGTGCGATTCGTAGTAGCCGTCAGGGACGACCCAGTCGTTGTAGTAGTCGGGGTGTACGTCCCGGATGACCGTCAGCGCGACAGCAGCGCCGTCGCCGGCGTTGACGATCGCCTGATGGTGCTGGCTCGTGATTCGGCCTGCCGCGTACAGCCCGTCACAGTCGGTTCGCCCATCTTCATCGGTTGGGACGACCATTACCGGTCCCGGATCTTCGGGCTCGCGCGTAACCTCGAGGTCCTCGAGGAACCCCGTCCGTGCCCAGGAGGCGACGATCACGCGTTCGGCTTGCACGGTTCGGGATTCTGTCTCGAGGACGAATCCGGCTCCGTTACCTGATTCTGATCGTCGAACCGTCGTGACTCCCTTTCGGTGGGCTGTGCAGCCGACTTCGTGGACGTGCTCGCGTGCCAACTCGAGAAACTGCGTGGGCTGGATGCCGACGGGAAAGCCGAGGTAGTTCTCGAGGTGGGCCGACTTCAGCAGGGACGCGCGGCCGTGTTCGAACAGGACCGTCTCGAGGTCTGCGCGGGCGGTAAAGACCGCAGCGGAGCAGCCGGCGGGGCCGCCGCCGACGACGGCGACGTCGTAGGTCGGATGCGTCGGCGTCGTTGCCGATTCGGTCGTGGTCGATGCTACTGGCGTCGTCGAAGGTGTCTCGTCTGCGGTCATCGGTGGCGTTGGAATGTGGTGTAGTCGTCGCTCGATACGTTACCGAGTCCGCTCGCGGCCGCGAGCAACTCGTCGGTGTAGGTGGACTCCGGCTCGGCACAGACTCGCGACGCGGGGCCACACTCGAGGAGTTGCCCGTCTCGCATGACGGCGATACGATCTGCGAGGTGACGAACGACGCCGAGGTCGTGGCTCACGAGCACGAACGCACAGTCCAGTCGGTCTCGAAGCTCGAGAAACAGGTTACACACCTGTGCGCGAACGGAGACGTCGAGTGCGGCCGTCGGCTCGTCGAGGACGACTAGCGACGGTTCGAGGGCGATTGCCCGTGCGAGCGCGACTCGCTGGCACTGCCCGCCGGAGAGTTCGCGCGGGCGACGATCGGCGTGGCGGTCGTCCAGTCCGACCAGCGAGAGCAGTTCCGAGACGCGCTCGCGTCGTCGGTCGCGATGCCAGCCGGCCTCGAGTAGCGGCTCGGCAATCGCTCGATAGACCCGCTGTCGGGGGTCGAGACTCGATCGCGGGTGTTGAAACAGCCGGCCGACGGCCGCGAGTTGGTCGCGCGAGCGGTTCGCAATCGGGCCGACGGTGTCGCCGTCGAACACGACCTCCCCCGCCGTGGGCGACTCGAGGCCGGTGGCGAGGTCGATCACGGTCGACTTTCCAGCCCCGCTCTCGCCGACGATGCCGAGGGTCTCGCCGCGACGAACGGTGAGCGAGAGGTCATCGACGGCGCTCGCGTATCGATCCCGTCCGCGCACCCGCGAGAGCCACGAGTCGTCGATCGGATAGCGCTTCGAGACGCCGCGTAACTCGAGGACCGGCTCGTCGGCCGATACGCCGCCGTCGAAGCTCACGCTCGTCCTCGCTCGCGTCGCTGTCTCGGTTTCTTCCACCGAACCGGAGCGGGCTCCGTCGGTCGAACCTGACGGTGGGGCGTGCGTTCCGTTGGTATCCGGACCTGCTTCGCGCTCACCGACAGACTCGAGTTCACCACAGCGGACCCGGCCGCGCTCGTCGTCGATCGTCGGCGGCGCGCTCTGCCGGCAGGTTGCCGTCGCGTGGGCACAGCGCGAGGCGAACGGACAGCCCGCTCGCTCGACGGTCGGATCCGGCACCGATCCGTCGATCGTCGGTAGTCGCTCGCCGGGCGTCGTCCCCTCGAGTCGACAGTCGAGGAGGGCCCGCGTGTAGGGGTGGCGTGGCGCCTCGAGCACTCCGTCGGCGGGCCCGGATTCCATCAACTCGCCGGCGTAGGCTACCGCGACGCGGTCACAGCGCTCGCCGACGAGCCCCAGATTGTGGCTGACGAGCAACAGCGCCAGATCCCGTTCGGCGACGAGGGACTCGAGCAGGTCGAGGATGTCGCTACGAGTCGTCGCGTCGAGTGCCGTCGTCGGTTCGTCGGCGAGCAACAGCTCCGGCTCGGAGGCGAGGGCAACGGCGATCGAGACTCGTTGAGCCTCGCCGCCGCTCAGTTCGTGGGGATAGCGCTCGAGATAGTCGCCGTCTGCCAGTCCGACGCGCTCGAGGAGATCGAGCGCTCGCGCTCGACGCTCACGACTTCCACTACCGCTCTCCAAATCGCGCGGATCGAGCGTGATCCCGAGCGCGGACCGGAGCGAGCGATCGTCCGGACGGTCGGCGAGCCACAACGCCTCTTTGAGGTGAAATCCCACCGTTCGCGTCGGCGTCAGCGTCGCCGCGGGATCCTGAAAGACCGTCGAGAGCCGGGTCGCGCGGATCCGACGCTGGCGCTCCTCGGAGCGTGTGCGCAGGTCTGTGCCGTCGAAGGAGACGGTCCCCTCGACGTGTGCGTCGTCGCCGTGGAGACCGGCGATCGCGCGGACGGCCGCGGACTTCCCACAGCCGCTCTCGCCGACGAGGCCGACGACTTCGCCGGAGTCGACCGACAGCGAGAGGCCGTCGACCGCGTGGACCGTCCGCCCACCCGTTTCGAAGCGCACGCGGAGGTCAGAGACCGCGAGCAGCGACTCACTCACGACGACTCACCTCCGTTCGACCGCTTTGCTCGGCTCGGTCGTTCGGATCGAGCGCGTCTCGCAGGCCGTCGCCGAGCAGGTTCGTTCCGAGAACCGCGAGGACGATCGCTATCCCGGGTGCGTTGACTAACCACGAGGCCTCCTGGAGGTGGTGGCGACCCGTCGAGAGCATCGTTCCCCACTCGGGTGCAGGTGGCTGTGCACCGAGTCCGAGAAAGGAGAGTCCGGCAGCGCCGAGAATCACACCGCCGAGATCGAGCGTCGCCAGGACGACCACGGGGCCGGCGACGTTCGGGAGGACGTGTCGGCGCAATACGCGTCGTCGCGGCGCACCGGTCAGCCGTGAGGCGGCGACGAACGGCCGTTCGCGCAACTCGAGGACGCTCGAGCGGACGACCCGCGCGTATCGGGTCCAGCCGACGACGGCGAGCGCGAGGACGAGGTTAGTGAGACTCGGCCCGAGGATGCCGGCGACGACGAGCGCGAGGATGATGCCGGGGAACGCGAGCAGGATGTCGACGACGCGCATGAGTGCCTCGTCGATCCAGCCGCCGCAGTAGCCCGCGACGAGGCCGACGACGACGCCGATCGTGAGGCGGACGACGGTGACGAGGACGGCGATGCCGAGCGTGATTCGGGTGCCGTAGACGATTCTGGTCGCGACGTCGCGTCCGAGCTGATCGGTTCCGAGGGGATGGGCGAGCGACGGACCCTGCAGCCGCGCCTCGAGGTGCTGGCCGTTCGGGTCGTACGGCGTGAGAAACGGGCCGACGATCGCGAGGAGGGTGAGTGCGGCGACGACGAGTGCGCCCGCGGCGGCCGACGGATTTCGCCGAAGGCCCCGCACAGTCGGGTGCTCGAGCCACGCCGAGACGCTCGAGTCTCGACGCTCGAGGACGCTCATGCCCGCCCACCTCCGAGCGAGACGCGCGGGTCGAGCCGACGGTAGGCCAGGTCGGTGAGCAGGTTGACGACGACGAACGTCACGCCGACGAGCAGGGTGACGCCCTGAATAACGGGGAAGTCCCGCGCGAAGACGGCGTCGACCAGCAACGTGCCGACTCCCGGCCGTTGGAAGACGACTTCGACGACGACCGCTCCGCCGAGGACGGCCCCCAGTTGGAGGCCGATGATCGTTACCACCGGTAACAGCGCCGTTCGGAGCGCGTGAGCGACGACGACGCCGCGTTCCGCGAGTCCGCGAGAGCGAGCCGCGTCGACGTAGGGCTCTTCGAGCGTCTCGAGCAGCGACGAGCGGACGAGCCGGGTGAGGACGGCGGCCATGCCGGTTCCGAGGGTGATCGCCGGAAGCACGAGGTGTGCGGGCGTTCCGGCACCGTAGACGGGGAAGACGCCCAACCTGAGCGCGCCGCCGATGATGAGCAGGTAGCCGAGCCAGAAGTTCGGCATTGAGAGGCCGAGCAGAGAGACGACCTGGCTGGCGTAATCGACCCACGTGCCGCGGTAAACGGCGCTGATCACGCCGGCGGGGAGCGCGATCGCGACCGCGATGAGGACCGATGCACCCGCAAGTTCGATCGTGTTCGGGAGGTGTGCGAGCAGCAACTCGAGGACGTCGCCGTCGCCGTAGTACGAGCGGCCGAGGTCGCCGCCCAAGACGTCACCGAGCCAGTTGCCGTACTGGATCGGGATCGGGTCGTCGAGCCCCTCTTCCGCCCGAAATTCGTTGACCGCGTCGTCGTCCGGCTGACGGCCCTGTTGCTCAGCGAGTACCGTTCGCGCAGGGTCTCCCGGCGTCAGGTGGATTAGGCCGTACGTGAGGACGGTGACGCCGAACAGGACGACGGTCGAACTCGCGAAGCGACGGAGCAGGTAGCTCACGGCGTTCTCCTCGCTGGCGATCGCGGCGTCCGGCACGCTCGAGTCATTACTCGTCGGTGTGTTCGAGTTCGGTGAAGTCGGTCATCGCACTAACCGGGTGCAGCGTCGGGGGCGAGAGGTCGCTCTCGTAGCCGACGACGTACTCGAGGTAGTACAGCGGGAGGACGACGCCTCCCTCGACCACCCGTTCTTGTACCTCGCCGTAGATCTCGCGTTTTTCCTCGAGTCCGTCGGTCTGATACCCGTCTTCGATGAGCGCGTCGACGTCCGAACCGAGGTTCATGACGCCGGTCCCCTCCTCCTCGTAGAGCTGCTGGTTGTCGCTTCCCTCCGAGTGGAACATCGCCCGAACGAGGTAGTCCGCTGCGGCGCTGTTCGACCCCAGGGTAACGATCGAGACGTGGGCCTCACCGTCGGTAAACGTCTCCATGAACGCCGCCGACTCGACGCTGGTGATCTCGCTGTCGACGCCGATCTCGTCGAAGCGATCCTGCAGAATTTCGGCGACGTTCCGATCGTCGGGCTCCGCGCCGTCGATCAGAATCGAGAGCGTTTCGCCGTCGTATTCCGAGTCCTCGACGAGGTCGCGAGCGTGCTCGAGGTCGGGGCCGAACGCCGGCAAGTCGTCGTGGATCGCGAACGGAATCTCGGGCGAGATCGGTCCACGAGCTGGCTCGCCGACTCCTTCGAGGACGCTTTCGACGAGTTCGTCTTGATCGATCGCGTACGCTAACGCCCGCCTGAGGGACTCGTCGTCGGTGGGCTCCTCGTAGATGTTGACCGCGCCGAAACACGTCCGCGGCGTAAGCTGGCGTTCGGTGGCCGTCTCTTCGGCGTCCTCGAGCCCCGAGACGGCGCTCCGTGGTGGCTCGAGTGCGACGTTGGCATCCGTCCCCTCGAGTGCCTGTACGCGCGTCGTCGGGTCGTCGACGACCTCGAGGTGAAGTTCGTCACCGGCCGGGACAACGTCCCAGTGATCCTCGTAGGGGACGAGCGTGACGTCGTCGCCGGCGCGCTCCTCGAGTCGAAACGGACCGGTCCCGACTGCAGTGTCGCCGTCCGCGTCGGTCTCCGAGTGAACGACCCCGAAGTAGTTGTGCGAAATCGTGCCGGGGAGCGTCGGGAACGGTTCGACCGTCTCGAACTCGACGGTGTACTCGTCGACGGCGCTGACGCCGTCGGGTTCGACGTTGATCCAGCCGGTCGCGTCGTGGTAGTCGATGGTCTCCTCGAACGAAGCGACCACGTCCTCGGCCGAAAGCTCCGCGCCGTTGTGGAACGTGACTCCCTCGCGAATGTCGAAGCGCCAGGTCGTCTCGTCGGTCTGTTCCCACTCTGTCGCGAGCAACGGCTCGGGCTCCATTTCGTCGCTCGTGCCGACGAGCGGCTCGAAAACGCGCGTATAGTAGGGAATCACGCCCCCGTAGACGCTCCACTCGCCGTCCTGTGAGGAGCGAGGACGAGCGACCGTAATCGACTCGTCGTCCATCGAATCGCTCAGACAGCCTGCGAGCGTACTAAGGCCAACGCCGACCCCCGCGAGGACGTGTCGTCGTGAGTATCTCCCGGTCATCTCTTGCTAGAAGAACTCCCTCTGTTAATATAAATTACTAAAGTATATCTTAGAACTATTAAACCAATCAGTAACCGTTCGGTGATCCGAGCGGTCGTCCGAATACGACTCGAGCGCTGCCCCGTCCCGAATGCGGTCATACAGGTCGTTCACACGCATAGCAAATATATTTGTCTAAGTGAAATCCTACTTTAGTTGTTGGGTGCTGCAGGCTGATTACAGTCGCTACGGAGAGAAAACCGGAACAGACGGCGAAGATCGTGGTTGGAGTCAGTTCTCGTCCTGGTACGCCGAGAGCGACTGGTCGGTCGCCTCGGTTCGGTGACGCGTCGCCAACCCGGCCAGGTGCGGCGTTTCTGGAACGATCAGTTTCTCACAGGCGGTCTGACAGGCGCCCGTACTCCCGGGCAGGCAAAACACCGGCGTGTCGACGGCGATGCCCGCCGTCGCGCGAGACGCCATCGCTCGCGTTCCGATCTCGTCCCACGAGAGCGACCGAAACAGTTCGCCAAAGCCCGGCAGTTCGCGTTCGAACAGCGACGACGTCGCTTCAGGGGAGACGTCGTCGGCAGTGACTCCCGTCCCGCCGGTCGTCACGACGACGTCGATGTCGCGACGCGCGACCAACCCGCGAACCGCCGTCCGGATCGACGAGTAGTCGTCTCGGACCAGCAGCCGTTCCTGGACTTCGTGACCTTCTGCCTCGAAACACTCCTGAATCGTATCGCCGCCCGGATCGTCGGGCTCCGCTTCGTCGGCCTGTGCGCGCGAACTCGAGACCGTCACGATGCCGACGTACAGCGGATCGATGATGTCGTGGCCGTGATCGTCCGTGCCTCGTCGATCGTCTCTATCTGTCGTCATACGTTGGTATCGTTGCTGCGGGGCGATTAATCCCACCCTCTCGCGCAGCGTCTCGAGTGCGATTCACGTCACCCCTCACCGCTATTCGCCGTCGCTCGAGACCGTCGTCGTTTCGTCCATTCCTGTCGGCGTCGGGTTCTCGAACGTCGACCACTCCACGTCGAGTTCGTCGTCGCTGAGCAGGCAGTCGTCGAGGCGAGATTTCACGGCCGCCATGTTGACGTCACGTCCGATAAGTGCGAGTCGCGTCTCCCGATCACCCCACCGTTCGTCCCACGAGAGGTCGGGTTGTTGTTCCCGATACTGCTCCTGGCGCTCCTCGGAGAGGCTGGCGATCCAGCGGCCAGTGACCTCGAGACTCGTCTCCGTCCCGGCGAGGCTCATCGTGATCGCCTGGCGCTCGCGGCCCGCGATCCAGCACAGTCCTTTGGCTCGGATCAAACCCTCGGGCGCGTCGGCGAGGAAGGCCAGGAATCGCTTCGGGTGGAGCGGTCGTCGCCGATGGTACGTGTCTACCTCGATCCCGTAGCGTTCGGGTGGGTGAACGTGCTCGTGTTCGTGTTCGTCACCATGACTGTGACCATGTCCGGGGTCGGCAGTGCCGTGTTCGTTCGTCTCACCGGTGCCGTGCTCGTCGGCGTCGGTCTCGATCACGCGCTTCCAGCCCGCAGACTTGGCCGCGGCCTCGAGATCGAACCGACCGCTGTCGAGGATCGTTTCAGGCTCGAGCGCGCCGTACTCGCTGGTCACGACGTCGGCTCGCGGCTGCAACGTCTCGAGCAGCGAAACGACGCGCTCGCGTTCCTCGTCGCTCACGAGGTCGCACTTGTTCACGACGAGGAGGTCACAGAACTCGACTTGCTCGAGTAAGAGGTTCTCGAGCGGTTGACTCCCGGTTTCGTCGGGACCCTGCGGTCGTAGTGTCTCTGCTGGACTCGTCGCCTCGGACGAATTCGCCACGTCGTGTTCGCCTGCTGTGAATCGGTCGTGAAACCGTCGCGCGTCGACGACGGTGACGACCGCGTCGAGGTCGTAGGGGCCCCCAGCAGGACCGCGGACGAACTGCCGCGCGATCGGCTCGGGCTCGCCAACGCCGGACGCTTCGACGACCAGGTACTCGAAGTCGTGTTCTTTCCAGAGTTGGATCACCGACCGCGACAGCTCGCCACCGAGGCTACAGCAAATACAGCCGTTCTCGAGTGCGAGGACCTCCTCCCCGGTCGATAGGTCGGTTCGCGCTTCGACGAGGTCGGCGTCGACGTTGACCGCGCCGACGTCGTTGACTAACACTGCGATCTCTCGGTCCGCCTCCTCGAGGAGCCTCGAGAGCAGCGTCGTCTTGCCCGCGCCGAGTTCGCCACAGAGGATGGTGACGGGAACACTCATTTACTCATTCGCGAGCGCGAGTTCACGTCGGTCTTCCGGTCCGAAGGGATCGGCGTAGGCGTTCCAGTCGTCGTCCATCTCCCTCTCCGTCAGCACGCAGTCGTCGAGTCGGTCGATCAGGGTCTCGTCGTCGAACTCGCGTCCGATGAAGACGAGTCGGGTCATCCGATCGCCCCACTCGTCGTCCCAGTCGTCTTCCAGTCCCGGCCGTGCGGCGAAGAACTGCTCGCGCTTTGCTTTCGGAAGCGTCGCGAGCCACTGGCCCGCCGGTCCGGCACGGACGGACGTTCCGGCTTTGTCGATGCCCATCGCGACATCCTCGCGGCCGGCGCTCCAGAAGAATCCTTTCGCACGGATAAGTTCGTCTGGGAGCTCGGAAAGTAGGGCTGCGATGCGTTCGGGATGGAACGGACGGTCACGCTGATAGACGAACGACGTGACGCCGTGTTCTTCCTGTGGATCGTGGTGGTGATCGTGCTGGAGTTCGTGTTTCCAGCCGGCACCCGCCTTGGCTCGCTCGAAATCGAACCGGGCGCTCCCGAGGATGGCAGTGGGATCGACGCCACCAAACTCGGTTCGAACGATATCGGCTCGAGGCTGTAGGCGCTCGAGAACGGCTTCGATCTCCTCGAGTGCGTCGTCGGGAACGAGATCACACTTGTTCAAGAGGAGCACGTCACAGAATTCGATCTGATCCAGCAGAACTTCTTCCGGTACGCGGCCCGCTTCGTCCTGTAGTTGCTGGTTCGTCAGCGTACTTCCGGTATCGAACGATTCCCAGATACTGTGGGCGTTGACCACCGTCACCATCGTATCGAGTTCGTACGTGTCTGTTGGATCGTAGTCCGCGTCCTCGAATCCCATCGCGAACGTCTGGGCGACCGGAATCGGCTCCGAGATCCCTGACGATTCGACCAGGAGGTAATCGAAGTCACGGCGCTCAGCTAGCCGACCGACTTCGTCCAACATGTCGCCACGGAGGCGACAGCAGATACAGCCGTTGGATAGTTCGATGATCTCTTGGTTGCCACCCAGGTCGGTCTGCTGAGCCACGTGTTCGGCGTCGACGTTGACGTCGCCCATGTCGTTGACGACGACGGCCACCTCGAGGCCGTGATCGGCGGTCAGGACGTGATTGAGGACGGTCGTCTTTCCGGCTCCGAGTGGGCCACTGAGGACAGTTACGGGAATACGGTTGGAACTCATAGCGTAGTTGTGAATAAGGGGTGGAGTATTGTTAATGTTAGTTGTTACGCAACGGCTGCGTACTGAATAACAATTGCTATTATTCTATGGTGAGATCTTCATATAACCGATGTCTGTCGTTAGCGTCTCGATGCCGACCGGTCTGATCGAGCGACTGGATACCCACGCGGCGAACCACGAGTACACCGGCCGCAGCGAGGTCATCCGTGAGAGTGCACGTGCCTTTCTGACCGAGTTCGACAATGACACCCTTGCTGCTGAACCGCTCGCCGGTGTCGTCACGGTCTTCTACGACTTCGACACCCACCCTGTCGAGCGGCAGGTAACCGAGTTGCGCCACGAGTACGACGCTCACATCGCCTCGAACGACCACAGCCACGTCGCGGACTACTGCGTCGATCTGTTCGTTCTCGAGTCCGACCTCGAGGTGATCGCTGCGTTCGTCGGTAAACTCCGGGCAATCGGGGACGTCGAGACCGTCGACTATTCGCTCGTTCCGCTGGACTCGATCGGACAGTTACAAAACGACTGAAGGGTGGAACACAGCGGCGGAGAACGGAGTTCCTGCGGTGGCGCGTGCTGTGAGACGGTGAGGCGCACCGTCGCCGAACCGTCGAGCGATTTCACGCGAGGGATGAGTGAGGGAACGTCGTGACCGAACGAATCGGCTGGGGAGGACGAGGAATCCCTTGTTTCCATGTGAGCAGAACGTGGGGCTGAACTGACTGTTCGATCGCTCCTGTACCCTGCTTCTTGTCGGGGTCTCCTCGGGCTATCGTTCCTCGAGAGTCAGTGGGTTCCGAAAAACGCGACCAGAACACGCTGTGATCTGGGTTGCCCGAAAACCGCTCCGAAATGTATCGGACGCCGAAGCCAGGACTCGAACAGGTGCGAGACGGTCGGCTTCACTTCGTTCGGCCGCGTGCGACTCGCGTGTTCGAGTCTGGCTCGTTTCGCGTTTACGAAACCCGAATTCACTCGGAGCTATCACTCCTCGTGAGTCCTTCGTTTCGTAAAAGCGCGACCGGACACTCCGTGATCCGGTCAGCCCGAGAATTTCTCCGAAATTTGTCGGACGCCAAAGCCAGGACTCGAACAGGTGCGAGACGGTCGGCCTCACTTCGTTCGGCCGCGTGCGACTCGCGTGCTCGAGTCTGGCTCGTTTCGCGTTTACGAAACCCGAATTCACTCGGAGCTATCGCTCCTCGTGAGTCCTTCGTTTCGTAAAAGCGCGACCAGAACGCTACGCGTTCTGGTTAGCCCGAAAATTTCTCCGAAATTTGTCGGACGCCAAAGCCAGGACTCGAACCTGGGACAACCTCGTTAACAGCGAGGTGCTCTACCATCTGAGCTACTTCGGCTCATCTTCAGATAACAGGGTGTATTTGATAGGGCTTTCGTTTTGCCGGCTCCGTGTTCGATACCCTTTCACGCACCGCTCGAGTACACCCTCCCAATGAGCGAGGAGGACGCTGCCGACGAGGGGCCAGACCCAGCCAGCGGTGACCCCACCGTCGAGTCGGTCACGGCCGACGTTCACGACCAAATCGACCCCGACGCGGACGAACGCGCTCGCCTCCGCGAGATCGCCGACCGGCTCGTCGAGCGAGCCGAAACGGCGGCGACCGACTGCTGTGAGGGGGTCGACGTTCTGCAGGTCGGCTCGACCGCTCGAAACACCTGGGTCAGCGGCGACCGCGACATCGACATCTTCGTTCGGTTCCCGCCCGACCTCGAGCGCGAGACGCTCGAGCGTTACGGGCTCAAAGTCGGCCACGAGACCCTGCCCGACGGCCACGAGGAGTACGCCGAGCACCCCTACGTCAAGGGCACCGTCGAGGGGTTCGACGTCGACGTCGTCCCCTGCTTTCGCCTCGAGTCGGCGACCGAGATTCGATCGGCCGTCGACCGGACGCCGTTTCACACGACGTACCTCCAGGCGCGACTCGACGACGAACTCGCCGACGACGTTCGGCTTACCAAGCAGTTCCTGAAGGGGATCGGTGCCTACGGCAGCGACCTCCGAACGCGGGGGTTCAGTGGCTACCTGACCGAACTGCTCGTCCTCGAGTACGGCGGCTTTCGGCCGTTACTCGAGGCCGCGGCGGCGTGGCACCCCCAAGTCGAACTCGACCCCGAAGGACACGGCCGGACGACCTTCACCGACCCGCTCGTCGTCATCGATCCGACCGATCCCGAGCGTAACGTCGCCGCCGTCTGCTCGCCGACGAACGTCGCTCGCTTCCAACACTACGCGCGGTCGTTCCTCGACGCGCCTCGAACCGACGTGTTCGAACCCGACGAGCCAGCGCCACTGACCGAATCCGACCTCCAAACACATCTCGAGCGTCGCGGCACGACTCCGGTCGCCATCCAAACCGATGCCCCCGACCTCGTCGACGATCAGCTCTATCCCCAGCTTCAGAAGTCACTCGACGGCGTTACGACGGGCCTCGACGATCGCGGCTTCGACGTCTTCCGTGCAACTGCAATCGCGGACGAAACCGCAGTCATCCTCGTCGAACTCGCGGTCAGCGAACGGCCGGCGATCGAACGCCACGACGGTCCACCAGTCCACGTCCGCTCACACGCCGACGGTTTCTACGAGGCGTACGTCGACGCACCCGACACCTACGGTCCCTACATCGACGGCGACCGCTACGTCACCGAACGACCCCGAGAGTTCACGACCGCCCGCGACTTCCTCGAGAGCGACCGCCTCTTCGACGTCGGCCTCGGCGCACACGTTCAGACGGCACTCGAGGACGAATACACGGTGCTCGCCGGCGAGGAACTCACGCGTCTCTGTGAAGAATTCGGTCGAGAACTGTCGGCGTACTTCGATCCGTCGCCCTAACCCCGCCGTCGCTACACGCCGCTCGCGATACTCGTTTATTCCCACCTCGTTTTATACCCCACTCGCACGATTCGTCCGCCTACTCACTCGCCCAGTTCGAGCTCTAACTCCAGTCCGTGGACGTCGATTACGTCCTCGAGCACCGATCGGGCCTTTTCGCCGCACGTCGAGTCGGGTTCGATCGGCTCGCGGCCGTCGAACGTTTCGTGAACGATCGAGATGCTGTCGGCGAGGACGTCCAGTCCGTAGCCGCCCTCGAGGATGAACGCGAACGCGGCGTCGGTGTCGTCGGCGAGCGTCCGGAGGCGGTCGGACAGCAGCGCGTAGGCTTCCGTCGAGAGGCGAACCCGAGAGATGGGGTCGTGGCGGTGGGCGTCGAACCCTGCACTGACGAGGAGGAGGTCGGGATCGTACGCCGTCAACGCGTGACGAACCGGCCCCTCGATCGCCGCGAGATACTCTCGGTCGCCCGTTCCCGCAGGCATCGGGACGTTCATCGTCGTTCCCGTGCCATCGCCCTCGCCGGTCTCGTCGATGTCGCCCGTTCCCGGATACAGCCCCTGTTCGTGAACCGAGACGAAGAAGACGTCCTCTCGGTCGTAGAAGATGTCCTGCGTGCCGTTGCCGTGGTGGACGTCCCAATCGACGATCGCGACTCGCTCCACGTCGTACTCGTCCGAATCGAGCGCGTGCTGGGCGGCGACCGCGACGTTGTTGACGAAGCAAAAGCCCATCGCGTCGTCGAACACGGCGTGATGACCCGGCGGTCGGCCGATCGAAAACGGCGTCTCACGGCCGGTTGCTCCCTCGAGTGCGGCTTCGACCGCCCAACAGGCGAGGCCGGAACTGTGACAGACTGCTTCCCACGTTTCTTCGACGGCAGTCGTATCCGGGTCCCAGTTGCCACCGCCGTCAGCACAGAACTCCTCGACGGACTCGAGATAGTCCCGGTCGTGGACGGCAGCCATGCGGTCGATATCACAGGGCTTTGCTTCGACGTACTCGACGCCGTGTTTTTTCTTCAGTCCTTCTCGAATCGCTCGTAGCCGGTCCGGCGTCTCCGGGTGGCGCGAACCGGGGTCGTGTGCGAGACAAGTCTCGCTGTAGCCGAATTGCATCTCACTCGAACAGCGAGAAGTACGTCTCGATGTCGTCTTCAGTGATCGTTCGTCGGTCGGCGTGGTGAGCGAGGATCGTGGCTGCTCGTGCCACGTTGTCCGCGTAGTCTTCGAGAATATCCGCGAGGGCGACGCGGGCGTCCATCGAAACGCGATACCGATCGTCGATGTCGATTCTGGCGATTCGGTCGACGGGAGCGACTGGCAACTCGAGGTCGGTCTTGTCGATGACCCGCTCGACGCCGAAATCCTCCGCCATCAGCGTCTTGCGCCCGTCACGGGTCGCGTGCTCGGCAGCGTCGATCGCGAGTTCGCTGCCGTGCTCTTGGATCCGCGTTGCAAGTTCCCTCGACGCGTCGGCACTCACCCGAAGTTCGCCCGCATTCCGCCGGATGATGGTATCAACCGGGGCGAACGGGAGTTCGACGTTCATATCATGATAGGCGAAGCAAACGCCCTTAACGCTTTTCCTCAGTGCTCGAGGAGGTTCCTCGGGACATCAGAACACGTCGTTTGCGTCGAGCGTTCCGTCTCGGACGACGCCTCTGGCGGTTATCTCCTCGCCGAGGCCCACGTCGGTGTCGGTCTCGACGCTCATCGTCGTCTCGCCGTCGTCGAGGACGACCGGACTTCCAGCCTGGACGACGACGCCGGTGAACTCGATTTCCTCACCCGCGTCCGGTTCGTCGCTCCCAGCGGAATCGTCACTCGAGCCATCGGTATCTGAACCCGCATCGGTCACATTGGCCCCCTCGGTGTCGTCGTCACCGGCGAACGACGACAGCCCTGCGTTCTCGTCTCGACCGTCGTCTTCGCTCTCTGCGGACGTCGTCTCCGAATCGGACTCGAGCACCGTGATCGTCGACTGCCAACCAGCGGAGGCCTCGAGATCGTCCTGCCAGCCGTCCTGAATCTCCACGTCGCCGAGGGCGACCTCGTCGCCCGGACCGATATCGATATCGGCCTTCTCGCCCCACATCGCCACGCGGATGTCGCCGGTCGCGTCCTGCACGCGAATGTTTCGAACCTGTCCTTCGGAGCCGTCGTCACGGTCGAAGGTTCGTTTTGGGTCGGCCGAGCGGACGACGCCGGCGATGTCCACCGTCTGGTCGATTTCGATCTCCTCGATTGGCGTACTCTCTGGAACGTACTCCACTTCTTCGTCGACTTCTTCGACCGCGCCGCGGTTGCCGACGTGGAGTTCGAGGTTCCCGTCCCGATCCTTGACGTAGCCGTCGACGACCTCGACGGTGGTACTGGGGTCGATCTCCGTCGCCGTCTCGGCCTGTTCGTCCCACAACGTCACGCGCACCCGCCCGGTCGAATCGCCGAGGACGAGATTCGAGACCTTCCCCTCGGAGCCGTCGTCGCGGTCGAACGTGCGAACGCTGCCGGTGTCGAGGACGATGCCGACGAGATTGACGTTCGAGAGGCCAAGCGAGAGCGCCTCGACGGTGTGGGTATCGGCGACTTGTACGTCACCGATTTCGGTGTCCGGATCGGGTTCGACATCGTCGACGCTGACCTCGACGCCGCTGTAGCCTTCCTTCGGTCGCCCCTTGATTCGAAGTACCTGTCCTTCCTCGAGTTCTCCGATGGCGGCCTCGGCGTGCTCGTCCCAGAACGCGGCTCGCACGGAGCCGGTCTCGTCCGCGACTTCGACGTTGACGACGCGACCGTCCTCGTCCTCGCCGTCGCGTTCGAACGTCCGAACCTCGCCGATGCTGATGACTTTGGCGACGAACTTCGCTTCCTCCATCCCGGGTTCGATGTCGGCGATGCCGCCGACCTCGCTCTCGCCGACTTCGTGAGCGACGAGCATCGCCGCCGTCTCCTCGTCCGCGAGTCCCCCCATCTGCTCGACTTTCGCCTCGACGGCCTCGCGAAACTCCTCGAGGGAGACGTCGGCCTCGAGGTCTTCGTACACGCCCTCGATGTCGCTCATTCTATGTTCGTGCATGAGTAGGCCGCGCATAAGCGTTGTTCATTCGTCGTATCGGGCCGCCACTACTGAGCGCGCTGACGTGGCTGTCAGCACCCGTCTGTCGAAACATCGGCCGCTCGAGTGAACTAACTGCGATCGGTCTCTCGAGTGACCTCGAGCGAGACTGCATACTATCGTTGGTCGCGTAATCGTATATAAACCTCAGCGCATACCAACTCCAAACGAAAGAAGGAGTCGTCAGAAGTACAGCGATTCGATTCGCTCCGCCGTTCGGAGTGCCAGCGCCTGTCCCGTGTTCGTCGGATTCGGACCACCGAGGCCGTTGGCCATGGCGCTGTGATCGCCGACGAAGAGTCGGTCGACGTCGTACGCCTCGCAGTTCTCGTCGACGACTTCGCCCATCCGCATCGAACTCTGTAAGTGGAGCAAGAGCGGCGGTGCGTCTGCCCGGTGAACGTGACTCGCGCCGGCGGATTGCAGGAGGTCCGCCGCGGTTTCTGCGAGTTGGTCCCGTTTCTCGTCGTCATCCGGATGTGGCTCCCACGTCACGTCGGCGACCGGGCCGTGCTCGTCGGCCGCATCCTCGTCGACGCTGACGCCGTTGTCTTCGCGCGGCAAATCGTCCGTGATAATTAGGATCGACAGCGACCGCCGATAGTCGGCCATCCGCGCTTTGAGGTCTTCGCCGGTGACCCAGCCGCGGCTATCCCACGGCGCGTCTGTATCCACGTCGATGTCGAACGCGTACCCCGCCTGACTGAACCCGTAGTTCTGGAAGCTCGCGATACCCGGCGTCCCGCCGACCATCTCGAAACAGCCGACACCCGGTTCGTCGTAGCGCGCGGCTGCGTTGTGGCCGACGAAGGGATCGATCGTTTGCTGGCCGGTGACCTCCTCGATCGTCTCCTCGTCGAAAACGCCGGTGACGAAGTCGAACCAGTGAGTCGTCAGTCCCGTCCCAACCGTCCCGTTATCCGGCAGGTCGGAGTTGAGCCACAGACGCGGCGTCTCGATACAGCCTGCTGCCATCACGACCACGTCGGCTTCGATCTCGCCGGTTTCGCCCGTCCACGTATCCCGGTACTCGACGCCGGTCGCCTCGGGGTCGCCAGCCCACCCCGCTGAATCGGTCGTGACGTTCGTGACGAACGTGTTGGGCCGAATCGTTACGTTGCCGGTCTCGAGCGCCCGCGGGACGTAACTCACGTTGCTCGATTTTCGAGACTTTTCCGAGACGGGGGCCTCGAGTGGCGTCGGCGCACCCTGGTAGTGGTCGCCCGCGAGGGTGTCACCCTCGACGTCTGGATAGGTGAACGGGCCGTCGTAGCCGTCGTCCTGTATGGTTTCGTCCGGCGGCGTGACCGCGTTCGGTTGTGGTCGGTAACCCGCGTCGACGACGTTCAACTGGTCGATCAACTCGATGCCGGCGTTTGCTGCCCCCTCGTAGAAGACCTCCTCTTTGGCCGTGGTCGGTGCCGGATGCACGTCGCAGATGTCCTCGTTTTGCTGGTAGTACGGCACCAACTCCTCGTAGTCGATCGGCCAGTGATCTTGCTCCTCGAAGGCGTAGGGATACGCTCGCGGGTGATTACCGAAGTAGTGCAGCGTCGTCCCGCCGACGCCCGCGATCTGGGAGATGTACATCGGGTCCGCTGTCGAGCGATCCCACTCCGGCCGGTCGCGATCCGCGGGACCGAATCGGAACCGCCCGCCGTTGGAGTCGTTCGTCGCGTTTTCGCGCAAATCGAACTGCTCGTCTAACAACTCGCCGCTCAGGTCGTTCGGATCGCTGCTCTCGGTCCCGCCCGCTGTTTCGTGTGGGTCCTCCCACTGTTCGTTGCCGTGCCACGGCCCCGCCTCGAGCACGAGCGTGTCGATACCGAGGTCGCCGAGTCGCCACGCGAGGGCCGGTCCGTCGCCGCCTGCGCCGATCACGATCACGTCTGGATGTTCTGTCATGAGTGTCGTGTCTGTTAGTAGTCGTTCTCCTGGAATTCGCTTACTTCGACGCCCCGGTACGCCGCGTATCCCGGCTCGAGCCCGGGGTAGTCCGTCTGCTGACGGCTCTGGACCTCGTCGATCGGTGTCTCGAGGTCGCGTTCCGTCGGCGGATCCGTCTTCGTCTCGCCGTAGCCGGCCCACTCGCTGTAGTAGCCCATCACCGCGAGAATTTGCAGCGTCATGACCACGTCCGGCATCGTTTCGGGCGCGGCGATGAGTTCGGACAGTTCGTCCTCGAGGATCTCGACCGGCTCGCCGCCGAACAGCCACTCGAGACAGCGCAGTCGATCTCGTGGGGAGAGCCGGACGAGCGCACCGCCACCGTCGAACGCCGAGCGCGCTTCGACGTCGTCTTCGGGCTCGCCGCGGGCCACGAACTCGAGTGCGACGAGGTCGAAAATTGCTGCAAATACTGGTGCGTAGGGGTAGGTCACCGACTCGCCGTCGACGGTCTCCTCGGTCGTCGTAATCGCGTACTCCACGTCGACCCTCCCTTCGTCGCCCGGTCGGTCGACGCCGATCTCGAGGCCGCGGAGCGAACCGAATACCGTGTCGACGTCCGTCAACCCGGCCCGTCGGACTCGATATCCCTCGATCGTCGAGTGATCGTCACGAACGTCCTCGAGAATTTCCTCGAGGTCGCTCTCCCCGACGTCGATACTCAATGCCGACGCGACGAGCCACGAGAGTCCCTCAGCCCGCAACTCCTCCGAATTGTTGTAGTTCCAGATGAGGAACTCCCCGAGATCGACGTCGAGTCCCCCTGGTTCGTGTTCGGACCCGAGTTCGTCGGCGAGACTCGGCGTTTCGGGCACGATTGCGTCGACGATCGACCGAAACGTATCCCGGGTGTGGGTGCTCGTCTCGAGGGTCGTCGGCCCGTCGCCAGCACCTGCCGTAACTGCCGGTAGCCCCGCCAGCGAGGCGATTCCGGTCCCGCCGATGCCGCCGAGCACCGTTCGACGGGACAGTCCATTACCGTGTTTGTCATTTGGTCCCATTCCACTTCCTCCGAGTACCCCAGGATACTAAATCTAATGGTATAATTAATTAAATTCTGTGACTGTGGCGGGGTACGATATATGTGGTGCCCGTTCGAGGCAGAGTGCACGCTTCGTTTCTCCGCGAGTCAGCCCAGAGTGAACCTCCGATACTGGCAGTTTCGAGTGCTCCCCAGGGGGTTTACGAACCCCCTCGAGAAACCCCGTTTGCGCGGCGTCTGTGCACGAGAGTGCCAGCCGGCGACCGGTCCCTTTCGAAAGGGCTTTAATGTGCACGCGGTTACGAAGAGATGAGTCCTGGTAGGGTAGTGGACTATCCTCTTGGCTTGCGGAGCCAGGGACCGGAGTTCAAATCTCCGTCAGGACGCTCACTTATCGCGAGTGCTTCACGTTGTTCAGCACTCGCTCTGCGTTCGGTCCTGACGTGCCTCACGCTCACTCCGTTCGCGTGAGACTCCGTCAGGACGTAACGGGCTACGCCCGTCCTGCAGTCTTGATGCTGGACTTCGCCCGGTGGAAGTCAAGCGAGCAAAGACAACGTGGATTGATATTGATAACGCAGGGCTACGAATTCCCAAAGAAGAGAGTTCAGAAAATGAGGGCCATTGGACTGTTGGACTACAGGACAGAACAGCAAAGGCTCTTGATCGATGGTTGGAAGAGCGGAAGCAGTACGACTTGTATGAAGGGACAGATTAGCTATGGCTCACACGCTTTGGGAACCCTTATCAGACAAGTTCTCTCCGGCAAGTGTTAGAAACACTGTTGAAATAGTGGAAATCTCAACCCAATTCGGTTCAGGTTCTATCACTTATCCATATTCCATTTTCATTAACAATGATTCAATTACTATCCTTCTATAAATAGACATCTATTGAATTATGTCAATTAGAGTGGGTTATCCCAGATAATACCCACATGGCGATAACACTTATAATTCTCAAAACTAATCATGAAAATGAAATACAATAATGGAAAGTGACTTCGTAAATCCATACTTCAAAAACTTCCTATCTGGGTCGGTTGCAATTTGGTTTCTCGGCTCTATTATTTCATTGGTTTTATTCTCAATTAATGTTATATTAGGATTTCTATCATCGATTATCGTTGGTTTGGGAATATCGTATTTCCTGTTCTTTACAATAGCAACTATGTGTGAAGATCTCATAGATAAGAAAGCTAATCATGATGAAATCGTAGGAAACCATGACGAGATACTCAGTGATAGCCGAGAGGATGAATTAGACAGTACGGAAGGAGCAGATAAGCCGGAAGTAGTAGGAGAATTGAACCACAGTGTTGTTGAAAACTCGAATATCATTAGTATACCTGACGAAGATGTCTCAATCTTTGAAGTCACGGATGAAGAACGGAGTGGGGAATTCATTCTACAAAACGGAAGTATAAGGGTCGCATCACCGATGTATCAGAGAAAGTTCGGTGAAGAATGGGTGGCAGAAGCGAAAGAATATTTGGCCTCTGAAATCTCAGATAAGAATAACGGTACATTCTGACTTACTATACCGCTTCCAGTTGGTAGCAGCTAATATGGTACGTTGGTCCCACTCCAATACAATGGGATTTATGTACCACTGCCCGATTTATGAACTGTCACGGACGAAAACAACCTGGTAAATAGTCAAATGCCTTTGATACGGCCATTTAGTGTGGTTGTATCCATAACGAGGCTCTTGGCTTGCGGAGCCAAGGACCGAAGTTCAAATCTCCGTCAGGACGCTCACTTATCGCGAGTGCTTCACGTTGTTCAGCACTCGCTCTGCGTTCGGTCCTGACGTGCCTCACGCTCACTTATCGCGAGTGCTTCACGTTGTTCAGCACTCGCTCTGCGTTCGGTCCTGACGTGCCTCACGCTCACTTATCGCGAGTGCTTCACGTTGTTCAGCACTCGCTCTGCGTTCGGTCCTGACGTGCCTCACGCTCACTTCGTTCGCGTGAGACTCCGTCAGGACGCTTTCAATTGAATACTTCGCTGTGTCCCATCTCGAGTGAGTAGCAGGTGCTTTCTCGAGTTCCCACCTCCACAAGCAACCGGAATGTGCCTGCAGGGAGCGGACCTGTCTGCGACACTGAGGTAGGCTCGACACTCCTGTCCAACCTATGAGAGACACTGACGGGAAGCAGACCACTGCGGGGAGAAATTCACACGAAACCGACGCCAACTCGAGTGGCGTGAGTCGACGGCGAGTCCTCCGAACGACGGCAGTGACGGCCGTCGCCGGGGCCGGAGTTGCCGGTGTGACGGGGACCGCTTCGGCGGGGGTCTTTTCGGGCTGTGACGACTGGCTCGAGGCTCCCGCGGAGTACCCCGAGATCGATCTGACGAGTTCGAATCCGACGGCGTCGAATCTCGAGGATGAGGACGACCTCGTCATTTACGTCCACGGCTGGCTCGGACTCGAGACCAGCACCGATCAGGCGTACACGCTCGAGGAGGCGTTCGCGGAGAACGACTACGACGTCCCCGTCGTCGCGGCGTCCTGGGAGGCGGACACGCTGAACTACTGGAGTGCCGAAAGCGAGTCCGAGACGGCCGGCCGGCGATTGGCGTCGTGGCTCGAGTCCGATCGGATCGACCTCGAGGACGGGACGGTTCGACTGGTCGGCCACTCCCTGGGCGGCCGAGTTTGCCTCGAGACGCTGGCGGCGCTCGGCGAGGAGGCGAGCGTCGACGACGTCGCGCTGGTCGGGGCTGCAGTCGACGACGATTCGGTCTGTACGGACGGCGAGTACGCCTACGGCATCGCCACCAGTGCCGACGCGGTGTCTAACTACCACTCCGAAAACGACGATAGCGTCTGCTACGGCTACGATATCCAGTCGCTCTCGAGCGGCCTGGGCTGTGGCGGTGCCGACTGCGAGGGTGGGCTGGTCACCGGAGACAGCGGCTCGACGCCGGAGAACTACACCGACGTCGACGTCACCGACGCGGTCGACGACCACTGTGACTACACGAAACCCGACGTCGGCTGTGTACCCGAACTCGTCGACGACTTCGAGTGAGCGAAGACAGACATCCGCGGCGATAGTAACGATCTCCGCCTCGCTCGAGTGACGCAAAGCGTCGTCACTCGAGGGTCAAAGGTAGGTGAGAGGAGTAAGCCCCCTTCTGTTCGTCCCGGCATTCGGCTGAGCGTCCGCGCCGTCCGCGGCGAGGCCGCGGGGCGTTCGGGCTACCACGGCACGGACTTGCACCGGTGAGGGTTCGCCGTTCCATCGATCCTCGACCGTCTGAGTGTGGTCGATCGCGTCGAACGCGATCCACGGGTTCGAACCGTGTAACGAAGCGACCACACGCGGTTCGCGGCTATGGCCGCGCACCTGTCGGCGACGCTCGCGTCAAAGACGCGCGAATCGCCCTTCCTCTGCGGGTCAACTCCCCTTCCTCTCGGTCGGGTTCGCACGCATCATCGGTCGGGTCGAGACGTGTCGTTTCTGTTCCAGAGCCAGCGGTCTCCCGCTCCGGATTTGCATCCGGTCACCTGCCCGAACAGGTGGGGGGACTTTCCTCGCGCGCGTTACGCGGCTCTACGAGCCGGGCAACGGTGTGTGCGGTATGCGACTCGAGGAGTCACATCACGTTGGACAACTGGATCGTTGCCGACCCAGTCGCCGCGGCAGCCAGGCTCTCTCTCCCACCGTTTGTAGGACCGTCGGCCGAATAAGTCCCTCGGTCGATTCGCCCGCAGTTCACCGGCGTCGAATGGAAGCGCTTTAGGAGCACAATTCCCATGTATATCTGTATGTCCCAGCGACAGGGCGTCGACCTCTCCTACGAAGACGGGGCGCGTGCAGTCGAACTCGCACGCGAGTCTGTCGAATCTTTCGTACAACACGGGCAACGAGAACAACCGGGCAGCATGCGCGAGGCGTTTTACGAACGAACTGGTGCGTTCGTTCGCCTCGAGTCCACACGCGGGCGGGGGAGCCTGCGCGGCTGTGCTGGTGGGTATCGTTCGGGCGAACAACTCGGCCACGTCATCGTCGACGCGGCGATCGAAGCCGCGAGCGAGGATTCCTGTGGCTCCGAAGTAACCCCCTCCGAACTACCGAATCTCACCGTTTCGGTCTGTGCCGTTCGAAACGTCGTCCTGACCGATGACCCGCTCGCAGACCTCGAACTCGGCACCCACGGCGTCGCCATCGACGGCGGGGAGGGCGGGTGGCTCTACCCGACCGTGCCGGTCGAAAACGGCTGGAGCGCACGCGAGTACCTCGATCGAACGTGTCGCAAAGCCAAACTCGCACCGAGTGCCTGGCAGGACGACGACGTCGTCGTCACGCTCTTCGAAGGTCAGGTCTTCCGCGAGCGAGACGCCGACGGCAGCATCGAGGAGCTCTAAGGCCGACTCGTTCGGCTTCGCGACGCACTCGAGTGCGGGCACCTTCGAAGACTTCGAATGACCACGCTGGTCTATTCCGCCCGCGGTCTCATTCGCACTCGCGAGTACCTCGTTTGTCGCCTCTCTAGTCGTTATCCCTCGTTGTCCCCCTTCACCCAGGTCGTCCGTTCGCCCTTTCGTCACGTTTATCGGAACCGACTGAGCGCGTTCTGACGTGAGCGACGGAACAGAACCCGACAGACCGAACACGTTCACTCGAGCGGTGCTGGCGACAGCGCTGAGCCCGTTTCGTCGCCAGACGTACGCCAATCTCTGTTACCTCCTGTTCGCGATTCCGCTGGGGGCGTTCTACATCACCTTCCTGATCGCAGGGTTGTCGATCGGACTCACACTCGCACTCTTCGTCGTCGGCGTTCCGATTTTGCTGTTCGTGTTGGGAACGAGCCACGTCTTCGCGATCGTCGAACGCGTGATCGCACGGCGACTCCTCGGCGTGCACATCGACTCGCCGAACTATCCGTTTCTCGAGGCGGACGACGAACTCGAGCGAATTCGCTCGCTCGTGTTCAATCTCGGCACGTACATGGCGATGTGCTTTCTCGCAACGAAGGCTGCAATCGGCCTCGTCTCGCTCGTCGTGGTGACGGCGGTACTCCTTCCAGCGATCGCCGTCGTGTTGACGCCGCTTTACTACGCGAGGCCGGACACGCTCGCAGGCTTCGACACCGGCGGCGAGGCGATCACGGTCGCGTCGGTAGAACTCCCCGTCCACGAGTTGCTCTTCGGCGTCGAGTTCGTCCGGTCGTTCGTAGAGTGGGGCGTAACGAGCCTTCCGCAGGCGCTCGTCGTCTCGAGTGTCGGGATCGTTTGCTTCCTCCTCGCGCTCTCGATGGTGAACCTGTTCGCGCGGCTGGTGGGTCAGTTTAGTCGCGTCTTCTTGGGGTCGTTCGGCCACTCGAGTCTCGACCGGTAGCGCGAGTTCGTTCGCTGGTCGCCCAGTATCTGCGCGAGACGAAGGAAAAACGACGCGCTCGCTCGAGTACCCCGGGGCCTTCAGCGCGTCTCGAGGACGTACCGACCGACGCCGACGACGAGGACGAGACAGAACACGATCATCGCGCCCTGAGAGACGGTCGCGACGACGGAGTCGACCGACTCGCCCGAGACGAGCGCGATGATATCGGGAACGGCCCGCGCTGAACCGACCGCGCCGAGAACCGCGAGGGCACCGATGCCGTAGAGTGCGCCTCGCTCTCGACTTTCGTCTCGTCCGATCGCTCCTAGTGCAGCGATGAGGACGCCGAAGAAAGTCGGAATGAGCGCCGTCACGCTGGCGAAATCCGTGAGCACGTACGCGCCGATACCGAGGACGACGAGCACAGCACCGACGATGGCTCCGAGCGTTGCCGTTCGTTCACCTACGTCAGACATACACGGTGGTTGGTACTCGTCGAATATGACTCTTCTCGTACACCTCTCGAACGCGACCGCGAGGTGCGCTCGCCGTCCAACTACACCGACTCGTCGACCTCGCCGAACCCGACTGTCTCGGCGGCCTCGAGACAGCGCTCGCTCGCCTCGTCGAGGTCGAACTCGCGAACGATTTCGCCGTCGCGGACGAGCGGTTCGAACAGCGACTCGCCGCCTTCGGGCCCCTCGCGCTCAGCCAGCGCGACGTGGTGGCCGCCCTCGGACGTTCGGTAGACGTCTTTCACGCCGGAGAGCTTGCCGCGCTTGGAAATCGGTTCGCCCTCGAGCGAGACGATGTCGAGGCTGAAATCGACCGAATCAGCGCCGGTAATGTGGCTGCCGACGCCGAAACCGTCGGCGACGTCTCGGAGGGGTCGAATCGTCTCGGGCTCGAGGCCGCCGCTACAGAAGATATCGACGTCGTCGTAGCCCCGTGCGTCGAGTTCCCAGCGAACCTCTCGGATAATGTGTTGGAAGTCGCCCCGACGCGAACTCGTCGTGTCGATTCGAACGCCGTCTAAGTCGTCGCCGAGGGTCTCCGCGGCGAGCAGACTCTCGCTCTTTTCGTCCCAGAAGGTGTCGGCCAGCGCGATTCGTGGCACGTCCTCGGAGACGGCTTCGTCGAACGCCTCCCAGGCGTCGGCCTGGTTGCCCTCGCCGAAGCAGAACATGAGCGCGTGGGGCATCGTTCCGCCCGCCTCACGGCCGAGCACGTCACCGGCGGCGACGTGGGAGAAGCCATCCAGACCGGCGAGTAACGCGGCGCGTTCGACCGACGCGGCGATGGCGGGGTGGACGTGGCGGGCACCGAAGGAGAGGACCTGCGAGTCGGGCGCTGCCCGTCGAACTTCGAGGGCGGCTGTCGCGAACCCGCTGGGTTGAGAGAGAAAGCCCAGCAGGGAGGTTTCGAGTTCGGCAAACTCGAGGTAGGGACCTTCGATTCGCATGACCGGGCCGCCGTCGAATAGCTCGCCGTCGGGGAGGGCGTCGATATCGACGTCGCGGCCCTCGAAGAGCGTGGCCACGTCCGCGACGCCGGTGAACACGTCGAAGGAACCGGTCGGGAACTGGTCTGCGGTCACTTCGGCGACGACGCGGGGGTTCTTCCCCGCGTGCTCGAGGGTCGTCCGGGTGCGCTCGAAGTAGGCGTCGGTCGCGGAGCCCTCGAGAATCGCCTCCGCTGAGATGGTTCCGAACGGTGTTGACATACCGACGACTTCCCGTGGGACACAAAAAAGCTACTCGTCTGGCGACGAACGCCGTCACTTCGAAGCGAGCACCGCGGAGTCGCTATCGTCGCAGTCGGGTCAGGAAGACGGCAACCGCGAGCGCGACGACGGCACTCGAGGCCGCGAAACCGGGAATCGAGTCGTTGTCCGCGTCAGTGGCTTCGCTCGCATCATCTGCGTCGTCTGCGTCACCGCTCTCCTCGTCGTCGGAGCCGGTGTCGTCGGTCCCAGCATCGCCGTCCGTCGGTTCGTCGGGGTCGTCGCTGACCTCGAGATCCTCGGCGACGACGCCGTCTTCGATGGCGTTCAGTTCGTCGACCGAGGGGCCGCGAACGATCGTCACGGACTCGCCGTCGACGTCGAGTGCGTACGCCCCCTCGTAGCCGTCGTCGATCGAGTAGACGCCCTCGCTCTCGTTGAGAGTCTGCGCGTCGTTGAGCTCGAGTAACTGAGTGTAACCGTCGACGAACTCCTCCGCGTCTTCCTCGGAGGTCCACTCGCTCTCCCAGACGTAGCCGGCGTCCTCGCTCGTGGATACGGCGTCGGTATCCGTGGCGTTCGAATCGACGTAGGTGACGAGTTCGTCACCGGCCCAACCGTCCGTGTAGGGCTGGTCGTAATCGACGCCCTGCAGATCGGCCGTGAGGAGGTCGGTTTCTTCGATCACGGACGACCGGAGGGGGTCCATCGCGTCGCCGCCGAGCATGGAGACCATCCCCGCCTCGCCGACCGTTTCGTTCGCGAGTCCGTCGTCCGTCTCGAATTGCTCCCACGAGTCGCTCGAGTCGTCGTCGACCGTGACGTCGCCCGATTCGCGGTCCTCGTCGGTGTGAATCACGTCCGAGGAACTCGCGGGCGCGTCGTCGTAGGCGTCGTCGACTGCAGACCAGTCGTCTCCCTCGAGCAGCGAATCGACGTACTCTGGCCCGGCTTCGTAGGGGTGCATGAGCAGCAGGTAGATGCCCCAGTTGAGGTCGCCAACTTGACCTTCCGGCGGTTGAGCGCTCGGTAGGCACTCCCACTCGGTGTCGCAGTGTTGGTCGTACGTTTGCTCGACGGTGACGGCGTCGCCCTCGATGAGACCGTTTTTGGCGGCGTCTTGGTCGATCGTCTCTCGATCGTAACTCGCTAGATCGAAGTGTTGATCCTGCAACGCGTGCAGGAGTTCGTGGCCGAGGATCACTTCGTCGACCTCGGGTTCGTCCGGACTGTCCGAAACGAGGACGATTTCGTTCGTCGCCGGATCGTAGTAGCCGCCGACGCTATCGCCGTACATCGCCTCGAACTCGTCTTCGGCGTCGGTTTCGCTGTCGACCATGAACAGCGCCTCGTAGGTGACGTTCTGTTGGAGTTCCTCGTCCTCACCCGTCTCGACGAACATCTCGTCGTGGTCCTCCTGGAACTCCTCGCGGGAGATCACGTCGACCGGAACCTCCTCCTCGAAGGTCAGTCCCCGGATCTCTTCGACGCGCGCCATCGAGCGGTAGATCACTTCCTCGAGGTCGCCTTCGTCGTCGACGACGGCGTCCTCACCGTCGTCCGCGTCGAGTTCGTCGTCGTACCAGTAGCCCTCGACGTAGCCGACCGTCTCCTCGGTCGACGGATCATCGGGGCGGTCGGTCGAATCGCCGCTCGCAAAGAGGGGGACTGCACCCGCGGCCGCCGCGATTCCGATTGCGAGCATCACAGCCACAACTGTCGCGACGAGAACCCGCGAACGCGTCACTTTCTCCATCATTTGGAAACGATGACACCGACTACGAACGGGCTTGTAAAAAGACCGCCGGTTGACGTGATCGAAACGGAGTCGTCCGCCTCGCCGCCGGAGACCGACTGCGTCGCGCCCACGAACGTTTTCATGCGTCCCTTCGTAGCACCTCCCATATGCACCTCGAGCCAGCGAACACGGCAGTGGTGGTCGTCGACATGCAAAACGGATTCTGTCACCCCGAGGGCTCGCTGTACGCGCCGGGCAGCGAGTCGGTGATCGAACCGATCGCGACGCTCGTCGATCGGGCCCGAGAGGCCGACACGCAGGTCATCTTCACGCGAGACGTTCACCCGCCCGAACAGTTCGAGGACACCCACTACTACGACGAGTTCGAGCAGTGGGGTGAGCACGTCCTCGAGGGATCGTGGGAGGCCGAGATCGTCGACGGACTCTCCGTCGAGGACGACGATTACGTCCTCGAGAAACACACCTACGACGCCTTCTACAACACCGAACTCGAGGGCTGGCTGAACGCTCGCGGGATCCACGATTTGGTCATCTGTGGCACCCTCGCGAACGTCTGCGTACTCCACACTGGCGGCAGCGCCGGCCTGCGTGACTTCCGACCGATCATGGTCGAAGACTGTATCGGGTCGATCGAAGACGACCACAAGGAGTACGCCCTCGAGCACGCCGACTGGCTCTTCGGTGAGGTCGTCGAAAGTGAGGATCTCGAGTTCGAGGGCGAGTAACGGTCGTCGCGGAGCGAATACGTCGTCGTGGTCTCCGTCGGCGGTCGACCGTCGACAGGGTTCTATTCGACCGTCGTCCAGATCGACGCCTCCGACGCGAAATGCGAGCGTTTTCAACGGCCCCGCCGAAACGATTCGATATGGACAGTTCCCGGCGTGCTCGGTTGGGTTGCCTCGAGCGTTCGGCCGCACTCCTCGGTTCACTCGGAGGTGCGCCAGCGTGAACAATCGCCGTTTGAAATCGATGTACATCATCGGCATTGTGTTGAACGCCGGCGCGTTGGTCTACGCGGTCACCGACGATTCGCCGCTGTTCGCCGTCACGTTCGGCCTCGTCATGGTCTACCTCGGCGTTCGCTACTGGATGGTCTCGAATCAGTAACGCTCGAGTCCCCAGCGGTGGGTCGGTGTCGCGATAGCCACCACTATACGAAGCGTGACCCAGTGCAGGTCATCGCGTATCAGGGACTCGTGCGTAGCCACCGCCGATGCTCGAGTCCTCAATCTACGTCGAGCTGGCTATCTACGGCTACTTCGCGCTCGTCGCGACGATTGGCTGGTACCTCCACGGTCGTCTCTGGCTCGCCTCGCGCTCGCAGTCTGGCACGCAACAACGGCCCGATGGTGCCGAGGACGACGGGTCGCGGTTGAACGGGTGACATGGGCTTATTTATACAGGGATTTGTAACGTGTATGGATGCTGCAAACCCTCCGAATTAAATTCCACAGCGTCAATCAACAACCCATTATATCGGAAATACTTAAGTGAACAAAAATAGCCGAAACAATTATTATGGTTGGCTAATATGTAATAAACGAAGATAATTAATAACAGAAATAAAGATAGTATAATGAATAGACGAAAGGTCCTTAGTGCTGTTGCGACTACTGGAATGCTCTCGGCCGTACCGGCTACTGCATCATCTAACGAAGATGGATTAATAGATAAAATCAAAACTGCAAACGAAGTCAGGAAAGAGACTGGCTCATTCAATGCATGGAAAGAATATCTTAAAGACAAGGGGCTTGTTGTGTCGAGTGATAGCAGTAAATTAGTGCATCCGAATGATGAAGAGGAGGTTGGTATTCAGCAAATTGATGAAGATGGAATAGATATGGAAATAAATCTTGTACAGCAATGTGATGAGGAACTTCATTATGTTGAAGTTGCTTGGGAGTATGATTGGGAATGGCTCAACATAGACGATTGTGAATCTCCTATCGGTCAGTTTGGTGAACCACCAAATGACTATATTGGATTTGAATTGGAATCATACACGCTTATGGATTCTAGTCCAACGCTTACAACGGACTCAAGCGAATATGTTGAAGTTGACACGAACGAAACTGAACCTCTTAGTGGTGTTTTATTTGAAGTCGCTGATCATAGTTGGACAGTTGACTATCAGGAAGATTGTATAAATGGCGACCCAATGCCAGATAATTTACATCATGCTGGTGTCTATCTTAACACAAATGATGATCATAATGACCAAAGTCATGAAATTGCTGCAGCCTACACCCATCACTGGAGAGATATAACTATTGAATCTGTTGACTTTGCATATCCTCCATCCAGCGGAATATCGGTTAGTAACGAATCTTATCAGATTGATTATCAAACAGAGGATGGTGGTGATGGTGACTTTTTGTTAGTGAACGCAGAAGATGATACAGAAGATGGTTGCCCATAGTATTAATCGATATCTCCACTAAGACATTCTCTACACCACAATGTGTGGGGGATTTGCCATAATGAACACTTGGCAGTGTCTAGTTAGCCCAGTTTGAGAAGCGAGCAGGCCGTAGAGTTACTTTGGCATGAAGCTCGCAGACCTGCTCAGCGAGTCCTACGCGGCGGAATTTGATGAAGCTTGGGAGCGTGAGCGGACGGCGAACACCCTGACGGGCGTCGCCGTCCGGCTCCACGCGACCGGTTGTTCGCTTCGAGAAACACAAGCAATTCTTCGCTTGATCGGCGTTGAACGCTCTCATCAAGCAATCTGGAACTGGGTACATCAGCTGGCTGACAGCGTACCAGACCCGCCGATGGCGAAGCCATCGCGGGTCGCGGTTGACGAGACCGCTGTCAAAATAAACGGCGAATGGTCTTGGCTGTACGCTGCAATAGACCTCGATACAAAGTTGATTCTCGATGCTCAGTTGTTCGGTCGCCACGGCACCGATCCGGCGGCTGCGTTCCTGCATAGACTCCGCGAGAAACATGATCTCTCCGAGGCGGTGTTTCTCGTCGATCAGTTTGGCTATCGGACTGCCCTTGCGCGGTTAGGATTGAACGGTCGGGTTGACTACATCGACCGAAACCTCATCGAAAAGTGGTTTCACACATTCAAAATGCGCGTCGACTGTTTCCATAACTCGTGGGTGGGCAGTCGGCGGAGCGCTCGCAAATGGATTGAACAATTCGTGCATTATTACAACCGCCAGAGACCGCATCAATCGCTTGATGGACGAACACCGGTTGAGGAGGTTCTAAACTAGACAGTGCCAACACTTCTATTTATCATATATTCTCAATTGATACCCAGAATCTCCGTTGCGGCAAAAGTGATACACTCGGCCGTCCGCAATTGTTTGATGCCACCTTGTCGCCTCACTCTTGAGTTCCCATCGTTGGTCCCCGTCACTTCGTGTGAGGCCGACAATCGTCGAAGGCGAACTGGCGACGATCGTTTCACCGACGATTGACGGGGAGAAGACTGCTGACCCTTGTAGTATGTTGTCGGTCTGCCAGTGAGTGCTCCCGTCTCCTGGATCGAGGGCGAGTACGCGGTTTCCATCAGAAACGACGACTTCGTCGTCGCCGACTGCTGGACCGATCGACCGGACGTTTTCTTCAGTCCATTCACTACGTCCACCGACTGCGTCCAGCGCGTACAACTCGTTGCCGGCACAAATATAGATCATACCGTGGTCTACCGCTGGCCCACCTTCTACGTCGGTTAGTTCGATACCCCACTGGTGAGCACCATTGTGATCGTACACTGTCAGTTCTCCCCCGCCGGAGACGTAGACTCGACCTTCGTCGACGGCCGGGGCAAAGTGTTCGGTGTGCGTATGATGCTGCCATGGATGTTCGATGGTAGATGCGTCGTCGCGCCACTCGCGATCACCTGTTTCGATGTCAACCGCAATGACTCCCGTCGCTGTGCGCATGTAGGCGATTCCATTTTTTGCCGTCGGTGTGAGTGCGGGTCCGTCCTCGAGAGGATACGACCACAGCGTCTCTCCGTCGGACATCGAGAGCGCGACAAGGCCTGCGTCTGTGTCTGGTTCGATTCCAGACTCGTTGCTGACTGTAACGAGAACGAGGTCGTCGACAATTGTTGCAGCGCCGTCAGGAAATGCGTGCTCGAGTTCTCGCTGCCAGGTAACGTCTAGCCAGTCGTGTCCGTCAGGTTCGAAACACGTGACGAGACAACCATCGTCGTCGCTTTCTCCCGGTGCTACCAAAATAACCGCTTCATCGTCGACGACCGGTGCTCGAGCGTTTGAGCCGTTGATTCCCACCTCGTCTGCCGGATATGTAGTCTGCGGATCGGGTTGTAGCTCATCCAGCCGCCCATTAGGTATGGTGCGGGTATTTTCCGGCGTAGCGTTCACGGACGGCCACGAGAACGTTCTCGTACCGCTCGAGTCGGGTGAGGTCCCACCTCTATCGAGAACAGTGCATCCTGCGAGGGTCGTTGGAAGGAGCGAAAGGAGAGCCCGCCTTGTAGTCATAGTTCACATCGAACATGATGGTTAATAAACCTTATTCTCGTTTACCGGAAAATTCGGTAGGCTCCCTGCCCGGTCGCGACTTCCTTCGTCTCACCGTCGGGGGTCGTGCTCTCGACGGTGATCTCGCTGACGCCGACGCTGCCGCCGACGCGGATCACGTCGGCCGTCGCCGAGAGGTCGCCCGTCGCGGGCCGCAGGTAGTTGACGTTCAGGTTGATCGTCGCGACGCTGATGTCGAAGGGTTCGTCCACCTTCGTCCGAAGGACGAGCCCGCCAGCCGTGTCGATCAGGGTCGCCGCGACGCCGCCGTGGAGGTCCGCCCGCTCGGTTTCCGGCGCGTTGGGGCGGGTGTTGCTCAGCTTCTCGTCGTAGGGAATCTCGAGCGTCATCGTGCCCTCGCCGACGTGTTCGACGGTCGTGCCGATCCACGAGAGAAACTCCTGATGTTCGTCGATGAAATACTGCAGTAACTCGCCGACGTCGTCGAACTCCGCCAGCATCGTCTGCACGTCTTCGGTCATAGCTGCTGGTCGCGGTCCGACGCTCTTTACGGCTCCGCTTCCGAACTTTCCCGTTGTCGATCGTTCATCGAGGCCCAGATTCATCCCGCTCGAGCGCGTGGCACGCCCATGCCCGATCCGACCGACGACAGCGCGGGTGACGGCGACGCGACCGATCAGGGGGGCGACGACGGCCCCGAGTACGACATCGACTTTCGCGAGGAACCCGAGCGATACGAGATCGGTCGCGGCGAGGAAGGCGTCTTCAAAGTCGAACCCTACAAGAGCGAACTCCTGCCGCATTGGTCCTACGCCGACGAGGCCGCCGCTCGAGAGTCCGCGGAGGCGATATACGAACGGTACGAACGCTACCGAGCGAACGACGACTTCCCGGGAATGGACATGGCTCGGAAGTACCTCCAGATGGGGTACACGCGAGCGATGCGGTACGCGAAGTACCCCGGCGGGAAGAAGTACGACGAGAGCGACGGCGGGGAACGCGAGCCACAGCAGTGGGCCGACCCCGACAAGCGGGCTGGGGCCCTCGTCTTCGAATCCTACTGGGAACGCGTTCGCGAGGACGAGCGCTACCAGCGAGCGAAAGACGAACACCGGAACCCGTGACCGGCGGTCGCTCCTCGAGTTTCCCGTCCGGGACGAGTGGCTGCCACCCTGTTCTCACTCGGCGGTTTCCCGTACCCGCACCCGAACTCGAACCGAGTCACCGACCGAAAACGCCGTCTCTGGGCAGATCAGCTTCGCGCCGAATGCATCGTCTCGAGCGCAAAACAGCGAGAGCCCGGTAATCGCCTCGCCGTCGGCCGTGACGACCACGTCGTCCCACTCGATCGTTCGCCCAGCCACAGCGCCGAGTCGGTCGTCGTTCAGCGACACCGGTTGCTCGAGCGAGCGAGCCCCGCTGTCCCGTCCGTAGATCCCGCCACCGTCGTAGTGGGGCAACCCACCGTCGAGCACGCCGCCTCCGTCGGCTCGGATGCCGACGAACGTCTCGCCCGGATCGGGATGGGCTGGAGCGTCGAGGACGGCGTACGTCTCCCCCGTCGAGACGACCGTCCCGGTTCCGTCCCACTCGAGTCCCGCGACGTCGACGCCGGCCTCGAGTGACAGGGAGCCTGAGGCCCGTCGGGGGTTCTGGTCGGGGCGTCGAAAGCCGACGTGGAGGTGGTTGTCGACCCACGGGGCGAAGAAGCCCGCGCGGACGAGTTCGCCCAGAGAGTCGCCCCGTTCGACGCGCTGTCCGGCTTCGACCGACGGCTCGACGTGCAAGATTCTGGCCGTCAGCCCCGCGAGGTCGCCGGGGCCGTCGCACTCGAGGAGGATCAGGTAGTCGTGCTCGGGGGCGTACGGTTTCGGCGGCGCGCGAACGGCCGTGGTCTCGAGGACGGTTCCAGAGACCGGACTGGGAGCGGTCGTCGTGCGCCCGTCTCGAAGGGTGCCGGGATACAGATCGATCGCACAGCCCTCGTCGTGGGCCGGATACGGTGAGTTGTAGAGCGAAAATCGCCGATACTGAGCCAACACCGTCTCGGGGAGCCTCACGACCATCGGTTGTCTGTGCCATTTTTCGAGCGCCCTCAATTTAACTCGCGCGAGACGACCCTCCCGAATCGGGCGCGGCCAGTGAGGCCACTCGAGCGCTCCGCTGTTTCGGCCTTTTTTGCCTACTTCTGTCGCCGATTGCGGCAATCGCGAACCGGTGGGAAACCCTTATGCGCGACGCGTCGGAACTAGCGATGAACCGATGACTGTCACACTCAAGGATTTCTACGCTGACTGGTGTGGCCCCTGCAAGACCCAAGATCCGATCCTCGAGGAACTCGAGGACGACTGGGAGGGCCGATTTGAAGTCGAGAAAGTAAACGTCGACGAGAAACAAGACGTCGCCAACGAGTATCAAGTTCGATCGCTGCCGACGCTCGTCATCGAGAACGACGACGGCATCGTCGAGCGCTTCGTCGGCGTCACCCAGCGCGACGATATCGAAGACGCCCTCGAATCCGCCGGCGCGTAAGCGACGGACTCGAGCGGTTTTCTGCAGCGGTTCGATTCACGGTTAGCAGCGGCTCTTTCCGACCGCAGCGCCTCGAACGCACCTCAGGGCTCGTCCGGATCGATATCGTCGACGCTCGGGTCGTCGTCGGTCTCGAACTCCTCTCCGGGGGCTTCTTCGGTGGCGCCGAAGGCACCGGCGTCGGTCTCCGTCTCAGCATCTCGTCCCGTCCCTGCTTCGCTACCCTCCTCGAGGTCGAACTCGTCGGTTTCGAGTGCCTCGCCGTCGACGCTGACGCTGCCGTCCTCGATGTCGATCACGACGCCGGCCGTCTGTTCGGGTCGGCCGATCAGCTGGTTGGTCGTCGACTCGAGTTCCTGATTGACCGACCAGACGAAGCGGAGGACGGACTCGAGTTCGGTGCCGGCCTGACGCATGCCGCGTTCGGGCGAGAGTTCGCCGAGGCTCTGGGCGCTCTCGGGGTGGAGGTACTGAATCGGGTGGTCGTTCGGAACTTCGTGCAGGTCGACGTTGAACGACCAGAGGTAGGGCAGCAACTGGATGGCGTACCCCTTCGGTTTCGGTGCTTTGCGGCCGAGTGCGGTCGTCGCGACGCCGATGGCCGTCGTGCCGGAGTCGGTGTCGTAGTAGACGCCGGGGAGGCCTGGGATCGAGAGGCGCATACGGACGAAAGGAGTCCGTCGCGGGTGAGTCTACACCCGGCACGTGCAACCGGTCTTTTAAGAGTACGTGACCGTTCGCCTCGCTTAGAACCCGTCGGCGAACTTGTCCCGTCGATTGACGTCGATCTCGCTGATACTCGAGCCCTCGCGGCTGGCCGCGAATCGAATCGCTTCGGCGACTTCCGCGGGTTCGCTGACCTCGCCCTCCTCGAAGTGCTCCGCGAACGTCTTGCCGTCGGCCGCTTCGAACTCCGAGCGGACCTCGGCGGGGTTGACGACGGTGACGCCGACGCCGTCGTCGCCGACCTGTGCGGCGATGCTCTTGGCGAAGCCCCGCGTCCACCACTTCGTCGCGGCGTAGACGGGATTGAACGACCGCGGGTACTGGCCGGCGAAACTGCCGACGAAGACGATGTGCCCCGTTCGCTCGCGAACATGGGGAATCGCGGCTCGCGTCGCGTAGAAGAGGCCGTCGACGTTCGTTTCCTGCATCGTCTCGTAATCCTCGGTCGACATGGACTCAACGTCGCTGCCTCGAGAGAGCCCGGCGTTGTTCACCAGCACGTCGATTCCGCCGAAGGCGTCGATGGTTTCCTCGATCAGCGCGTCGACAGCCTCCTCCTCGCGGACGTTGGTTGGAACGACGAGCGTTTCGACGCCCTGTTCGTCCTCGAGGTCGTCCGCAATGGCGTCCAACTTGTCCTCGCTTCGGGCAGCGAGAACCACGTTCGCTCCCGCGGCCGCGAACTCGTGACAGGTCGCTGCGCCGATGCCCGCGCTCGCTCCCGTGACGACCGCCGTCTTCGACTCGAGTGACGTTTCGACCATATCCGTACAGTGTGTGGGCCGAGATGTTAAGTGATGTTCTAAAATCGCCATAACTCGGCCAATCCTCTGCTATACAGTCACCATTCCATAGGGAACTACTAAAATTTATCAAGCTGCGTAATGTATGGCTCAACCACTATCTACGATGATCTATTTCCAGCAGATACTCCTTTCAGCGGAGTTACTCACAAATACGATCTTCATTTCTGTAGGCGTTCTATTCATTCTCGACGTATATTTTTATAAACAGAATCGAACTGAGACGCCAGTGATTCCGATTACAGCGATGGTCATCGGTGGGATATTACTCGTTCTCATGGGCCTCAGTGGGGCTATTGCGCTATTCAGTAGCCAAAGTGCTATCCCTCACAACATTCTCATCGGAGTATTGAGTATCGTATTCGTTATTTTACCATCACAGTGGTCTCTCGATATCGGTACAAGCCCGTCTCTCCGAATATTTCTCACTCGAATTCTCGGTAACCGATAGCGCACCGGATTTACAAATCGTACAACTCGCCGTATTTCTCGGTGACGTACTCGAGGAAGTAGTCGGCCGTGAACGCTTCACCGCTCGCCTCCTTGATCAGGTCGGGCGTGGTGTAGCGACAGCCGTGTCGGTGGACGTTCTCGCGGAGCCAGCCGTTTAGCTCCGCGAACTCGCCGGCCCGAACGTCGTCCTCGAAGTCGCCGAGATCGTCTTCCGCGGCCGCGTACAACTGCGCGGCGAGCACGGAGCCGAGCGAGTACGTCGGGAAGTAGCCGAAGGAGCCGTGAGACCAGTGGATGTCCTGCAGACAGCCCTCCGCGTCGGTCTCGGGGCGAACGCCGAGGTACTCCTCGTACTTGTCGTTCCAGACTTCGGGCACTTCGCTGACCTCGAGGTCGCCCGAGATCAGGGCGCGCTCGACCTCGAAGCGGATGACGATGTGGAGGTGGTAGGTGAGTTCGTCCGCCTCGACCCGGATGAGATTGTCGTCGTAGACCTGGTTCGCCGCCTCGTAGGCCGCTTCGGGGGAGACGTCCTCGAGGCTCGGAAATCGCTCGCGGGCGATGGGGAGGAAGTGCTCCCAGAAGGGGCGGGAGCGGCCGACGTGGTTCTCCCAGAGTCGCGACTGGGATTCGTGGACCGAGAGGTCGCGGGACTCGCCGAGTGGCGTTCCGTACCCCTCGTCGGGGAGTCCCTGCGTGTAGTTCGCGTGGCCGAACTCGTGGATCGTGGACGTGATCGAGCCGAGCAGGTCGTCCTCCTCGAAGCGGGTCGTCACCCGGGCGTCGAACTGCGTGCCCGTCGAGAACGGGTGGGGTGCCGTATCCAGTCGGCCGCGATCCCAGTCGTAGTTCAGCGAGTCGAGGACGTCCCGCGCGAGGGCCTCCTGATCGTCGTCCTCGAACGTGCCCGCGAACGCGTCGGTCTCGACGTCGGCCTCGCTCTCGTCGATCGCGTCGATCAGGGGAACGAGTTCGTCGCGCAGACGTTCGAGGACGCGTTCTGCCGTCTCGAGGTCGAGGTACGGCTCGTACTCCGCGAAGAGCACCTCGTAGGGGTCGGCGTCGGGGTCGATGTGGGCCGCGTACTCGCGGTTGAGTTCGACCAGTTTCTCGAGCGTCGGCGCGAAGGCCTCGAAGTCGTCGGTCTCTTTGGCTTCCTTCCACGTCGGGTGGGCGTTAGCCGTCGTCTCCGAAATCTCCTCGACGAGTTCCTGGGGGACGCTCGTCTCGCGGTCGTAGCGTCGCCGGACCTCGCGGACGACGGCGGCCTGTTCGTCCTCGAGTTCCTCAGACTCGAGGGCCTCGAGCAACTCGCCGGTTTCGTCGGCCGTCAGTAACTCGTGACCGATCGACGAGAGCGTCGAGAGCTGTTGTGCTCGAGCGGGCGTGCCGTCTTCGGGCATGACGACTTCCTGGTCCCAGCGGAGGACGCCGCCCGCGTGAGAGATGTTCGAAATGCGGCGAATTCGCGACTCGAGTTCGGTGTACGTTTCGGCCGCAGTCGATTGGGTGTCCTGTTCGGTCGACATATGTCCCTCGTTTGGGAGAACGCGATATCAACGTCGTGGTTCCGGAGGTGCGGTGGGGCTATCGATTCCGTCCAGTACGGGCGAGGAGGGCGTGACAGCGTTCTTACTCGAGCACAGTGTTCATAAGATATGGTATAATCACCTCGAGTGCCGTCTTCGTGCTGTTACTGTAATGTGATCGTATGGGTTGTGACGCCGTTCTCCGACCGGTGATAGTTGTGTGGAACGTGCAAGCAGAGAACTGTTCTACTGAGTTGACGTGTCTCTCCATCGTATGGTAGTCGCGTCAGCCATCGTCTTCGTCACGAGTCTGTTGATCGGTGCACTGGGTATCTACATCGGCGCACGCGTCATCGTCGGCGCTGGCGACTACGATCACGCCATCGTCACGGCGTTGATCGGGGCGGTCGTCTGGGCAGTCGTCGGCTACCTCGTGGGCTGGGTTCCACTCCTGGGGCCGCTGCTCGCCCTCCTCGCGTACATCGCCGTGATCAAGTTCCGCTACCCCGGCGACTGGACCGCGGCGGCGATGATCGGCCTCCTCGCCTGGGTGGTCGTGCTGGCCGTCCTCTACGCACTCGCGGCCGTCGGCATCACCGGCTTCGAAGCGGTCGGCGTGCCGGGCGTATAACGACTCGGCGCGGAGAGGCCCGTCGGGACCCGACTCGACGTGTTGTTTCTCGAGTTACCCACGGGTCTACGACAGCCACGACTCGGCGACTCGCTGGTACGTCCGCTGGCACCGCTCGAGCACGTCGATCGAGACGCTCTCGTCTTCGGTGTGAGCCTCGCCGGGTTCTGCCGCGCCGTAGATCACGCACTCGGTTCCCGCTGCGGAGAGCCAGCCAGCATCGGTCGCGTGGGGTTTTGTCACCAGTTCCGGCGAGCCCGGCTGGACGCTCGCGGCCGCCTCGAGGACGCGCTCGGCGAAGGCCCCATCCTCACAGCGCATCGGCGGCAGGTCCTGATCGACGGTCCACTCGACGCCCTCGAGTTCTGCCACTCGCTCGAGGGCGGCGCGCTCGCCCGGAACCGTTCGCTCGTCGATCGTGAGTTCACACCGGTCGGGAACGACGTTCATCGCCGTTCCGCCGTCGATTTCCGTGACGACGAGGCTTCCCGCGAGCGTTTCGCCCGCTACGGTGACAGCGGGTTCCTCGAGCCCCCGAATCCGGTCGACGGCGTCGGTCGCCCGGTAGATCGCATTCTCGCCGGCTCCGACTTCGCTGGCGTGGGCGGCTTCGCCGGAAGCCGTGATCGTGCTTCCGCGGCGACCTTTGTGTGCGACGGCCACGTCGGTGACGCCCGGACTCGAGTAGCCCGTCGAGCCCTCGCCGACGATAGCGTACTCGGGTGCGAATCCGTGGTCGATCGCGTGGCGGGCACCGACGCCGCCGACCTCTTCGCCGACGAAACTCGCGAAGACGAGTTCGCCCGTCGCCGTCTCCGCGTCGACCGCCGCCGTCGCGTCACGAAAGGCGAGCATGGCGGCCGCGACGGCCCCCTTCATATCGGCGGTGCCGCGCCCGTAGAGTCGGCCGTCTCGTGCTTCGACGACGTACTCGCCGCCGTCGACCTGTGTCTCGTCTGGCTCGACCACGTCGTGGTGGCCGACGAGCGCCAGCGAATCGACGGACTCGCGCTTCGACCCGGTCGGTCCCGCTCGAGCGATCACGTTCCCCGCCTCGTCCCGGCGAACCGTCGCGGTGGTTTCCTCCCGGAGCCACGACTCGATGAAATCGCCCGCGGCCGTTTCGTCCTCGTGACTGGGGATGGAAACGAGCTCGCGGGTGAGTTCGACGACGCTCATAGGCGTGTCTTACTCGTCGACGGGGTTGATTGCACCGGTTACTCTCACTCGAGTCGCTCGTACACCGGCGCGTCGGTTCCCGTCTCGACCGTCGTGAGGCGAGCGACCGTTTCGCTCACCGACTCGAGGCTGGCCGTCTGTTCCTGGCTCGCGGCCGCGACGGACTGCGCCGCTCCGGAGACGTCGCCGGCCGTCTCGGCGATCGATTCGACGGTCGCCGCGGCCGATTGGACGTTGTGCGCCTGCTGGTCCGTCGCCGCCGCAACGTCGTCCATCCGGGCCGCCGTCGTCTGGGCCGCCTCGTGGATCTCGTCGAACGACTCCATCGTGGCCCGTATTTGGGTCGTCCCGTCGTCGATTCGCTCGACGGTCGCGTCGGTCGCGTCGACCGTGTCGGCGGCCGCCTCGCGGACGCCTTCCAGCGCGCCTTCGACCCGCTCGAGGTCGCGTCTGGTCTGTTCGGCGAAGGAGTCGACTTCCTCCGCGATGACGCTCATCGTTTGCGCGTTGTCGCTTCCCGTGCGCGTCGCTTCGATCTTCGCGTTCTTCGCGAGCACGCTCGTTCGGTCGGCGACGTCCTCGAGTCGCTCGAGCACCGTCTCGATCTCGTCGGTGCGGGCTGCGAGTTCGTCGACCGATCGGGAGACCGTCCCGGCGGCCTCGTCGATCTTCTCGAGATCGTCGATCGCGTCGGTGGCCGCCGACGCACCGTCAGCAGCGAGGCGTTCGGTTCGCGTGCTCTCCTCGCTGACGGTGTCGGTGACGCTGGCGACCTCCTCGATTGCGGCGCTCAGTTCGCCGAGTTCGGCGGCCGCGTCGGTTGCTTCGTCGGCCTGTCGGTCGGTGTGCGTACTGATCGCTTCGGCGCGCGCCGCGATTTCCTCGCCGGCGTCGTGGAGTTCCTCGATCGGGGCCTGCACGTCCGTCTCGACCTCTCGAGCCAGTCGCCGCCGGCGGGCGATCGACTCCTCGAGGTCCTGGGCGGCCGAGTCGACGTACGTCTCGGTCGCGATCTGCACGTCGAGATTGATGATGCGCAACAGCGAGAGCACGTCGTGCATGCCGTCGTCGATCGCGTCTCTGACGGTCTCCTCGAAACTCGCCTCGAGGCCGTCCGCGTCGGAGTCGTCGCCACGAAAGCCGAGCGCACCGGCGAATCCACCGAGCGCTCCGCCGTCGTCGTCTCGCTCTGCCGCCCACGTTTCGATTTCCTCGATCACCTGTCGCTGGATTCGTTCGTTCAGTCGCTCGAGTAAGAGATCGTAGTAGACGCCGTACTGGCCGATGTAGTGTTTGAGCGGCATGTCGAGTAGCTCGTGAAGCTTGCCAATGCGCGCCCGATTCGCGAAGAACTGCTGATCGTAGTCGCCGGTCGACAGCGAGACGAGGTACGCTCGCTGGGTCTGCTTGAGCGCTTCTACCCCCTTTGGGGACCGTTCGATGACGTTTCGAGTCCCTTCGTAGCCGAGCAAATTTTCGTAGAAATCGTCGGCGATCGCGTCCTGGTTGTCGCGGACGACGGGCTCGAGGTCGGCGAGTCGCCGTTCGTCCGACTCGTCGAATCCGATGAAGTGTTTTCGCCAGGCGAGTTCGTCCTCGGTGAGTCCGATTCGCTCGACGAGCTCGGCCGTGTCGAACGCGTCGTTGAGTGCCCCAGTCCCGAACGTTTCTGTCGGATTCATTGACTGTAAGTCGGCAGTCTCACCGTGAATGACTGTCGTGTCTTCCTACCGGTTGGGAAGTTCGGCTCGCGATTCCTTTCACTCAATTTTTGGCCGATACATATTTCGCCGATTACCGTCTGTCGTCTCTCGTGTCACGAAACACCACCACTCGCGACGAATTCAGCGACCGAACGATTCTCGTCACCGGCAGCAGTCGCGGCATCGGTGCGGCGACCGCCGAAGAACTCGCCGATCGAGGCGGTAACGTCATCGTCAACTATCACACGAGCGAGGACCGCGCTCGGGCGATCGTCGACTCGATCACCGACGCCGGCGGGGAGTCAATCGCCGTACAAGCGGACGTTCGCGATCCGGACGCCGTCGGCGAATTGGTCACCACTGCCGAATCGGCGTTTGGCACCATCGATGTGCTGGTCAACAACGCGAACATCTCCTTTTCCAGAACGCCCCTGCTCGAGCACCCCTGGGAGGAGTTCCGGCAGAAACTCGTGGGGGAAATTCGCGCGGCGTACAACTGTACGCAGGCCGTCGCCCCGGGCATGCTCGAGCAGGGATACGGTCGAATCGTCTACGTCTCGAGCGAGGCGACGCGAACCGTCAGGCCCGGGTTCAGCTCGCACGTGACGGCGAAGTCGGGACTCAACGGGTTGGCTCGGTCCGTGGCGACCGAACTCGCGTCCGATGGCGTCGTCGCGAACGTCGTCTCGCCGGGACCCGTCCGCACGGAAGCCAGTGCGGACGTTCTCGAACGGTTCGAAGACCAGTTGATCGCCGAGACGCCGATGGGTGACCTCGCCGAGCCACGAGACGTCGCGCGAACGATTGCCCTCTTCGCCAGCGATGACGCCTCGTTCGTCACCGGAACGCACACCCCGGTCAGCGGCGGATTACTGGTCGAGTGAGGTGTTCCGTTCGCTGGTGACTGGAGTGTCGCCTCTGATGGACCGACAGCGCGATTGAACATCGCTCACAATCGATAGCTTCAGGGCTTGTGAGTCCGTGATTTTATCTGAGCGGAACCCCTCAGCATCGAGTAACCATGGTGGCTGACTCACAACAACAATGGCGGCGGATCTTTCGGGCGGTCTCCGAAAATCCTCGACGAGAGATCATCGAATCGCTCCTCGAGGCTCCAGCGGACGCGTCGGTCCCCCTTCCAGCAGCAGTGTCCGATGCGTCGGACGACGACGGCGCGCTCTCGAGCGAACTGGTTCATCGGCACCTCCCGGTGCTGGCAGAACACGGTTTCGTGACGTGGGAGCGCGAACCGTTTCAGGTCAGCCGCGGCCCATCGTTCGAGGACGCGACGGTGGTTATCGAAGCGATTCACTCCCACGACGGACTGCCACACCACCTCATCGTCGACTGCAACCGACTCCGGGAGGTATCGCGTGGAACCTGAAACGACCAGCATCACGCTGCGGGTCGCGCGAGCACTCGCCGAAATCGAGGGCGTCGAGCCACATCAACTCGAGTACTCCCTGTACAACTGTATCAACACCGAGGCGCTCGAACTGTTGATGACTTCCAAGCAACCGGAGTGGGAACTCACGTTTCGCGTCCCCGATCACACCGTCACGGTTCACGGAACGGGTGCGATCGAAATCGACGGCGAACTCGTCGACGAAGGGTCCGAGAACTCGATTTTCAAAGAGTGACGTCGTCGGCTACTGGGGACCACCCGGTGGTGGCCCGACGATGTCGATTCCGTGCGACGGAGCCACCTCCATCACTCGACCAATCGCGTCCTCGTCCGGCGGCTGGCTCGGAACCGACTCGTCGTCCGTCGGCTCACCTGCCGTTGTCACGAACTCGTCGAACCCTCCCGGCGTCGTCGACGTAACGATGGTCGTCTCTTCTCGAGCGACGAGTGAGTGTTCCCCTCCCTGTGGAAAGACGATCGACCCGCCTGCAGCCACGACAGTTACCCCGTCTGGGGTGTGCGCCTCGAGTTCGCCGTCGACGACGTGAATGACCTCGTCCGCTCGCTCGTGGACGTGCATCGGCGGGGCGTGCCCCTCCCGAAGTCGCATTTCGACGACGGAATGGTGTCCGTCCGTCGCCTCGTTGGGGACCCGGACGAACGAGGTCGTATCGAGGAATTCGTACGCCTGTGCGCCGGTCGTCGTCCCGAACGCCGGTGTCGTAAACTCACCCATCGAGACACTCGTTCTCACTACACGTAGATATACAATTCGACAGTTCGGATGACCATCACTCGAGGGTGGCTCTCTTCCCGGTCGATCGTCCGAATCGTGTGTCCGCCACACACGCCGTCGGAGGCCCGTAGAGCGGCGTTCTCCGGTGGGACACGCTTATACGTGTCCGTCGACCAGCTAGCGTATGCACGTCGTGCCGGATACGAGCGTGGTCATCGACGGCCGCGTTTCGGCGACGATCGAGGACGGGCAGTTCGAGGGAGCGACGATTTCGGTGCCGGAAGCCGTCGTCGCGGAACTCGAGGCGCAGGCAAACGACGGGATCGATAGCGGCTGGGACGGTCTCGAGGAGCTTCAGCGACTCGCCGACCTCGCAGACGAGGGCGAGATCGACCTCGAGTACGTCGGCGAGCGACCCAACGCCATCGAGCGCGGTCACGCCTCCGAAGGCGAGATTGACGCGTTGATTCGCGACCTCGCAGAGGAACTCGAGGCCACGTTTATGACCAGCGACGTCGTTCAGGCCGAAGTCGCTCGCGCGAAAGGACTCGAGGTCGAGCGTGTCTCTCCGGAAGTGAGGGAGGTCGGGACGCTCACCGTCGAGAGCTACTTCGACGATCAGACGATGAGCCTCCACCTTCGGGCGGGTGCCGTGCCGAAGGCCAAACGCGGCGAACTCGGCGAGATGCGCTACGAGCCGATCGCCGACGAACCACTCGACGAGGCGACCATGGACGAGTACGCCCGCGAGGTCGTCGACGGGGCCAAGGAGGCCTCCGAGGGTTTCATCGAACTCTCCCAGCCGGGAATGAAGATCGTTCAGTTTCGGGACTACCGAATCGCCATCGGTCGACCCCCCTTCTCCGACGGTATCGAGATCACGGCCGTCCGTCCGATCGCCCAGACCGACATCGAAGACTACGAGAAAGCCGACGAGTTGAAAGAACGCCTGCTCGAGCACCAACGCGGCGTCCTCATCTCGGGTGCGCCGGGTGCCGGGAAGTCGACCTTTGCACAGGCGGTCGCTCGCTACATTTCGGACCACGATTACTCCGTCAAGACGATGGAGAAGCCACGTGACCTGCAGGTTGGCCCCGAGATCACCCAGTACACCGAACTGGCCGGAGAGATGGCGAACACGGCGGACGCCCTATTGATGGTTCGGCCGGACTACACGATCTACGACGAGGTCAGAAAGACCGACGACTTCGAGGTCTTCGCGGATATGCGCCTCGCGGGCGTCGGTATGATCGGCGTCGTTCACGCGACGCGAGCGATCGACGCCCTCCAGCGACTCGTCGGTCGCGTCGAACTCGGGATGATCCCACAGGTCGTCGACACCGTCGTCTACATCGAAGCCGGTGAGGTTCACACCGTTTACGACGTTAGGACGGAGGTCAAGGTCCCCGCCGGTCTCACCGAAGAGGACCTCGCGCGGCCGGTCATCCAGATCACGAACTTCGAGACGGGCGAACCCGAGTACGAGATCTACACCTTCAACCGCCAGGTCGTCACCGTCCCGCTCAAAGACGAAGAGGGCGGCCCGGCCAACGATTCCGGCGTCGACCGGATCGCCAAACAGGAGATCGAACGCGAGATTCGCTCGATCGCGCAGGGGTACGTCGACGTCGAACTCAAGAGCCAGGACACGGCGGTCGTCTACGTCGAAGACGACGACATCTCGAGCGTCATCGGCAAGGGCGGCGGTCGAATTTCGGACGTGGAGAACCGCCTCGGCATCGACATCGACGTTCGGACCCACGACGAGAACCCCAACTACGGGGCCCCGAGTGGCGGCGGAGCCAGCGCGGACGGTGGCGCAGGCGGTGGCCAGGCGGCGGGCCAGATGGTCACCCCCGAAATCACCTCGAGGCACATCGTCGTTCCCGTCGACGGCAACCACGGCGAGACCGTCGAGGTGCAAGCCGGCGGCGACTATCTCTTCACCGCGACGGTGAGCCGCGGCGGCGAAATTCAGGTCTCTCGAGGGAGTGCAATTGCGGACGAGTTAGAGCAGGCGGTCGATCGCAAAGATCCGATTACGGTTGTGCCGTCGTAGTCACACCGCGAACGAACACAGTGAGTGAGCGGCCTTTTTTGGTGCAGATTTTTTGGCGGAGTTCGAACGCGCCGCTGCGCGTGAGGACTCCGTTAAAAAAGGTGCGTGCGTGAGATTCAGGTCTCTCGAGGGAGTGCAATTGCGGACGAGTTAGAACAGGCGGTTGATCGGAAAGAGCCGATTACGGTTGTGCCGTCGTAGGGAGCTAACCGCGAGCGAACGGAGTGAGTGAGCGGCCTTTTTGGCGTAGATTTTTGCGCGAGAGGTGAGTGAGCGGTGCGCGGCGCTTCGCGCCGCGGGAGTGCAAACGGGGAGCGTAAGCGACCCGTGAGCAAAGCGAGCGAACCCGACGAGAAAAAGGCACGTGTGCAAAGTGTCCTGCCTAGGAAACGACCGAATAGCGACGGCCCGGTTCGGTTCGGAATCCAGATAGGTCGCCGTTCGATCCGGCGACGACGAGCGTGTCCTCGAGGACGAAGAGGTCGTCACGACAGGATATCTCGTCGGGAAGGGTCGCGTCCCACTGGAACTCGCCGCTCGAGTCGACGCAGGCGAGCCCGCAGCCGGAGCCACTCGCCCAGCCGTAGATACTGTCGGCGTCGGCGACGAGGCCGCCGCTGAGCGGCGAGTCGAGGTCCCACAGGCGCTCGCCCGCCTCGAGGTCGACGGCGATCAGATCGCCGCCGGCCTCGAGGTAGGCGGTGTTCCCGACGATAACGGGTGGCCGTGGCCCGGGCCCGGGCCCGAGTTCGAGGTCGAGTTCGAACTGCTGGTCACCGTCGGTATCGACCCCCCAGACGGCGGATTCGTCCTCGAGTCCGAGGAGAGCGAGGTCGTCCCCGGCCGCGAGCCACTCGGGTCCCTCGGGAAGCGAGCGCGTTTCCCGCTCCCCATCGGTGTCGAAGACCGCGAGTCGTGGTTCGTCGTCCTCGAGAAAGCTGACCCAGGCGTACTCGCCAGCGGCGGCGATAGCGGTCGCATTCTGCGAGGCCGGAAGTTCGGCTGCGAACAGCTCTTCGCCGGTTGCCGGCTCGAATCCCCACAGTTCACCGTCACCGAGGGCGACGACGAGTTCCGAGCCGGCGGCGAGCTCGAGTTCGAGTTCCTCCTCGCTGTCGTCAGTTCCGTCTGCGTCATCTCCGCTATCATCGCCGTCGCTGTCTTCGTCGCCGTCGTCGTCAGCTTCGCCGTTCTCGTCGTCGGACTCCGCATCACGTTCAGCCTCACCGTTTTCGGTGTCAACTTCGGTCGTCCAGTGGACTTCTCCCTCGCCGTCGGTTCCGGCTCCGATCGCGGTGACGCCACCGCCCTCGAGAGCGAGATAGATCGTTTCGTCGACGAGGACTGGTTCGCCGACGTACTGCTCGGTGGCGTCGGTCGACCACTGCTCTTCGCCCAGACTGTCGAAGGCGCTGACGTGTGCTTCGTCCAATTCTTGCCATCCGCCTTCGCCGGGTTGGGGCGTCTGCCCCGACACGTTGGCGACGCCGTAGAGTCGGTCGGTTCCGGCGAGCCAGGTGCTTTCGCCGTCCGAGAACGGCACGTCTGGGCCGACGGACACGCTCGCGCTCCACTCGTACTCACCCGCGGCCGGTTGATAGCCACAGCCCGCGAGACTGGCGGTGACGCCGCACGCGAGCGTCCCGAGCAGTGAGCGACGGCCGAGCGAGTCACGGCTCACGACCGCTCACCCTCGAGTTCGCGCAGTCGCTCGATTCGAACCGCCGTGGGCGGGTGCGTATCCGGGAAGATGTCCGTGCTGAGCAGGTCGTTCGAGTCGAAGGCCCGATCCTCGAGCGGGGCGAGGTACAGCGCTTCGGTGCCGCCGTCGAGCTTTCGAAGGTCCTCGTCCGGCACGGCCGTCATCGTCTCGTCGATGGTCTCGAGGGCGCTCGCGAGGGCTGCCGGTGAGCCGGTGATCGCGGCTGCGGCCTCGTCCGCGGCGTACTCGCGTTGGCGCGAGAGGATTCGGTAGAACAACACGCTCGCGAGCCAGAACATCGCCGAGACCAACAACGTGGCGACCGCTGTGACGGTGATGACGACGATTACGGCTACGATACCCCGCCCGTCGCCGCTCCCGCTCGAGCGCCCTCCCGCTCCGGCTCCGAGTAGCCGGTAGAAGCCATAGAGGACGTAGAACGCGACGATTGCGAGGTAGTAGGTGATCGTCGGCAACAGCCACGCGACGGTCATCAGGTTCGCGTCTCGGTTCTTGAGGTGGGCGAGTTCGTGGGCCAACACGGCCTCGAGTTCGTCCTCAGAGAGCGACTCGAGGAGGGCACTCGTCACGACGACGCGGCCCGTTTCGCCGCCACCAGCGACGGCGAAGGCGTTGGGGACGTCGCTCTCGATGACGCTGATGGCTGGTTTCGCTACGTCGACTTGCGAGGAGAGTCGCGTGACCGTCGCGTGAAGCTCCGGATACGCGCTCGCGTCGACGGGACGAGCACCGAGCGAGTCGACGACCGTTCGCGGCCCGTACCGATACTGGACGGCGAGTCCGCCGAGGACGACGACCGACAGGACGAGCGGATCGACGTAGAACTCGCCGTGGTACGGTTGTTCGTTGACCCACTCGAGTAAGGGGATTCCGACGGTGTTCACGAGGAAGAGAAACGTGTAGACGAACGCGAACGGTAGACAGACGACTAATCCGAGTGCGAGGAGCATTCGAATACGGAGTTCGCGGTCGGTGGAGAGAGCCATGTGTGGAAACGCTTGCTTGTCATCTGTCCTGACATCTTATAATGGTGTTTGTCGTGAACCGTTTCCAGTGTGTGAGGAGTCTGAACAGGCTACGAGTGGATACTGGTTGTACACATCGACAGCAACTGATCGTAGAGCTACTAGGTGTTTAAGGAGAACACACTTATACGAGACGTTTGTCTAACTATCTATGGAAAAACGTGGTGTTCAACTCCCGTGAACGCAAACGTCGAAACAGTCGACAGCGCCAGTGTCGAACTAGCTGGTACATCGTTCCTAACGGACCGTTCGAGACTCGAGGCTGTACGGTCTCGGGTCGTCAGCGACATTCGGACGTCCGTCGAGGACGCGAGCGCAGAGGGCGTCGTCGTCGCGATGAGCGGCGGAATCGACTCGACCGTGACGACCGCACTCGCCGTCGACGCGGTCGGAAGCGACAGCGTGCTCGGTCTCGGTCTACCGTGTCACAAAACTGAGCACGTCGACGTCAGCGACGCTCGAACCATTGCGGACGGACTGGGAATCGAGTTCGAAGAACGTAGCCTTCGGCCGATGCTCGAGGCGTTCGAGGAGACGGTCGTCGGTTCGCTCGAGTCCTGGACGGACGAGACCGACGCTGATCGCCCTCGCGAGCGAAATCACGCGATCGGCAACGTGATCGCGCGCTTGCGGATGTGCTGTGCGTACTACGCGGCAAATCGCCAACGGCGGCTTGTCCTCGGAACGGCGAACCGTTCGGAGCTGTTGCTGGGGTACTTCACCAAATACGGCGACGGCGCGGCCGATACGTATCCGATCGGTGACCTCTATAAAACTGAAGTTCGCGCACTTGCAAAGCGAATCGGCGTTCCAAAACGGATCGTCAGTAAGGAGCCGACCGCTGGATTCTGGGCGGCACAGACTGACGCCGACGAGCTGGGTGCGACCTACGACACCATCGATCCGCTGCTTCACCAGCTCGTCGATGAAAACACCTCGATCACGGATGCCGCAGACGCGCTCGGAATCGATCGGCAAACGGCCCGGTCGATCGCGTGGCTCTGTACTGAAACACGGCACAAACGCAAAATGCCACAGACACCCGGTATCGCGGATCGTCCGCTCGTGTAACGATCTCGCGTCGATCGGCTGACTCGGACGAACGATTCACTCGGACGATCGGTCGGCTCGCGTCGATTCACTCGAGCGTTCCGGCGTACAGCGCCGTGTTGCGCCACCAGAAGAGTCCCCACGAGAGCATGAAGCCGCCGCCCATCGCGAGAATGTCCTGGACGATGCGTGGCAGGCCGATGGTGACGATTGCGGCGAGCACGATCGCCGAGCCGAGGGCAGCACCAACGAGGACGAACAGGAGGTCTCCAACAATGTGCGCCTGTGATTGCTCCCAGTAGTGTTGGCGCTCCTCGTCGTACCAGGGGCCGATAAAGATCAATACCGGCGCCATCGCGGTGATGATGGGGATCACCTCGAAGGACTGCGGTACTCCGGCCGGTCTGAACACGTAGAAGTTGAGCAACTCGGCGACGAGCACCATCCCGAACAGGCCGATCAAGAGCCAGCCCCAGCGCGGAAGCGATTCCTTGTCCATGGAGGAAGACGATTCCGCCGTCAAAATAATCCTCCTATTTGCTGATGATTATTCGGCGCAGCAGGCGTCCTTCTTCGGTGACTCCTCGACGCCGTTTCCGTCGGCCGCGACGGGTTCCTCGATCCGATAGAGGCTCTGTCGGGCGTCAGCAAAGTAAATATCTTCGTCGACGATTCCAATGTCCTCTAGCCGCTCGAGTGCGTAGCGAACGGTTCGGGCAGACAACATCGACTCTTCGACGATCTGCTTTTGGGTCAACGGACCATCGTACTCGAGTACCTTGAAGACGAGTTTGGCACTCGGTGGCAAATCTTCGATGTTCTCCCCGTCGGTCTGTGCCATACTACGAATCGAAAGGTCCCAGAAGCATAAAAGTTGAGCCTCGCCAGCGGGATCACCCGACATAAATTTCGGCAGAGGAATTATCGTATATTGTCTCTATGGCGGTCCAAGTGCTAGAAATACATATTTGACTGGCCAGTCAGTCAATGGCGAGGATTGCGGGAGTCGAGAGTCGACGATCACCTGCCCACTTGGCACCGTACTTATCCTTCACCGACCAGTCGATCCTCGTCCTCCCACTCGCGCTCGCGAAGTTCGTACTTCTGTGTCTTTCCGGTCGCAGTCTTCGGTAGGTCTTCGACGTATTCGATCTGTCGAACTACTTTGTAACTCGCGAGGTGCTCGCGGGTAAATTCGGTCAACTCCTCCGGTGAAACCGGCGGTTGATCCGGCGAACCACTCGAGGGCACGACGAACGCTTTCGGCGTCTCTCCCCACTCCTCGCTCGGAGCCGGGATGACTGCAGCGTCCCCAACGGCGTCGTGATCGAACAGCGTGTCCTCGAGTTCGATGCTCGAGATGTTCTCGCCGCCGGAGATGATGATGTCTTTCTTCCGGTCGCGGATGGCGATCATCCCGTTCTCGTCGACCGACGCGAGGTCGCCGGTGTGGAAGTAGCCCTCGAGACGGCCGCTGAACGCTTCGTCGGTCTCCTCAGGCTTGTTCCAGTAGCGGTCCATAATCTGATTGCCGCGGACGACGATTTCGCCGAGCGTTGCATCGTCTCGCGGGACGTCGGTACCGTCCTCGTCGACGACGCGGACATCGGTACCGAGAACGCCCATTCCCTGGCGTTTCTTGAGTTCGTAGCGATTCTCGTCGGTCAGGAGCCGTTTCGCATCGGAAATGGTGATCAGCGGTCCGGTTTCGGTTGCCCCGTAGAGGTGTTTCAGGTACCAGCCGAACTCCTCTTCGACGGCGCGAATGGTCGCTTCCGGCGGCGAGCTGCCGGCAGTCGTCGCTCGCACCCGGTGTTCGCCCATCATCTCGGGTTCGCCTTCTGTCTCGTAGTAGTCGATCAACTGATTGAGCACCGCCGGTGCAGCACAGAGGAACGACACGTCTTCGGTCGTAATCGCCTCGACGACCTCGTCGGCGTTGACGCCGCGGGTACAGACGTGCGTCGCACCCATTCCGGTCACCGCGTAAATGTGGCCCCACCCGTTGACGTGGAACATCGGTAGCGTCCAGAGGTAGACGTCGTCATCGGTGATCTCGTGATACATCGACATCAAGTACGCGTGAACGGTTTCCGTTCTGTGCGTTCGACAGACGCCCTTCGGATCGCCCGTCGTCCCCGAGGTGTAGTTGATCGTAATAATCTCGTCTTCGGCCAACTCGGGTGCGTCGAACTCGGTCCCCGCCTCCTCGAGTACGGTGTCGAAATCCTCCCACTGACCGTCCACCACGTCCGTCTCGTTCGTCACGAACGTCTCCGTCGGCACGTCCTCGAGGATCGGCTCGATTTTTTCGGCGTACTCGTAATCCGCGTAGACCGCGTCGACGCCCGCATCCGAGAGAATGTACTCGTAATCGTCCGGAGTCAGCCGATAGTTCAGCGGCGTAAAGATCGCACCCAGTTGCATCGCACCGTAGGCCGCCTCGAGATGATAGTGCGTGTTCGGATCGAGCACTCCAACTCGATCACCTTTCTCGATTCCGCGTTCTGCTAACGCCGCCGAAAACCGATCGACTCGCTCGCCAAACTCCTCGTACGTGAATCGCTCCCCCGTAGTCCCGACAATCGCCGTTTCGTCTCCGTAGTGGGCTCGTGCCTGCTCGAGAAAATCGGTCACGATGAGTGGCGTCTTCATACACCAAAATCTATCACGATCGATCATTTACGCATTTCGATCACCAGGCAAACCGACTCTCCGATTTCACGACCAAAATCACCGGCAAGCGTCCCGGTGTGTCTGCTCCTAATCTCGCTTCCCCCGATGCAGTTTCACTCGAGTTCCTCCTCCGACTCGCCCGTCGAAAACGACTGCCACCGGCCTCCGTCGCCGCGCGGACCAGTACCCACCTCACGGTAGCCGGGGACGGTTAGAGTTGCTTCCAGACGTCTTCGTCGTCCTCGAACCCTTCCTCGTCCAGATCTGAGAACTCGTCGATCCCCTCGAGATCCATCTCTTCGGGCGTAATCGCCGGTTCATCACCGTCGCCACTCGAGTCGCCGTGCTCCGAGAGGTTCATCTCCGGCCAGGCCGTTTCCTCCCACTGTCCACGCTCGCTGTAGTAGTAGACGACGCCATCGTTGACCACGGCGAAGAGCCCACGTTGTGTGTCGTGGACGACGCGCTCGTTCGTATCGATCGCGACGTCGACGACGTCCTCGAGCGTATCGAGCGAGACGTGATAGTTCCCGATCCACATCGGGATCGACCCCTTCGAGATCCACTCGGCGTAGCGGCGTTCGTGAATTTTGCGCCGGGCAACCGTTTCGTCGACCGGCGTGCGCCGGACGATTCCCACCGCCCCGGCGAGCGAAATCGTTCCGAGCAGTGACAATCCGGCGATCAACGCGAGCGAGCGCGACTCAGTCGTCTCCTCGGTCCCCGTCTGCTGGGTCGCCGTCTCCGACACCGACGCCGAATCCCCGAGCCAGTAGGCCGTCGAGGTCACCTCGAACGGCGTCGTCGCCTCGTCGGTTCCCTCCGCGCCACCAGTATCGTAGGCAACCGACAACACGAACTCGAGGTCCACGTCGCCGACGCCGCCGAGTTCCTGCTCGAGTTCGTACTGTCGGTCTCGGTACGATTCGACGTCGATCGTCTCCGAGGACGTCGCGACGCCGTCTTCGACGGTCGGCGATTCCTCGAGTACCGTATGGCTCTCGTTCCAGAACACGTCGCCGTCTCGCGTCGCCTCGTATCGCGCCTCGAGTTCGTGTGTCACCTCTGTATCGTCGACCGAGACGTCTTCGCGTTCGCTCTGAACCGTCGTCTCGGGCTCGAGGGTCAACTCCGGCGAGTCGTTGAGCATGTAGACGTCGTTGTTCTCGAGATACTCTCCCTCGTTCCAGAGCGTCCCGTCTTGAACGACCTCAGCGCCTGTGTGCAACTCCGTCGAGACGTGTTCGTCCGCGTACTGTGCTTCCGTCGTCGTCGATGGGTTCCCAACGGCCCATCCCGACGCGACGAGTGCGAGCGTACCGATCACGACCAGTGCAATCGCGATCGCTCTGCCGTACTCGGCGAACAGCAAGTCGAGTCGTGCGTTATCGATCACAGTTAGTTACCCCTAGAGAGACAGCGGTGCTGACCCTCCGTTTCCATCCCCGCAGTAATCCCCAACCGCAAACGGTTGAAACTATCACTCGGGTATAATTATCACTTCCGTTCATTATAACTATACTGGCCAAACCGAGACGATCTACCGATGCGGTAGCGGATCGCCCGTCGCGGCCGAAATCGCGTTCGAACCCGATCATCGCCACTCCCGAATTTTTCGACGGACTCGAGTCGCCAGCGAGACGTGCACGCCAGTGCTTCGAATCCGAATGTCGTTTCGTCCGAACACGGCGAGGACGAGCATAACGGCAACGCCGACGATGACGCCGTTGACGGCGGCGATTGCAACGAGTGGATGCCCAGTGTGGAGCCACTCGATCACGGACGGTGGTAAGAGGGCGATATACCGGTGCTCCTCGACGGACCGCGTGTACTCGCCAGTCTCCTCGGGTGCAGTGAGCGAGACCGTCGCCTCTCCACTCGAGCGCGGGCCGACCGTCTGTCGATCCGGATCGGTACTGACGGACTCGCGATCACTCTCGTGGATCGCGACGATCGGCAGGTAGCCCGCATTGTCGACCGTCTGTGTCAACTCGCCAGTCTCTCCGGGCTCGAGTTCTTGTGGGTCGTCACCCGGGGACGTGGTGCTCGCGATTCCGTACTCGACGGTTCCCGACGGGATCACCATCGCCGCCGTCGCTCCTGTGACGAAGACGAGTAAGACGACGCCCAGCACCGTCCACAACGCGATGACGTTCGGTCGCGAGCGCGAGCGTGTCGCCTCCCGGCGCCCGGGCCCGAGTCGCTCGAGGAGGATTCCGAAGCCGAGCAAGGCGACACCGAGGCCCACGAGCACTGCGCCGGCCGAATCGAAGTCGGTCGGTTCCGACAACCCGACCGTCGACGCAACCGTTCCGAACGCCGATTCCACGCCACCCTGAATGCCCATAATCGCCGTCCCCAGGTGTGGAATCGTGACGGGGTCGCCGCCGAGTTCCCACGCGGTCGCGACGATCTGATCGTCCGTGACGTGTGGCTCGTCGCTATCTTGATCCGTGAACGGATTCGCGTCGCCACTCGTGACGTACCCTTCCTCCGTTTCGTCGACGATTCGATGCGTGGTCAACTCACCGTCGTGTAACTCTCGAGCCTCGAAGACGACCACGTCACCCTCTTCGGGCGATCCCGTCACGGCGCTCGGAACCGAGACGAAGCCGTCTCCCGCGTCCATCGTCGGCTCCATGCTGCCGGTCGCGACGTACCCGAGCAAAATGGGCTGGCCGAGGAGCTGGCCGACCAATAACAACACGATGACGAGCGCGACGACACCGCCCAGCACTCGCTTAAGGAGTGTTCCCGTCGTCACGGTTTGACCACCCGAAGGCGTCCGTTCGGCTGAATTCGCCTCGACGGTGACCGTACTCGCTTCGACGATGGTTGTACTCGCTTCCCCAGTTTTCGTTCGGACGTGCGAGTCATTTTTTTACCCACCGTCGGTTTGCGACAGTCGCGATAACCAGCAAACTCGCCGCCATCGGTGGTGCGAGCGCAGCCATCGTCGTCGCCGACAGCTCTCTGTTTTGAATCTCGAACGTCGGCTCGTCGACGGTGACCGTGCCGGCGTCGACGCCGCTGACTGCAACGGGCGTCGTTCCTTCGCCGTCGAACTCGTGTTCGAACGTGACCGTCTGCTCGCTCGCCGACTCGAGTGCGACCGTTTGCGTGTCGACGACGATGCCGTCGACCGCGAGTTCGAGCGTTCGTTCGACCGGTTTGTCGGTCGGATTCGAGACCGTCGCCTCGATTTCTCCCGTCTCGCCGGCTGCGAGTTCGGTATCGACGACCGATGCCTCGAGCACGTCGACCGGTGGACCGTCGACCAAAACCGTCTCGTGCTCGACGCCGTCGACGCCGAGTTCGGTCTCCCCCGGCCACTCGAGTTGGCGCTCGAAATGCACCGTCTCTGTGTCTCCAGGACTGACCGTCACTGACTCGGAATCGACGACGGTTCCGTCTACCGTCAACTCGGCGTCGGTCGTCTTCGTCCGCTCGCCGACGTTCTCGTAGGTCGCGTTCACCGTGACGTTCTCCCCCGTTTCGACCGTTTCCGGCTCGACCTCGAGGTCCTCGAGGGTAACGACACCGGTCGATTTCCCATCGTCGTCTTCGTACTCGACGTGGACCGTGAACGTCTCCGTCGCCGCGTGATCGACGTGCGTATCGATACTCACACCGATCCGCGCGCTCTCGCCAGCCTCCGGCTCCAATGGCGACGATTCGCTCAGTTCTGCGTGTTGGTTCCCGTTTTCGTAAAAGGTGAGCCCCTCGACGTCTTCGATCCAGACTCGCGAAACGGCATCGTCACCGACGCTGATCGTAAACACGTCGTCGAACGTGGTCACCGCCCGCTCGTTGAGGCGCTCGAGATCCACCTCGAGCTCGCCCTCGTCCGTGACCGACGCGTAGGACGTCGTTGGCTCGAGGATGACGTCGTCGCTGGCGGTATCTTCATCCATCGTAATCGCAACGGTTGGCACTGCCAGTGTAAGTACTACGCAGGCCGCCACAACGGTCCATATCGCCTTCGGTGATACCATTCGCCGTATATCCCGCAACCGTCGCTCGTCTCGTTTCCTCTCAAACGGCTGTCGGGTGCCGGCCGAACCTGGGCCGGCACGCCAGCTACGCGAGTCCACCCCATTCCCAGTGGTTTCGGTGTACTGCGTAACAGCCTTAGCTAGTGCTACTGGCCTGACCCACTAGCCCTCGGTCGAGGTCTCAGTGGCTTCGATCTCGATTGTGTCGATATCTTCTATGTTGTCGCCCGCCCCCGTGTCGAATTGAAACCCGACGTGAAGCTCGTCGTCGTCGAGTGTTATTTCGTTGATTTCCGCGTCTTCGTTGTCGCCTTCGTACGCGAGGAACATGTCATCATCATCCGCACTAATGGTGACCTCAATATTCTCTGAATCCCGCTCTCCGTTATTCGTAATCGTAATGAGATTATCAAATCTAGTTACGGCGTTCTCGTTGAGGCCTTCCTCGTCATCTTCTCCACCGAAGTCGAAGCTAATCTCGTCGTCGTCATCGTCGACGTACTCTGAACCTTCGCCGTATGCCTCGATTCCAAGATAGGCGTCTGCATCGCCTGTTGTCGTAACCTCGATGGTACGATCTGCTTCTACCGTACTAAACGCGCCCGTCCCGAGTGCAGCCCCGCCACCCGCGACGATCGTTCCTAATCCCACTAACACATTGCGTCGATTCATTCTCATGTATATGGTCTCCGTTCTTCGCGCCGGTCGTCACCGTCTCGAGGACGGACGCCGGTACGCGGTCCGTATCAACTCTCAGATACGCTACCCACTTTGTATTCGGTTGCCAGAAGGGCTGAACGGTGAGCCATACGCTCGCTCAGGGTTGACTTGAACGGACCAATTCGGCGTCGAAATTGTTCGATTCCGTTTACGAACCGCTGTCAAATACGAACGAGCTTCGATCTTACAACTTCCTTCATTCGGCAGAAAAATTATTGTATATCTGTCGCCATCTCAAGTCTCATGGGAACACGAGTTGGGGAACGATGTGGAGTGCCTAGTCCGTTGGTCTCCTCGAGACGAGTGCGTCCTCGGTCGCATGAACCGAACGCAAATTCGATCGACGTGACGAGAACGGATCTGTATCACTGCCGATCCCAACCGACGAGCATAGGGACTGTTTCATGAGAAACGCGTTCACGATGCTGGGTGTGATCTGTCTCCTCGTCGGGAGTGCAATCGTCGCTGCTCCGTTCTTCGGCGGCTATTCTACCCTTGCCGACAGAGAAACGAGCGTCTCCGTCGCTGAGGACGAACAACACGCGTATCTCGGCCTCGAGGAAACGTACGACGGACCGCTCATCGAATACGAAAGTAGATGGCTGATTGGCGATATCGACGTGAGCGCCGATGTAGCGCACGTAACGAACAACGCGAACAACCCACTCGAGATTACGGACGTACACGTCCGCGGTACGACGTGGGCTGGCGGCGGTGATAGCAGTGTCCTCTCGGTCGCGAATGCCGATGATCACGCCGGCCTCGACTCTGGGGACGTCGTGCCGATCGAACTCGAGTGTAGTCAGGATGTCGACGTGGCGGCGGACGACGCGACGGTCGACTTGTCGGTTACTACAGACGGATCTGGTGCTTCTGTTGACCGAGAGGCGTTTACGGTATCTGGCGTCGATTTCGATTGCGAAGGCGACCAGCCACCCGCCGATGACTACCCAGCGCCGATTCCAATCGACGATTCCGGCCTTGAACTCGTCGGTCCACCCGAAACTGCGACCTCGAGTGGCGTCGATACTGGCGAGGAATCGGCAGTCATGTTCGACATCGAATACGAGGGCGAAGGTGATGGAACTGTGACTGGAATCTCAGTCCGAGAAACCTCGAGTGCGGCGAGTGAAATCGGCTACACCGGAACCGGCGGCTCAGAACTCATCATCGACGCGAGTGAAGACGGAAGTCTCGATGACGATATCGAAATCGGCGACGGTGCACCCCGATACGATCTTGATGATCAGGCACTGCTCGAAAGTGGGGACGAGGCCACAGTTACGCTCGAGCAGTTCCGTACTGGCGGCGCATTCAGCCAGGTCGACATGCGCGGTGAAACAGTGACGGTCGTCCTGTACGTAGAGGGACTCGATTCGGACGATCCCAACGCCGAACTTCCCATCGAAATAGTTCTCGATATTCCTTAATAGTGCGGTGGTGGGCACTCGTCTACGCGACGTACTCTTTTCTCCAACTTCTGATAAAATAGGTGTTCGTCTATGATGAGTATACAGTACACTTATATAATTCAGGACAGGATTGTCTTGTAGAATGAACAGTGTTGGGAACCGACCATCTTCACACGATTGCCGGGATCGAGGGGTCAATCCGCAACTCGGTATCGTGCTGTTGTTCATGATGGTCTTCGTGGGGGGGACGCTCGTGTTCGTCGTGGGAATGAGTGCGATGGATACGATCCAATCACAGACGCACGGGGAAAAGACCGAACAGGACCTTCAGCAGTTCGACGCCGATCTCACGACGATTGCTGGACAGGGTGAAACGGGATCAGTCTATCTCGACGGTCTCGACGGCGAAATCGTCGACGACGGCGAATTGAAAGTGACCGTTTCGGATGGGTACCGAACCGACACTGAATCGACCAATTTGACAACGTTCGCGGCCGAAGACGACGGTGGAAACGAGTACGCCTATCAGGCGGGTGGCGTCTGGGAGATTCACGACGACCGGGCGACCCCGATGGCGACGCCGAACATCGACTATTATCAGGAGACCATCGACGACGAGGAGGTCGGCCGAATCGACATTTCGCCGCTCTCACTCGAGGGAACTGTCGGCTCCGGTGAGCACACAGTTCAACAACCCCAAGACGATAATTCAGGAGAATTCGACACCCTCGGTAACGACATGGACTATGTGGACCACGTCACGGTCGAGGTTACCGATACGGCCTACCACCACGGCTGGTACTCATTCCTGGAGGACGAGTTCGATGCGGTCGACGAATCCGACGTGGACGACGACTGTGACTCGGCCAGTGGCGAAGTGACTTTAATCTGTCACGACGAGTCGGCAGAGTCGGTTACGGTCGTCGCCGCCGTCGACGGGGACGCACCGCTCGCAGACCTCGTCGATATTGAACCGGCCGTCTTCGGCGGCCTGTTCCTCGAGGGTGATGAGGGTCAACTCCGTTCGAGTCTCGACGTAAACTCCTACGACGACCACGATACGGCGAGTAACGTTACTGATGATCTGTTCCTCGCGAACTATGACGAGTACGAGCTAGCGAACAATGCCAATGTTTCCGGACTTTCTGTAGTTAACGGAGAAGTACATGCGCCGTCGAATCCTAAAATGTCTCCACTAGTGTATGGTCTTGAGTTTACTGACCAAAGCATCCACGAACCCCTCGATGAAGGTGTTTATCAGATAAATTCCGACGAACCACGAGGACAATCCGTTGGGGCTGAATTATCTGAACCGTTCGACGATATCGATACGATCGACGACGAACTCGAGCGATTACACACGGAGTATCTCGATGGTGAATCAGAAGCGGATGGTGAAGTCTCCGCCACCGACGATAGTAGTCAAGAAGGGTTGTTCGATGGGGCGTCCGACATCAATTCACTCGATTCGTCCGATGGCGACATTCACGTTGGTGTCGACGAACACGACACGCTTGAACTCCCATCTGATTCAGATGATCCATCCGTGTCAGAAACTCTCACAGTTAGTGGAGACAATCAGACGAACTTCTACGTCGAGGGGGATGTCCAACTTGGGAATGTCGAAATCGAACCCGACGATCGCGCCGATTCGCTATGGGTCTACGCATCGAGCGAGTCGCAGATTACGATCGACGACGACTTCCAGGGCGTCGTCTACGCGCCGGGTGCAGACATCGACATTGCTGAGAACGTAACGATCGACGGTGCAGTCGTTGCTGGAGACGGCAATATCGAATCAAACCAGGGCTCACAGGGGCCACAAGACGATAACATCGAGGAGTACGATGTCGAGATCAACTTCGACGAATCACTCCGTACCGAGACTCCGTTTACGGACTCCGACGAGGACCTCTACTTCGAGTACGGCGAGCAACGAATGCCACTCGATGCGACGTTCGTGCTCGACCGATCCGGATCGATGGGCCCACACAATCCGAGTGATGCAATCGATCCGTACAACCCGAACGACGAGGAGGACATCGGCGAATCGTGGGAACCGATACCGACGGACGATCCGTTCCGAAACATGGACGGTGGCTTCCTCGGGATCGGCGACGAATCTGACGTCGAACTCCGTGACGAGGACGGCAACACCGAGCGACTCGAGTATCGCGACTACGCTCATCCGGATGATTGGGAGGATATCCGTGTCCACCCAGACGACCACGGTGGACTGTTCGGCGGCTCGGCCACGCTCGGACTGTACGACCACCCTGGCAACGACCCGACCAGTGAACGGGTCGACGCAACTCGGAATTTCATCGGCATGATGAACGAGACCGATGGTGACCGCGCCGGAGTCTACGACTTCGACCGAGACGGACACGTGCTCCACCACCTCGACGACGACCTCGACGCAGCGCAGGCGAACGTCGAAGGCCACGCAGACGGCGGAACGAACATGGCCGACGGGTTCGAACTCGCACTTAATGACTACGAGAACTACGGCGAAGACGACCAGGAGCGAGTTACGGTTTTGCTGAGCGACGGACAGAACAACTATCCCGAAGATGATGCGGCGATGGACGCGCAAGTCGAGCGCGCGAACGAACTCAACGTCACGCTCTACACTGTCGGATTAGGCGGCCTCGAGCACGATCCGATTCCGGAAGACGAACTCGAGGAGTGGGCCGAACAGACTGGCGGCTCGTTCCACAGCACGGACGACGCCGAGGAACTCTTCGATCTCTTCGAGACCATCGCGGAAGAAGAAGTCGAGGTCGATGCCGAACCAGAAGTCGAAATTACCGCGACACACGAGCGGGACGTGACGGCAGACTACGCTGTCAGTGCCAGCGAACAGGTCGTCGAGATCGACTCCTGACACGCTCGCTCAAGCTGACAAATTATAGATGGCGGCGACCTCGTGGTTGATCTGTCCGATCCAATATAGTCGATAAGGCGTATAATGCGCACGATATTGCCATCCTATCACACACCGGAGTACTGTCATTTCTCGGCAAGAAACATTATGTACAACAGATACGTCAGTCCTTATTGGGGGATACGATATCCAATGGCGACACCGATGAGTAGTGACTCGAGAAAGGGGGAAATATTCGATCTCTTGAGCAATCAGCGTCGCCGCTATACGATTCACTACTGTAAACGTGAGAACGAACCAGTGACGATCGGCGATCTGGCGGAACACGTGGCGGCCTGGGAACTCGACAAGGAGGTCGCAGAACTCACGTCTGCAGAGCGAAAGCGCGTGTACACGTCCTTACAGCAGACACACTTGCCGACGCTCGAGCGAGCGGACGTGATCGAGTTCGACGACCGGACGATCGAACTGACAGACGAGGCCGCCGCGCTTGACGTCTACCTCGACGTTGTGCCTGCGGACTCGATTCCGTGGGGTGTCTACTACCTCGGGTTGGCCGCCCTCGGTGGAGTCATAATTGGAGGACTGTGGCTCGAGGTCGTCCCAACGGGAACGGTTTCAGAACTCGAATGGGCAACGCTGGTGTTTGCATTGTTCGCGTTTTCGGCAGTTGTACACGTAGTTCAGAGTCGACAGATGCGATTGGGAGAGATAGAGCGACCACCGTAGAGAACGTGACGATAGATGCCTCAAAAAAGTACTGTAACGCGACGTACTGCGCTCGGACTGATCGGAGCCGGCGTCCTATTGACGGCATCCGAGACGTTCGGGTTTAGCGAAATCTATGCGGGGCGAGGTGTGAGCGTTACTGCGAGCGACGATCCATCTGCGTATCTCGGAATTGACGGCACTACCGCTGACAGGACTCCCGTGTTTGTGAACAATACTACCACATATTCGATGACCGTCGAACTTGACAGCGACGACGATATCGAGTTTGATGTAAACGGAGAAGATGAATTTCAGGAACAGGTTGAGTTCGATATTGAACCGGGAGAAAACCAAGAGATTGAAGTAGGGGGGACAGATGAAACAGCGATCGTTCATATTTTTGCTGACCTCGAACCGACGAACAGCGACGACGCCACTGGCATTATCGATCTCGAACGGATATTTGAGATACCTCAGACAGCCGCTATCAGTGACATACAGGGAAGTGTTGATTCCGCGGGCAACAGTGGCAATTACGAATTTATCATCGAGAATACTCAACCTGACGACGGTCAAGTAGTCGAGCTTGACGGACTAGCTATCAGCTGGACGAATAACGAGGATGCGAATCAGGTTGGTGGCCATAATGATGATATTTTATTATTCGAAGACGAGCAGATTATAGACGAGGTTATCTACATTGGCGAAGAACTCGTCGGGTTCTCGAGAGATGGAGAAGAAAATACTGTTGCGATTGAACCTGGTGACGAAATGGAATTCGAGTTTGATAGATTTCGCGAGGAAGATGGGGGCGGTAGTAATGTTGGTGTTGACGACGTGGATATCACAGTCCGTGCAACCGACGGTTCTACCGCTCAAATTGAATTGAGATCCTGACAGTATTACGGCGTACGAGGGCTGACCTCATTCAGGAGTAGTACTTACATCGTTTCAAGATAGCCACTACCCTTGAGTTTGAACATCACGTCGAAATACATATTCTGTCATCACTCTCCACGTTTGTGCTGTTAGCGTCTTGTTCGCGAAAATTCCTCTGGTGGCAGTGAAGCAATCACATAAGGTTATTGCTACTGACGAAAGCAAATGTAATCTTACTACAACGGCTGGTACCAGTGTAGATACAGCGACGTATGACTCCCTCGAGACCAACCCGAACGCCTTTTTAGCCCCGCACTCGGAGTTGTTCGCATGTCGACCGAATCGATTAGTGACCGACGCGAGCATATCCGCTCGATCAGCGTGACGGCGCTGTCGGCGCTGCTCGGCGTCGCTGCCGGGTTTGCCTCGTTGGCGATTACCGGCGACGCCGCTTCGGCGGACGCGGCAGCGTCGGATATGCGAGGGCTCTTGCTCGTGTTGGGGGCGATCCTCGCCCAGTTCATCCTCTTTGACTTCACGAGCATTTACGGGGACGACGAGTTCGGGGCGAAACACTACCTGTTCATCGTGTTCATGACCTTCTCGTTCTGGTTCGTGACGTTTGGAATCTTGCTCACCACGGGGGCAAGCGTCTAACAATGGCGGATGACAGCATCGCCGTCGTAGACTTAGATCGGTGCCAGCCGGATCGATGTAGCTACGAGTGTAAGAACTACTGCCCGCCGAATCGGACGGGAAAGGAGTGCATCACCCTACGGGGTGAAGATACGGACGAAGGGCAACCCGAACAGATCCACATCTCCGAGGAGATCTGTCTGGGCGAAACCTGCGGGATCTGCGTCGAGAAGTGCCCCTTCGACGCCATCGAGATCATCAACCTGCCGAAGGAACTCCAGAACGATCCGGCCCATCGCTACGGCGAGAACGCCTTCTCGCTCTATGGGCTCCCAGCTCCACAGGACGGGCAAGTCACCGGGATCCTCGGCCCGAACGGTATCGGGAAGACCACTGCCATCCGAATTTTGGCCGGCGAACTCGAGCCGAATCTCGGACGCCACGACGAAGACGTCGACTGGGACGACATCCTCGAGGCCTACCGCGGGACGGAACTCCAGGACTACATCGCGGCCGTCCGCGACGGCGACGTGACCGTCGCCCGAAAGCCCCAGTACGTCGACCAGATTCCGAACACGTTCGACGGAAACACGCGCGAGTTGCTCGAGCAAACCAACGAACGAGGGGCGCTCGACGAACTCGTCGAGCGACTCTCGATCGGGCCGGTGATGGACCAGTCGATCGACGACCTCTCCGGCGGAGAACTCCAGCGTGTGGCCATCGCGGCGACGCTGGCTCGTGACACGGACTTTTACTTCCTCGACGAGATCACGCCGTATCTCGATATCGGCCAGCGAGTGACGGCAGCCCGATTGATTCGGGACCTCGCTGAGAAAGAAGATCGATCGATGCTCGTCATCGAACACGATCTCGCCATTCTCGACTTGCTCGCCGACACGCTCCACGTCGCCTACGGTGAGCCCGGTGCCTACGGTGTCATCACGGCCCCGAAATCCGTCCGAAACGGGATCAACGAGTACCTCTCGGGGTACCTCGACAACGAGAACATGCGGATCCGACCGGATCCCATCGAGTTCGAAGAACACGCGCCTCGAGCGGCGAGTCACACCGAGACGCTCGTCGAGTACCCTGACATCACCAAGAGCTACGGCGAGGGCGAGTTCTCGCTCGAGGTCGAGGGCGGGACGATCCGCCAGAACGAGGTGCTCGGTATCGTCGGTCCGAACGGAATCGGGAAGTCGACGTTCGCGAAACTCCTCACGGGGAACCTCGAGCCAGACACCGTCGGGCAAGACCCGACGGAAACGTCGAGCGGGCAAAGCCCGCTAGACGCAGGCGACGCGGACCTCGATCTCGACATCTCCTACAAACCACAGTACGTGACGATCGACCAGCACATGCGCGTCGACGCCTTCCTCTCGTCGATCACGGACCAGTTCGGTTCCTCGTACTGGAACACCGAAATCGCCCAGCCGCTCCAACTCGAGCGGATCATGGAGCAAAACCTCGCGGACCTCTCGGGCGGCGAACGACAACGGGTGGCCATCGCGGCCTGTCTCTCCGACTCCGCGGATCTGTACTTACTCGACGAGCCGTCGGCCCACCTCGACGTCGAGCAGCGGGTGCAGGCGACGAGCGCGATCCGACGCTACGCCGAACAACAGGACGCGACGGTCATGGTCATCGACCACGACACGTACATGATCGACCTGCTCGCGGACCGATTGATGGTCTTCGACGGCGAGCCCGCCGAACACGGTCGGGCCGGCGCGCCACAGCCGATGCGCGACGGCATGAACGACTTCCTGGCGAATCTCGAGGTCACGTTCCGCCGGGACGAGCGCACGTCGCGCCCGCGAATCAACAAGCCCGATTCGCAACTCGACAAACAGCAGAAAACGGACGGCGAGTACTACTACGCGCCCTGACGCTGGGACGTGAATTGGTCTGTATGCAAATCTGTTCTTCCGACGGCGATTCGAATCGGCTTTGCTGACGGTCCTACGGTGAGTTGCGAGTGCCGATCGCGAAACCAACCAGCACGATCGAGAGCCCGAGAGCGATGGCTCCGACGACGGACGTCGAGACGACGAGCGTCCCGGTCGCGCCGAGGACGCCACCGATCGCAGCGACGAGCGTCCCCACGAGGACGAACGCGATACCGAGGCGTTCGTCGGTACGGAGTTCCGAGTCGGGTTCCGTCTTCGACTCCGGTCGCTCGAGCGGGTCCACGAGTCGCCACTCGGGCGCCTGCGCTCGCTCGAGTCGGTATCGCCCGCCCGAGAGCGAGGAGAGCAACGCGTCGCTGGCGGTTTGGAGCGAGGATTCCCACGTCCACCACTCCTCGTCGTCGGGCTCGAGATCCGTCCGCTGGACGTAGACGGGTTCGCCGACGATGTGGTCGATCGAGGCGGCGTCGTAGCCGACGTCTTCGACGAGTCGGGCGAGGAGGAACTCCCGAGACCACGGAATCGGTTTCTCGAGGGGGAACGAGACGGTCTCGCCGTGGGGGAGCGCTACGGTGAGTTCAACCGTAGTCGGATCGAGTCCGGCGACGTCGGTGATGCGCCCCTCGACGTACCCCTCGGGCGTCGTCATGACGTCGACCCGACCGAGTTCGTCCGCGAGAGCCCCTTCCGAAACGGACTCCCCGGCGCTCTCCTCGAGTCGGTCGTGCGTCGTCTCTCGGTCGTGTCGTCGGTCACTGGGTGAACCGGGAGCGTCGTCGAATCGCTCGTCGCGTCCGCGAGTGACCTCGATTTCGACTTCACCGTCGCTATCGCTGGTCTCGCGGTCGATATCGTTCGGTTCGGTAGGTTCGTCGGTCACGAGTCGGGTAGTCGTCTCGAGCGTACGGTCGCGAGCGAGGTAAGTCGTTCCCGTCTCTTGCATCCCTGCGACAGGCTGACAGCCGGCTCACCTTTCCCGGCACGCCTTCGAGAACACGCCCTCCTCGAAGACGCACAGACAGAGCCGAACTGGTTGGAGTGCAATCTAATCGGTGAGGGTGTGCGGTAGTAGGCTGCCACCGAGAGATGGGCCAAGTTAGCTAATCAATCGCTGACAGCTACCACAGAGGTTCTCCTCTTTGATGTCGACTTCGCGGACGGTCGGCGAGAAGTTCATCACGCAGCGGTTGTTGTCGCAGTGCTCGAGGCCGTAGGTGTGGCCGATTTCGTGGACGATCTCTTTACGGACGCGGTCTTGAAAGATGTCGGCTGCACTTTGATTCGAAAAGCCGCCGTCGCTCGAGGTCTGGAGGCGGTAGGTCGAGACGACGCTGCCGCTGCCGTCGAGATAGGCGAGTCCGAAGACGTAGTTTCGACGGCGATAGAAGAGGTCGTGTGGCGTAATGGCGATGTTCTTCTCGCCGTTGCCGACGCGTTCGGCGAGTTGGATGAAGGTTTCTGCAGTGTACTGATTTCGGTCGGCGTCGTACGCACCGTTGGGGACCGGCTGGGAATCGTTGATCGTCACGTCGCAATCGTATACCGATCGCAACGCGGAAGAAGCCGCCCGTTTGACGTTGGCGGGGACGTTTCCGACCGGCACGATATCGACGAGCATAGCAAGTGCTATGGCGGCGGATGGCATAAACGTCCCGCCGTGTCCCACTCTCGCCGGAACCCGGAGACGTTGCTCGAGGCCTTAGCCGATTTCGAGTCACTCGTCGAGGTCGGTATCGGCCGCCGAAGCGATATCGCGGCGGCCCTCGCCGCTCGCGGCGCGAGCGTCACCGCGACGGACGTTCACGACCGATCGGTTCCGGACGGCGTGCGGTTCGTTCGGGACGACATCGTCGATCCGGATCTCTCGCTCTACGAGGGTTTCGAGGCGATTTACGCGCAAAACCTCCCTCCTGAGTTACACCGCCCGGCACTCGAGGTCGCTCGCGAGGTCGACGCTGCGTTCTTGTTTACGACGCTCGGTGGCGACCAGCCCGCGGTTCCCGTCGAGCGAGTGACCATCGACGCTGGGACGCTGTACGTGGCTCGCTCGAGCGAGTCTCGATGATCGATTTGGCTCGAGATCGATTTCGACGAGTGTGGGCTGTTATCAGAGAACTACCAGCGGGGAGCGTGACAGATCGCTCCGAACGAATTATCGGGGTGTACTTCCTTTCGCACACTAATGGCCGGTGAGTACGCAGTCGCTGCTGTCGCGCTCGTCGTTGCGCTCGTGGCCGTGGCGGTGGCAGTTTCGGGTTTCAGTTACCTCCTCTGGTTGGTGCTTCGAGTGTTCTCTGCCCCCGGCGTCGTCGTCCACGAATTCGCCCACAAACAGGCCTGTGACGCCGCCGGGGTTCCCGTCGCGGAGGTGGTGTACTTCCGACTGGGTGACCCGCCGGGGTACGTTCGCCACCACCACCCGAAGCGCTATCGAACGTCGTTCGTTATCAGCGTCGCGCCGTTTCTGGTGAACACGATTATCTCGCTCGTCGCGTTCCTCGGGTTCGCCTGGCTCGTGACGACGGCCGTCGACGCTACTGTTCTGGCGGACGGTCCCGCCCTCGAGTCGGTTTCCGCGGCAGTCGGTGAACTGCTCGCAGCCCCACCCGAGACGCTCGCACTCGTCGGACTCAGCGGCTGGCTGGGGCTCTCCGTCGGGATGCAGGCGTTTCCGAGCACCGGCGACGCGAAAACGCTCTGGACGCGCTCGAGCGCGGAGTGGCGCCAGTCGCCGCTCGTGTTGCTCGGCGTTCCCGTCGTCGTCGTCATCTACGTCGCGAACTTGCTCTCGTGGCTGTGGGCCGACGTGCTCTACGCGCTGGCACTCGGTGTCGCCGCGTTTTCCGTCATCGGTTGGATCGGTCTCTGATTCGACTGCAGCCGTGACCCTCGGTCCCCGCCTCGAGTCCAAATCCGACCGTCTTTATTCCTGCCGCCGCCTCTACTCGAGTATGAACGCAGATGCTGTCGTCCTCGATATCGACGGCGTGCTCGTCGACGTCGAAGACTCCTACCGACGCGCGATCGTCGAGTCGATCGAGGCCGTCTACGACCGAACGATCCGCAAGCCCGACATTCAGCAGTTCAAAGACGCGGGCGGGTTCAACAACGACTGGGAACTGACGTACGCTGCCGCGCTGTACGTCCTCGCGACGGGTGAGGGCTACAGCGCGTCCATCGACGAGTACACCGACGAAATCGCCGCTCGAGGCGGCGGACTCGAGGCCGCCGAGGACGCGGTTCGCGAGGAACTCGGCGCGCGGGCGACCCAGCGCGTCACGGAGCGCTGGGATCGAGAGCGACTCCGCGACGTGTTCCAGCAGTTGTACCTCGGGGCCGACCTCTATCGGGGCCTCGAGGGCGGGAATCCTGATCGCGAGACGCCCGGGTTCATCCACGACGAACCAGTGTTGCTCGAGCCGGAGACGCGCGAGGCTATTCTCGAACGGTACGACGTCGGCGTCGTCACGGGCCGACCGGAAGCGGAGGCCGAAATCGCACTGGAGCGCGTCGGTCTCGAGAGCGAGATTCCACTCGAGCACCGATTCACGATGGACGACTGGGCGGAAGGGAAACCACACCCCCACGCGTTGACCACGCTCGCCGAGCGATTCGACGCCGACAGCGTGGTCTTCGTCGGCGACACCTTAGACGATATTCGAACGGCCACGAACGCGGCCGACGCGGACCCCGGCCGGGAGTACTACGGCGTGGGCGTCCTCACCGGCGGCCTCACCGGCGAAGAGGGCCGGCGAGCGTACGAGGCCGAAGACGCGGCGGCCGTCCTCGAGTCGATCAACGACCTGCCGGACCTGCTCGAGTCGTAGGTCGAGATACTCGAGCGATCCGTTTTCCTCGCAGGATTACCTGATCCGTTCTTCCTTGCAGGGCCGCCCGTCCGCTTTTTGTCGCCCGTCGGTGTAGCACGTCGGAAGATGGCCGAATTCACTCGAGACGACCTTCCCGGCGAACCGACTTCGTGGTGGCTCGCGAGCACTCCCGAGTCGACGCGAGACGACGAGACGGGAGGTGGTGAGAGAGACGGTGACGAGATGGAAGGTGACGAAGCAGGGGACGAGGACGACGAAACTAGGACGCTGACAACCGACCAGTCCGTCGACGTGGCGGTCGTCGGCGCCGGTATCGCCGGCCTCTCGACGGCGTATTCGCTTCGCGAGCGCGGCGAAACAGTTGCCGTCCTCGAGCGAGATCGCGTTGCGAGCGGGGTGACGGCGAAGTCGACGGCGAAACTGACCAGCCAACACGGCGAGATATACGACCACCTGCGTCGCGAGTTCGGCCGTCGACAGGCGAGTCAGTACGCTCGCGTGCAGGAGGACGCGATCGACCGAGTCGAAAGTCTGGTCGACGATCTCGACATCGACTGCGGGTTCGAACGCCAGCCCTCGTACCTCTACAGCAACGAACCCGACGCGATCCAGCGCGAGACCGACGCCGCGCAGGCCGCCGGACTCGAGGCGACGTACGTGACCTCGGTGCCGCCGTTTGAACGGGCGCAGGCGGCCGTTCGCTTCGGCGACCAGGCGTGGTTCCACCCGCGAAAGTACCTGCTCGCGATCACCGACGAACTGCGGGGCGACGAGGGAGCGAGCGTCTACGAATACACCCGCGTGACGGACGTCGATCCGGGGACGCCGTGTCGTGTTCACACCCCCGAGGGGACGGTGACGGCGCGGCGAGTCGTCCTCGCGACGGGGTTTCCCATTCTCGATCGTATCGGCTACTTTGCCCGAATGCACCCCAAGCGATCCTACGTACTCGGGATCCGCCTCGCGGGCGACCCACCCGAGGGAATGTACTACCGCTCGAGCGACAACTACCGATCCGTGCGCAGCCATCGCGACGCCGACGGCGAACTCCTGCTCGTCGGCGGCGAGAATCACAAGACCGGGCAGGGGGGTTCGACCGCCGAGCGCTACCGACGACTCGAGCGCTGGGCTCGCGAACGGTTTCCCGTAGACGAGGTCGCCTATCGTTGGTCGACGCAGGATTACAAGCCGGTCGACAAGGTGCCGTTCGTCGGCCGCGTCGGCGGGGCCGAGAACGTCCTCGTCGCGACCGGCTTTCGCGGCTGGGGGATGACCAACGGCGTCGCCGCCGGAACACTGCTCGCGAAGCTCGTCGCGGGAGAAGAGCCCCCGGAACGCGACCTGTTCGACCCGCTTCGGTTCACCCCGAAGACCTCGGCTGGCTCGGCGCTCACCGAAAATGCCGACGCGATGAGCCAGTTCGCGACCGACTGGGCGCGCTCGCTGCTTTCGCCCGACCTCGAGGCCCTCGAACCGGGCGAGGGTCGCGTCGTGCGACGGGGAGGCAAACCCGTCGCCTGCTCGCGGGACGACGACGGTGAACTCCACGCGACGTCGGCCGTCTGCACGCACATGTACTGCGTCGTCGAGTGGAACGACGCCGAAGGAAGCTGGGACTGCCCGTGTCACGGCTCTCGGTTCGACCCCGACGGCGACGTGCTCGAGGGACCGGCGACCGACGATTTGCCGAGACGGGAGTCACTCGAGGGGCATCCATCGGATTCCGAATCCGCATCGAACCAGTGACCGCATCACGATCAGCAACTGCGGGCCGTGTATTTTGGCCCGCAGTCGGACAATTTATGTAGGATATCGAACGAATCGTCGATAATGGCGGATACACGCGTTCCAGCCCTCTCGGCAACCCTCGTCGGTCTCGGCCGATCCCTCGGGACGTTCGCCGGCGTCGCCTGGCTGTGTGTCGTGACGGGAACCGTCCTCGCTCGAGTCAGTGACGCCTCGGTGACGGCCGTCCCCGCGGAGTGGCTCGGTATCAGTGTCCTCGCCGTCGCGTTCGTCGTGACGAGTTGGCTCGTCGACGGCGGGTTCGACCGTCTCGGTGCCGATCCGAGCGGGGGTTTGACGTTCGTCTGGTTAGCCGTCTTCTTCGTCCCACTCGCATTCCTCCCGACGCGAGTGACCCTCGACGCCGTCGCCAACAGTGCGGGCGTTCTCGACGCCGCGTTCATCCTCGCGACGACACTGTTTGCCGGCTGGCTCGCGTTCTACGGCGGCCTCGAGCGACTGTCGCTCGCGCCGGACGACTTCCTCCAGATCGCCGTGTTCGTCGTCGCGCTCGGTGCTCCCCCCGCCGTCGTGGCCGTCCTCGCCGACGCGTCGTGGCTGACGATCGATCCAGTCGCCGTGGCCCTCGCTCTCGTCGTTCAAGGCGGTGCCTGCTGGCTCGGAGTTCGGATGGACGTTCCCTAATGCTGTCCGGCTGGACCGGCCGACGCCCTCACGCGTCCGAAAACGACCCGAGGCCGGGATAGTCGGCGATGATCCCGTCGACGCCCGCCGCGGCGAGCGCCTCGAATTGGTTCCAGGTCGTTACCGTCCAGACGTTCACCGTTCGTCCCTCCCGATGGGCTTCCTCGAGAACGTCGATCCCCGGAATCGCCTCTCCCGAAAACCCGGCGTACGTGGTCTGCTCGAGTCCGGTTCCGAGGATCACGTTTCGTGGCGGGTGAATCGCCTCGCAGTCGTAGCGTCGGGTAATTTCGAGGCCCGCCTCGAGGTCGTGCCAGACGAGCGTTGCGGCTGGATAGCGCGGAGCGACGTCGCGGAGAGCCGCGAGGGCTCCCTCGCAGAACGACGAAAAGAGAATCTCGCCGCCGAACGCCTCACAGGCGTCGACGACGCGGTCGACGAACGGAGTCCACACCTCGCGTCGCTCCTCGCGCTCGTCGGCCGGCAACGCCTCCGCAAATCGCACGTCGGTCGTTCCCGGATTCTTCAACTCGACGTTGACGCCCATCGTCTCGGGAATCGACTCGAGGAACGCCTCGAGCGTCGGCACCGTCGCGTCAGTTCCGAGCACGTGCGTCTCCCGGAGTTCCTCGAGTGGTGTCTCCCAGACGTGACCCGACCCGTCGGTCAGCGGCCGGCCGTCGCGCGTCCCCTCGAGGCGTTCGTCGTGAATTACGACGGGGGTTCCGCATGCTGCCGGCTGAACGTCGATCTCGAGCATCGACGTTCGGTCGTCGTCGGCCGCGACGGCGGCCGCTTCAAGGGTGTTCTCGGGTGCGACGCCGGCGTAGCCGCGGTGGGCGATGACGGTCGGAGTGGCCATGCGTACACGTTTCTCTCCGGACTCATTGGTGTGGCGCTCGCCCCTGGTGAGAGTGAGATCGAACTCGAAGCGAAGGTGGCTCGAACCCGGGCGAGTACCCGTTATCGCGACTCGAGTCCGACAGCTTCAGCGAGTAACTCGTGTGAACGAAGCGTGTCCTCGGGGTCCGCGATCTGGTTCTGAATAATGACTTCGTCGACGCCGACCTGCGACGTGAGATCCTCGAGAATCTCCGCCATCGTTTCGGGGCTGCCGGAAATCGCTCGCGGCCACTCCCCCGGCTCGAGCGGGAGTTCCGTCGGCTCCGGAACCGAACCGAGGTACTCGATCGCGTCCTCGACCGAGCGAATCGGCAACTGATCGACCTGGCCGCGTCGGAGCGCTCGAGAGGAGGCGTCGGTCGCTGCGCGGAGCCGTGCGGCCTCCTCGTCGGTTTCGGCGCACGTCGCGTTCACTGCCAGCATTCCGTACGGCTCTGCCGGACCCGCGTCGAACGGCGAGGGTTCGAAGTGCTCTCGGTACACCTCGAAGGCGCGAACGGCCGGACCCGGCCGGATGAACGCGGCAAAGCAGTAGGGCAGTCCGAGTTCGCCGGCGATCTTTGCACTCGAGGGACTCGAGCCGAGCACCCAGGTTTCGGGTTTCGTGTCGTCGGCAGCCGGGAGTTCGAGTCCGCTGAAGGGATGCTCCGCCGAAAAGCCGCCGTGGAGGTGTTTCGCGACCTCCTCGATCTTCTCGGCGTGATCGTTCGGATTTCGGCGCTGGCTTCGATCCATCTGCAAGGCGAGGTCTCGCGTCGGGTTGCCCGTCGCCCGACCGAGCCCGAGGTCGATGCGCCCGGGGGCGAGCGAATCCAGGACGCTGAACGACTCGGCGACCTTGTAGGGGCTGTAGTGGTTGAGCAGGACCGTCCCGGAACCGACGCGGATGTCCGATGTCTTCGCCGCGACGTGGGGGATCAGTACTTCGGGTGTCGTGCTCGCAATCGAGTCCGGAAAGTCGTGGTGTTCGGCCACCCAGAATCTCGAGTAGCCCAGTCGTTCGGCCTGCTGGGCGCGTTCGACGGTTCCCTCGAACGCGTCCACGGCGTCCCCACCCTCCGGAATCGGCGCGAGATCGACGATCGATAGCTCCACGTCCGTGGTTGGGAGCACTCGAATAAGTGTGCCCGCTTTCCGGATGGTACGAGGTGACTATCGACGGCCGAGCCTTGAGGGGCCTCGAGTCCGTGCTTCCGCTATGACCGAAACCACGCTCGAGGACGTCGAACGCAGCCTCGACCGAGCGACCGAACTGGAGACCGAAGAGGCCGTCTCCGTCTTGCGAACGGCCAGACAGGATCTCGAGGACCTCGGAACTGCCGCCGACGTCGACGAGCAGCGACGGCAGGAACTCGAGGACCGACTCGACCAGCGGATTCGCGAGGTGAAAAACCGCGACGCCTACGACAGCGGCCTCGGCTCGGCGATGAACCCGGAGGATGGCGACGCGCCGTAGCGCTCGACCGTCTCTCACGGCCGACAATTCAACAGATTGACCTGTGTTGACGGTCATCTGTCGGACGATGACCGACTCGAAGTCAGAGCCGAAGGCGGACGGTGGTGTATCCGGCGAGATCGATCACGAGGAACTCTACACGACGATCCGAACGGCCGTCTCCGATGCGCTCCTCGACGTGCTTGGAACCGTCCTGTTGCTTGCTCTCGCCGTGCTCTTCGTCGGTGTCGGTGTACAGGCAATCGTCCAGACACCGTCGTCCGTCAACATTGCGTTCGGTGGTGTCGCAATCGGTCTCGGACTCGCGATTGCTGCGGCGGCGTTCGACTTGCTTCCGCCGTTTCGAGAGTAACAGTCTCGCTCGAGTTCGCCACTGTCCCAGAACCCGGCGAGAACGGCCGCCCTCCACCCCTTTTATTCGGGTGCCGCCCCGAAAGGAGGTATGCGAATTGCACTACTCGGCGGCACCGGCGACATCGGGCAGGGCCTCGCCCTGCGGTTTGCACACGACACGGACCACGAGGTCATCATCGGCTCGCGCGACCCGGAGAAGGCGCGCGAGGCCGTCGCGGAGTACGAGGAGGCCCTCGACTCGCGCGGCGTCGACGCGAAGCTCACCGGCTTCGCGAACGAGATGGCGACGGACCGCGCCGACGTGGTCGTCCTCAGCGTCCCGCCGTACTACGCCGGCGACACGGTCGAAGCCGTCGCGGACTCCCTCGACGAGGACACGATTCTGGTCACCCCCGCAGTCGGCATGCAAGGCGACGAGGACGGCCTGCACTACCACCCGCCGGGAACCGGAAGCGTCACCCAACTCGTCGCCGAGCGCGCGCCCGACGAGGTGCCCGTCGTCGGCGCGTTCCACAACCTCGCGGCCGACGCCCTCTCGAATCTCGACAACGAACTGGATCTCGACACGCTGCTCGTCGCGGACGACGACGACGCGAAAGAGACCGTTCGCAACCTGTCGAACGAAATCGAGGGCCTGCGTGCGCTCGATTCCGGCCCGCTGGCCAACGCCGCCGAAGTCGAGAGCGTCACCCCCCTCGTGATCAACATCGCGAAGTACAACGAGGACCTCCACGACGTCGGCGTGAAGTTCTTGTAGGCGACGAAACGCCGGTTTTCTACAGCAGAGCCGATCTTTCGGCGAAGTAAGACGAACCCACTCGTGTGTCGTGGCGCGCGCTGTCGATCGGCCGAGCGCGAGCGAGACCGATCGACGAAGCCGTGCGAGGGGTGAGGACCGCAGCGACGGCCGGAGCGAGGACCGCAATCGGCTGGGGAGGACGTGGAAATCATTGTAGCCAGTACGAGGAGGGTGCTCGAGCCACGGAGCAATTCTCAAAGCGTGCTCGAGTCATAGCTTGATTCCCAGAGCGTGCTCGAGCCGGTCGCTTTTGACCCTCCCCCACCTACAGCGGGGCATGCGAATCGTCACGACGCTGCCCTCGGCGACCGAACTCGTCGCGGCCCTCGGCCTCGAGCCAGTCGGCGTCTCCCACGAGTGCGACTATCCACCCGGCGTCGAATCGATCCCGTCGGTCACCGCCTCGAGAATCGACGCGGAGGCCTCGAGCGCCGAGATCGACGAACAGGTCCTCGAAGTGACTGGCGACGGCGAAAACGAAGACGCCGATTCGGGAGTCTACGACGTGGACACGGACCTCCTCGAGGACCTCGAGCCCGATCTGATCGTCACGCAGGGGATGTGCGACGTCTGTGCGGTCGACGAGGTGGTCGTCGAAGACGCCGTGAGGGAGATCGAGGCCGATCCCGAAATCCTCACCACGGACCCGCATAGCGTCGGTGACGTCCTGGACGATCTCGAGCGAATCGGCCGCGCGACGGGCCGCGAGGAACGCGCCCGAGACGTTCGGGCCGCCCTCGATGCGCGGGTCGACGCGATCCGCGAGCGAACCGCGGACCTCGCCCCGCCGGATCGCCCGCGGGTCGCCATCTTCGACTGGACCGACCCCGTCATGATCGCGGGCCACTGGAGCGCCGAACTGGTCGAATGGGCCGGCGGCGAGTACGGACTGGCCGACGTGGGCGAGCGATCCACGCCTCGCGAGTGGGCCGACGTCCGCGCGTACGATCCCGAACTCGTCGTCGTCGCCCCCTGTGGCTTCAGCCTCGAGCAAACCGCCGAAAACGCCGCGGATCTCACCGAACGCGAGAGCTGGGAAACTCTCTCGGCCGTCCAAAACGACCGCGTCTGGGCGATGGACGGCCATCACTACTCGAACCGCCCCGGGCCGCGACTGGTGGACACGCTCGAGGCGCTGGCACCGATCGTTCGGCCGGAAGCGTTCGACGCGGAGACGCCACCCCGACCGCTCGAGGAAATCGCGGTTCCGTTCGCGGACCTGCTCGAGCGCCGCGAGGCGGACGCCGAGTTGCGACCGTGACCGACGATCCGTCCGCCGACGTTGGGTCCACGCTCGTGTTGCCGGGCGAGATTCGCGACGCTATTCTCGAGCGCGCTCGAGACGGCCAACCCGAGGAAATTTGTGGCGTCTTCGGCGGCGAGTACGACGACGCTCCCGGCGGAACCAGTCGCGTTCACTCGTACTACCCCACAGAGAACGTCGCTGAGTCGCCGCAAACGCGCTATCGAATCGATCCGGAGGCTCAACTCGAGGTCTTCGAACGACTCGAGAACGCCGGCGAGGAGATTGTCGGCTTCTATCACTCCCACCCGCGCGGGCCGGCGGCACCGAGCGAAACCGACGTGGACGCGGCGACGTGGCCCGATCGCTCGTATCTGATCGTCTCGCTTTCGCCCCTCGAGGTCGGGTCGTGGCGATGGCGCGCAGACGAGGACCGGTTCGAACGCGAACGAATTATTCTCTCCGCGTAACCTCCGTCTCGTTCCCCCTTTCGGGTACACTCCAGTTCTCGCTCTCGCCTCCCTCACTCCTCTCTCCTCATTCCTCTCTCCTCACGACGGACCCGACACGCACCGATTTGCGGCCTGCATACCGATCCGAGGTCAATACGAACCGTGTGCGAACGACTCGAGACAGTAAGATAACTAATAATGATCCAATACGTTAATTACCATACTCGAAGAATGATGGGTCATGTCAAAAGGTAACTCGGAGCAAATCGGGACGACTCAGAGTTTTAACCTCACGATATCACATCGCTCGATCGAGATACTCGGACGGATTTCGGCGACGATGCTCGTCGTCGGACTCTGTCTCGGCGCCACGAGCCTCTTGAGTTGGTTCTGGATCGAATCGGCGGTCCTCCCTCAACAAGACGGGACGGAAGCGCTCATCGTCGAAGGCTACACGCCGCTGGTGTTCCTCATCGTCGCCGCCCTCGCCGCACCGGTGGTCGCCGGTCTCGCGGGGGTCGTCGAAGGGCAGCGCGTTCTCTCGAGCGAGGACGCGCTCCTCGTCGGGGTCGGCAGTTTCATCGGGGCGACGGTGCTGGTCTTCGCCGCGGGCATTTTCATCGGTTCGACCGGCGGCGACGGCGGGGCCGGACTCGGTCCGATAGATCTCCTCGGACTGGCTGGCCTCAGCGGCGTCGTTAGCGCGATTGCCGGCGTTTCGACCGCAGCGGTGACCAGAACGATCCGAACCAATCACCCGGCAATTCCGCCGGCCCGACCCGCGGCGTCGACGAGCGAACAGCGCGACTCGAGCGAACCCGAGGACAAGTAGATACGCTTCCCGGCAGTCAGCGGCGGAACGCCGGCACGAAGATAGACGGCTGCGGAACGCCGATACGAAGGTAGACGACTGTAGAAGGTCGGTCCGAACGGAATTTTCGACCGACCGAGACGACGAATGCGAAGAGAGTGAACCCCATCCACGAACGAGTGCCGTCTTTCCCGCCACGGGTCGACCGTACCTGCCACCGAGACGAGTCCGGTTTTGGCCTCGGTACGTCCGTCGAAAAAAACACGACTGAAGACCGCTCGCTCGAGGATGCGACCGTCGGTTTAGATCACGGAGCGACCCGGCTGAACACGCCGGCACCGAGTGCGCCGATGGCCGCGACCACGCCGATCACCCCGAGGAACTGGCCGAATCCGGCAACGGCGGTCGACGAACCGGTCGCGCTCTCGCCGCCAGCGTCGTCTTCGTCTTCGTCGTCGGATTCAGCGTCGCCGGAGGACTCCGTGTCGTCGACTTCCTCGTCGTCGACGTCGAGTTCGAGGTCGAGATCGAGTTCGAACCAGTTCGTGCCGGCCTCGTCCGCCGGCAAGTCGAGTTCGGAGTCGATGATGCTGTCGCCGGTCTCGTCCTCGACGAGGAACTCGTTATCGACGAGCGAGGTCGTCGCGTGGTCGTCCTCGAAGTCAGCGTCTCCGGTGAGGTCCCCGCTCTCTCCGGTGGTCGTATCGATCTCGAACGAGAACTGCCTGTCCGAGTCTCCCTCGATCGCGACCTCGAGTTCGCCCTCGACGGACATTTCGTCGCCCTCCTCGTCGATCTCACCCTCGAGTCCGTCGGGCGCTGTCACCTCTGCTTCGATCCCGGAATCGGTCTCGAGGTTCGGGAAGGACGTACTGGTGGATTCCCACGTGCCGTCGTCGATCACGCCGACGATCTGAATGTGCTCGTCGTCTTCATCCGCCGACGGGAACTCGAGACCCTCTTCGAGGGCGGCTTCTCTGTCGGCGTCCTCGGCGAACGAGATGAATCCGCCCTGACTGGTGGCGACGAACGCATCTTCGTCCTCGCCGACGTCGCCGTCCTCACCCTCTGGGGACTCGTCGTCGGTCTCCGAGGACTCGTCTACACTGACGTCGGTCGTCGCGCGGTCGTCCTCGCTCTCGACTTCCGCCGTGTGCTCGCCGACGTCGTCCTCGTCGATGTCCCACTCGAGGGTCACCGTCTCCTCGTCGCCGGCGTCTACCGTGACGGTTTCCGCGGTCTCCTCGTCGCCCACCGAAACCGTCACGTCCTGCTCGAGGGAGTCGTCGCCCTCGTTCTCGACGGTCGCGTCCACGGTCACGGTCTCGCCCGCCGTCGCGTCGTCGGCCTCGATCGACACCGTGGTCGCCGACTCCTCGCCCTCGAGGGTGACGTCTTCGGTGGTCGTCTCGGCTTCGCCCACGTCCGTCTCGACGGTCTCCTCGGCGTAGCCGTCGGCGTCGACAGTCAGTTCGGCGGCTCCGGGCTCGAGGACGAGGTCGTACGTTCCGTCGTCGCTTGTCTCGGCTGTGGGACCACCGTCGGCCGCGTCAACGGTCGCGCCGTCGATCGGTTCGCCGTCGTCGTTTTCGACGGTCCCCTCAACCGTTCCGGTGACCGAGTCGCTCTCTTCGATCTCGAGGTCGAGCGCGAGGTCGAACCAGTTGTGGCCTTCGTTCGTCGACGGCAAGCCGAGCGCGCTGTCGATGACCGTGTCGCCGGTCGTATCTTCGACGAGGAACTCGTTGTCGACGAGCGACGCCGACGCGGACGAGTCGCCGAAGTCACCGCTCCCGCTCAACTCCCCGCTGTCGCCGGTCGTTCCGTCGATATCGAAGCTGAACGAGCGATCCTCGTCGCCGTCGACGAGCACCGTCAACTCGCCCTCGACCGTCATCTCGCCCGAGTCCTCGTCGAACTCGCCGTGGAGTCCGTCGCGAGCCTCGACGTCGGCGTCGGCCGCACCGGCGTCGAGCGTCGGGAACGATACGTCGGTCGACTCCCAGGTGTCGTCGCCGTAGACGACTCCGTCCAACTCGATCGGCGTTTCACCGTCGTCCTCGGCGGGGAACGACACGCCCTCGCTTTCGGCGTCGCTCTGACTCGACTCGTCGAACGCGACGAATCCGTCCTGGCTCACGGCCGAAAACTCGGCTACCTGCTGGTTCTCGGGCGACTCGTCGTCGCTCTCGTTTTCGTCTTCACCGTCCTCACCCTCGTCCGACTCGCCGCCGACCGCGACGGTCCCCTCGCCCCAGTTCAGTTCGTCGTCATCGTATTCAGAGAGGCCGGTCGCCCCGTCCCAGATCTGCGAGTCGTCGTCGATATCGACGTCGCCCGTTTCGCCGGGTTCGCCGACGACGACGAACTCCAGCGTGACGATCGTCGCGTTCATGCTCTCCATCGAGTCGCCGTCGGTTATCGAATCGGTCAGTTCGTCGCCGATGATCTCGAGGCCACTCGGCGTCCACTCGACGTCGGCCGACCCGTCGTTCGCGTCGACCTCGAGTTCCTCGTCGTCGTCGAGATAGGTGTCGGCGTCGGTGAGTTCGACCTGCTCGTCGTCGTAGTCGAGACGAAGATCGTATCCCGAAATGTCAGCGTCATCGTCGTCGGTCAACGTCCGTGCGTCCACGTCGACGCTCACCCGCTCGCCCGGTTCGCCCTCAGCGTCCGACGGCGTTACCTCGTACTCGGCTGACGAGTCGCTCGAGGCCTGAACCGGCTGCGTGGCGTCGCCGTGTTCGCTCGCCGTCGTCTCGAGCGTCGCGTCCGATGGTGTCGCCTCGCTCGGCTCGTCACTCCCACTCGCGAGGATACTTTCACCACCGACAGCGAGGGGCAACGTCACAACCCCGATAGCGACGACCGCGAGTAACACGGAAATCACTGCAAGTGCGGCTATTCGACGGTTCCGGCTCTCGTTGCGGTTACGTCGCACACCGTACAGGTCTTGCATCTTCAACAATGATATATGTCTTCGTATTTATTATTTTTCCCGAGATAGTATGGGTATTACAAATATTCCAAGTAGACATTCACTCCAGTTTAGCATATTTGAGCGTCGTGCTCGACTAGAGGCGGCGCTCAGACGGTCGAAACAACCGACTTACGCGCCGTCGTTCGCCGCCCTGAGCACGTCCGGCACCCATCCCTGATTCGGGTCGTCCGTTTCCCGCATCCACTCGATCAGTCGTTGGCGCATCTCCCGTCGAACGTCGGCGTACCCGGGATGGTCGATCAGATTGTTGAGTTCGGCCGGGTCGGCCTCGAGGTCGTACAACTCGTCGACGTCCGGACCGTTGTAGACGTACTTGTGGCGATCCGTCCGGACCGTTCGCTGGGTGTACAGTCCGAACTCGTCGCCGTGGTACTGCGCGAAAACCGATTCGGGCCACGCTTCGGGAACGTCATCGGAGTCGCCGCTCGCTTCGAGCAACGGCACCAGACTTCGCGCGTCGAACGATTCCGGGACGTCGACGCCCCCTAGCTCGAGGAATGTCGGTGCGAGGTCGTGGAGGTGGACGGGCGCGTCACAAACTGATCCCGCGTCGACGACGCCGGGCCAGCGAACCTGCAACGGAATTCGGTAGGTGTCGTCGTACATCAACGGTCCCTTGTTGAATTGGCGATGGCCACCGACGAAGTCACCGTGATCCGAGGCGTGGATCACGGCCGTCTCTTCGGTGAGACCGAGTCGCTCGAGTGCCTCGAGAATTCGCTCGAGTTGGTCGTCGATCATAGTGATGAATCCCCAGTACTTCGCGACCGCTTCGGCCCAGATATCCCACTCGAAGCCCTCAACACCGCGGTAGTGGAGGTAGTTTTCCTGCACCTGAGGTTTCCCCTCGTACGTTTCGGCGTAGCTCTCTGGCGGTTCGATCTCACTCGGCTCGTACATCGAGGCGTAGGGTTCGGGGACGACGTAGGGGTGATGGGAGCCGTAGAAATCCGCTCGGTGGAAGAACTGGTCGCCGTCGCTGTCGGTACCGCTCTCGGCGTGGCCCTCGAGCGCGTCGATCGTTCGTTCCGCGAGAAAGTACGCGCGAGTGTCTTCGACGCTGACGGGCGTTTTCGCGGCGACGAACGTCCCTTCGCTGGCATCTCGTGGATCGCTGCCGGTGTAGATTTCCTCCTCGAAGTCGACTTCGTCGACAGGGGTCCCACGATTCTCTCGGTACTCACGAAATGCCCGGTCGATGTCGTCGTGATGTTTGTCGCTGCCGCCGAGGTACGTGAAGCCGAAGTCCTTCGGCGTCTGATCGCGTCCGACGTGCCACTTCCCTGTGTAGCTGAGCCGATAGCCGACGTCGGCCAGCAGTTCCGAAAACGTCGGCGTCTCCGGAGAGAGATTCGGCTGGATCGCGTCCGCCTCGTGGCTGTTGTTGAGCATTCCGTGCGTGTGTGGCCACTGGCCCGTCATGAGCGACGCTCGAGCGCTCGTACAGATGCTGATCGGCGTGAACGCCCGCGAAAATCGCATTCCCTCACTCGAGAGCCGATCCATCGCCGTCGTCTCGACCGGCGGTCCCTCGGGGGCGCTGCAGTCGTATCGCTCCTGATCGGTGAGTACGAAGAGGACGTTCGGCGTGTCGAAATCGGCCATCGAACGGCGTACACCGACGTCGAAGTTAATGGTGGGCCCTGAACTGCACCACGTGCCCGTACCGACGGTGCTTACGCGAGGTCGTCGAACGTCGGTTGCTCGAGGTCGCCAGGGAAGTCGTCCACGGGAACCTGCGTCTGGTCGCCCGAGTTCATATCCTTGATCGTCACTTCGTCGTTCGCCAGGTCCTGTTCGCCGGCGATGACGACCGTTTCGGCGTTGATCGAGTCGGCGTAGTTCAGTTGCGAGCCGAAGGATCGCCCGGCGACGTCGGTCTCGACGACGTGGCCGCGCTCGCGCAGGTCGCGAGCGATTCGTGCTGCTTCGGGACGCGTGTCGCCGACTTGCAACACGTAGTAGTCGGTCGTCACCGTCTCCTCGGGCCAGACGCCCGCTCGCTGACAGAGCAGCGAGAGGGTCGCGTGGCCGGGGGCGACGCCGACCGCTGGCGTCGACTGCCCGCCGAAGCTCTCGATCAGGTCGTCGTAGCGTCCGCCGCCGAAGATGGATCGTGAGACCTCGCCCGTCGAGTCGAAACACTCGAAGACGACGCCGGTGTAGTAATCGAGTCCGCGCGCCGTCTCGAGCGAGATCGTACAGTACTCGCGCGCACCGAAGTCCTCGGCCGCCTCGAGGACGTTTTGGAGGTTATCGACCGCGTCCGTCACTCGCTCGTTCGCCGCGAAGGATTCGACTGCCTCGAGGTCGCCGTCGGCGATGAGGTCGTCGAACTCGACTGCTTGATCGGCCGAGAGTCCGGCACCGATCAGGAGGTCGTGATACTCGGCCGTCGAGAGCTTGTCCGATTTGTCGACCGCACGAATCGCGGCCTCGGTGTCGATATCGTCGTCGTAGCTCTCGAGGACGCCGCCAAGAATATCTCGGTGAGAGATGCGGAACTCGAAGTGCTCGCCGGTGAGCCCGAGGTTCGTCAGCGCGTCGGCGGCCCAGGCGAGAATTTCGGCGTCGGCGTCGGGCTCCGACGAGCCGAAGATGTCGACGTTCGTCTGGTAGAACTCGCGCTGGCGGCCCTGTTGAACCTGCTCGTAGCGCCAGAAGGGACGCGTCGAGACCCACTTGATCGGTTTCGAGAGCTCCTGTTGTTTGGCGACGACCATCCGCGCGACGGTCGGCGTCAGTTCGGGGGTCAGCGTGACGTGGCGGCCACCCCGATCCTCGAAGGAGTAGAGTTCGTCGACGATGTCGTCGCCGCTCTTGTCGGTCCAGAGTTCGGCGCGCTCGAGCGCGGGGGTGCCGATCTCGCGGAAACCGTAGCCGCGAGCGGTGTCCTCCAAGGTGTCGATGGCCTCCCGTCTGGCGGCCATCTCGCCGGGGTAGAAATCACGAAAGCCCTTGATCCGGTCGTACATGCGTGGTGGTTCGCCGAGGGCGAACTTCTATCCTGTTGTTTGAGGACGGACCGCGAACGAGTCACTCGATCCGTTTCGACTGACCCGCCGTTTGGTCCAGAACGACGCTCGGTCAGACCAGGACGCCACTCGATCAGTCCCGAACGACGTCCGTCACGTACGTCTGCTCGTGAGGCGGAAACACGTCCTCGACGGTCTCCGGGCCGTCTTCTGCGGCGATGATCGCTCGCAATTCGGCTTCGTAGTCCGCTCGATCGATCTCCTCGCTCGGGCCGACGGTCACCTCGAGCGTCGCGTCGACCAGTCGGTCGACCGCCGTCCGGCCGAAGCCAGAGAGCGGTGCAATGTAGTCCACGTCGAAACGATCCTCGAGACTCTGTGCCTGCGCCCTCGAGACGGTCGGCACTCGGTCGTCACGCCGAGTCCCGTCGGCAATCGCGTCGTATTCCCCCTGCGCAAGTTGTTCGAGGGCGTGCAGGTGAACCTGCTGGATGCCGTTGCGGGGAAAGCCGTCGTCGCACATCGTCTCGACGGCCTCGTGAGCAACGTCGGGATCTAACTCGAGTCGTTCGAACGCGAACCCCATCCGTTCGGCCGTCTCGCGGGCGTGCTCCCAGTCGTCGCTCACGGCGAAGTGAGCCGTCACCAGCGTTACGTCGTAGAACTCCTCCAGGAGAAGCGCTGCGAGCGTCGAATCCTTGCCACCGCTGTAGAGGACGCCGAGGTCCATCAGCGACGCTTGATGTCGAAGCTCTTCGAGTCGGGCTTCAGTTCCTGGAGCAACTGCTTCATCTTCTGGTCGTCGATCTTCCCTTGAATGCGGCCGCTTCGAGCCAGCGTGACGACCTGTCGTTCGACCTGCTCGCCGAAGTCGGGCTTGCTCATCTTGACCGTGTTGAGGCGCTTTCGCGCGTCGTCGGTCAGGTGCTGGCGCAAGACGGCCTTTTTCTGCGCTTCGGCCTGTTGCTGGGCTGCCTCCTGGGAGGCCTCGCCGCCCTGGGAGTCGGCCTGTTCTTGTAGCTGCTCCATTTTCTTCTGTCGGAGCTCCTCGAGTTTCTCCTCGTCAGGTGAGCCACTCATAGTGATGCGTAGACGTTGTGTCCCACGGTGGAAAATGATTACGGACGAGCGCGGCTACTGCAGGCGCTCACGTCTGAACCAACGCGAAAACTGATCTCCGCCGTGTTAGGCGTAGCGCTCGAGTTCCGGTCGGTCGAGGTCTTCGAGTACGGAGCCAGCGGTGTCGTCGAGCAGGCTCTGTCCCTCGGGGGTGATTCGTCGACCCTCTCCCTCTGCAGTCTCGACGAGGTCTTCGTCCTCGAGTTGCTGGAGGATGGTCCGAATCAGGTTCTTCGAGCCGTCGGCGCGTTTGTCGGGGGCGACCTGGTAGCGGTTCGAGCCACCTTTCGCGCCGCCGTACTCCGTCGACAGTCGTTCGACACCGACAGGGCCGCGGTCGGCGACCTTACGTAGGAGACTTGCCGAACGAACTGCCCAGAAGTCTTCTTGTTCTGGTGGCAGGTCACGGTCGACTCCGCTTTTGACGAACTTGCCCCAGTCGGGTTCCTCAAGTCGTTCCTCGAGATCGTCGGCGAGCGCCTCGATGAGGTCGTCCGCCGGAACGTCGTACATCGTAGCCATTGGCGTGAAGTTTCCGTCCGCGGCATTTAAGACCATCGTTGTCCTGTCGTGTGGCGGTGCGTGACGACGTGACGTACGGGTTTCGCCACTCCGCGTATTTGACGGTTTCCCCCGACAGTGCTCCTCGGTCGGAGTGCACCGTCGTCCGTCGAGAAAATCCCCGGAGGCGATAGGTCTATGTGCCACTGTCACATGCACCAATTTGCATCGCTATGAAACCGTGCCACAACTGTCAGGCGGTCATCGACGAGTATCTCTTAGACAAACAACTCGAACCCCTGCGCGAACTCACAGTCGACGACTTCAACGTCTGTGTCGACTGCACGACCATCGTTTCCAATGCGTGCGTGGAGTGTGGCGGCGCGGTCTACGTCCCCCGAAATCACACGGAGACGCCCGATTACTGCCCGGCGTGTCGATCGAACCAGATCGAGCAGACGGGCATCGACCCCGGGTGGAATCTCGATACCCAGTCTGTCTGAGACGGACGACTGTCCGTTGTTTCCAGACCGACCGCATACCGTCTTGTGGTCTCCTGGACACAGTTTCGGTAAACCGTCGAACGGGCGGCCCGTTCTCGGCTTTTCGAGCGACCTCGAACCGAGCGAGCACCCTTGCAGCTTCTTCGTCCGCTCGCTGAACCTCGCGGTTTCGTCTTCGATCTGTTCGGGATGTGGCCGATCGGCTCGGTCCGCGTCCCTTTTCGTGCTGGGCGCGAAACGGCCAGTATGGACGAACGTGGCGCTCTGGCGCTACTCGAGGGAGAACTCGAGTCCGTCGGAGACGACGCTGCCGTCGTCGACGACCTCGTCATTACGACGGACATGCTCCACGAGCGGACGGACTTTCCGGCCGGAACGACCCGCTACACGGCGGGCTGGCGAGCCGTGGGCGCCTCGCTCTCCGACGTCGCGGCGATGGGGGCCGAGGCGACTGCCGCCGTCGCGGCCTATGCAGCCCCCGAATTCGACCGCGAGGAACTGCTCGCCTTCGTTCGGGGTGCGAGCGACGTTTGTGAACTCGTCGACAGCGAGTACGTCGGCGGCGACCTCGACGGTCACGAGGAGTTCACCGTCTCGACGACGGCGATCGGCCACACCGACGCTCCAGTTACTCGAGACGGCGCACAGCCCGGTGATCTCGTCTGTGTAACGGGCACGCTTGGCCGTAGCGCGGCCGCTCTCGAGTTGTTCGAGCACGCCACGGAGACGAACAGCGAGGGAACGGACACCTCGAAAACGGTCGCCTCAGGGACACTCGAGCGCGCAAACGACCTCTTTCGGTTCGAGCCACGAGTCGGGGCGGGCCGAACGCTCGCTCCGCACGCGAGCGCGATGATGGACTCGAGTGACGGCCTCGCTCGCTCGCTTTACCAACTCTCGGCGGCGGGCGAGTGTGGCTTCGCCGTCGACTCGAGTCAACTCCCCGTCGACGAGACGCTTCTCGAGGTCACAGCGACCGACGAGGCGGCCCTCGACCTCGCAATTACGTTCGGAGAGGATTTCGAACTCGTCGCGACGATTCCCGAGGATGCGCTCGCCGACGCCCGTTCGGCGAGCGACGTCGACCTGACGGTCGTCGGTTCCGTGACGGAACCGGCGCACGGAATTACGTTAGATGGTGACGTACTCGAGGATTGTGGGTACACACACGGCGATTAGTTGATAAGAGGCGGATAGATTCCAGCGGGGAAGAACCGACGGATTCTGCCGTTACTGGATGACCTCGAGTGGCACCGGCATAAAGCAGAGCAAGCCGAGCCCGAACGTGGCTATCCCGACGAGCTGTCGTCCCGTGCCGAGTTCGTCGTCAGTGACGGGTTCTGCGGCTCCGGCAGACGCGAAGAGCGTCGTGAGGATCGCCCAGAGAATCCAGATGAACACCGTCTGGAAGCCGTATCCACCGACGAAGTACAGGTATCCTGCGAGTGCGACGAGCAGCGTCGGCACGAGCGAACTGATCGTGTCGAAGAGTCCGTCGCTCATCGACCGGAGGATGTGTCCGCCGTCGAGTTGCCCGACCGGAATCAGATTGAGGAAGGTGACGAACATGCCGACCCACGCTCCGATGACGACCGGGTTGATATTGCGCGTCGGATCGTCGGTGTACATCGGCTGATCGACTGCCATCGCCAGGAACTCGAGCAACGGCGGGATTCCGAGCCTGAAGCCGCTGCCGTCGGCTTCTTCGACGACTGATTCGGGGACGGTAACCGGCGGGAGATGGAGTCCGATGATGGCCACGACAATCGTCGCAGCCAGGCCGGCGAGAGGGCCAGCGACGCCGATATCGAAGAGGGCCTTTCGGTTTGGCATCAGGCCCTTGAGTTTGATGACTGCCCCCATCGTCCCGATGATCGTCGGAACGGGGAGGAAGTACGGCAGCGAAGCGTCGACTTCGTGATAGCGACTCAGCACGTAGTGACCGAGTTCGTGGACGCCGAGGACGCCGAGGACCGCGAGCGCGAACGGCCAGGCGAACACGAGATCGATCGGATTCGAAATCGGATCGAGCGACGGGTACCACCATGCCGCGCCGACGAACAGCGTCGAGAACACCGTCGCGACGAGGAGTACGATGTTCGTCCACGGAATACCGTCGATGCCGAGGTCGATCGGTTCGGCGACGAGCACGAACTCGCCGTAGCGAGTGGTCAACTGCGGGTCGTATCCCGCCTCCCGAAACGCAGGCCACAGCTCGCGCATCACCTGCTCGGGTTGCATCAGCGGATTTCCGTAATACACCAGTTGGTCGCCTTCAGTTCGAACTTCGTAGACCGAAAATACCGACTCGATGCGCTCGAGCGGCGGTCCGGCCTCGAGCGTCGACCCGGTTTCCCGCGTCGGTTCGAACCCGGACGATTCGACGTCGTCCATCACCGATGGTTTCGGGGCCGTGCGTATAAAACGACTGTCGTCGGCGAGTCGGAGACTCGACTCCGGCTACTGCACGACAGGAAACGAGTCCGACAGGAGGTGTGACAGGGGATTCGGACCCGCTGAGGGGGTGGTCGTTTGTGGTTCGCTCGTGTGGTTGATCGTTCGCTCGTGTGGCGTGTTGTGCGTGTTCGCTTGGAGGGTGGGGGGTGGTTGGTGGTGGGTGGAGGGTTGGATTTTCGACGTCAGGGGGATGGAGGGCTTCGAAACGCCACGTCGCGACGTTAGGCGGGTGCGACTCGCCACGTCGTCGCGCTCGTGTACGACCACTTCTCGATCTCGAGGTCGTTGACCGAATCGGAGAGTTTGACCATCACTGCACCGATCTCTTTCGGCGACATCCCGACGTCGTCTGCAATGAACTTGCCTTTGAAGTACATCTCACCGTCTGCAGCTCGTTCGCGCAAGTAGTGTTTCAGGCGGTGTTCTTTGCTTTCCGTGGAGGGTTGGGATGTTGTGCTCATCGACATCAACGCCTTGTGACGGGGATAGGTTATAAAGGGAGGTTGCTTAGCGGCGTTTCGATTGTCTTCAACGATTTGGGGGGTAATCGACGTTTTACCCACCTTTATGTACATCATTAAGGAGGGCAGAGATTCCATTAGACGTTTTAAAACACGTTCTAACCTATTATCTCTTCAATAAACGCACTGATTCTTATCATGCCGTCTCCCTCGAGCGATATCGGTTCCTGAACCACGATCACCCCACTGTTGCATCAGGTCTGATCGTGCACCCAGAACTCGTCGTCGACCGTCACTTCCTTTTTGAACAGCGGAACTTCGTCTTTCAACCGGTTGATACCGTCTTCGACGGTTTCGAACGCCTCCTCGCGGTGACCGGCGAGCACGACGACGAATACGATGTCTTCGCCGTCCTCGACGACGCCCGTTCGGTGGTAGAGCTCGACCTCGAGCACGCCGTCACGAGCCTCGAGATCGCGCTCGAGGGCGTCCATGCGCGCTTCAGCGACGCCTTCGTACTTCTCGAACTCGAGGTGTGTCGTCCGCGCGTCGTCGTCGCTGTCTTTCGCGCGGACGCGGCCGGTGAACGTCGCGATCGCGCCCGAGCGCTCTGCCTTCGGCGAGCGCTTGACGCGGGAAACGAGCGATTCGAGCGTCTCGTAGGGATCCGTTCGCTCGAGTTCGGTTTTCACGGCGTCGACCTCGAGGTCTGCGGGGTGTTCGATTACGTCGATGACGGAGCCGGAATCGGTGTCGATGTCGCCGTCGTCGGCCGACCCGACGACGAGCGTCGGGTAGCGGAGCGTGGGGACGCCGACGACGATGCCGTACTCGCAGTCGGTCGCAAGCCGGTCGATCGCATCGTTGACAGTCAATCCAGTGCCAGAGGCGGTCCAGTCTCCGTCTGCGCCCAGCCCGTAGCTAACGTCGCCGCCAACGGTTCGAGAATCGGTCGCTTGGATGCCGTCTGCAATCGTCGCGTCGTATCTGACGACGCCGACGCGTCCAGCCTGCTCGAGACGATCGACGATTCGGTCGACGACGCCTTCGAGTGCGTCGCCGTCCGTTCCGTGATCGCAGATGCCGAGTACGTACATACCTGGACCATGGTGGTGTTGGACTTTGTAGCTGTCGACGGCGGTTCTGTGCGCTCGTGCTGGGCGTACCCGGTGACGAGTCGACCGATGAGGAGACGGTTCGACACCGCTCGAGAGCGCGGCCGTCAAATTCCACCGGGACGATCGCGCTGATCGTTTCGCTCACGAGTTCGCGTTTCGCCGTCGCGTCGAATGCTATCACTGCGTTGGCGTGTTCGCGGCGTTCGCGAGTCGTTCCCGTGCGTGTGAGGCCCGCGCTGGTGGCCAGTTGGCAACCCTTAAGATAGCAACCCGGTTACACCGGGATAGTATGAAAGTGGTCGTCTCTATCGGCGGGAGCGTGCTCGTGCCCGAACCCGGGGCGGATCGGGTCGCCGAACACGCCGCCGTCGTCGAAGAACTCGTTGCGGACGGTTGTCGCGTCGGTGCCGTCGTCGGGGGCGGCGGCGTCGCTCGCGAGTACATCAGCGCCGCTCGCAACCTCGGGGCAAACGAAATCGAACTCGATCAACTGGGCATCGACGTTACCCGGCTCAACGCACGCCTACTCATCGCCGCGCTGAGCGGCGACTCGATCACGGCACCGGCGAAAGACTACGAGGACGCCGGCGAAGCGCTCCAGCGAGGCGGCCTCGCGATCATGGGCGGCGTCGCGCCGGCACAGACGACCGACGCCGTCGGCGCTGCATTCGCTGAGTACGTCGACGCCGATTTACTCGTCTACGCGACGAGCGTTCCCGGGGTCTACAGCGCCGACCCCAACGAAACCGACGACGCGACCAAGTACGACGAACTCTCCGCCACCGAACTCGTCGATGCCATCGCCGGCCTCGAGATGAACGCCGGCGCGTCGGCTCCCGTCGACTTGCTCGCGGCGAAGATCATCCAGCGCTCGGGCATGCGAACCATCGTGTTAGACGGCACCGATCCGGAGCGAATCTCTCGTGCCGTCCGCCACGGCGAGCACGACGGCACCGACGTCATTCCCGATGGCGTCGGCGAAGAACCGACCTACTGGGCCCAAGACGACCAATGAGTGACGACCAGAACGACGAGAGTCCCTACACCCTCCAGCGAGAGACCGACACCGACCACGTATTCTGGGCGGATACGGTCGCAGACCGAGTGCTCGAGCGCGATCCGGACGAACCGATCGTCATCAAGGGCGGCATCTCTCCCTCTGGCGTCCCCCACCTCGGAAACGTCAACGAACTCCTGCGCGGGTACTTCGTCGCCGAAGTCCTCCGCGAGCGCGGTCACGAGGTCCGTCAGGTCTTCACGGCGGACGACCGCGACCCCCTCCGGGGGCTCCCCCGTACGCTCTGTGACCTCGAGGGGAACTTAGTCGACCTCGGCGAGGTCGACGCGGGCGCGCTCGGACGAAACCTCGGCGCGCCGTACACGGACATTCCGGACCCATTCGGCTGCTGTGACTCCTACGGCGAGCACTTCTCGACGATCATCGCCGACAGCGCCGACGCCGTCGACGTGCCGATCGAGTTGCTCTCGAATACCGACCTCTACGAATCCGGCGAACTCGAGGACGTGACCCGATTCGTTCTCGAAAATCGCGAGCGCGCACGCGAGGTACTCACCGAGTATCAGGACAAGGTCGACGACGACTACGTCCCGTTCAACCCGATCTGCGAGGAGTGTGGCAAGGTGACGGAGACGGTGACGAGCGTCGATATTGACGCAGAGCCGCCGACCGTCGAGTACGAGTGTACCGACATGGACGCGGGCGACCAGACGATCGACGGATGCGGTCACGAGGGCACGGCGACGCTTCGGGAGGGCAAGATGCCGTGGCGCTTCGAGTGGCCCGCCCAGTGGCAGGTCCTCGGCGTCGACTTCGAACCCTTCGGCAAGGACCACGCCGAAGGATCGTGGCCGAGCGGACAGGACGTCGCTCACAACGTCCTCGAGATCGAGCCACCCGTTCCGATGGTCTACGAGTGGTTCACGCTCGACGGCGAACCGTTCTCGTCGTCAGCGGGGAACGTGATTCTGGTCTCGGACGTCCTCGAGTTGCTCGAGCCGGAGGTCCTCCGGTACTTCTTCGCGAAAGATCCGGCGAAGGCGCGAGACTTCAGTATCGAACGCCTCGACCAGTTGGTCGACGAGTTCGACCGACTCGAGGCGATCTACTTCGACGAAATCGACGCGGACGAAGACGAGACGGCGTTCGCGAAGCGCGTCTATCCGCTCGTCGTCGAAGGAGCGGCGGAAGCCGCCGGTCCGGAATCCGCCAGCGGGCACGAAGAAGGCCCGAGCGAGGAACGGATCCGCCTCCCCTACACGTTCGCCGCCGTTCTCGGAATGACCGACGATCCCGATCTGCGCGAGGAAATCGCCCGCAGAGAGGGTCACATTCCAGTGGACGCGCCGGAGTGGGCCGTCGAGTCGGCACTCGAGCGCGTCGAACGAGCGCGAAACTGGGCCCGGCGGACTGAAAACGAGTTCGACTACGAACTGAAGCGAAGCGAGATCCCCGATCACGACTTCGATGAAGCCACGGAAGACGCACTGGCGGACCTTGCCGACTTCATCGAGGAGGGTCACGAGCCAGACGAGATCCAGGGCGAGATCTTCGAAATCGCTCGCCGCCACGACGTCGACGTCGGCGAGTTCTTCGGCGCGGGCTATCGGCTGTTCTTCGACGAGGAGCAGGGGCCAAAGCTCGGTTCGTTCCTCGCGAAGGTCGATCAGTCGTTCGTCGTCGACCGACTCCGTCGAGAACGCTGATCGTTCTCACTCCTCACGCTACTCTTGGCGACTCGAGTCGCGGACAGACAAAAGCCATTTGAGACCCCCTCCCGGAATGAGGACTAATGGAGTACGGTTTCCCTGCGGTTGTCTCGGTTCCTGAACTCTACGGATCGGAGACGCTCACCTGGGTCGTCATCGGCCTTCTCGTCTACTGGGCCGCCATTATCGCCCTCGATCGGGCGGAGTTGTTCCCGGAGTACGTCGGGACGCAGGGACCAATTCTCACGTTTCGAACCAAACGCGGACGAGCGTTCTTAGATTGGCTCTCGGTGCCGAAACGATTCTGGCGGGCGTGGGCGAACCTCGGCGTCGGAATCGCCGTCGTCGTCATGGTGACGATGTTCGTCGTCCTCCTGTTCGCGGCCATTTCGGCGATCATGTCGCCAGAGCCCGCCGAGGGCGTCCAGCAGCCCCGAAACGTCGTTCCGTTCCCGGGGGTCAACGACTTCCTCCCGCTCTCTGCGACGCCGGGAATTGTCGTCGGCTTGCTCGTCGGCCTCGTGGTCCACGAAGGCGGCCACGGCCTGCTCTGTCGCGTCGAGGACATGGGAATCAAATCGATGGGCGTCGCGATGCTCGCGATTATTCCCTTCGGCGCGTTCGTCGAACCCGACCAAGAGAGCAGTAGAGACGCCTCGAGGGGGGCCCAGACCCGGATGTTCGCGGCGGGCGTGACGAACAACTTCGCGATCACGCTGCTCGTCTTCGCGCTCCTCTTCGGGCCGATCGCCGGCTCGATCGCCGTCGCCCCGGGTGCTGCCGTCGGGGGCGTCGCACCCGATTCGCCCGCAGCGGGTGCCGATATCGAACCGAACGAGCGAATCACCGCCGTCGACGGCGAAGCGATCGACGACAACGACGACCTGATCGAGTACTTCGAGGAGAGCGACAGCGAAACGGTCGAACTCGAACTCGACGACGATCGGACGGTCTCCGTCGATCGATCCGTCTTCGTTACCGAAGCGCTCGAGGACGGACCCGCAGATATCGACGTCGGCGAGACCATCGTCGAAGTCGAGGGCGAACCGGTCGCGACCGAACAGGAGTTCGTAGACGCCATCGGTGACGAGGAGGTCGTCACGCTGACGGTCGAAGACGCCGAGGGCGAGACGAGCGAGCGGGAGGTTCCGATCGGTGCTGCCGTCGACACGACCGACGACGGTCCACTGGGGGAGGAACTCGGTGACACCGACGAGACGGTCATCATCACCGCGTTCGATGGCGAACGCGTTACCGACTACAGCGAACTCGAGTCCGTACTCGAGGACACCGAGGCCGGCGACGAGGTGTCGGTGACGGTGTACGCTGACGACGAGGACGAGACGGTCGACGTCACGCTCGACGATCATCCGCGCGACGATATCGGCTTCCTCGGTATCGTCGCGAACCCCGGCACGTCCGGCTTCGACGTCAGCGACATCGGCGTCCAGTTCTACCCCGCCGACGAGTACCTCGCGATTCTCGGCGGCGGCGAGAACGGCAGCTACGGCGGCGCGACCGACTCGTTCTTCGGTAAGATTGCGCTCTCGGTCTTCCTGCCGGTCATCGGCGTCATCGGGCTGTTGCCGTTCAACTTCGCCGGGTTCACCGGCGGCGTCGAGAACTTCTACGAGGTACAGGGCTCGCTCGCAGCACTCGGCGATAGCACGGTCTTCATCCTCGCGAACATCCTGTTCTGGACCGGCTGGATCAACGTCCAGCTCGGGTTTTTCAACTGCATCCCGGCGTTCCCCCTCGACGGGGGGCACATCCTCCGGACCAGCACCGAGGCAGTCGTCTCGAGGCTGCCCTTCGAGACGAATCGCGGTCACGTCAGGACGGTGACCACGAGTGTCGGACTCACGATGCTCGTGTGCTTCCTCACCGTGTTGTTCTTGCCGTTCATCATCTGAACGCGGAGCCTCTCGGAGGCGATTCTTTTCAGGATGCTGACTCTCGAGCGCCCGTCAGTTCGGTCCTGATAGTCTCCTCGTTTCCTGGCTCGGAATAGGGAACGTATATTTTCGATGTAGTCAATGAGTCCACATGAGCACCGTCGAAGCAGGGTCCGTTCTTCTCGTCGCTCTCGTCCTCGCCGTGCTCGGAGTGCTGATCAGGTACGTCGGAATGGTCTCGCTGATCGGCGGCTACGACCCGGACACCGTCTCGGACGAGGCAGGTCTGGCGACGTTTATCGGAACAAATACGCTGTACGTCGCCGGACTCACGGCTCTCGTTGCTATTGCCGAGTACACGCAACCGACGGGATACCGAGCAATCTGGCTCGTCCACCTCGTCGGCGTCGGGGTGCTCACGATTCGGATGATCCGCGGCGCGCGACGATTCGAAGCCCCCGGGTGATTCGACCGTTCGACTCGAGGTGGACTTCTCACTCGTCGTCCTCGGCGTCGATGCCGTGGCGCTCGTAGAACTCCTCGGGGGTCGCCTCGATTCGTTCGAACTCGGTGTCGAAGTAGTGTTCGTGGTGGCGGACGACTTGTTCGACGATCCAGGCGCTGCACGTCTCGTCGAAGCGCCACTCGCCGTCCGTATCGGGAATCTCGAATCGTTCGTCGGTCGAAAACGCCGCGTAGACGTGGAAGTACCCGAGGATCACGTCCGCAAAATCGCGAGCTTTCTCCGTCGAGCGCTCGCGTCGTTCCTCGAGTTCGGCATATCCCGCCTCGGTGAGTTCGAAGTACTTCCGGTCGGGTTCGTCCTCGCGCTCGAGTCGCTCGGTCCACCCCTTCTCCTCGAACTTGTAGAGAATCGGATACACCGATCCGTACGACGGTTCCCAGTGGCCGCCACTCTGCTCGCGAATCTCCGTGAGAATTTCGTAGCCGTACCGGGGTTTTTCCTCGAGCAACTCGAGGACGAGGTAGGCGATGAGCCCCTTCGGCGGCCCACTTTTCCGCATAGTGCTCGAGAGTTGAAGGGACGTACGTAAAGCGTTTCGGCCCTGTGTGGGTCGATTCGGTCGCTCGCCTGCGCGCGTTTCCCTCGGTTCGAAACCCGGTCCTTCTTAGCGACGCCGAACTAACCCCGGCACATGGAACGACGACAGCCGCCACAGACCGACGAGGGCTGGTACGTCCTGCACGATTTCCGGTCGCTCGACTGGGACGCCTGGCGCGACGCCCCCGAGCGTCGTCGCACGCGAGCCATCGAGGAGGGTATCGAGTACCTCTCCGCCGCCGAATCCGTCGCGGACGCCGGGGAGGGCGACTCCGCCACGTTCGCTATCCTCGGCCACAAGGCGGACCTCCTGATGCTTCACCTCCGGCCGACGCTCGAGGACGTCGACGCGCTCGAGCGCCGCTTCGAGCAGACGGCACTCGCCGAGTTCACCGAGCGAACCGACTCCTACGTCTCGGTGACGGAGGTCTCGGGCTACATGTCTCAGGACTACTTCGACGAGGACGCGGAGGTCGAAGACACCGGAATCGCACGCTACATCGAATCGCGACTCAAACCCGAGATTCCCGACAGCGAGTTCGTCAACTTCTACCCGATGAACAAGCGCCGCGGCCCCGAGGACAACTGGTACGACCTGCCGTTCGACGAGCGCGCGGAGCACCTCTCGAGTCACGGCGATATCGGCCGCGAGTACGCCGGCCGCGTCACGCAGATCATCTCCGGCAGCCTCGGCCTGGACGACTTCGAGTGGGGCGTCACCCTCTTCGCCGACGACCCGACCGACGTGAAGGAACTGCTCTACGAGATGCGCTTCGATCCCTCGAGCTCCCGCTTCGCCGAGTTCGGACGGTTCCTCTCGGGGCGTCGATTCCCGCCGGAGAACCTTCGTCCCTTCCTCGAGGGCGAACGCATTCCTCAAGACGGCGCTGGCGACGCGCACCCACACGCCGAGGGTCACGGCGGTCACCACGGCGATTCGGACGCCGGACACCCACACGGCGGCGACTCGAGCGGTCACTCACACGGCGGCCACCACGGCGAATCTGACTCGAGTCACCACGGCGACTCCGACGCACACGGCGAAGACGAGTCGGGGATCCGCAGCGAACTCGAGGATATGGACATCTACGCGGGCCAGCCCCACGGCGAGGACGTCCACGCCGTCGTGCTCTACTCCGCGGCCGATGCCGAGGAACTCTTCGAGGAGGTCGACGGCCTTCGGACGAACTTCGATCACTACGATACGCACGTGAAGACGGCCGTCTATCAGCCAAGCGAGGTTGGTGGCGAGAGCGGGGAAAATGCCGTCGTCAGCCTCTGGGAGACCGAGCGCGCCGCGAACACGGCCGCCGGGTTCCTCGCTGACCTCCCCGAGGTCGTTCGACAAGCCGGAGACGACGAGGCGGACTCCTGGGGCACGATGGGCATGTTCTACACCGTCAAGCCCGACCACCGTTCGGACTTCACCGGCACGTTCGAGGACGCCGCAGGCCTCCTCGCCGAGATGGACGGCCACCGCAAGACCGACCTGCTCGTCAACCGCGAGGACGAAAACGACATGTTCATCGCCAGCCGCTGGGACTCCCGCGAAGACGCTATGCAGTTCTTCCGCAGCGACGCATTCGCCGACGCCGTCGAGTTCGGCCGCGACGTCCTCGTCGACCGGCCGCGACACGTCTTCCTCGCCTGAGTGATACACGCGGACTCGAGTCACTCGAGCCCTCTTTTCCCCGATTTCTGTTTCGCCAAATCTTCGGATGATGGCAGGTCTACCGCTCCCAGTGATCGGTATCGGCGGAGGCAGTATCGTCCCACCCGATTATCCGATTGGCGGTGGCGCGTGCTGTCGACTGGCCGAGCGATAGTGAGGTCAGTCGACGACAGCGTGCGAGGGATGAGTGAGCGAACGCAGTGAGGGAACGAATCGGCTGGGGAGGACGTGGAGATCCCTTGCGTCCACGATAGCAGAGAGCCCATTCGAGCTGTTTTCCCCGCGAATACCTCGTTCACGTATGCGGCCCTTCTCCGAGAATATGCGTCTAACGATGTTCTAACAGAGCCCGATTCCCACGCTCGAGTCACCCCCTTCTGCCCCATACACTCGAGAATTCAACTTACATTACAGCCACCAACCGCGACCCGCTCACCACTCGTCGTAGAAGAAGTACCCGGCGACGCCCGCGAGGCCGAGTGCGAGCGTGATGTAGGGCCACTTCCCCGCGTCTTGTTCCGTCACGACGGCGTGGGCGGTGACGAGAATCGCGAATCCGACGTGTGCACTCAGCGTCGCGACCGCGAATGCAGTGAGGTCCATTGCTCGAGTGCTGTCGTGGTTCGATATTAGCCGTTTCGGACTCGTCTCGGGGAACGATTTTGTGGCCGCTCCACGAACGATCGACCGTGAACCGACGCGCGCTCCTCGCCGTCGTTCCGACGGTCGCCCTCGCCGGCTGTGCGGCCCGACTCGGGCTCGCCGACCGCGTCGAAATCCACAGGAAGTCCGTTCACCTCGAGCCCGCAGACGGGGACGAGCCCATCGACGCGGCCGTCCGCCGCTACGACCCCGAGGACGAGCCGTACTACGACGGCGAGATTCACGAGTCTCTCGCGGACGAACTCGACGAGTCGGAGCCACTCGTCCTCTCGGCGTCTCTCCTCGAGGACCTCGAGATGGAGTTCGACACCATCAGCTGTCGGATTCGCGCCTGTGAGCCGGGAACGGACGACGACTGCCACCGGACGACGCTGGTTCAAGAGGATTTCAACGAAGTCGAAGTCGGCGATGTCGCCGATATCGTCTTTCGTGACAGCGGCGGCCTCGTCTCCGTCCACGAGCGTCGCGACTCGAGGGAGTGAGCGACTGTGAGCGTCTCGAGCAGCCACGAGTACGTGAGACTGTCGTCAATCGCTCGAGACAGCGACCGCTGGTCACGTCGGTTCTCGAGGACGACTCGTCCGGCAATCGATCAGTTCCAAAACAGGCCGATCAGGCGTCGACGTCGTGATCGGGATCGTCTTCGACGGATCGTTTCAACGAGTCGCGACGCGATTTGGCGTCACGCCCGGTCGCTTCGAGGAGAAAGTCGTTTTTCGCATCCACGGCGTCCGCAGCGGCCTCGAGTTCGTCTGGACCGAGTTCGGTCGGGTCGCGTTCGTAGAATTCGACGGCGAGTTTGTCCTTCTTGCCGGAGTACTCGACCGTCCCGGCGACGACCTTCTCGAAGACGGGGTTATCGGGTTCGCCGATCACGAACAGGTCGCTCCCCTTGAACTCCTCGGTGTCGGTGATCGGACCGAAGTAGTCCTCGACCGACGCTTCCATATCGGGGATTCGCTCCTCGAGATACTCACCGCGGCGCATCTTGTACTCCTTCATGGATTGGAAATACACGGCGGAGTGTTTACCTCTTTTCATAGCCGGTCTCTGCGCTCACACGAGAGCCGCCGACACGACTTTAGCGGGGACTCCTCGTCGACTTGCGTAGACTCCCTCAAGCGGTTCCGAAGACTGGCGTTAGCGTTCTCGCTCGCCGAGGTACCCCTTCTTGCACTCCGGACAGATATCGCCCGCACGAAGCGACGCACGGTCGCTGGCCGCGACGTACGCACAACTCGGACAGTAGAATTCGGTCGGGGTATCCTCACGTTCCGCCGTTGGGCTCTCGCCGGGAGTCGGCGCGCTTCCTGCTCGTTCGATGCCAGAGCCACTCGCTTCGGGTTCGTCGCTCTGAGACGTCTGGTTCGAATCCGACGCGGTCGGTGTCGAAGCGGTGGTCGATCTGGCGCTCGCGGCGGCGAGGGACTCGCTTTCGTCGCCAGCGTCCGCATCGAGGAGGATTCCGTCGTCGGTGGCCTCGACGTCGACGTCGGCGGTGTCGTCCCCGTCTCTCTCGTCGCCAGCGCCGTCTGCAGGGCCGTCGTCCGGCCACTCGTTTGGCTCGTTTTCGCCACCGACGGGTGGACCGACGTCGTCGGAGTCGGGCCACTCGCCGCGTTCCCGGTCCCGATCCGGCGACGGCTCCTCGTCTTCGAGGATTTCGCCGTCGTCCGTTATCGGCTCACCGTTTTCGTCGGTCGGGACGTCCAGTTCGTCCGTCGACTCCGGCGTTTCCGCCGACGCTGCCGGATCGTTCCCGGCGGCTGTCGGCGCTGCCGGTTCGCCGTCATCGTCCGCGTCGATGAATTCGGCGGCGTCATCGTCGACGTCACCGCCGATGTCATCGCGGGTGTCGCCAGTGTCGACGGCCGTCTCGGCCGGTGGTTCGGGCGGACGCTCCGTCGGTGGCGTTTCGGACTCGAGGTCGTATTCGTCGGGCAATGCGTCGGCGGCCGTCTGGGCAGAGAGGCTCGTCACTTCGGTGTTCTCGCTGATGACGTGGCGGTCGCCACAGCGTGCACACTCTTCGAACTCCTGGACGGTAACGACGACCTCACTGCCACGTTCTTCGCGCTCGCGTTCGACGTCGATCTCCCCGTAGTCGTGCCCGAGCAGCGAACATCGCAGGACCATTATCCCATCGTACCCAGTCACGCCATAAAAAACGTACTGCCTCCAGAAATTCAATTCGTGACGACCGCGCAACTGGTTTTGCACGTATTCGCCCGTCGAAACGACAACCATCAAATCCCTGGTCGTCGAAGGAACGTCTGGATGAGAGCAAAGCGGGAGTATCGGGATCGAGCGGAGACGGAGGTCGCGATTCTCGATGCCCTCGTCGATCGTGTTGACGACGGCATGACGGTCTTCGAACTCCGTGCCGACGTCGAAGTCGATATCGACGAACTCGAGTCAGCACTAGCGACGTTGAACGACGACGGACTGATCAGCGTCGAATCGAACCCGAGCCAGACGGTGATCAAGCCCGCCGACCGCGTCGTCCCGGACGTCCCGACCGACGAGGAGGAGACCCAAACCATCGGCGAGTGGCTCCGCGAGCGATTGCCCTTTTGAATCGAAACGCCTGTGGGGATCTGGCCCCTCGAACGAGTCATGAGCGTCATCGAGTCCATTCATACCGATCACGGGGCCACCTTCGGCGAGCGCGACGGGAGAACGGTCGTCGAGCACTTCGGTCGCCCCGAGCGAACTCACCGGGCGGTCCGAAACGGCGTCGGCTTGCTCGAGATGGCCTACGGAATCGTCGTCGTCGAGGGCGAGGACCGCCTCGAGTACGTCGACAACGTCGTCTCGAATCGCGTGCCCGACGAGGACGGCCAGGGCTGTTATGCACTGGTTCTCGATCCGCAGGGTCGAATCGAGATCGAACTCTACGTCTACAACGCCGGTGAGCGACTGTTGCTCTTTACGCCGCCGTCGAAGGCGGAGCCCTTGGCCGAGGAGTGGTCGGAGAAGGTCTTTATCCAGGACGTCGAGATCAGCGTCGGGACGGACGATTTCGCCGTCTTCGGCATCCACGGTCCGAAAGCCACGGAGAAGGTCGCGAGCGTCCTCAACGGTGCTGGCTCGCCGGACCAGCACTACTCGTTCGTCCGGGGGACGATGTCCGACGAGGGCGTCAGCGTCATCCGCACCGACGCGCCCACCGGCGAGGAGAGCTACGAGGTCATCTGTGCGGCCGCCGACGCCGAGGCCGTCTACGATACCCTCCTCAATCACGGCCTCAACGCCGCCCCCTTCGGCTACCGGGCCTTCGAGAGTCTCGCACTCGAGGCCGGAACGCCCCTCTTCGAGACCGAACTCGAGGGCACGATCCCGAACGTCCTCGGCCTGCGAGTCGCCCTCGACTTCGAGAAGGGCTGTTACGTCGGTCAGGAGGTCGTTTCCCGCGTCGAGAATCGGGGTCAGCCGAGTCGACAGCTCATCGGCCTGACGCTCGAGGGCTCCGACGGTGATTCGGCGTCCGTGGTTCCGGAATCGGGCGCGGCAGTCTTCGACGGCGACGCCTCGGTTGGCGAGGTCACCCGCGGCGCCGAGAGCCCGCTGCTCGAGGACGTCGTCGCCCTCGCGTTCGTCGAGTACGGCCTCGAGAGCACGGAACTCACGGTTCGTGTCGACGGCGAGGAGGTGCCGGCGACGGTAACCGAACTGCCGTTCGTCGACGGATCGGATCGCTCCGGTCGGTTGCCCGAGTATCAGTAGCCGACCCCGTTCTCAGGGTGCGTCCGCGACTCTCGCTGGCGGCGCGCCCGTGGACGCGTCGTCAGTCACTGAACAAGATATTTATCCGTCAACTCCGTCCTTGCCCGTATGTCCGATCTGGTTATGGTTCTCCTCGCCGGTGCACTCTTCCTCCAGTTTCCGGCCGCCATCGTGGTTCACTTCGACGCGAAACGGCTCGGCCTCGAGAACCCGGAGATGTACGAACTGGGCATCATCGTCCCGATGGCCGGCTTTCTCGTCATCTTCTACTACGCTTCCCAACGTGGTTCACTGCCGAGAGCCGACTCGCCGACGGAGTGATTGCGGATCGACGCCGCCTCGAGCACGCGCCGTGCCAGAACTGGCCGGCCCGACGCTCATGCACGCCGACCCCAAAGGCCCGCTATGAACGCCAGTTCCGACGCACCGATCGACCCATCGACGGACTTCACGGAGCTATGTGCGACTCTTCGGACGCAGTCCGACGAGGCACCCGGCTCCGATACCGAACGCGTCACGATCCGCTCGCTCGAGGACGTCTCCCCCGACTCGCTCGCCGAATTGCGCGAGACGGCCGAAAACGACGCGACGAGGGCGACGGACCTCGTCTACGTGCTCTCGCGGGCCAACGCCGAGTTATTGCTCGAGCGCGAGTTCGAGATCGGTGACGTCGACGAGTTAGAAGGGGTATTGGGTCGAACCGTGCAGGTCGAAGCCGCGATGCCAGACGATACCGTGCTCTTATTGGATCCGGCCGCGATCGAGGGCACGGAACCGACCGAACCCGATGCGATCGCGTGTGGCATCGTCGGACCGGACGAGTAATTCGGTCCGTTCGCTGGCCCACTCTCGAGTCGCCCGCGTTCGAATTCGTCGGTAAGCGGTCGTATCTCCCCGACTGAGACTCCTGTTGGCCTGGAAACTCGTTTATCGTCGCTGGATGCGTACCCTCTACTATGGCCTCGACAGAAAAATCACCCGGCGAGAACGCGCTCGCTGCGCTCCCCAGTGGAGCCGTTCGGTCGTTCGAAACCGAACTCAGCGGCGCGGCGATCCTTCCGGCGGACCCCGAGTACGAACGCGCCAGAGGGGTGTGGAACGGCATGATCGATCGATACCCGGCGATTATCGCCCGCTGTCGCGGGGTCGCAGACGTCGTCGCGTCGGTGGCCTTCGCTCGAGCGCACGACCTGCCCCTCGCGGTCCGCGGTGGTGGACACAACGTCGCCGGGACGGCCGTCTGTGACGCCGGACTCGTCGTCGACCTCTCGGCGATGCGAAGCGTCCACGTCGACCCCGACGCGAAGACGGCACGCGTCGAGGGTGGTGCGACGCTCGGCGACGTCGATCGCGAAACGCAACTGTTCGGCCTCGCGACGGCGCTCGGTGCCGTCTCTGAGACGGGCGTCGCCGGATTGACGCTCAACGGCGGCTACGGCCATCTGAGTCGCGAGTACGGGCTCGCGGTCGACAATCTCCGCAGCGTCGATGTCGTTACCGCCGATGGCGAAGTCGTAACCGCGAGCGCCGAGCAAAACGAGGACCTATTCTGGGGACTCCGCGGCGGCGGCGGACGGTTCGGGATCGCCACGTCGTTCGAGTTCGACCTCCACGAGGTCGGTCCCGAGGTGTACTCGTTGTTCTGCTGGTTCCACGGCGACGACACGGCTGCGGTACTCGAGGAGTTCCGCGAGTGGACCGCCGATGCACCGCGCAATGCTAGCGTGCTCGCGTTCGCCGCACGCGTCCCCGAACTCGAGGCGTTTCCCGAAGAGACGTGGGGCGAACTCGCCGTCGCCTTATTCGGCTCGTACCGAGGCGATCTCGAGGGTGCCGAGGAATGTTTCCGCTCGCTTCGAGAGCGGGCCACGCCGATCGCCGACTTGAGCGGGTCGATGGCCTACACCGACCTGCAGTCGATGCTCGACGAAGACTATCCCGACGGCCTCCGCTACTACTGGAAGTCGATCTTCCTGACGGACCTCACCGACGAGGTAATCGACATCGTCGAGAGCTACACCGACGCCGCGCCGTCGGCGCTCTCGACGATCGACCTCTGGCACCTCGGCGACGCGGTCGAGGAGGTTCCACGGGACGCGAGCGCGTTCTGGCACCGCGATAAACCCTACATGCTCACCGTGGAGGCGAACTGGGAGGACCCAGTTGACGACGACGACGCGAACGTGACCTGGGCTCGAGAAGTGTTCGCCGCGGTCCAGGCGCTTCCGGTCGCCTCCGGTCGGTACGGGAACTTCCCGGGATTGAACGAAGATCCCGAGAAGTTACGCTTCGGCGATAACTACGAGCGAGCCATCTCCCTCAAGGAACGGTACGATCCGGACGCATTGTTTGGGACGATCGGCGGCGAGGAATCGCGTACGGACGGCGAGGAGTCGCGTGTGGACGGCGAGTAACGCGTCCCGCTTTGGCTCGCGTCGGCTCGCATCGCAGTCGGTATCGGCGTTCGCTTTCCTTTCAACCGGTTTCGGCCGACGGCCGGTACTGACGACTGACGGCTTTCCAGCGACCGCTGCGGAACAGCCAGTAGTTGATGCCGCCGGGAACGGCCGTCTCGAGTAACAACGCGAGGTAGAGTCCGCCGATACCGAGTGGGGTGACGAGGCCAATCGCGGCGGCGGGAAGCGCGAAGACGTAGCGACCGATCAGCGAGGCGACGAACGGCCAGCGAGTGTCCCCAGCGCCGAGGAGAGCCCCAGCAGCGGCACCGTCGATCCCTTCACCGATCGCGCTGAGGCCGCCGACGGCGACGAATGTCGCTGCCAGCGCGACCTCCTCGGCGCTGCCGACGAACACGCTCGCGATGGGCTCCGCGAAGAGGATCATCAGGACGGCCAATCCGGTGTAACACACCGCAGAGAGGCGGATGATCCCCGCGCCGTACGCTCCCGCTTCCTCCTCGTCGTTCGCGCCGAGTTGTTGGCCGACCAGCGAACTCGAGGCCAGCGAGAGCCCCCAGTTGACGCTGTTGATGAGGCTCCGAACGCGACGGCCGACCTCGAGTGCGGTGACGACGACGGGGCCGAACGTGGCGGCGATCCACAACAGCGGGAAGACGACGAGTCCCTGCGCGAGTCGCCGACCGATCTCGGGCGTCGAAATTGTGACAATCTGGCGGAGCAATGTCGGCTCGAGCCACGGCCCCGAGCGGGTGACGGGGACGGGACTGGGCTCCATTCCGAGCGCGCCGTAGGAGTAGCCGAGCATGCCCCACGCGAGGACAACGGTGACGAAGCCGGTGGAGACGCTCGTCCCGATGGCCGCGCCGGCGACGCCGAGGTCGAAGCCGAAGATGAGGACGGCGCTCAACACGATGTTGAGCACGGCGCCGCCCGCGCGGGCGACCATCTCGGTGAACGTGTCGCCGACGCCTGTATAGGTTCGACTGGCGATCAGGTTCAGCAGTTCGAACAGGACGGCCGGCGCGACGAGCGTCAGGTAGGTCGCGCCGTGTTGCGTTTCGGCCGCGTCGGCACCGAAGAACCCGATCAACGGCCCGGCGAAGAACAAGAAGACGAGCGCGACCGGTATCGCGATGGCGACCGCGAGTAGGATGCTCTGCGTGACGACGAGCGATGCGCGGTCGGTCTCCTCGCCGCCGTAGTTTTGGGAAACCAGACTGACCGTGCCACCAGCCAGTCCTAACCCGATCATCGTGATAACTTCCCAGAACGCGAGTGCAAACGCAAGTCCGGCGGTTCCGGCCGTCCCGACGGCGATGCCGACCATCGCGAGGTCGGCTGTCTGCTTGGACATGATCGCGAAGCCCGTGACGATCCGGGGCCACGCGAGCTCCGCGGTCGGGTGAAACCGCTTCGCCTTCATCACGCCGAAGCGCTCGAGCGTCCGCGCGAGGAACTCGACGACGGCGGTCTGGCGTCCACTCATCTACCGATCGTTTCGTGAGAGTGGCCTTCGGTCTGTCGACTGGTCGCAACGGAGCGTTCTCGAGAATAACTGACCGACTTCTCAGGAGAGCAGCCGAGAGAGCATCGTCCGCAGGTGAGCCGGCGAGACGAGCGAGGTCGGCCGATCCATGTGGACGCCGATCTCACCGGAGAGCGCGCCGAGGCCGACGTGTTGGACCGGTGCCGGCAGCGAGTACGCCCGGCGGAGGAGGTGGCCGAGGGTCTGCTCGCGTGTCAAGTCCTCGCGCCAGGCGTGCTCGTAGGCCGCGAGCGTGGTCGGCCGATCGGGATCGATCTCGCGGGCGGCGTGGTCGGCGCTGGTCATGCCGTAGAGGATGCCGCCGCCGGTGAAGGGCTTGGTCTGGGCGGCCGCATCGCCGAGGAGGAACGCGCGACGGCTCGTGACGCGATCCGGCGGGCCGATGGGGATAGCCCCCGAGCAGCGATGCGAGACGTCGATCTCGTAGCCGTCGATTAGCTCCTCGAAGTGTTTGGTCACCTCGACGCCCGGCGGAGCCGCGAGGCCGTACTCGACGCCGGCGTCCCCGCGGGGAATGCGCCACGCGAAGAACGTCGGCGCGGTGAGGTGGACGTCGACGAAGTCCTGGTGGTCTTTCTCCTCGGAGAAGGCGAGCACGCCGTGGAGGAGTTCCTCCGGTTCGGGGAGACCGAGCGTCTCGCGGACTCGAGAGCGCGGGCCGTCACAGCCGGCGAGCATCTTCGCCTCGAACTCGAGGGTGCCATCGGGGCCGTTGGCGACGACCGCGACGCGGTCGCGGTGTTCCGTGACGTCGGTGACCGTGTGGCCCTCGCGAACGTCTGCGCCCGCCTCGCGGGCGAGGTCGGCGAGGTGTCGGTCGAGTCCGACGCGGTCGACGACGTTCGACGCGACCTCCTGTTTGTAGAACGGGTAGGCGTCACTTTCCGGTCCGTCGACGTGGAATCGCGCGCCGTAGATTTCGTTTTGAAACAGTGATTCGCGTGCGCCTTCGCCGGTAAAATCCCAGATATCCGTACTCACGTGCCCCGAGCAAGCCAGTGGCTCGCCAATCTGTCCTTTCTCGAGGGCGAGCACGTCGTAGCCGTCTTCGGCGGCCCGGCGAGCGAAGCGCGCCCCCGGCGGACCGACGCCGACGACGACGAAGTCGTACATATGCTGGTGATTTTCGTCGGCGGGTAAATAGTTTCTCGAGATTCTCTCGCTGGCTCTCACACCCAGACCCCCCCTCGAAGTCGCGTCTCGACGCAGCGGACGGCCCATCAGAGACCCGCTGGGAAACCCCGCGATTCAGCCGACTGGATGCTCGCTTACGTGAATCGTTTCGGAGTCGGTAACCGTCACCTCACAGCCGGCGTAGGAAAACGTGAGCCGCCACTCGGCCGTGTTATCGGCTGTATCGGGCGTTAGATTGCCCAGTGCCTCGGGGTCGATCGCGTTGTACAGTGGGGGCAGTGACTCGCGACGGTCGTTACTCGAGTCATCGGTCTCCGATGGTAACAGTGGAACGTTCGTTACTGCGCTGACTGCAGTGAGAACCGCTTCGATCATCGTTTCGTTAGAATTCACGTCGTATTCGAACGCTGTCGTCGAATCATCATCACCACCACTACTGGCTTCGCTGCTCATTAACGTAGAGGTCTAAGAAGCGGACGGGGATGGACCTTCCCTGCAATTATGCAGGGGGGTTTACAACAGATCGAATTATTCCGCGTTATTGGTCGTGTATGTATGTACGATCGTATTTTCGAGGAGATTGTAATACCCGCGACGCAGACGGTCGCTGAACGAAGATCGTGAAATATCGAGTTGATCGGCGAGCGTCTCGAGGTTCGTCGTTCGCGGCTGATCGTAGTAGCCCTCGTTGAAGGCGAGAAGCAGCGCCTCGTGTTGATTCGCAGTGAGTCCGTGCGAGTGGGTCGGTTGGTTCTCCGCGAGTGACTGTAGTCGCTCGAGTTGGACGGTGATATCGTAGTCAGCACACGTCCGATGAAATGCCGAAATTTGATCGGGATCGTCGGCTCGGAACTCGAACGTCCACCGCTCGTGCGTGCCGAGTGCCGACAACACCGTGAGTTCGCTCTCGAGGATCGCAGTGAGGACGCCCTCCACGTCGGTGTTCCACCGAGCTCGGAAGAGTTCGCGCCCGTCGAGTGTATCGACCCGCGTTACCGACTCGAACGCGGGTTCGGCCGTCAGGAACCCCTGAACGTCCGTTTGTTCTACGTCCGAGATCCAAAAATAGGGGAGCAGGTCCTGCTCGGTCGGGACGACGCGCTCGATTTCGACCGTCGTGTTCGGCAGATCATCGAAGATCCGACCCAACGGGAAGTCGTCCGCTGGAATCGTAAACCGGGCAATGGTCGCCATAACTGGCGTTTCAACCTCGCATCGGAAAACGCTCCGCCCGACGGTCACCGGGCAAGTCGCCACTGCGAGCGCTCGCCGCTTTTTGTGCCGGTCGGACGGACGGCGCGTTCTCGTGGACCGACGAGCGACGATCGGTCGATTCTGTCACGTACCTTCAAATATCCGCCCCGAATCGAGGGTACTATGACCAATCCGTTGACAGCCGACGACGCGACGCTGATCGACTTGAGTATCGGTCTCGAGGACGGCCCGCCGAGCGAACCGACGCCGCCGTCGATCGACGCCTTCGATCACGCGGCGGGTGCCGAACGCCTCGCGGCGAACCTCCGCGAGCTCGGTCACGACATCGAGGCGAGTGACTTTCCCGAAGGGATGGGCCTCGCTTGGGAGGATGTCGAGGCGATCCCTCACGCGGGAACCCACATGGACGCCCCCTGGCACTACGGCCCCGAGGTCGACGGAGAACCGGCGAAGACCATCGACGAGGTGCCCCTCGAGTGGTGTCGCGGAAACGCGGTCGTGCTCGATTTCCGATCGAAATCCCCCGGCGAGGAGATTTCGGTGCCCGACCTCGAGGACGCCCTCACGGATCTGAACCACGACCTCTCGCCCGGCGAAATCGTCCTGATCCAGACGGGTGCCGACGAGTTGTGGGGCTCCCCCGAGTATCTCACGCGTTTTCCCGGCATGAGCGGCGAGGGGACGAAATTTCTCGTCGAGCAGGGCGTGAAGGTGATCGGCACCGACGCATACGGCTTCGACAAGCCGTTCACCTCGATGGGCGAGCGCTACGCCGAATCCGGAGACGAGAGCGAACTGTGGCCGGCGCACTTCGCCGGCCGCGACGTCGAATACTGCCAGATCGAGAAGATGGCGAATCTCGATCGATTGCCCCGAAAAACCGATATCCCACTCGTCGCGTTCCCGATTTCGATCGAAGACGGGAGCGGTGGCTGGGTCCGTCCCGTCGCCCTCCTCGAGGCGGAGGCTGATGACACCATCCACGCCGACGCTGGTGAGGATGACTCGTGCGCCGACACCAGTGCCGATGAAACGACCGCCGACGCTCGAGGTGAGCAGCCGTGAAACTCGCGACGTTCGAGGTCGAGACGCCCGTCGGCCCCGTCGAACGAATCGGTGCCGTCCTCGAGGCCAGCGAACACCCCGCAGCCGTCGCGGGGGAGGCAACCCTCGTCGACCTCACCGCCGCCACCGCCGCGCGCCTCGAGGCCGAGGGTGAACCCGCACCCGTCGATCTCGCACACGCTCGCGTCCCACCAGAGATGATCGCCTTCCTCGAACGCGGGGATCGCGCGCTCGCGGACGCACGAGACGCCCTCGAGTACGCGTCCGAAACCGACGCCGAACGCGGACCCGGCGGGGCGAAGATCCGCTACGAACCGGACGAGTACGACCTCCTCGCACCGCTGCCGCGTCCGAACTCGCTTCGGGACTGTATGGCCATCGAGGAACACGTCCAGAACAGCATGGACGGCGACATCGACGACGTCTGGTACGACATCCCGGTCTACTACAAGGGCAACGCCGACAGCGTCGTCCCCCCGAACACGACCGTTCAGTGGCCTGAGTACTCACACATCATGGACTACGAACTCGAGATCGCCGCCGTCATCGGCAAACGAGGACGGGATATCCCGGCCGACGAGGCCGAGGACTATATCACCGGCTACACCGTTTTCAACGACTTCAGCGCTCGAGACATGCAGGGCAAAGAGATGGACGCTCGCCTCGGTCCGGCGAAGGGGAAGGACTTCGCGAACGGACTGGGCCCCTACGTCGTCCCCGCGGACGATATCGACGTACTCGAGGCGCCGATGACCGCCCGCATCGACGGCGAGGTCTGGTCCGAAGGAACCGTCGACGAGATGTATCACTCCTTCGCGGATATCATCGCACACATTTCCCAATCGGAAACGCTTCACCCCGGTGACGTTATCGGGAGCGGAACGGTCGGCGAAGGTTGCGGATTAGAACTCGGCCAGTGGCTCGAGGACGGCTCGACCGTCGAACTCGAAATCGAAGGGATCGGTGTCCTCGAACACACCGTCGTCGAGTAACGCCGCTGAGAAATCGTTCCTCACGCGTCGAGCGCAGCCCACAGCCACGTCGCGTCGCCCTCGAATTGCTCGAGCAGCGTCCGAACGTCCTCGCGAACGTCGTCGGTGACGGTGACGTGGACCATTCCTTCGTCGGGTTGCCCGTAGACGACGCTCGCACCTTCGGGTGCCGCGAGAATCGCGGGTAAGGCAACCAGATCTTCCTCGCCGTCGACCAGAATCGTCGTCGGCTCCTCGCGCTCGAGTCCCTCGAGTAGGGCGTCGACCACGTCCGCTGAAATCTCGGCTGGCGGATTTTCCGCCTCGAGGTGGGTCGCGTCGGTGACGACTTCGCGAATCTCCTCGTCGACGGTCTGGCGTTTCGTCCGCTCGTCGACGAGTGCGACGTCCGGGTGACGGCCGGCCTGTAGAATGTGGTAGGTGACGACGTCGCCGACGGCGATAAGCGGTCCCGAAACGTCCTCGAGGAGCACGTCGGCGTCGGTCTCGATGGGACCCATCGGGCCTTTGAGTTCGTGTCGGAGTTCGTCTGGAAGAACCAGTCGCTGGTCGTCGGCGTCAGCGGCGGCCGACTCCGACGCGTGTTCGTCGCGAGACACGGTTCGTTACCGGACCTTGAGCGCGTACGCGCCCGGTTCGGTGACCTGCATCTCGCTTGCGATCTCGCTATCTTCGGGGTGGGAGATGACGACGTACCCCGCCCAGTCTTCGGTTAGCGACGAGGAGTTACAGGCGTCGCAAGTCTCGTTATCCGGATCGTTGACCCGGTGACACTCGCGACAGACGAGACGATCCGATGCCATCGTCACTCACCCTCAGCCGTCGCTTCACGCTTTTCGTGTTCTTCCTCGAGCCAGCCGTGCTTGCCGAGGCCGGGCTGTTTAGCGGTGAGGCCGATCTTCGAGTCACGCGGGTTGCGCTCGTCGATGCTCTTGGTGACGATGCGTGCGCGAATGGCGTCCTCGACGCCGAGCGTCTGGTTCGACTCGTTCGAGGCGAGTTGTTGGTTCTCGCCGTCGTAGGCGAGGTACTCGTCGCTGATCTGTGAGACGTGGAGCAAGCCGTCGACGGGGCCGATCCCGACGAATGCACCGAACTCGACGACTTCGACGACGGTACCGTCGACGACCTCTTGCATCTGTGGGTCGAACGTGACGGCGTCGAAATCAGCTTCGTAGTAGACGCCCGGCTCGTTCGGGAGGACCGTTCCCTCGCCGATATCGTGGACGTTCGTCACCGAGACGATGCTGCCCACCTCTTCGTCCATGCGCCCCTCGAGTTTGTCCTGGAGCAGTCGCTTCACGAGGTTCGGCGAGACGTCACCGAGTGCCTCCGGCGGTACTTCGACCGTGTCTTTCAGTCTGGCCCGTTTGTACATCTATGGTTGAGTGATCGCTAGCTTGTTTCTCCCGCGTAATGCAATTACCGGTACACACTCCTCGAGCACCCGGTCGCACAGCGGGCGATCGTTCGTGACGACGTACTCGACGCCACCCTCGCGGGCGAGTTCGACCAGCGCGTCGTCGGCGTACGATTCTTCCGTGTCGACGATGAGACAGCGTTCGGTCGCCAGGTCGTGGCCGACGTTCGCCGCTGTCCCTTCGGTTCCGCCCTTCTCGGCGAGTCGACGGAGTTCTTCGACGACGGCCTGTGGTGTCGTCGGCTCGTATGCGTCGACCAGCCGATCGAGTTCGTCGAACAGCCGCACGTCCAATTCGACCGGCATCATGAGCGCACTCGTATCGAGTGCCACTCGCGTCGGCGTGCTCATTCGTCGTGTTCCGTTGCGTTCGTTATTCGACGAGCGTTCCGAGTCCGATCAGTCGCCAGCGCGCACCGATCCGGCGGTTGATCGCGATCTTCGCTCCCGGTTCGGCGGCGACGGGTCGTTTGAGGTTAACCTCGCACTCGCCCTCGCGGGCGCTCGTGACCGCGCCGACGGTCGTTGCCGTGCCGACGGTCATCATCAGTGGCTCACCGGTCGAAATCTCGTCGACCGTTTCGCCGCTTTCGGCACCGACCACACGGTCTAGTAGGTCGACTTCCATCGTAAAGCCCTGCCAGGTCGGTGGCAGCGATCCGGGTGGACCGGCCAGTTGGCCGGCCAGCGCGTCGCCTTTCGTGAACGACGGATCGAGGCCGGTTCCGACACCGAGCAAGCCACCCGGCGTGGCCGAATCCACCGATTCGCCACCTGCTTGCAGCGAGCGAATCGTCGTCTCGATCGACACGTATTCGGATTGGCCGCCCTCCTCGACCTCGCGTCCGGGTTTGATCTCGAGGGCGTCGCCTTCCTCGAGTTCGCCGTGTATCAGGCTGCCACCGAGGACGCCGCCGCTGAGGTTCTCGTGGGTCGTCCCCGGCTTGTTGATGTCGAAACTCCGGGCGACGTGCATTCGCGGATCGTCGTCGGGGTCTCGATCCGGGGTGGGAATCTCCTCTTCGATCGCCTGAATGAGCAGATCGAGGTTGACCTCCTGTCCCGCGGAGACGGGGACGACGGGGGCGTCTTCGGCGACGGTCCCCTCGACGAACTCCTGAATCTGTTCGTAGTTGTCTCGCGCCGTCTCGGGGTCGACGAGGTCGACCTTGTTCTGGGCGATGACGATGTTGTCGATCCCGATGATATCGAGTGCCATCAGGTGTTCTTCGGTCTGGGGCTGTGGGACGGATTCGCTCGCGCTGACGACCAACACGGCGCCGTCCATCAGTGAGGCACCAGAGAGCATCGTCGCCATCAGGGTCTCGTGACCCGGGGCGTCGACGAACGACACGGTCCGAAGCGGCTCGCTTTCGGAGCCGTCCGGACACTCCTCCTCGACGGTGTAACATTCGGGTTCCTCGAGTCCATCGCAGTGACGGAACGTCGCGTCGGCGTAGCCAAGACGAATGGAGATACCGCGTTTCATCTCCTCTGAGTGCTGATCTGTCCACGATCCGCTGAGCGCTTGCACCAGCGTCGTCTTGCCGTGGTCGACGTGACCGACGAGCCCGATGTTCACCTCCGGTTGTTGAGTTCCTGCCATAAGACGGTGAGTAATCTTAGGTAAAGCTTCCGCCGTGCGATTGATAAACCTACTGTTCTGGGGGCGATTTGGCGACCGTCTCCGCGCTGTTTCTTTGTTTGTCAGGAGCGCCGATATCGTTCGGTGATAATTCGTACGGACTGCTGTCCCTGTATACCGGTGCAACCGCAACCCGTCTGCAGTTGGACCGGGACTGACTGACAGCAGACCGTGTCACTCGTGACGAGTGGGCACGAGTGCGTCGGTCGACGTCACCGGCTTACCGACGTTCCTCGAGATCGACGAACGCTGTTCGATCTGCCGACAACCAGTGAGTGAGTTTCGCCTCGGCGGAACACTCACTCGGTGTAATCGTGCATCGGTCGGCTAGATTCCGGTACTGAACGACGAGACACTCGAGGTCGACTTCCCGTTCAGGGGTGTCCGTCAGGTCCGAGACGTGCTGTTGGTCCGTCGTTTCGTCGTCTTCGTGTGGCGTCTGACTCATGCGCTTCTCAGTAGATGAGGTCGTCGTCGTTTTCGACCATGTACAGCGTCCGCGCCGCGATGTTTACCGCGTGGTCACCGACGCGTTCTACGTCCCGTATCGTCAGGAGCATTCGCCAGACGTCCTCGAGGAGCGCGTCTTCGTCGACGCGCTCGGTTTCGGCGGCCGCAGTCTCGACGTCGATGAGGCTCCGGACGACGACCTCGCTCGCGTTCGCACAGAGGGTGTCGATCTCGTCGTCGGTCGCGGCGATGTCGTGGGCCGTCGCCGCGTCGTCGGCCTCGTAGCCCGCCATTGCCATCTCGACCATCTCGACGGTCCGCTCGCCGATGTAACCGACGTCGACGTCGCCGTAGCGGTCCCGTTCGGCCCGCTGGGTGTACTCGGCGAGGTTCACCGCGAGGTCGGCGATTCGCTCGAGGTCGGTGATGATCTTGAACGAGGCGGCGATGAACCGTAGATCGCCTGCAACGGGCTGTTGCAGGGCGAGCAGGTCGACACACTGCTGTTCTATCTCGAGATACCGTTCGTTTATCTCGTGATCGCCGGTGATGACTGCCTCGGCGAGACCGTCGTCTTTCGTCTCGAGAGCTTCGAGCGCCTGCTTGAGCCGATGACAGACGAGGTCGCTCATCTCGAGGACGAGTTCGCGCAGTTCCGTCAGTTCCTGTTGGTATTCGGTGCGTGCCATGAGTTACCCAAATTTTCCGGTGATGTAGTCTTCGACGCGGTCGTGTTCTGGGTCCGCAAAGATTTTCGCCGTCTCGTCGTACTCGACGAGTTCGCCGCCTGTGAGGAAGACGGCGGTTTTGTCGGAGATGCGGGCCGCCTGTTGCATGTTGTGCGTGACGATAATGACCGTGTACTCGCGGGCGAGATCGGCGATCAAGTCCTCGATTTTCGAGGCCGCGACGGGATCGAGCGCCGATGTCGGCTCGTCCATGAGGAGGACTTCGGGATCGGGGGCGATCGCGCGAGCGATACAGAGTCGCTGTTGTTGGCCACCCGAGAGGTCGAGCCCGCTCGAGTCGAGTTGGTCGCTCACCTCCTCCCAGAGGGCGGCGCTGCGCAGCGCCTCCTCGACGCGCTCGTCGACGTTCTCTGTTATTCCTTGAACCTTCAGCCCGTAGGCGACGTTCTCTCGAATCGACTTCGGGAACGGGTTCGGCTTCTGGAACACCTGGCCGATCTTCCGGCGCAGGGCGACGGGATCGACGTCATCGTCGTAGATGTTTTTCTCTTGGAACGTGAGTTCGCCGTCGACCCGGCAGACATCGATCTGGTCGTTCATCCGGTTGATCGAGCGGAGGAACGTGGACTTTCCACAGCCCGATGGACCGATGATCGCGGTCACCTTTCGCTCGGGGATTTCGATCGTGACGTCCTCGAGTGCCTGGTCTTCGCCGTAGTAGACGTCGAGCCCGTTGGCTCGGAGAACCGTTTCGTCCGGCATGTCCGTGCGGGCCGTTTCCGTCGTCGATACCTCGGTCGTAATCAGTGAGCCTGTTTCGGTTCGTGTCATGTCAGTAGTCCCGTTCGTACCTGTTGCGCACGTAGAAGGCGACGCCGTACATCCCGATGAGGGTCGTCAGGAGGACCGCAATCCCCATCGCAGCGAGGTACTGCAACCCCTGCTCGGGGAGAAACGCCCATTGGTAGATCTGTGTCGGCATCGCGCCGAACCGATCGAGCGGGCCGGGCACGTGTCTGATTCCCCAGATGGTGCCGACCATGAGCAGCGGTGCGGTCTCACCGATGGCACGCGCCAGCGCGAGAATCGTTCCGGTAACGATACCGGGCATCGCTGAGGGAAGAACGACTCCCCAAACCGTCTGCCACTGCGTCGCGCCGGTCGCCAGCGAGCCGTTCCTGACGCCGTCGGGCACCGCCCGCAGCGCCTCCTGGCTCGAGACGATGATGATCGGCGTCACCAAAAGCGCGAGTGCGAGCGCGCCGGCGAGCAAGATGGGTCCCATCCGCAACGCGTTGACGAAGACGCCGAGTGCCAGCAGGCCGTAGACGACCGACGGCACGCCGGCGAGGTTCGTCAGGTTCGCTTCGATGAGCCGGGTCGTTCGGGTGTCGGGCGCGTACTCCTCGAGGTAGACGGCCGTCCCGACGCCGAGGAAAAAGGAGAACACCAGTGTGAACACGAGCAGCCAGAGCGAGCCGACGATCGCTCCCAGGAAGCCAGCCTGGGTCCACTCGTTCGAGTACATTTGGGTGAGGAACTGTGCTGGATTGATTTCGAAGACGACGATCCCGATCGAAACGTCGAGGATCACGTCGGCGATCAGGATCGCCAGGACGATCACACCGAACAGCGAGGCCCCGAAGAGGGTGGCGTGGAAGAGTCGGTCGCGTCGCTTCACCCAGGTGAGGTCGACGTCACTCGCCCAGTTCCGGGCGCCGGCTCCGTCCGAATCCGTTTCGGTACTCATCGGTACACCTCCCGGTAGCTGCGCTTGATATAGTCGTTCACCAAGTTCGCGGCCAGCGTCATGACGAACAGCGCGAGGCCGACCGCGTACAGGCTCTGGTACTCGATCGAGCCGACGAGCATCGTCGACCGCGTCGAGTCGACCATGTACGCCGTCATCGTCTGAATCTCCGCGAAGGGGTTCGCGGTCAGGTTTGGCGAGACGCCCGCGGCCAGAACGACGGCCATGGTCTCGCCGATTGCCCGCGAGACGGCGAGGATGTACGACGCCATCATTCCGGAGATCGAGGCCGGTAAGACGACGCTCGTCGACACCGAGTACTTCGACGCACCGAGCGCATATGCGCCGTTACGGAGATTGTCGGGAACCGACGACATCGCGTCCTCGGAGATCGACGCCACCATCGGGATCGTCATCACGCCGACAACGATCGCCCCCGAGAGCGCGCTGAACCGCCCGACGTCGTGGCCCAACAGTGAACCGAGCGGTCCGACGACGTTCGGGGTGATGAACGTCAGCGCGAAGAACCCGTAGACGATCGTCGGTACACCCGCGAGCACCTCGAGCGTTGGCTTGAGGTATTTTCGGGTTCGGGGTCGAGCGTACTCGGCGAGATAGAGCGCGGTCGCGGTTCCGATCGGGATCGAGATGAACGCCGCGCCGACGGTAACGAGCAACGTGCCGGCGATCAGCGGCAGGATACCGAAGCGCGGATCGTCTGCGTGCGACGGTCGCCAGGCGGTGTCGGTCAGGAACTCGGTGATAGCGACGCGCTGTTCAGGCACGAGTCGGAACTCGGTGACGAGTCCCACGATCCACTCGTGAAAGCGCACGTCGTAGAAGAAATTGAACGTGTTATCGAACAGAACGGCGAAAATCGCCACCGTTGTCAGTACAGTGATGCTCGTACAGCCGAACAGAAGCCGGCGGATCCGACGGTCACGACGCTGGTCGGCGTCGGCCCCGTCGCCGGAGATTCCCGGACCTGGGTCTGTTTCTGTACTCATTCTGTATCAGCGCTTTACTCGTCTTCGTTGTCTTCGTCCTCGTCAACCTCGAACTCGTCCTCACCGGGTTCGCCGCCGAGGTCCTCGAAGTAGCCGACGCCACCCCACCCCAGGGCGTACTGGTTGTCCGCGACGCCCTCCATGATCGAGTCAGTGTGCGTGTGCGGGCTGTAGTCTGTCCGAATGGAACCGACCTCGCCGTTGATGTGCTCGGTGAAGTAATCGAACGTCCCCGAGTCGTCGTCGCGACCCCACAGTTCGATTTCGTCGTCGGGGTAGTCGTCGTCGATGTCGTTCCAGTGTGTGACATCGGAGTCGTACTCCCAGATCGCCATCAGGTCCTCGAGCGAAATTTCCTCGAGCCAGTCGTTTTCCGCGTGTTTGACGACCGAGAGGCCGTCCCAGCCGATCTCGTAGTGGCTGTACTCGACGCCGTTTTCCTCGGCAATCTCCGCCTCTTCGTCGAAGATTTCGCGGCTCGCGCTTTGGACGTCCGAGTCGCCCTCGGCGAACGCCTCGAAGCCCGCACCGGTCCCCTCAGGATCGACGTAGACGGCCGCGCCGGGGTAGTCGTCCTCGAAGGACTCGCCTGCCGCGTCCGTGACCGGAGCGACGGTGTTCGAGCCCGAACAGTCGATCTCGTCGTCGACCGCGTCCGGGTCGGGATCGATTCCAAGGTCGTCGAGCACGTCGTCGAAGTTCGCCACATTTTCCTCGCGAACCTCGTCCGTCGCCGCGTAGTAGCCGGTCTGGCGAGCGAAGTCGTGTTGTCCGTCGAAGTAGTGTTGGACGTACGACGCGAGCGTATCCGGCTTCTCCTCGAGGCTCGCGTGGTTGACGTAGATGAACAGCGGTCGCGTCAGCGGGGAGTAGACCCCGCTCTCGATGTTCTCCTGGGTTGGATGGTAGTACTCACCGTCTTCGTCGCTCTCGACGGCGACCGTCGAGATCGCCGCGTCGGTTTCGGCTTGCCCCTCGAGGAAATCTGTACACCCGGCGAGCGCTGTGACCCCCACAGCGCCGGTGCCAGTCAGGAACTTCCGCCTCGATGCAACCCCCGTTCGACCGGTTTCGGACGTGTTGTCCGTCATCACCTGATCGGTTGGCGAGAGTGTATAAAGAGGATGCTAATATCTATATATCTTCTCACGTGGATACATATACCGATGTGTATCAGACAATAGGTCTCTGTACCAATTACTTCAATTTGGCACGGACGTTCCAGGCACCATTTATGGCCCACAACGCGTCTTGTGACGGCGTTTTGCTGGTTTCACCACGCCCGGATAAAACGGAATTGTGATTCGAAATTGCGGCGGATGCCGCTGTTTTCGTGGCGACAACCCGTTACTCTGGTTTCGAGGATAGGAATATATAGTTCTCTGTACGACTCCTGTTCGGTATGCATATTGAGTGGTATCTGTGTGTCGTATGTCCTCGTGAATAGGGGAATAAGTCGGTATATTGGTGCAATCCGAGAATCTCTATAGATCGGGAGTAATTTATAGTCCTCCCGTAGAACGAACGTCGTATGGAGACGCGTAAGATCCAGGTGACCGGCGGCTCGACGTACACGGTGTCGCTTCCGAAATCGTGGGCGACCGAACACGGAATCTCCAGCGGATCGACCGTCGAACTCTATCCGGAAGACGAGACGTTGCTTGTCACTCCACAGCGAGATGGCAACCATCAGGAAGGAACGCTCGAGATCGGCGCTCTCGAGGACGAACAGCTCGTCAGAGCCGTTTTTACGATGTACGTCAGCGGCTTCGACAGTATCCGCCTCGAGGCGGGTCGGATCACGACCGATCAGCGACGGGCGATTCGTAACGCCGTGCAGGGATTGATCGGTGTCGAAGTCGTCGAGGAGGACACACACTGCGTCGTCGTCCAGGACTTACTCGACTCGTCGGAGCTCTCGATCGTCAACGCCGTCTCCCGAATGCGCCTGATTGCAACCTCGATGCTCGAGGATGCGATCACCGCACTCGTCGAGAACGACGACGACATCGCTCGCGACGTGATCGACCGTGACGACGATGTCGACCGACTCTTCCTCGTCGTCTCGCGAATTTTCCGGGCCACGCTTCGCTCGCCCCGCGCCGCCGAAGGGCTCGGCGTCTCTCGCGAGGAGTGTTTCGACTTCCACTCGAGCGCCCGCCAACTCGAACGCGTCGCCGATCACGCCGTCAAGATCGCTCAACTTGCCCGCCGACTCGAGGCGATTCCAGCGCGCGTCGCCGACGGGTTGTTAGCGCTTCATACGGACACCGAAACGATTCTCGAGCAGTCGATGGACGCCCTCTTCGCCGAGGATGGTGACAAGGCGACTCGACTCGGCAACCGGGTGCTCGAATCCGTCCTCGAGGTCGACGAACATACGCGGGCGATCGACGATCTGCTTCGTGAACTCGACTCGGTAGAGGCACAGTCACTCGGGTTGATCCTCGATTCGCTCTCTCGGAGCGCCGACTACGGTGGAAATATTGCGGAAACGGCGTTGCAGAAGGCTGCTCCTCGGCCTAACTGATGCACCCCGGTTTTTAATCCACGATCCGACTCGAGGCACGCCTCGTAGCGCGTTCCTTTCGCAGTCGTCCCTCTACACGTTGCTAACAGATGCCGTGATCGAGAAATGGGTCCGTCGATAGAGGTCACTATAGCGTAATTTACGTCGACATACATCTATTATAAACATTCAGTTATCGAACGGTAAACACTCGCTTAATGTCCCAAACACAGGACAGTTCAGCGGAGACGAGTACGACGAAACGACGAACGTTCATGGCCGGACTGGGTGCCCTCGCCGGATCGGGAGCGCTGGGTCAGACGACGAGTGCACGTGAGTCAGGGTCGAACGGAACCACCGGTCGAAGGCGAAACGTTATTCTCACGATCCCGGATGGTGGGAGTCGAACGCACGACACCGCAGCGCGGTACTTGCGGGCATACGAGAACGACGCGAGTGCGTTCCCCGCGAATATCGAGGACGTCGAACTCGGAATCGACCGTGCAGAGTACGTCGGGTCGATGTCGACGTACCCCGACGATCCCGAGCAGTTGATCACCGATTCGGGTGCGGCGGCCACCGCGATGGCGACGGGCCAGAAGAGCTACACCGGCGCGATCAGCGTCGATCACGACGGGCGGCCGATCGAAACGATCCTCGAGCGGGCGAGCGACGCCGGCTACGCGACGGGGCTCGTGACGACGACGCAGATGACCCACGCGACGCCTGCCGCGTTCGCAGCCCACGTCGAGGATCGCGGCCAGCAAGCGGATATCGCGTGTCAGTACGTCCGTCAAAGTGACGTCGACGTGTTTATGGGCGGCGACCGGTCGCACTTTCGCGCCGAGGAACGCGACGACGGCGCGGATCTGATCGGCGAAGCACGAGACCGGGGCTATCAGTATCTCGAAACGGCGTCGGATCTCGAGTCGGTCGACGACGGGAAGGTGCTCGGCTTGTTCAGCGAAACAGGACACTTCGAGTACGCTGTCGACAGACAGGCCGACGACGAAAACACGCAACCGGGCCTCCCGACGATGACCGAAGCGGCGATCGACGTCCTCGAGGCCCGATCGGAGCAGGGATTCTTCCTGCTGGTCGAAGGTGGCCGAATCGACCACGCGGGACACGCAAACGACCCCGCGATGCTCCCCGAGCAACTCGAACACGACGAGGCTGTCGAGGTCGCGATGGACTACGCTGGTGACGGATCCGGACAGGGGAACGGTCGAGGCCCGACGGACACGCTCGTCGTCAACGTCGCAGACCACGAGACCGGCGGGCTCGTACTCGGACGAGACTCCTACGACATGAACTGGGAGTACATCGCCGAGCAATCGCTCACGCAGGAACGGCTCGCATCGGAACTCGAGGACGCGAGTTCGCAGTCGGCGCTCGCGTCGACGCTCGAGGATCACACTGGCATCGACGACCTCTCCGAAGACGATCTGGCTGAACTCGAGGCCGATCCGTCTGCGATCGAGGGTCGTGATAGCGTCGTCAACCGCCGTGCCGGCCTGGCGTGGGGATCCGACGCGCACACCGCGACGGACGTTCCGATCTACGCGAAGGGCGACAACGCGGCGTACTTCGGCGGCCACCACGAGAACGACGACCTCTTCGCAGGGCTCGAGGCGGCCCTCGGGCTTCGGTGAGTGGCGAGCGTCGAAAGCGCCGAGCGTCGAAAGCGCCGAGCGTTGATCTGCCATCATCCCTCATCTTTCGTCACCTCCTCAAACGACGAGTGTCTGCACTTTTCGACGGCCTCGAGTCACGCGTCAGGCGGCAGAATACGTGTCGACGTCAGCCCGGACAGCCGATTATCCGTCCTCGCGCACCGTCCCGTCGTCGCCCTCGTGTGACGACAATCACTCGTTCTCGAGGCGAGACTCGAGGTCCTCGAACAGCGCCGTCACTTGGTCCTCAACCGTCTCGCGAATCTCGCGCACCGTCCCGAACTCCTCGCCGTGGGGGTCGTCTAGCGCCCAATCGCGGACCTCGACTGACCGCTCGGCGTCCAGTTCGAGCGTCGAACAGCCCATCGTCGCGACGACATCGCACGCGGCCAACTCCTCGCTTGAAATCGCTCGAGGCATTCTGCCGGACAGATCGACCCCGATCTCGTTCATCGCCTCGACGACGACCGGGTGGACCTCGTTCGCGGGGTGGGTGCCGCCGGTGACGATTTCGACGCGCTCCGCCCAGTCGCGTCGGTCTCGTTCCCGCTCGGCGAACGCGGCGGCCATCTGGCTTCGACCGGCGTTCTGGACGCAGACGAACCCGAGTCGAACGGGTGCGTCGGTGGTCATCGGCGATCACCTCGAGTCGCGTCGAGCGCTTCGAGTAGCCGTTCGGCTCGATCGGTGGCGCGGTAATAGCGCCAGGTCCCCTCCTTGCGTCGCGAGACGAGTCCCGCGTCGGTGAGATCCGACAGCGCGTGACTGACGGCGCTGTCGCCCACGTCGACCAGCGGTGTAATCTCACAGACGCAGAGATCACTCTCGGCGGCCACGAGCAACCGAACGAGTCGGTGTCTGGTCTCGTCGCCGAGCGTCGAGAGCGCGGCGAGGTCGGACGTCGACGCAGTGGGAACGGCGTCGACGAGGGACTCGAGTTCGGCCAACCGGTCGGTGACGTCCGCGTCACAACAATCGTCGAGTTCGTCCTCGAGGAGCCGGCGGAGACGATCGGTCTGTGACATTTGTCATTCAATGAATGAACAACCATTCATATATGTGCTTCGTTGCTCAGAACACACGATTAGCTGATTTCACGAAATCAGCCGGACGACACTATCCCTACCGCTTCTCGAGGGTGGCCCGATCGGACAGCCCGTGCTCGAGTTCCGCGCGCTTTTTCCCGTTGGCACCCCTCAGAACGGGCGTGAGCGAGTTCGCGTTCGAACTCGAGTTGTGCGCCCACCTCGAGACTCGCCGCGAGGGAGTCCTCGCCCGGCAACTCGGCACGAGCGTCGCGAATCCCGGCGGCCGAATCCTCGACGTCGTCTGCGTCGAGCCGGGTCCCGAATTCGAGGATCGAATTGCCCTCTCGAGTGCGACGATTCCGGATGCAGCGATCGAGGCCGACGTCGGGACGGGCCGCGCTCGGTACTGGAAAGACGCCTTCGACTGCCACCCCGAGCGGGCCGAACGCGCCCTCGAGCGGGCGTGCGACGTCGGTTTCTTCGAACGCGAACGCCGAAACGGCCGCGAGTACGTCAGGCAGGTCGCCCGCTATCCCGACTGGTACAACCGTCTCGTCGGCATCGAGAATAAACCGGATCTTGGGCGACCGGGCGACCTCGAGGCCCAGTTGCGAACCGACGTGAGTCTCGCACTGGTCGACGAGATCATCCTCGCGACGGAGAGTTACGTGACGCGCGCCCACCTGAATCGAATTCCAGAGGAGGTCGGCGTCTGGCGGGTCCACCGCGAGGAGTCGGTGCACGCCGACGAGGTGGCCGCTGATGAGACGACCGTCGACGGGTCGACTCTCGAGGTCGAAGTGCTCCGAGAACCCGACCAGCTTCCCGTCTCAGAGCCTGGGATCGAACCGCTCGAGTTCTTTCCCGGTCGCACCGATATCGCCGTCGTCGATCCAGAAGCGAAGGCTCGCCAGCGCCGTCGCGTCGCCGAACGCGCCTATGGCAAGGGCTGGCGAACCTTCGATATTCCCGAGTGCGGGTCCTGCGAGCTGGATGCTGCGGGCGACCTCACGCTGCCTCGATGTGCGTGGAACGGCCGCCTCGTCGATGCGAACACGGAGTGTGGCCCGTCGTGTCCGGGGTACGATCCGGAAACGGACTCGCTTCCGACAGTCGACCTCGAGGCCGAGCGTGATCGTCGAACGCCGTGGGAGGCGAATCCGGACGGCAAACGCCGCCAGCAGTCGGGATTGGACCAATTCGGCTGAGAATGCAGCGGCTGTGGCTCACTCTCAGGTCGGACGAACGCGTGGGGTGAGTGGACTCGTGTAACAGTAGTTGGTAATGCGGTTTCGTTATTCAGTGTGGAGCGTGAAACTCGCGCTCAGTATAGTTGCTGTACTTACTGTTTGTCAGGTAGTCATAGAGGGCTACGAACCGTTCCATGACGCTCTCTCGTATCCCTCAGTGTTAGCTCTTCAGCCATTTGTAAAGTCGTATAATTCCGAACAGACCGAAGATGACCCACATCACCGAAATAAGCACTGCGATTATAACAGCAAAATAAACCCGCCTTTCTGCACCAGACACAGTATTCCAATCAAAAATGCCAAACATATCCCATAAACCAATCCAATTGCTACCGAGAATGATTGCGGTAAAAACAAATACCAGCAATATCCGGTTTCGGATACGTCGTTTAATGTTCTCCGTAAGTGATTCCTCTTCCATTAGCGATACATGACTCATATATTTTAGTTATCTTTGTAGGTTTCGCTCATAGAATACGCTCAGTTCGCACGTGTAGTTACCGATTCACCTGTTTCAGTTTCAGGTGCGAGACTGAATAACGAAATCGCGCTACTATCTACTGGTAACATTGTCGTTCGCGTCAGCCTCGCGGTGCGTCGATTGCCGGCAGCGTGAACGTAAACGTCGAACCATCGCCGGGTTCGGACTCGACCCAGATCCGGCCGCCGTGGCGTTCGACGATGCGTTTACAGAGTGCCAGTCCGATCCCGGTCCCCTCGTATTCGTCGTGACTGTGGAGGCGCTGGAAGACCTCGAAAATCCGTTCTTGGTCGTCGGGGTCGATGCCGATTCCGTCGTCGATCACCGATATTTGCCACTCGGCCCCCGATCGTTCGGCTTCGACGGCGACCGTCGGTTGATCGTCGCCGCTGTACTCGATCGCATTCGACAGCAGGTTCTGAAACAACTGCCGCAACTGGTCGGGATCTCCCTCGACGCGAGGGAGCGAATCGCTCGTGATCGTCGCCTCGTGTTCGTTGATCTTCATCTGCAAGTCGGCGCGAACGTCCTCGAGTACGTCGTTCAGGTCCGTCTCCGTCAACTGTCCTCCTTCGGTGTCGATCCGTGAGTACTCGAGTAATCCGTCGATCATGCCTCGCATTCGGTCTGCGCCGTCGATAGCGAATTCGATGAACTCGTCGACCTCTTCGTCGAGTTCGTTTCCGTATCGCTGCTCGATAAGCTGGAGGTAACTCGAGATCATCCGAAGCGGCTCTTGGAGGTCGTGTGAGGCCGCGTAGGCGAATTGCTCGAGGGACTTGTTCGACTCTTTGAGTTGGGTGATGTAGTGGCGAAGCTCGAGCGACTGTTGTCGTCGCGTGAGTAGGGTATCCAGTCGCCGAAAGAGGACGGGTGGGTCGATCGGTGCGTCGACGATTTCGTTGACGAGCAGCGGTGGCTCGCGCTCTCCCGGGTTCGCCAATGTGAGCTGACGCGAACTGTCTTCCCGGCGAATCACGACCACGGGACAGAACACGGGGTAGTTCTGTTCGACTCGCTCGAGGAGGTCTGAGTGGTGGTCGGGGAACGTGTGATCGTCGACGAGATAGCAATCGGCGTCCGTGACCGATTGGTCGGTGATGACGTCGTAGTGCCCGGAGAGGAGTTCGCGGACTGCAGCGCGGTTTCCGTCCTCACCGACGAGCAACTGAATCGTTTGTTGGCGGTCACTCGAGTTCATACGTGTTGGGCGGCATACTGGGGGAATGTCGGAGTCGATTCATTCGCGTTGGAACTGATCTGGCGATTCGCTGGCTCGTGGTGACCCTTGGAGGATTCCGTAGAGGCCGGTCAGCGGTTCGCCGACGTGGATTCCGTTGGGGGTGATCGAGAACTCGCGCAGACTCTGTTCGAAGCCGCCGGTTCGCTTTTTCAGTACGCCGACGACTTTCTGGAGGCTCCCGTCCATCTCGACGTAACTGAGGAACACGAGGTTGTCTGCGACGTAGCTGATGTTCCCACTCGTCGCCCGGGAAATACCCGTGATTTCGGAAATTTCGTTCGTAATGACGACGGTTACGCCGCGACTTTTGAGATAACGCGTCAGTGCGAGGAGTTTCCGCAAGAGCTCGTTCTTGTCGCCTTGGAGCGTGATGGTGTAGCCGTCGATCCCGTCGATCAGGACGATGTCCGTCTCCTGCTGGCTGACTTGCTGTTTGACTATGTGTGCGAACTCTTCGGCCGAGATGGCGAGTGGCTCGACTTCGGTGACCTCGACCATCCCATCATCTCGAAGCGACGTGACGGGCATATCGATCGATTCCGAGCGGTATTCGTACGTTTGGTGGTTCTCCTCGAAGAGATACACCGCCGATCGGAGGTCGTTCTCGGCTGCCTGACACAGCAACTGCGTTGCCATCGACGTCTTCCCCGTACCGGAGGGCCCGCTGATGAACGTCACGGTTTGCTCGTCGAATCCGCCGCCGATGAGTTCGTCGAGCTCGTCGATGCCAAACCGAAGTTGGTCCGGATCGAAGGGATGATCGTATTGTTCTGGAACCAGCGTCGGGAAGACTTGGATACCCTCGCCTCGAATTTCCATCCCGTGGTCGCCTTCCATCTGGCCGAGTGCCCGGTGTTTCGCGACCTGAATGCGCCGGCCACCGTCCCCTCGAGTAACCCTGACGATCCCGTCACTCAACGAGCGGACCTCTGTATCGTACTCCTGTTTTTGTGACGACGTCGCGGTGGCGATGACGGTGACCTCCCGTTGTTTGAGAAACCGCATGAATGCGAGGATGCGCTTTCGAAACTGGTGGTCGTTCGCCTCGACGTAGCGCAGTTGCGTAATCGGATCGACGACCACTCGATCGGGATCAATTTCTCGGATCGCCTCGTGAATATCTTGGGTGTACCGGTCGCGTTCGATGTCACTCGGATTGACCAGGTCGTACGAGTAGTCCTCGACGAAGAAGTCCGAGTCCGGGCCTAAATCGAGAAACTCAGCGTCGGTGATATCGATACCGAGCGCTTCGCCGTTCGCCAGGATTTCCTCGTGGGACTCCTCACCGTGGATGAACAACACCGTCTCGTCGTTCTCGAGGCCCTTCTCGAGAAAGTGCATACCGAGGAGCGTCTTTCCGGTCCCCGGTTGTCCCTGAATGAGATACAGTCGACCGGTGACGAGCCCGCCGCGGAGTATCGTGTCTAATCCGTCGACTCCGCTGCTTATCGAGGAAACGCGTGCTCCCATGTCCGTCCACACGTAATTGACGGGTATGAATCAACCTATCGCTAGCGAGACTGATAGCTGTCTCGGCGTTCACTGCGACGAGGTTAGTCCGTGTCTATGGGCCGTCGACGGTATCTCGATTAGCTGTCATATTTTTCCCGGTCGATCTGTCTCCGACTGCGATACTCCCGCTGGCGTGAGTCGATACTGCTCGCCGTCGACTGCGAGTGGCGCTTCGAACGCTTCCGCGGCCGGATAGTAGTGTGCTAGGTGTACGAGTCGCGTTCGATCGGCGTTCAATTCGGCTGCCAACTCGAGGGCCCCTTCGCGCGTCATGTGTTTCGTCCCGAACGTTCGCGGGACGCCGTCTTCGTTCTCGTGACGACCGCCGGCGGGGTGGTGCTCACAGAGTGAGGCGGGAACGATCGCGTCGGCGAGCAACAGGTCGGGGTCGGCGAGCACGTCTCGAGAGTCCTGTGGGACGTTGTAGCTCGTATCCCCGGTGAGCGAGAGCTTCGCGCCGGTTTCGGGGTCTTCGATCGCGACGCCATAGCAGACGAGTGGCGGGTGCTCGACCGGGACGAGCGTCACGTCGAACCCACAGAGCCGGACCGTCTCGAGTGGCGTCGTCGGGTGGACGTCGATTCGGTCGAGATAGTGGTAATCCGTCCGGACAGTTTCGGCGACGCTTTCGCCCGTTCGCGGATCGGGTTGGTCCGCGGCGTAGACGTCCAGCGAGTCGACGACGCGGAAGACGTTCCCCAGCCCGTCGAGGTGGTCGAAGTGAACGTGCGTGATGATCGCCGCGTCGGGGAGAGAGACGCCGTCGCGAAGAAACTGGTAGCGAAAGTCGGGGCTGAAGTCGATCAGCAGCGACTCGTCGGTGCGTTCGTTCTCGACGTGTACCGAAAATCGGGTGCGCTCGAGGCCCTCCTCGCGCGCTCGCTCGCAGGTGTCACAGTCACAGCCGACCGTCGGCGTGCCGGTCGTGTCCCCGGTCCCGAGGAGGCTCACGCGCATCGTCACGCCTTCCCTCCGGGGATTTTGGCGTCGGCAGCCGTTCTCTCCGAGTTCGCAGGTGGTCTCGTCCCAGCAGGTTGTCCCTCCCTACACATACGATCGCCCTTCCTCGAACGCCGTCCGGACGAGCGGGTGATCCTCCTGTTCTGCTAGTCGCTGCGCCGGGAGCACGTAGACGCTCGTGACGACGCCGTGTTCGAGACCGACCGTCTCGGCGAGGGCCTCGAGCGCTCGTTCGGTCGCCTCGTCGTGGTCTTCGAGGACGACCAAGGCCTCGAGTTCGGTGTGCACGCCGTGGGTCTCGGGGCCCACCGCGTCTCCGAAGACGATCAGGTCGCGGATCGCGTCGCCGTGTTCCGCCTGTGCGCCGGTGGCGAACGCGTCCGCGGCGGTTCCCTGTGGCGATCCATCGCTCATAAGAGAGTGCTTCGCACCCGTCGCATAAAGGGTATTCCCCACAGCGAGGAGGAGTGTTCAGCTACGGACGTGTTAGAATCGATACGACTCCGAAAGGCCGCCAGGCGGCCGGTTGATCGGTCGGCGGACACGCGCCGCCGATCGGGCTTCGCTGAACGCCGCCCGCTGCGGAGTGACAGCGTTCGATCGCCACCGAGACGGGTCACTCCCGAAGCCCCGGCGGGGAGACGACCTCGAGGTCGTGACGCTCGAGGAACGCCTCGAGAAAGTCGGCACGGTCGCCGACCTCGTGGGGACGGTGGGAGTCGGAGCCGACGGTGACTGCCACGTCGTACTCCTGAAGGATCTCGAGAAACGCCGCGCCCGGGTGGACGACTTCCATCTCGGCGAGCGCGCGTCCGGCGTTGATCTCGGGCACCGTCCGGGAGTCGGCCAGCGCCCGTGCAACCCGATCGTAGTGATCCGTCGTCGCCCGTCCGCGCAGCGGTGGCGTTCGCTCGAGCAGGTCGACGTGGGCCGCGACGTCGAACAGTTCCGATTCGATCAGCGAGACGAGGGCGTCGAAGTAGCCGTCGACGATCGAATTCAGGTGTGCGTCGGATTCGCCCCGAAAGTGAGACGGAACCTGCACGTTCTTGCCGTCGACGGCGTGGACACTGCCGAGGGCGTACTCGAAGTCCGCCGTCTCGAGAAAGTCTCGAATTGCCGCCTCGTCGCGGGGATCGTAATCCATCTCGACGCCGTCGTAGATATCGATCGACGTCCGCTCTCGCTCGCGAAGCGTTTCGATCGCTCGCCGTCGCCGCTCGTAGGTCAGATCGAGGTTGAAGCCGTAGACGCTGCGCTCGGCCGCCGGTCGCGCCCGCTCCGAGACGGTACAGTGGTCCGTGAACCCGATTCCCTCGAGGCCGGCGGACTCGGCGGCCCGAACCATCCGCTCGAGAAACTCCCCGTCGGAATAGTTCGTGTGGGCGTGAAAATCCCTCATGGGTTGACGTCACCGGGAGACAAGTTGGTCGTTTCGCTCGAGGTAGATTCGTGGGACACAGAAAAATCGTGCCCAGGTGATTTGAACGCCGCCTCGCGCGCGCCGAGATCGTCGACACGATCGTAGAAGGTCATTATCTGGGTAATGATTATCGAGATAATGACTTATCCTTCCGCCGGATTCTCGAGTGCGATCTCGTTCTATCGCGGTGCAGGACGAGAATTCCGGCCCTTGAGGTCGTGGTTGGTGACAGTGACTCTGTTGAAATCCTCGATAGACGACAAGAATTGGCTGCTGAATATAGAGGGTGGATTTGTCACCAAACGAGAGCTCGTCGAGTAGCTGACCGGCCTACTGGGTCAGCGTGGCGATCACGATGACGGGTTTAGTCGCTCCACTCCGGCGTTACCTCCATCTGTGGTCCGGGATCTCCCTTCCGTAACACGAGAATTCGATCGATTAACTCTTGCTCGTTATCTTCTTCCTCCTCATCCCACCGGAGATTGTTCAATTGCGTGTAGTAGCGCTTGTCCACGTTGTAATCGTCCTCAATTACCCGCTCAACCTCGAAACCAAACTCACTCGCCTCCGCAGCAATCATCCGAGCTGGATAGACTACCTTCGCGCCACCCTGCCGATGTTTACGGACGTCACCAATAACGATGATAGCTCGCGAATCGGATTTTAACACACGATCCAGTTCCGCGATTACATCGGTCATGAACGACCGAAACAACTCTACCTTGGATGTCTGATTGAGCGAGTCTTGCTCCGCCGACCGATCCTCGTCAAGCCACCACAGCCGAAGCCAATTATTCCATGAATAGTCTAACATATGCATGTACGGCGGTGAGGTCAATACAAAATCAGCTGTATCATCCTCAAATGGCAGCGACGTCGCATCAGCTTGCTCAACTCGGGTGTTTCCGGAAGGGTATTGCGCACCAACGAGTCGATTAAACTTGTCACTGGCCTTCTCATCAACTGACTTATATATCTCTTCAAGACCGTGTTCTTCCTTGTAATCCTTAACATAACTCGCACTCCCAGAGAACGTATCGCGAGTCTGAATTGAAAGAAATAGCTCCGATGGGCCGTGAAGAATGCCACATATCAGCGCTTTCAGAAACCTGCCATCACGACTGCTGTCCTCTTTGAGAACGGCTCGGTATTGCCGCAGTTCTTGAAGTGTGTCGTCGTGAAAAAAGATTGCTGCATCCTCATCGACGGGTGGTAATGTCTTTGGGTTGATATCATCTGCGTCTCGCTTGACCCGTTTCAGTGCCGCATCGAATTCGTCTTCAGTCAAAGGATGCGTCTTTGCCCCAGTGAGCGTACACGCATAGCTGAACACATCACTGGCCAGAACATCGCGATCAAGAAGCGCAGCCTCAAGAGCAGTCGTGCCGCCGCCTGAAAACGGATCAAGGACCGTCATCTCGGGGTCAGTATATTGTTGAAGCAGATAGTTCGCAAGCGCGGGTGGAAACCCACCAACGTAGGGAGCAAGCTTGTGTAATTCGTTCCCCCACGCACGAGGTGCCTCCCGCCAAGAATGTGGGAGCGTCTCTGTGCCGATGATCTCCGCCGATGATAGCGCGTCTTCATACGCGCTATAATCCTGTGACATAGTAAACCGCAGTCGCGATGGCTTAATAAATCCGTTCCTCTCAGTAATCGACAAAGTATTATATGTCGGTGAATGTGTAAGTCATATTGATGTGCTCGTCACTCGAAGATGATCTTTCTCCACGGACAGATATGCGGATCGGTGATCTTCTCGTGGAATCTCACCATGTTGGTGGTGTGTTCTCGCCCGGTCATGAACACTGTAAGGTTCTCACCAACGACAAGTGGACGCAGGATGCAGGCGGGCTCCCACGCCACTCGCTATTAATCGCGCGCCCGCTTCTGGAAGGGGATGAAATTGTCTCCGAGGAGGATGTCCACACCGGCCACAGGCTTCCCGAGAACGATCCTGGTTACGCACCGCCGGATCCCACCGACACAGACGCGACTCACGCCTTGCTTCTGCGCGTGAGCGACACGACCGATATCCCACAGGAGGGGCGCCTACAAACAAATCGCTATGATGCTATCCAGGAAGCAATCACGGGTGAGGAAGGTGGGACAGCCTCACCCGAGGACTTCGTCGATGTCCTCACACGCCGACAAATTCAATACTCTGGTGTCGAGGCAAAGATTCTGGGCACCTTCTACTACGACACGAACGAAGACGACGAACAGCGGCTAAGCTTCAGTAGTGATGTCCAGACGTTCTTTTCTGCCGGACATTATGTCGTTCACAAGCCTGATCACGCGGCGCTGCAGTGGATCGCGAGCTATCCTACGACGACAGACACAACACCGGTCAAACTCGGCGATGTGCAGTATACGACGACCGATATCTGGGGCGACGGTGCTTCCGCCGGAATGTACTTCGACGTCAAAGAATTCATCGGCGCGAAAACAGCCGTCTTTGGGATGACACGAAAGGGCAAGTCGAACACGATGAAGATCATCGCTGGCGCGATCGAGGCTCACGATGAGTCGATCGGCCAGCTAATCTTTGATCCTAGTGGTGAATACGCATACGTCAATGATCAAGACGAGGAATGTGCGCTCGGCGAACTGCACACGCAAGATGATAACGGTGCTCCCGAGGCGATCTCAACCGTTTACAAGTTTGCTGCTCAAGAGGATGAGACAGATCGGTATAAGCCACTGCGAACGAACCTTCTTGCGCGCTCCAATCTTGACGTAGTGAAAAATTACGTTCACATGGAACTTGGCAGTGACGAGGCCACCTATGCGGAAAACTTCGTGACGGTTTCCAACAATGTCCCATCTGAGGAAGAACTTGAAGATATGGAGTGGGGACAGAAGACCCGTGCTGAGTGGCTTCGAAGTGCATACTATGCTGTTATTTCTCGTTCGATTGGTACAGAAAAGCTGCCTGACGACTTCGATCCCTTCTGGATTGGGGTCAACGATAGCGTACTGAGGGGGGTAAACGAACATTCACATTTGGACTTCAACAAGGCTGAGAGCGGTAAGGTCCGACTTGGGAAAGCCGGCGGGGAAAATACGCTTGTTGAGTTTTGGAGCACAGTTGCGACGAACACGAAGGACATCAACGATGCGCACGAGGAGGATCGTGATTGGGTTAACGACGATTTGGACAGTGTTCTTGAGATGTTCCGAACAGCCGGCTCCCAAAGCGGTTTCGGCAAACTCCGAAACCTACAAGACTACCACAACCCCGCTCGCGATGTGGATGTCGCCAGGGAGATATACAGCCGACTGACAGACGGCGAGCTGGTCATTGTGGACATCTCAAACGGAATGGAGGAGGTAATTACGGCCGAAAAAGAGCGCCTCGTCAGCTACATCCTCAACCAGTCGATGGAGCGTTTTCGCTCGACAGATGAGGACGAACTTCCGAAGATTCAGGTCTACCTCGAGGAAGCACACCAGCATTTCGATGAGTACGGCCGCGGCGACGGTGAGATGAACCCCTTCGTGACGCTTGCGAAGGAGGGCGCGAAATTCCAGATTGGTATGGTCTACGCCACCCAAGAGGTCACGAGCGTAGACCCCCGTGTCCGGGCAAATACAGCTAATTGGATTATCACACACATCAACAGTGAGAAAGAGATCAATGAGCTTGGCAAGTACTATAATTTCGCTGACTTCGCGAATTCGATCCGGAATGTCGAAACTGTGGGGTACTCTCGCGTGAAGACGTACCTAGGCGAATACATTGTTCCGGTACAGATCTCGCTGTTCGATACTGACTGGGTCAAAGACAACACGCCGTTTGGTGTCAAGAAAGATGATGGGTTCATTGTAGAGCCAAGTCCGTCGAGGCAAGCTGACTGATGCCTCTCCCGAGCGAACCTTCCAACAGTATCGGTCATGTGGGACTCAGCCGCGACAGCGAACTCGCCCCCGAGCTGGGAGAGTTCGACTATAATCCGCCGTCGCCAGCAGAAGCCAACGACTTCGACGACATTCCGGCCGAGGAACTGCCGGGTGCCGACGATCTCGGTACACCGATCGAAACGGTCTACAGCGTCGATGGCTCCCGGGTCGAGGTCACGATCGGGGACGAACGGCGCAACAAGCGAGTGGGGTTCATCGACATTGCACTTGTTGAGCTTGATCTCGCGATCCTTGACGCACAGGCCAAGCATGCGTTTGTCTCGCCATCGAAAGTAGCGAACCTCGGCGAGACACATCACGTTCGGATGGTGCTTCCGAGTACGAACACACTCCTCAACAGTGAGTCAACCCACGAGAGCTGGCGGCAGATGACCTACCGGAACTTTCGGTCCAAGGAAGTGTTCGATACAACGCTGTTCACACTGTATCACGATCTCCTGAAGCGGAAGGGGCGACTTGATTCGCATGGGCGGCTCCGGTTGGAGTACTGTCCAGCCCCCGACTGCGAACACCAACAACTGTTCGTGAACTCTTCAACACCCGACAAATGCCCGGAATGTGGGGTTACGACGTATCCGACAGATGCGCTTCGGGTTCACGAGCGCGTGAGCGGGTCACAGTCGAACGAGGCAGCCCTCAACGTGTTGATGGGTATTATTGAGCATGTCGTCTTGCTCGGTGCCGCACACGATATTTGGATGACCGAGCCCGCCAGGCTTGAGCGGACGGCGTTCATCAAAGACGGACCCCTTGCACAGTTTGACACCGGGGCATGGATTCACGAGCCGATTCACAACCGAATCGGCGAGTTCAAACAGTATCTTCGCGCCGACGAACGTAGTCCGCTAGTCTACACCGGTATCCACAAGACCGGTGACTTCGCAGCGTATGCTGAGTCTGTCCGCGACTATCTTGATGGGCCCACAGTATTGCCATTTTCAAACGATGATATCTACGAGTACGTGATTGCCGGTGACCGTAACAAAGACTACGCATACAAGACGTACTACGGTAAGAATTTTCTCTACAAATCCGGCAAAGGAACCGGGACCGGGCACGTGCTTGCATTCTTAACCCCTCGACAGTACGAGGAAGGCGATTTAGCCACTAAAGAGGGAGATATTGTCCAAGATGTAGACGCCTACGATGAACTCGCCCGGACGATTAGCGTGCTTGAACGCATCCTGACGATTCAGTACAGGGATGGGCTGATTCCACTCGTCCTCGCTCACGAAGCGGCCTCTATCCCTGAGGCACTAGGGCGAATCGTCCTCGGGACACTTGCTGAAGCAATGTCCGAAGCTTCAGAGGAGGATACATGAGAAGAAATATGTCCATCGCGACCGAACTGCGTGTAAGAACGGTGACACCGCTGATATCGGTGTCCCACTTCTGTTTCCATGAATAACGATCCAAATGACCCCCAGTCGCAGGGTGGCTCCTTAACAGAGCAGGAAGTCCTTCAACGGATTGACCAGGGGCTTAGGGATGCTGTTGAGGGAAACGGGCTGAATTGGCAGATGGGAACCCGTGTCAAACGGCAAAAGTACACGGAGGTCGCCCTTCGACACTACCTCGGTCCGATTCCGGCTGATGGCAGCCAGACGACGTCGCCGATCACACGCAGCTGGTTCAAGTACGGCCCAACGGCCGTGATGGCGCCGTCAGGATCGTATGCTGGGACCGGCACTCAGTCTCCAGCCGAGCCACAAACTCCGACCAACGATGGGCAACAGTCGACAAGCGATTCACAGACAGATGCCGATGTCGACTCACCGACCGAGGAGCCCCCCAATCAGTGTATAGATAATCATCCTGCTATCGAGGAGACGGTGCTTGGAGAGCTAACGGAAAATGACTATCTACAATTTTTCCTCGATCAAGATTTTACGCCGCCATTGACCGAGCAGTATTGGAACACCGACGACTACGCATTTCTGCTGGAATTCTATGACGAATATGCGCCCCCACCTCTCAAAGACATCTATCTGGCGAACGTGAGGCTACGGATTACGCTTCGGGATGCAGGAGCGACTACGTTCGACATGATCGACAATCGACCGCAGATTCTCACTGGTGAGCCCGAGGTAGCGGAACGATGGAAAAGTACATCATTTGAAGCACAGGCCGGGCGAGCTGCAGTTAGTCTCCGGCTGGCGCTTATGCGCGCTGAGTTCATTCCTTCGGCCGTCACCGGGATCGTTCACGGTTTCACTGATTTGATTGAAGATGTTCTCCTAGCAGTGGAGGCGAATGATGCGGCGGACATCCCTTTGACTGCCCCAGAGGCGCTCAACACACTCGACGAAGTGTACGACGCGGTAATCTGGCAGTACGTTTCTCACTATATCTCGCAGCTGACGGCGATTGGGCCCGACGCCGAGAAGCTGACTCGGATTTCACAAGAACGGCTCACAGCTCTCGAAGAAGAAGCACCTGCCAAGACACGCGAACTTCAGGAACAATTCGCACAAGATGGGCTTTTGCCGGATGTCCCTACATACCAATCGGCCGATCAGGACAAAGAGATTCGACTTTCTAACTCGCTCACTGATGCCGCGCTCCGTCAGCAGCGGATAGAGACGGCTGAGGAGGAATCGGATAATGAGCAGTGAAGCGTACCCTGGGGCAGGAGATGATGTCTTCGTCGATACCTCTGTCCTTATCGATTACACGAAAGAGACCCTCAACCCCAGCGAGAAACTGCGCCGGCGCGAGGCAGCCGCTGAAGTTCTCGTCTCTTGCCTCCCGCAGCTCACACTCTCAGTAAGTCAGAAGGTTGCCGGTGAGTATACCGGCGTCGCCGAACGTCGTCAAAGTGGTATCGACGATGCTACTGCCCATGCTTCTACCGACCCACTCAGTACCTTTGACTTCACAACGTGTAAGGATCTCAATAATAGGGATGCAGACGTGTTGAATTCCTTTCTGGGTGAACTCCTTGACCAGTATAGTGACGAGGAAGCGCTCCGCCGTCTGAACAAGCGCCAGCGTGCGTTTCGTCGAGCTAAACGAAAGCTCTTTGAGGACCCCTCACCGCGTGTGTCTGTCCACATTGACAGCTACACTCTTCGCGTGTTCACAGATCTGGCGGGCTACATGGATAACGATCACGACCGCAAAATACTCGCACACGCTGTCGACTGGTTTGCCGACGAGTTCGGAAATTGCTTCATCACCTCTGATGAGGAAGACTTCAAATTTAATGACTCAGAGGGTCGAATTTTTTCCTTCGAAGAGCGAGTAAACAAGATTGCACAAGCCCACTGTGACTGCAACGGGTCTCTTTATATCAGTAGCACTGAGAACTTCCTCTCGGAGTACATCCAGCAGATGCAACTAGCGGAAACGGAGTCATAGGCTTCCCTGGTCCGTGTTCACTCGCAACAACCGGGTGAATTAAGGGAACCTGCACAGTGACTATTCTCGAATCAGCGATAGGAAGGCTGTATAAACTGGTGGAAATCACGGCGGTAAATCTTGTGAGCAAGCCGCCCTGAAACAGTGGTTTGGAGAGACAATTGTGAAGGATCAACTGGCGTCTGGTCAATCATTCAACATCCACTTTGACCGATTCGCGCCCTGGGCCTTGTTTAGACGCGCGAAATCATCCGAGTTAGGCCGTGAGCGATTGTTCGATGTTTCTGACAGCGGCTTTAAGGACGAGTTCTCGGAACTGTCCAAACCACGTTCTTGCCTTAAGCGTTGAACCGAATCGCTTGCGTAACGCGAAAAATATCGATTCTGCGATAGACCGTCGATGATAGGTTTTATCATCAATCCGAGCATTGTGTGCGGCGTCGAGCGAGTAGAACTCACGATGCTTGATCACCGGTCTAATACCCTCGCTTCGCAGCATCTGCCGGAGTTTATCCCAATCAAACCCTTTGTCAGCGACGATAGTTTCCACGGTTCTGAGGTTTCTTTTCAGGACTTGCCACGCAATCTGCGTGGCATGTGGTAGGTTCATTGAGCAGTGTACATCGAGAATAGCTCGCGTAGAACAGTCTACGAGAATAGTGGTTTTGACCGACTCAAACGTCCCTTTGACGCGCTTTGCGTAGTTATGGCTAGACGAGCGATGAGCGATGCTAGTTGAGTCGATTGCTTGTACCTCTCCGGTATCGAATAGTTCCGCCGACAGCTGCAACAGCATCCGCCAGACGGGCATCTTGAGATCTTGTTTTCGAGCACAAACGGTGGTGAAGTCCGGCAACTCATCCGGTGAAAGGCCGAGTTTGGCGACAATAGCAGGCATTTCTCGAAGAACGTCTAGCAACCGTCGGTAAGAGTGATCGAGGTATTCTCGAAGACCATGGATCGCTACGATCACCCAATCAGCGTAGCCATCTTTTCCTTTACTGAGAGGTTCTTTCGAACCGCTTCCGACAGCTTTTTGAGACAATTCGACGCATCGTTCGGTGAAGCGGGCCAGTTTGGAGTACACATCTAACTGTGCTCGCTTCATTTCCTAGAATTCCCGACATAGAGGCAATATTACTAGCGTCTAAACACAGCCCGCGCCCCGTATTCAGCACACCGGCTGAAACCTATCACCGAGTGAGGGTTTCAACATGGCCTTGACAATGTACCAGCACAATTCAAACGTCTCTGGCTAGGTGAATCATATTGGTGTCCCTCGAATGTGACTCGCGACCCCGTGCGCCGGGTCGTCGGTGACGTTCACGTCGTCGATACGCTCCATTCTCGTTCGAGCAAGAATGATTATCGTCGACTGTAAGTGTCAACGATCGACTCGAGCGAGCGTCACACATCATTGCCGTCTCCGTCTGTGATTATTCCACACCAGTTCCGCTGGACATCTTATCAATGGCTTGCACATGAGCGCGCCGCGTTAAACAAAGGTACGCTGGTACGACAGTCGTGCATGCCGAACGATGACGACGCAGCGTATCCGACCGACCGCCGGGCGTTTCTCGAGTCAGTCGGCCTGTCGGCGGGCGTCGCCGCGCTCGCGAGTACCGCCCTCCCGACGGCCGGAGCCGACGAAACCGACGCGAACGACGATCCACTCCCTATGAGCTACGACCTCCCAGACCTCCCCTACGAGTACGACGCGCTCGAACCGCACATCGACCGAGAGATCATGGAACTCCACCACTCGGGGCACCACCAGGCCTACGTCGACGGCGCGAACGACGCGCTCGAGGAACTCGAGGAGATGCGCGACGCCGACGACTTCGAGGGGATCAAAGCCGTTAAACGCGATCTGGCCTTCAACCTCTCGGGACACGTCAACCACGCGATCTTCTGGGAGAACATGGCACCCGACGGCGGCGGGGAACCGACGGGCACCCTCGCGGAGGCGATCGAGCGATCGTTCGGGTCGTTCGAGGCGTTTCGAGCGGAGTTCACTCAAACCGCGGCGGACGTCGAATCCGTCGGCTGGGCGATGTTGTTCTACGAACCCCTCGCTGACGAGTTGATAATCGGGCAACTCGAGAGCCAACACCTCCTCGCCCATCAGGATTCGACGCCGTTGTTGACCCTCGACGTCTGGGAGCACGCCTACTACCTCCAGTATCAGAACGAACGCGATACGTACATCGACGAGTGGTGGAACGTCGTCGACTGGGACGACGTCGCCGAGCGCTACGAGGCGGCCTGTGCTCAACGCGGCCCATCCGACGAGGACGATCGAGGCCAACAGGCCGAGCAGAGTCCGTACTCGAGTCTGCCCAACTCGGTATAACGTCCCAGATACGTCAGATCGACTGCTTCCTTTCGCCTCCGCTATCAGTTCGCAGCGTGTTTGCGTTTTCTCTCGAGCCAGGATCTGATGAACTCGGTATTACACTGTCCTTCACTCGAGAAGACGCTCGGTAACGGTGAATCCCAACGGTATAAGAAAATCTATTCACTCGGGACCGTCTCTACTACACCATGACGACGCGCGAATCCGCCGGCGTTCTCGATCCGTTTCGACAGTTCTTCTCGATGAAACGGGACGTCCTCGTGCTTTCGCTCGCGATGTTCGCGTTCAGCCTCGGTTTTCAGATGACGAACCGGTTTCTCCCGGATTATCTCGTCTACCTCGGCGCTGGCGGATTCGTCGTCGGTCTGTTCGCGACGCTCGGGAACGTCATCGGCGCGGTCTACCCCTACTACGGCGGCGTCGTCTCCGATCGCGTCGGCTCGAGGTACGCCCTGACCGTCTTCGGCTTTCTCTCGACGTTCGGGTTCGTCATCTGGCTGGCAGCCGATTACATCCCGGCGATCGATCTCGGTGTGATCGTCCTCGAGCCGTGGGCCTGGGTGTTCGTTGGCCTGTTGCTCGCACAGTGTTGGAAGTCCTTCGGGATCGGTGGCCACTACGCGATCGTCAAGCAGGCGACCGAACCCAATCGGTTGGCTCTCGGATTCGCGAGCACGGAGACGTTTCGGCGGACAGCGTTCCTGATCGCCCCGCTGATCGTCGCCGTGCTGGTGGTCGACGAACTCATGCCGGGATTCCTCTGGGTACTCGTCATCGCCATCGTGTTCGCTATCCTCGGAACGATCGCCCAACACTTCCTCTACGAAGCCGAGGCGGACACCGTCGGGTCGGAGTTCGAGGGATTCGGTCAGATCGTCGACGATCTGCGGGCGCTCCCCGACGCCCTCCGTCCGCTGCTGGTCGCTGACGCGCTCGTTCGCTTCGCGAACGGAATGGTGTACGCCTTCTTCATCCTGGTGATCACGCAGGTGATGGAGATCGGATTGACGCTCTCGCTTCCCGTGTTCGGAACCGTCGACCTCTCGCCCGCCGCGTTCTTCGGCATCCTCCTAAGCGTCGAGATGTTCGTCGCACTGCTCACGATGGCTCCGGCCGCCAAAATCGCCGAGTACACCGGTCTCAAGCCCGTCGTCGGCCTCGGCTTCTTCGTCTACGCCGTCTTCCCGATCGTGCTCATCTTCGCGCCGGAGAACGCCTGGGTCCTGATCGCCCTCTTCGCCTTCTCCGGACTCCGATTCGCCGGGCTGCCCGCCCACAAGGCGCTCATCGTCGGGCCGGCCGAACGGGGCGCGGGCGGCCGCGTCACCGGGTCGTACTACTTCGTCCGCGGCGCGATCGTCATCCCGAGTGGCGCACTCGGTGGCTTCCTCTGGGAGTTCGTCACCCCGGAAACGTCGTTCGTGCTCGCGTCGATCATCGGCATGATCGGCGTCGCCTACTTCGTGATCTTCGGTCAGGAGTTCGAAGCTTACCAGTAACCCGTCGCTCTCCGTTTTCGACTCGCTGTTCGCTCCGCAGTCAATGTACCTCGAGCCTCTCCAATCCGCCCACGAATATGCGGTCAGAAACTCCCTCGACAGGTCGGAAAATCTAGTTGCGCTTCGTCGGTTCAGTGGCTGTGGTCGTGATCGTGATCGTGATCATGATCGTGTCCAGAACTACTCGAGCCACTCGGCTCACCGCCGTCACTCGCCTTTCCGAGGTCGCCGCCGGCGACGAGCGCGTCGTGGTCGCCGTCCATCATATCCATGTTCTTCAAGGTGTCTCGCTCTTCGAACTCCTCGACGGCGTCGAGGAGGTCCTCCTGCGTGAGGGTGGTTCGATCCTCGGTCAGGGCCTCGAGGACGGCCTCTCGAAGCACCATTCGGAGGTCGCTGCCGGTGAGGCCTTCGGTGGCTTCAGCGATGAGGTAGGGATCGAACTCGCTGATGTCCATCGTCCGGGTGATGAGCGAGAGGATGTCCGCTCGCATCCCGTGGTCGGGTTTCGGGAAGTTGATGATCTCGTCGAAGCGCCGCCAGGCGGCGTCGTCGAGTTGGTCGGGGTGGTTGGTCGCGCCGATCAAGAGCACGTCGTCTTCGATCAGGGAAATGTTGTCGATGCTCTTGAGCAGTGTGTTGACCGCGCGTTTGAGCGCGGCGTGTTCGTCGCTGCTTCGAGTCTTGGCGACGAAGTCGAACTCGTCGATGAAGAGAATACACGGCGAAAGGCGTTTGGCGACCTCGAAGGTCTTGTCGACGTTCTTGGCCGTCTCACCCAAATACTGGCTCGTGATCATCGAGAGTTTGACCTCGACGAACGGCAAATCCATGTCCTGGGCCAGCGCCTGTGCTGTCGACGTCTTCCCCGTCCCCGGCGGGCCGACGAACAGTAGCTTCCCAATCTCTCGAAGACCGATCCGTGAGAGGTAATCGCGGTGCTCGATGGCCTTCGCGATCTTGTTGAGTTCGTTCTTCTGATCTTCGGTGAGCACGAGGTCGTCGAGGGACATATCGACTTCTTCGGGCGCGCGAACGTCGACGAGGTCGAGCATCTCCTCGTCTTCGTCCTCGTCGAAGTACTCCTCGAGTAGTCCGTCGATCCAGACGCGATCGGCCTGAATCGGTCGGTTTTCCTCACGCGCTTCCTCGTGGGTCACGTCGAATTCGTCGCCGTATTCCTCGTGAGTCGTGAAGTGCTTCGTGAGCGTGGGGTTCTCGCGCAGTCGCTCGTCGTCGACGCGCTCGGCGAACCACTGTTCGGCCATGTCTTCTTGGGCGAGGGTGATCGTCCCCGAGAACTCGTCGCGCTCGGTAAACATCAACTCCGAGACGGCATCCCAGGGCTGGTCGACCCCCGTCGCCTCTCGAGCGGTCGCGTTGGTCGCCGAGAGCGGACGACTGATGCCGGCGTGTTTTCGGCCGGCCTCGCCGTCATCGTCGCTGTCGACGCTCCCCGCCCAGAAGACGCGCCGAACCGACGGCGGGAGATCGTTCTCGTCCAGGGTCCTGTCGTCCGAATACACGCTCGTCGTGAGCAGGAACTCCACGACATCGAGCGCCGCATCACTCATTCCGTCACCGTATTCACCACACGGTCTTAACGTCGTCGTCCTCCGCAACGTGTGCGGACTCGTGACGCGTTCGACCGGGATGTGGGTCTCCCCAGCGCGGTCTGCGGCACAACGGTTTTCGTCCACCGGTGCACAGGCATGCATATGAACGTCTTAGTGGGACTCGTCGGAAGCGACGAATCGATCAAAACGCTCCGGCGGACGATCGACCGAACCAGCGAGGTCGGCGACGATCTCACCGTCGCCATCGCCGAAAAACCCGAGGCGAAACGCTCGCAAGAAGACATGGCCGAACAGGCCGAGAAACTCCTCACGGAGGCGAACGTCGACGCCGATATCGTCCAACTCGAGGGCGATCCCGGCAGTTCGATGGTCGACTACGCCGAGCAAGGCGAGTTCGACCAGCTCGTCATCGGCGGCGGGACCTTGAGCCCGATGGGGAAAATCCAACTCGGTCCGATCACGGAGTTCGTCCTGTTGAACGCCCCGACGACCGTCAAACTGGTGCGATAACGATGGCTGCCCGACAGTATCCCGACGAACCGGCCGGGCCGTTCCCCGCGCCGCCGACAACCAACGAGGACGGGGCAGATCGACAAATCGCGTTTCGCGCCCCCGACGACGTCACCGAGTGGCTCGAGGACGCCGTCGACATGTACGTCCAGTTCGACCCGACCGACCGGGCACAGGGGATCCCCCCGACCGGCGAGGATCGGATTCGAAACTGGCTCGAGACTATCGCCGAGGAGAGCGTCAACGTGATCGCTCGCCACGACGGCGACGTGATCGGCCACGCGACGCTCGTTCCCGACACGAACGATCCGTCCTCCATCGAGGACAACGCCGACATCGAGTGGGAACTCGCGATCTTCGTCCTCCAGGACTACCAGCGAGCCGGAATCGGGACGATGTTGCTCGAGCACCTGCTCGGGCACGCGAGCGAAATCGGCATCGAACGCGTCTGGCTGACCGTCGAGCGCTGGAATAATCCGGCGATCGCCCTCTACGAACGTGTCGGCTTCGAGTCGACCGGCACGGAGAGTTTCGAACAGGAGATGGCGATTCGGCTGTAGGGAGTTCGGCGCACTCAGTTGCCTCGAAGAGGCAGTGAGAACGCGGGGAGACCGAGAGAACGTGCTTTTTTCGTTCAGACCGAGAGCACGGGCTGGCTCGCGTACGCGAGAACGTACTCCGCTACTTTCTCGAGCACTTCCGCCGATTCGGTATTCGAGACCGGCTCTCTGGGAAGCACAATGAAGTCCGCGTCGATCTCGTCGGCGGTGTCGAGGACGACGTTTCCGGGGTGTTTCGTTTTGCGCGTCTGTGAGAAGCCATCGTCGACGGAGGTTACGAGGGGAACGTCCGCCTCGTCGGCGACGGTGGCGACATCGTCGAAAAAGTCCTGCGTGCCCGTTGCAACGGACGATTCGTCGACGCCTCCGCTCGCCATTCCGTGTACCACGCCGCGCCCAAGTACGAACAGCGCGTGAACCGACGCGTCGTACCTGTCGGCGACGGCGACGGCGTACTCGATCGCGGTTTCGGATTCGTCGCTGCCGTCGACCGGTGCGAGGACGGTGTCGACGGTAAACGGCTCGCTGTCGTCCATACGCGTCGATGTGTGGCCCGTCGGCAAAAACCCTCCCCCGAATACTCGAGGGAGACACCCCAAACCACGCCGGTGGTGGCTCTGCTCGAACCACGTCGGTTGTGACCCTGCTCGAACCACACCGATGGTAGCCCCGCTCACCACGCCGGGGTAGTCCCACCCGACGGACCTAGAGGCTGACCTCGCCCGCCGGTATTTATGCCTGCCCGTCTCCAAGTGTCGGCTATGTTCGAGACGGTCGTCATCGCCACTGATGGGTCCGAGAGCGTCAAACGAGCCGTCGACGTGAGTCTCGACCTCGCCGATCGCTTCGACGCCGAGGTCCACGCGCTGTCCGTCGTCGACGCCGACGAAGTCGACGCCTCGCCAGAACAGCTTCGAGACGAACTGCAAAGCGCCCTCGAGACGACGGCTGATTCCGCGCTCGCGACCGTCGAGGACCGAACCGACGGGGAGACGGCGATCACGACGGCCGTCAGAGACGGACGGCCCGCGGCCGAAATCTGCGCGTACGCTCGCGAGATCGACGCCGACCTGATCGCGACCGGAACCCGCGGACGTCACGGCGAGAACCGACTCTTGCTCGGCAGCGTTGCCGAACGCGTCGTCCGAACCGCACCCGTCCCGGTGCTCTCCGTGCGCCAACTCGAGACGATTCAGAACGACGGCGAGTCCACGATCGAGGCCTGAACGCGTCCTAGGGCGGCGACTCCTTTCTGGATCCCTCGAGAGACGGCCCGTTGTTTGCCCTCGCGTGGCGACGACCCGTTGTCTGCTCTCGCGTGGCGACGACCCGTTGTCTGCTCTCGCGTGGCGACGGCCCGGCACCGTTTTACTCTCCCTCGAGTCTCCGGGCCACCACAGAGGGGAAGTCACTTCCCCGGGCGGCGCGCACACGCTGATATGTACGAAGAACTTATCGAGAGCGGTGATCTCTCACTCGCTCGGAAATCGGTTCTCCCGGGCACCGGCTTCTTCCTCCCCGACGAACTCGAGGAGGATCTCGAAGACGAACAGACGGCGGCCGCACTCGAGGGTGCCGACGTAGCCGTCGTCGCCGACCCCGACGCCGACGGCCTGGCCTGCGTCGCACTGATTCGCGAGGCCTACGACGACGTGCAGGTCGTTCCGGAACCGGACGACGATACCGACGATGACGAGGCGGAGGCCGCCGTTTCCACCGAATCCGCAGCGGACGCGGTCGACGACGTCGACGAACCCGCGCTCGCTGCCGGCGGGGACGAGCCCGCACTCGAGGAGCCCGAACCGACGCCCCACAGCGTCGCGTTGATCCCGGCCAGCCCACACAACGTGGAGGACGCCCTCGCTCGCGTCGCCGAGTTCGGCGACGACGGCATCGATCTCTTCGTCTGCGACCTCGCCCCCGACCGCTACGAGTACGTCGAGGACGAACTCGACGCGGCGCTCGAGACTGCATCCAGCGTCCGCTGGTACGACCACCACCAGTGGGGTGACGACGTCGCCGAATCGGTCCGCGAGGCCGGCGTCGAACTCGAGGTCGGCGACTCCGACGAGGAGTGTAGCGCCGACGTCGTCTATCGCTCGCTCGAGTACGAGTTCTCCCCGATGTACGAGGAACTCGCGGCCGTGACGCGAGATCACGACCTCTGGTTGCGCGAGGATCCTCGAAGCGACGATCTCGCGGACTACGCCTACTGGAGCGACCCCGCGGAGTACGTCGAGGTCGTCCGCGAATACGGCGTCGACCTCCCCGAGTGGGCACAAGCGTTCCTCGAGGAGCGTCGCATCGAGAAGAATCAGCTCATCGAGCAGGCGACCGGTCGCGCCGAGTTCCGCGAAATCGGCGGCTACACGGTCGGCATCACCTACGGCCGCTGTTCGCAAAACGAGGTCGCCGAAGCGATGCGCGAGCAGGGCGCCGACGCCTCGGTCATCGTCAAACCCGCCGGATCGGCCTCGATTCGGGGCACCGACGAGTTCCAGTTGTGTCACGAGGTCGCTGGCAAGGTAAACGGCGGCGGCCACCCCAAAGCCGCGGGCTGTAAGCCCGATATCTACGACGACATGCTCGACTACGCGAACCACTGGGTCACCCGCGGGGCCGTGACGAAGCGCGTCATCCTCGAGGCCTTCGAGGCCGTCGTCGACGAGCACGAGGGCGACGACGCGGCAGCCGCTGGCGGTGCAGACGATAACACAGACGCTACCGACGACGACGCCGAAAGCGACGAATAACGCCCGAATCACGACGCCGAAACGCGTTCGACCGCTCTCCTATTCTTCGTCCGCGGCGTCCTCCCGTCGAACGATGTTCACGGACGTGATCGACATGACTTCCGTCTCGTCGACGGTGACGCTTCGGCGGAACTCGACGTAGCCGCGATCCTCGCGGCTCTCGGATGGCGTTTTCTCGAGCACTTCGACGCGGAGGGTGAGCGTGTCGTCCGGACGAACCGGTTCGTGCCACTCGAGGTTGTCCATGCCGAGGCCGCCCATGTTCGCGACGTCCGCTTCACCTTGCACGATTTCCGTGACGAACAGCCGAACCGACAGGCAGAGCGTGTGGAGGCCACTCGCCACCAACTCGCCGAACATCGAATCCTTCGCCGCTTCCTCGTCGACGTGGAACGGTTGTGGATCGAACTGTTCGGCGAAGTCGACGATTTCGTCTTTTTGAATCGTGTAGCCGCTGGTTTCGAAGACGTCCCCGACCGCCAGGTCCTCGTAGTAGTGAGTCACGAGGAACGGGTTTTCGGAAGAACGGATTAAATCGACCGGTTCGAAACCGGTGGCGTCGACGCCGCGCGATTACTCCTGTGAGAGAACGTAGCGCATCACGAGTTGTAGGACGTGGACGAACACACCGGCGACGGCGATGTAGACGCCGATTGTCTGCAACGCAACTGACGCGTTGCGGTGGTCGCGCACCTGCCAGATTTCGTAGCCGAGCCTGAATAGGAAGCCGAGGAAGATCAACACGAAGCCGATTGGCAAGACGGCGGGGACGAACGTTCCGATCAAAATCGCGACCACGCCGCCGATGAATCCGACCATCGAGTACGTCCCCCAGTTTTCGAACGTCTTGGAACGAGCGTAGACGTACCCCGAGATAACGGCCGTCATCAGCGCCGTGACGACCGCCGTGATCCCGAGAATCGTCAAGTGGGTCTCCGGCGGCGCGAACCGAAGCACGCCCGCGCCGAAGATGCCGAAGACGAGTTGCAAGACCACCATGCCGACGAACGCGATTCCCATATCGCCGCCTTTTACCCCGCGCTCGGCGATCAGTTCGCCGCCCATGATCGCCACCCCGTAGACGATCACGCCCAGAATCGGGGCCGCGAACAGGTAGTCGTTGACCTGCGCCAGCGGCGTCTCGGTGATGACGTACATCAATACGATGTTGATCGCCATCAGAATGCTCGCACCACCGATCACCTGCACCTCGCGACTCGAGAGGCCGAATCCTCGCCCGGTATCGTGTGGCGTTTCGAACGAACTCATGACTCGAGGGTACGAGAGACGCTCGCAAAAGGGTGGTCCTTACGGTCGGATCGAAATGTCAGTCGCTGTCACGCTTACGCGGACTGTCCGTCACGCGGACTGGACGGTCCACCGATCGGAGTACGCCGTCCCGCAAGTACACTTCGCGTAGGCGTGGACGACGTCGCCGTCGGCGTAGATCCCGCCCACATCCTCGTTTTGGGCCTCCGCGAAGGCGAAGACGAACTGCACCGCGTGGTCCTCGTCGGCGGGTGCTTCCGGACAGTTCCCGCTGGCGAGGTCGTCGTCGATGATCCCCTCGAGATCCATCGCCGACTGGGCGAACTCCATCGCACCCGTGCCGGTGGCCGCCTGAAACGCGTTCCGTCCGCGTTCGCCGTCGACGATAATCAGGACGCCGTCGTCGACCGATTCGCCGAAGTCCTCGAGTCGCTCGTCAGAGACGTAGGAGTCGGCCAGAAACAGGACGACATCCTCGAGTCGCTCGCCGGCCAGAAACTCCTCGCGTGCGCTGGTCATAGGGCACAATCGTCGCTCGAGGTGGAAAAAGGGCCCGTCATCGTCCGCACCGTGCCCGTCGCTGACGAGCAGGGCTGTCGCTATCGAGTAGAGCCGTGACTCTCCATTCGGGACGCGACGCCACCGCCTCGAGTCAGCATTACTGCTCCTCGAGATTCGACGCGATGTCGCTGAGGCTGTCACTCGGGGGCTCGTAGGCGTCGTAGTAGGTCGTCTCGCCCGGCGAGCGAAGTCCGTAGAGGAACTCGGGTTCGATCACGTCGACGAGGACGGAGCCGCCCATCGAGACGTTCGCGTCCTCAATCCACTCGAGCAACCGATCCGCCTCACCGCTCGGGTCTCGAGCGGCGTCCGGTGTCTCGTAGACGCCCGGAATCGAGAGGTCGTCGCCGGTCAACGCTCGCTCGACCCGTCCGAAGCGCTCGTCGCCGTCGAGGACGATACGGACGACCTCGTCGGTGGGAAACGCGTCGCGTTCGTCGGCCGGTACCTCGAGACGAACTCCGGTAGCCGTCTCCGTACACGTCGACCGGACCGTCTGCACTGACGGATGGTCGCTCGAAATTCGATCAGCCATAGCGAAATAGAATCGGGTTCGGTGGCGTTATTCGTCGCCGTCTTCGCCGCCCTCGCCGAGCAGGTCGTCGATTCCGGAACTGCCGGCCTCGACGACCGAGGCGTTGATCTGTGCGACGGCGTCGGAGACTTCGCTGCCCCGGACGGTGATTCGGCGGCGCTCGCCGTCACGCGACGGTTTGTAGCCCGTCTGGCGCTCTTCCATCAGGACTTCCTGCAGGCTCGAGCCGGAGACGTCCGGGCTGAGCGGGCGACCCGCGTCGTCGGAGCCACCGGTGATCTCGAGCGTGTAGCCCTCGAGTCCGACGGCGTCGCCGTCGACTTCCTCGCCGATCGACTTGCCGATGAACCGGTTTGCGTCCTGTTCTTCCGCCTCGAGCTGGTAGGACGACCCGGACTCTGGGTCGCCAACGACGACAGTGAAACTTGCCATACACGACGGATGACGGCCGTCGCTCAAAAGATCATCGATCGACCTTTTACGCTACGGTCTGCCGCGCTGGCGGCAGCGGGGCTGCCCCACAGCGCGGCGTCCCTCGGTAAAACGTCGATGAAAAGCACTCCTCCCTCCGTTCTCTCACTCCCTCTGGTCGCTCGTTTACATCGGTCGTCGGCCCGCTCGTTCGCCCTGCGGGCTCACTCGCGGCGAGTGTTCGTGTAGCAGCCTGCCCTTCCCCGGGTCAGACGACTCTCGCGTTGCTCGAGCCGTCCTCTCGGCCACTTGAGTGTGAAACACGCTCCGCGTTCCGTTCACCCGTCGCTCGAACAGTCAAGTACGTCGCCCACCTACAGTCGGCCGTGTTCATCGATCCAGCGCGACTCGAGCGTCGCTTGCGAGAGGAGTTCGGCGACGGTGAGGGAGCGTCTCGCGTCGTCGTCCGGCAGGCCGTCGATCTCGCCGATTCCGGTCAGTATCAGGCCGACGCGGGGACGACGCTGACGAACGACGTGGTGCTCGAGGAGCTCGCGGACGCGCCCGACGGCGGCCCGACGGAACGCTGGAACTGGTGGATCGGATCGCTCGAGGCCGCCTACGGCGGCTACGGTCGATTCGGGATTCAGCAGTATCGCTCGACCGAGTGAGGTCGCCCGCGTGCGAGCGCTCGTCAGTGGCCGTCAGAACCGAAACGCCTTTTTCCGACCCTGACTGACTGGTTAGTCAGTGACGGACGCCGATACGCGACACACGATCATGGCCGCGACGTACGAAGCCCTCTGTGAGGTGGGCTACAGTGACCTCACCGCGCAAGCGATCGCCGATCGAACCGATCGCAGTAAGTCGGCGCTGTTCTACCACTACGATTCGCGCGAGGAACTCGTCGCGGCGTTCATCGAGTACCTGATCGACGGCTTCGATGGACGACTCGAGCAGATCGACGATCGACCGCCGCTCGAGCAACTCACGGCGTTCGTCGACTGGTTTCTGTCCGGTCCGGACGACGATCAAGTCGCGTTCCACACGGCGTTTCTCGAACTCAGAGCACAGGCACCGTACAACGAACTCTACCGCGAGAAACTCCGAGAGAGCGACGACCGACTCCGCGAGGCGATCGAAACGATCCTGCGAAATGGTATCGAATCGGGGGACTTCCAGGAACACGATCCCGAAACCGTCGCTGCGCTCTTACTCGCGACGTTCGACGGCGCGCGGATCCGCCAGTTCACCCTCGGTCGCGACGAGTACCTCGAGACGGTTCGCGAGGAGACGGCCGCGCGCATCCTCGCCGACGTCCTCGCACCCGGCGTCGAACTGCCAGCCGAATCGCAAGTCGAATTTCCACGGGACGAACGGTTTCATGATGGTGATGCCGGTGATCGTCCCGAATGAGCACGCCGTCGGACCGATCGGTCAACGTGACCGACGGGGAGCTGTTCAAGCCGCTTATGGTGCTCTCCGCACCGATCGTCGCCTCGCAGGTCCTCAACGTCGGCTACAACCTCGCGGACACGTACTGGGTCGGTCGGTTAGGAAGCGACGCCATCGCGGCGCTCTCGTACTCGTGGGCGGTCGTCTTCTTGATGATCAGCGTCGGCGGCGGACTCACCGTCGCCGGGACGGTCCTCATCGCCCAGAACAAGGGGGCCGGAAATATCGCCACGGCGAGTCACCTCGCCGGCCAGACGCTCTCGTTCGTGACGGTCGTCGCGCTCGCCTTCGCCGCCGTCGGCTACCTCCTCACGCCGTGGCTCATGCGAATGGTCGGCGCCGAACCCGGCGCTGCCGACTACTCCTACGCGGTCAGTTACACCCGGATCATGTTCGTCGGCATCGTGTTCATGTTCTGGTTCTTCATCTTCGACGCCCTCTCTCGAGGCTGGGGCGACACCCGAACGCCGCTGTACCTGATGGCGATCAGCGTCGCGCTCAACGTGATCATCGACCCCTTCCTGATCCTCGGCTTCGACGGGAACCCGCTGTTCGGCTGGGTCGGTGCCGGCGGCCTCGAGTCGACGCTGTACGCCGCGACCGGCTTCGACGGCTGGGGCGTCGACGGCGCTGCCATCGCGACGATCTTCTCTCGAGGAATCGCCGCGGCTATCGGCCTCGCGCTGTTGTTCTCAGGGCGCGTCGGCCTCGAGCCCTCGCTGTCCGATCTGTGGCTCGATCGCGAGACGGTTCGAGAGATCGTCGACATCGGCGCGCCCATCGCGACCGAACAGGGCTTTCGTGCCTTCGGCATCACGGTCCTGACGGCGATCATCGCGCTCGCGGGGACGGAAGCTGTCGCGGCCTACGGGATCGTCACGCGGCTCTCCTCGCTGCTCTACATGCCCGCGCTGGGGCTCGCCCGCGGGACGGAGACGGTCGTCGGCCAGAATCTGGGGGCCAATCAGGTCCAGCGGGCCAAACGGGCCGTCAAGCTCAGCTCCATCGTGGTCGTCTCGGTCTTTACAGTCGTCGTCGCCGTCGCATACACCTTCGCCGAGCCGATCGCCGCGGTCTTCATCGAGGCGGGAACGGCGGACGCCGATCAGGTAATCGAGTACGCCGCGGCGTACATCCTCATCGCCGGGCCGTCGTACCTCTTTCTCGGCGTCTTCCAGATCCTGTTAGGCGGGATTCGCGGCAGCGGTTCCACGCGAGCGGCGATGGTGTTATCGGTCCAGGAGCTGTGGCTCTGGCGCATCCCGATCGCTACCGTCGCCGTCGTCACCCTCGGCATGGGCGTCGTCGGCGTCTGGTACGCCGTCGCCATCTCCTACGTGGTGTCGACGATCACCACCGTCGCGTGGTTCCGCAGAGGCACGTGGACCGACGACGTCGTGACCGACGAGTCGCCCACCCCAACACCAGGTGATTGACGTGAGTGAACATTCAACCGATCAGCACCGACGAATTGCCCACCTGAACACCCACAGCCGCTGGTCCGAACTCGCACCGTCGGTCCAGCCACTCGTCACCGAATCGATTCCTGCGCGTGTGGAATCGTTCCCGGCAGCACTCTGTACGATCGCCGGCGAGATCGGTTCCGACGCCGCCGACGAGTACGTCCGCCCCACCAACGACGACCTCGAGGACGTCCTCGAACCGGTCGTCACCGCTGTCACCTTACTCGAGGGCTACGTAACGCTCCGTCTCGCGGTCCTACACGGCGACGGTAAGACGACCGCCGACACACCGAACGCGAGCGACCGAGACGCGATGCTCCTCGCCAGCGACTATCTGCACGCCGGCTCCTACGCCGCAGTCGCCGAGACGCCGGTCTCCGATCAGCGTCGACTCGAACTCTATCGAGTCTCGATCGGTGGCTCGAGTGAGCTCTCACATCGGTTTTTGGGTGCCAGCGACGCAACGAGCGCCCCGGACGAAGACGGTGACACTGTCGACGCTCTCGAGGCGAGAGCGTCGCTCGCTGAGACCGCGGGGGTCATCGGCGCGACGGCCGTCGGTACGCCGACCGAAACACGGACGGCACTGCGTCGCTATAGTCACGCGATGATGAGCGCACTCGTCCGGCACTCCGAGGCGACGGCGGTCGACGCCGATCCCAAAACTCGCGCCGCTCGTGTCCTCTTTGGAACGACCCAGCGAGGAAACGTCTACGACGGGGCGGAGACGACCGTCTCCCCGGCCGTCGAAGACGCACTCGAGGCTGCGCGTGAGTCCCTCGGATCGCTCGTCGACAGCGGCGGAATCGACGCTACATCTCCGGCGTTCACCCGCCTCGAGCGCGCGACGCACCTTCCGTTTCACCGCGACTGAGCGGAGGCCCCTTCCCATGAGTGAACTCTCGAGACCGTTCTGGCCGGCGTATCCGCTCTCGGCGTTCGTCGCAGGCCTCGGCCACTGGTATCTCGGCCAGTGGAAACGAGGGGTGATCTGGTTCGGTATCTACGTTCTCGCACTCGCGTTTCTCTCCGCGCGAACGCTCTCGGGTGCGTTCGACCTGAGCGAACCGTTCGTCGTCAGTGCCCTTCAGTTCGAAGCCGTCTCCTTCGCTGATGTCGCCGTTCCGCTCGCCGTGTTGGTCTGTTGCCTGCTCGATATCTACCTCATCGGACTCGCGAAACGGACGGCCGTCGAGCCGGATGGATCGGCCTCGAACGGATCCTGAGCGGACGTGTTGGGTCGTGCGAACACCGTGTGACTCCCCTCGACCCGCGTCACTCGCGGTGTACGTTTTTGTAGTTGTACAACGTACGACACGTATGACCCGTCTCGGAGTGCTGGCGCTCAAGGGGGCCGGGGTCCTCTTGCTCGCGTTCATCGTCCTCAGTGTCATCGCGACGGTCGTGGGCCTCGTCCTCTCGCTCGTCGCGACGGTCGTCTCGGTGCTCGTCACGCTCGCAATCCTCGCCGGCCTCGTCGTCGGAGCCGCCGCGCTCTACTCGCACCTCTGGGGTGACGACGAATCGGAGTTCGACTCCTCGCCCGTCTCTCACTCGAGGCCAGCCACCGAAACGACCGATCCCTCGGATCGCGTTCGTTCGCAGTACGTCGACGGCGATCTCGACGAGGCAGAACTCGAGCGAGAGCTCGATCGCTTGCTCGAGGAGGAGACGTAGAGTAACAACTGAAACGGATTACACACTGATCGCCAGACGGTTCGGCGATCAGGTGCACACTGACTTGCAGTGGCTCCGATAATCGACGGTCTCAAACGCCCCGGAGCGCTAGCTGTCGGCGATGGATATCCGGTTTCTGGGCGGCGTCGGAGAGGTCGGGCGCAGCGCGATTCTCGTCAACGATCGACTGTTGCTCGACTACGGGATGAAGACGGAGAACCCGCCGCAGTTTCCACTCGACGTCGATCCCGAGGGCGTCGTCGTGAGCCACGGCCACCTCGACCACGTCGGCGCGATTCCCTCGATTCTCAGCGGCGACGCTCGGCCGCCGATCCACTGGACTCCGCCGACCCGCGAGTTCGCCCTGACGCTCGCTCGAGACACGCTCAAACTCCACGGCGGCACCCTCCAGTGTCCGTTCACCGAGACGGACGTCCAGCGGGTCACGCAGGTATCGCGAACGCACGGCTACCGCGAACCGTTCGCAGTCGCCGGCCACGAGGTCACGTTCTACAACGCGGGGCACATTCCCGGCAGCGCGCACGTGCTCGTCGACGACGGCGACACCCGCCTCCTCTACACGGGCGACTTCCACACCGACGCCCAGCAACTGGTCTCGCCCACGACCGAACGGCCGCCTGCCGACGTCGTCATCTGCGAAAGTACTTATTCAGACGTCGACCACGACCCTCGAGACGCCGTCGAAGACCGGTTCGTCGAGAGCGTCGAGACCACGCTCTGGGAGGGTGGCACGGTCGTCGTCCCCGCCTTCGCGATCGGTCGCACGCAAGAACTGATGCTCGTCTGTGCAGCCCACGACATCCCCTGTTACGTCGACGGCATGGGCACGGACGTAACCGAGATGCTCAGACGCTACCCCGACTACGTCCGGGATTCGGACGATTTCCGACGGGCCGTCTCCCACGCCCGATTCGTGACCGGCCGAGACGGACAGCGAAAACGAATCGTCGACCAGCGGGCCGCAATCATCACCACCAGCGGGATGCTTTCGGGAGGCCCCGCGATGACCTACATCCCCGAAATCCGGGCGAATCCGACGAACAAAATCACCATGACGGGCTACCAGGTCGAAGGGAGCCCCGGTCGCGACCTCCTCGAGACCGGCAGCGCCGAACTCGACGGCCGAATCATGCCCGTCAGCGCGCAGGTCGAACAGTACGACTTCTCGGCCCACGCGGATCGAGCGGGCCTGCTCGAGTTCCTCACGTCCTACCCCGACAGCGAGGTCCTCGTCAACCACGGCGACCGATGCGACGCGTTCGCGGCGGAATTACGCGAGGACGGCTTCGACTCGAGTGCGCCCGAACTGGGCGAAACCGTGACGGTGTGACCTCTCGCCAGCAAACCGAGCATTATTGGATCGGCCAGAGATAGCCGTCGACGTTGCCGAACCGAGCGAGCACGAGCAGCGCTCCAATAGCGAGCAGGATACCGATCGTGAAGCCCGCGATCTTGAGGCCCACGAAGACCAGCGCGTACTTGCGATCCAGCGCGTCGCTCACAGGCCGCTGAACGCCCACGCCGAGTCCGGCGACGATTACACTCACAAATAGACTCCCGAATAGTAGGGGCAGGTGGATGAAGACCGGGTTGCCGCCGAAGCTGTAGCTGAACCGGTACTCATCGCCCTCGTAGGAGACGTACGCACCGAGGGCGTAGTCGTCGAGCCACTGATCGGAAAACGGTAACTCGCTGTCAGCCGACTGGTGGGCGTGCAACGAGTCGTACATCGTAATACCGTCCTGTCGATCGATGGCGGTTTCGACAGCCGTCTGTTCGCGAGGCGTCAGCTCGTCGTATTCGAACACTGTTTCGTCCTCGGGCGGTGAATCGACCGACTGCGCGTCGGCGTAGTACCCCTCTAACGCCCATATCGGAAACGAAAGTGCCGAAATGATCACGACGCCGGCGAGCACGTACAAGACGAGCGCTCGGCGATCCATCCGTATCGAACTCAACTCATAAGACGAGTGATATATGTCTTGGGGCCACTTCGGTGAGCGATCGGTTCCGTTCGGCCACACCTCGAGTCTCGACAGCGAGACCGACATATCGAAATAGCTCGCGTCGACACCTCTCGAGCAGAGACGTTCATGACCGACGGGATGGAGAACCGACGACGCGCCTACGGCCTCGTCGCCTTCGGGGCGGTGAGCTACACCTGCTTGATGTTCATCTGGTTCTCGCTGCCGGCGTACTTGCCCGTCATCATCGACGAGGTCGGGCTCTCGAGCACGCAGGCCGGCGTCCTGACGGGGGCGATCCCGCTCATGTACATCCCGATCGCGCTGTTCTCGGGGATCGCCGTCGACCGAATCGGCCCCGGTCGGAGCCTCGCAGCCGGGATTTTGATCTACGGGATCGGCCAGATCACCCGTAGCGTCGCGCCAGACTTTCCGTCGCTGCTCGCGACGACGCTCCTGATCGGCGTCGGCGCGACCGCGATCACCTTCGGCCTGCCGAAACTGGTGGGCGTCCTGTTCCCGCCCGACGAGACCGGTCGCCCGTCCGCGATCTACCTCGTCGGTGCCTCCGCGGGCTCGGCGCTCGTCTTCGCCGTCGGCCGGCCGATTCTGGGGCCGTGGCTCGGCGGCTGGCGACCACTGTTCTTCTGGAGCGGCGTCGTCGCCGTCGGCTACGGCCTCGCGTGGCTGTTCGTCAGCCACAGGGCTCGAGTCGACGCGCAGATGGAGACCAACGATTCGTTCTCCCTCGAGTCGGTCGTCGCGGACCTGCGGCTGGTGCTCTCCCACCGGGAACTCCAGCTCGTGGTCGTCATCGGCACGATGTACCTCCTGCTCAATCACGGCCTGCAGGGGTGGCTCCCGACGCTGCTCGAGTCCCGCGGGCTCTCGCCGGGACTGGCCGGACAGGCGACGAGTTTGCTGATCGCCGCGTACGTCGTCGGCGTCCTCGCGGTGCCCGAACTCGCCGACCGATTCGAGCTTCGCCGGCCGGCGCTGATGGCCTGTGGTTCCGTCGCGTTCGTCGGCATGCTGGGCGTGATCGCCGGCGACACCGGCGCGCTGGTCGTCCTCGGGATCGTCGTCACCGGCCTCGGCGTCGGCGGCGTCTCCCCGCTCGTCCGGGCGATCCCGCCGGATCTCGAGGGGATCGGCGCGCGACTTACGGGGACCGCGGTGGGATTCATCTTCGCCGTCGGCGAGATCGGCGGCTTCTTCGGCCCGATGCTCATCGGCGTGCTCCACGACGCGACCGGCTCGTTCGTCCCCGGATTGATGCTGCTCGCGGCGGGGACGCTGGTGGTGGTGCTCGCCGGCGCTGGATTGCAGTATCTAGACGACTGATACGTTTATTGTCGTGATTTACCGTACGACGCAGAGCGGTCACGTTGCACGAAAAATGACGTAGCGCAGACCGTCTGTGGAAAACTGCCGAGTACTCACGCTCACTCGAGCGTCGCTATCCACGCTCGCCGAACTGAACTTCACCTCCACCGTCAAAACTGAACGCCACCTAAACGCACCTCTCCGAACTCGTTTATCCCACCCTCGAACCAAGCGATTCCACCGGGCGTCATACTCCCCGATTCGATTCCGACGGTGCTCTCGTCGTAGCCGTCGGGGAGGTCGACCTCGCCCATCGACGGCCCCGCGATGGAGTCGAACGTCTCGGCGTTCTCCGTATCGAGTCGAATCATCGCCCACATCTCTTGGCCGTCTTCTTCGACGGGAAATTCGATTTCGTGACGCTCGCCGGCTTCGACGGTCGCAACCGTTTCGACGAGTCGCTCGTCTTCCGTGTCGTCGTGGACGATGAACGCCACCTCCTCATCGTCGTCCGAATCGTTCCTGACCCGAATCGCGGATTCCCCTCCCTCGTCGTTCCACCGACTCACGTCGTCTATACATCCGCCGAGGCCTACCGCTGTTGGTACTGCTACTGCTGATGCTGCAATACTCGTGAGATACTCCCGTCTCCGTTGCAACAGCGATGTTGGCAAGATGTGTTCTCTCTGTCGAGAGACTCCCTCAAAAAACATCAACGTTCTGATCTGACGATAACTACATGTGAACGTCCGGCCTACTCGAGAATCCCATTCGGTGAGCGGTACTCCGAGTCGTCTCTGTCCCGGCGAGATCGGCGGCTTCTTCGGCCCGATGCGCATCGGCGTGTTGCACGACGCGAGGGGTTCGTTCGTCCCCGGGTTGGCGTTGCTCGCGGCCGGAACGCTGGTGGTCGTGTTCGCCCGTGCTGGATTGCAGTATCTGGACGACTGAAGCGGACTGCCGATATTATTCTAGCTCGAGCGTCGCCGCACACGACGGACACTCGAAGTCGGCGCTATCGTTCCTCGAGATCCGCATGTGGTTCGTCTCGCATTCGGGACACGAAACGTCTCTATCCCCAAACGCGGAAATACGCGAGATTCGGATATCCTCGGTGCCTCGAGGTGCGCCGAGCGCCAACGCGACGACGCGCTCGTCGCCGTCGTTGTGCCCGGACTGAAATTCGCCGGGTGCGAACCTGATCGTCTCGTTTTCGTGGACGGTGACCTCGGTCGGTGAGACGGTCTCGTCCGCGTCGGCTGGCAGCGTTTCGAACGTCGCGACGCCCTCGAGGACGACGAACACTTCCTCCTGATCGAAGTGGGCGTGGATCGAACCGCTGAATCGGTCGCCGGGCTCGAGAACGTAGCGCGTGATCGCGAGGTGGTCGGCTCCCAGCGCCTCGCCGAGAGCCCGCCGGTCGGTGTGAATCTTCTCATCGAGGGGATCAGATTCGACCTCGTCGATAGTGACGTGTTCCATACCTGTCGATTTAGCTGATCGATACAAAACCGTTTACCGACGGAATCGGGCGTCTACCTCGCCGTCGGTAGCGCGCACTTCGCTACCGCACAACCGTTTTACGACTCCTCTGTATCCCGGCGCGCCGGCGGCGTCTTCGACATCACCTTCCCCCACTTGTCGCGGTTGTTCGCCACCTGCCGGTAGCCCCACTCTCGGACGTGCTCGTAGTCCTCGAAATTCCGCAGAAACTCGAGTCCGTTGCCGACGGGTCCGCCCTCGTCGTAGCGCCGGAGGGCTTCCTCGAGCGACTGCCCGCAGGAGTAGACGGTGTCCTCGGTCACGAGGTGGGAACACTCCTCGTAGAACTCGGGCAGTCGCTCCTGCAGGTCGGGGTGGTCGGGCAGGTCGCTGAAGCCGACGAGTCGGATTTCCGTTCGGTCGCCGAAGAACTCAGCCCACCACGTACAGAAGCCGCAGTCGTCGTCGTAGACGAGGGTTGGCTCGGTCATGCTCGGGTGTACGTCCTCGAGACAGTAACATCTATCTGGGAGTTGCGCGACTCGAGAGACCGCCGTCGAGTCCCGATATCACGCCTCGTGGCGCCGAATACACCGCGAAAGCCCCGAGGCCGCTCGAGTCTGCGACTCGAGACTCGCGCTCGCGGTGCTCGCGCGAATCGGCCTCGCCCCTTTCAGTCCCACCCTCGGTGGAGTGGGCCGCAGGCTGGTTTGGCGGTGGAGTGGGTAGCAGGCTGGTTTGGCGGTGGAGTGGGTAGCAGGCTGGTTTGGCGGTGGAGTGGGTAGCAGGCTGATTTGACGGTGGAGTGGACGGACTGTGAGTCCAGTAGTGGAGAGACGGAGGGCTCTCGAGCGACCGGGGTTCGACGATCACTGCCAGAACATTATTGGCGCAGCTGATCAATCACCAGCCATGAGTCACGCGGCGCGTCCGCTGTCAGAACCGCAGGTGCTGGCCCACACCAAGCGGCGGCTCTTTTCGCCCGCCGAGGACGACGGAGACACCTACGTCGTCGCCGACACGCAGTTTTCACGGGAGGAGTGGCTCCCCGGCCAGCCGATCGCGGACGCGATTCGCGAGGAACTCGCGCCGTTCAACCACGTCCAGATCGGTGGGGGCTACCCCGATCTGGTGGGGGTCGGCCCCCTCGAGTCGGATCTGCTCGCCGTCGAACGACTGGGCGAGGAGCCGCCATTGATCGCCATCGAAGCGAAAGGCGAGACGAGCGGCGGCGTGGACACCCACCTCGGAATCGTCCAGGCCTACGACCGACTCCACGAGGCCAACGCGGCGTACTTCGCGGCCCCGAGCGCGGCGATCACGGAAACCGACCGAACGCTCGCGAGCGAGTTGAACGTCGGCGTCCTCGGCGTCGATCCGACGGGCGAGGTGTCCGTCCTCGAGGTGCCGCGGGTGGTCGGCAATCGGTCCTCGAGCGAGGCGACGGCGCTTCGGTTTCAGGCCGGTGCGCAAGGTGTGGCCGACGCTTCCTTCGGGTTGAATCATCCGAAGAACTACCTCGGCTATCCGCTGGCCCACTACGCCGAGGGCGACACCGCGACGTTGCTCTCGGAGCACAAGGTCGTCAGCGCCGTCTCGGACGCCGAACGCGGCGCGGCGTTTCTGGGGTTGATCGAGACCGGCCCCCGAGGCGTCGAACTGACGTCGCTCGGCCACGAAGTCGTCCGCTTCGCCATCGGCCGCTGTGGCTCCGTCGAGGCCGCCCTCGCGGAGTTCGAGGAGTGGTACCGTTCGCGCAAACGCTTCGTCGACCTCGCGCCCGCGTGGGGTCAACTCGCTCGCCGGGTCGTCTTCGAGTACCCCGCGACGGAACTGCTCGTCACGGAACTCCAGACCATGCACGACGACTGGCAGCCCGACCCCTCGCTCGTCGACCTCCTCGAGCACCTGCACGCGGTTCACCCGACGTTCGCGGTCGAACTCTTCGTCCGCGGCGACGACGCGGTTCGACGACGGGTGTTGACCGAAAACGGCGACCTCCGACGCGAGGCGCTCGAGGACGGGGGAGTCTACCACTCGCCGACCGTCTTCCAGCTAAAAGCAATGCTCTATCACGCCGGAATCCTGACCGAACGCGGAGCGGAGCCCCATCGTCTGGAGCCGCTCGAGGACGTGTGGGCGCTTCGGGAACCGGTGTGAGCTACATCGGGTCTCGTGGGGAAACGGCTTTCCACACACAACTATTTTCTTGGGAAACACATATCGTTCTCGATGGCGAACGTTGGGTAGAGGGAAGCTATGCCAGACGAGTCAGAGCTGACAGAGCCGTGGACAGGTGACGTCACTGAGGCAGCCGCCGAGGAGTGGAAAGCAGAGACGACGGCGTTCGACCGGATCACGACCGTTGTCGATACGACGACCGAACCAGCGTTTGCGAAAGTGATCGCTGAGCGAGCAGCCGTTGCCGAACCGACCGCTCGCCGCCATCTGAAGTCGCTGGCTGCGGTTGGCCGTGTCACAGCAGTCTCGGCTGACGGCGGCACGAAGTACAAGCGATCACCGAGCACCCTCGCGATGCGTCGAATTTCGGGGCTACACTCGCACTACTCGAAAGACGGTCTCCAGGAGGCTATTTCGGATATCCGCGAGGAACTCACGACGCTTCGCAGCGAACACGGTGTCAGCGATGCAGACGACCTCGCAACCGAACTGGAACTGGGCGACGATGCGTGGAGCGCCGTTTCCCAAATGCGTGACCTCGAGGAGAATCTCGACATCGCCAAAGCCGCGTTGAATCTCTACGATTTCGACCCCGATAGCAGTGGGCGGGGACAGACAGCTGCACTCGAGGACGGGGACGACACGGACCGTCCACCTGCTGGTGCGCTCGCCGGATTCGACGACCACGGTGTTGCGTGAGTCCGTTCGATGATCGCTGACGACGATATCGACGGCGAACTCGGAACGCTCGATGTAACTGCGATGGACGCGATTCGATCCGCGATGGTGAACCTCGATGGGCTCATCGACGCCGCTGGATTCGAAAACCCAGCTAATCCGAAGGTGGTCCGCGTGTACATTTCAGACGGGATTGGTGATGCAGACTCCTGTCGATTCGACATCCGCTGGTATCGAAAAGGCTACTACAGCTTTCATCACAGTGATTCGGTCGAGCGTCACTTCCGCTGGGATTTTCACCCGAAACTTGGCGCACCAGATGCGCATTTCCATCCACCGCCTGATGCACCATCGCCCAATCCCGAACCGTCGTGTCTCGGTGCTGGGGAACCGCCGGTTATCGCTCGAGCCGTTCACAAACTCTGGCGGCGAGCCTACGATACCGGTGAAACAGCCGTATTGAACACTGCTGAGGGGAAATTGTAGCCTCAGACCGACTCGAAGCCGTGTAATTCTCGGTGTGCAGCGAGAAACGTTGCGTGGGGCTGTTCGTCCTCGGCTGGTGGGACCGTAATCTGCGCTCCCTCGAGTCGCGAAAATTCCTCGTATCCTTCGAGTTCGGGCCGGTCGGCAACCAGAATTCGGTACGCATCGGAGACGGCGAGCCAGCCGGTATCGAACGCCCAGTGGTGCAATCGACAGAGGGCGAGTCCGTTTCGGATGAAATCGCGCCCGTTCTCCTGTTTCGGATAGATGTGTGCGGCTTCGATATCGACCGTGCCTGCCGGCGATTCCCGGCTCCGATCACAGATCGCACAGCGAAAGTCGTAGGCCGATTTCACCCGTTTTGCGAACGCACTCGAGCGAACTCGTCGCTGGACCTCGGTGTACTCGTCCTCTGCAGCGGTCAGTGCCGGTTCCGGCTCGCTGCCAGCGTTTGTCCCATCATTAGCGTCTGAATCGGTCTCCTCGCGCTCACCTGCGGTAACTGACGCCGCGAGCGTTTCGAACTCCGTCGGATGCTCGAGGTCCAGTCGCTCCATCGTGAACTCGTAGACTCTCCGGTCGCGTTCGTCTGCACTGACGTAGCGCACGTCGGCGACCGAAACCAGTCCCTCGTATCGAAGGTCACTGCGATCAGCCGGTTGGTAGAAGAAATAGACGGGAACAGATGCACCCTCGGCTTGCTCGAGGAGTGCCTTGTTTGCACCAGTCAGCGTTTGGTCGCCCTTCGAGGGTACACCCTCGCCGATGTACGTAAACCGCTCTCCGTCGAGTTCGTCGCTGTACGGCCCATCTTCCCGTGCTTTCACGATGATGTACGACAGCTCGCCGTGATCGTCGGTTCGCGGATTGATTCCCTTGATGTAGGACCCAAAGCTGGTGTCGAAGGCTTTCTCGAGGTCAGCCTGCGTATAATACGTTTGGCGCTGGAAATTCGGACTATCGGACGTGCGTCGGCGAGCCAGCGCTCGCCCGCTGTCTGTCAGCGAATTCAGCCCGTCCGATCGTTCCACGTAGCCGAGACTCTGGAGCCACCCACGGTGTTGGGCAGGGCCGGACGGGTCGTTCCAGTTCACTTCCGCGTGCGTGTTTGCGATGCTGTCGCCCAATTCGGCGTCCGTTTTTGGTCCATTCTGCAACGCCTCGAGGGCCGTCTCGAACCCGTAGACCGTTGCATCGAGCTGTTCGAACAACACGTTTGGATCCGTTTGCGAAACCCACGTAATTCCCGTCTCGGTCAGCCGTACGCGTTCCGGTTCGATCTCGAGTAGTTCGAGGGCCTCGAGAAACCGAAGTCGGTCACGGATACCGTCGGTACTCGTCGCTTTCGTGTTCGATTTCACCCACTCGACAAGTGCTGCTTCAGTCGGATCCGACGTCAGAATGTGCGTGCAACACTCCTCGAGGACGGTAGTGTAATTGCCGGCCCCTCCGAAAAACCGCACAGCGATCGATCGTTTTTCCGACGTCATTTCATACGACTGGAAGTTACCCCCACGCTGTATAAATTGACTGGCCTTCACTGGAGACGTGCGCTTCGTCGGCAAACAGTTACAGGTGACGATAACGGAACGAAACCACCGTTTACATGCCTGTAGTAGCACATGGGTGCTCAGTCACAACTCCGTCGACTCCGCGTGAAGAATTACTCCGAAACCGTCGGTTCGCTTTCCGCATCCGCTGACGCTCCTGTCGCGCCGATCGTCACCGTCTCGAGTGAGATTTCGACGCCGTCGGCCGTCTGCTCGACGGCGACTGTTCGGCCGGCGTACTCGAACTCGAGCGTCGAGAAACCGCTACTTGACGTACAGAGCGAGTCGAGGACGTCGGGATCGATGACGTTGTAGAGTGGCTCGAGTTCGATCGGGTTCGTGCCCGTTGCCTGGCTAATGAGGTCGACGACGGCCATGCTCGGTCGTTGGTCGTCGCTCGCCGCTACCGTCGTCGACTGGTGTGCGTTCATAACTGATGCTGTAGAGACCGGGCGTAAAGAAAATGACCCAATTTTTCGCCATCGGTCGGACACGCAAAATCACAGGTTAGTTTCGTGGAATATTCTCCGATGGATGACGCGGGCGTTTGAGGGTGTAAGCCCCGTCAATTCATTCTATCGTGTCAGGCCTCACTCACGACGCGGCACGTCGTGGCGACCGAAGCCGTAGCGAAGGCGACTCGCCAACCGGCGGGAGAACCGCCCGTCGTCGGCTCTCGAGCCGAATCGCTCTGAGAGCGCGGTGTAGATGAGCGGCAGCGGGACCTCCTGTTCGAGGGCCTCCTGGACGGTCCACGTGCCGGTCGATCCCCCTTCGATACGGTCGGCGACGTCGCCCAGATCGGATCCTTCCTCGCGGAAGGCTTCCTCGCAGAGTTCGAGCAGCCACGAGCGGATCACCGCGCCGTTGTTCCAGACCGACGCGACGGACTCGAGGTCGAGGTCGTATCGACCCTCGTGGAGGAGTTCGAACCCTTCGCCGTAGGTTTGCATGAGGGCGTACTCGACGCCGTTGTGGATCATCTTCACGTAGTGGCCCGAGCCAGCGGGACCCATACGCTCGTGACCGTCGGGACCGGTCGCGACGGCGTCGAAGACGGGGACGAGTTCGTCGTACGCCCACTCGGGCCCGCCGACCATCAGTGAAAAACCGAGTTCCGCGCCTGCGGGGCCGCCGGAGGTGCCACAGTCGAGATACGCTGCGGAACAGGCCTCCGCGCGACGCACGGAGTCTTCGAAGTAGGAGTTGCCGCCGTCGACCACGACATCGTCCGCCTCGAGGTGCCCGTCGAGTTCCTCGAGCGTGGCGTCGACGGCGTCGCCCGCGGGGACCATGAGCCAGATGCGTTTCTCCGCGCCGAGTCGGTCGACGAGATCCGAGATCGACTCTGCCGGTTCGGCACCGGCGTCCGCCGCCGTCGCGACGGCGTCCGGTTCGAGGTCGAAGGCGACGACGTCGTGGCCCGCCTCGAGCGTTCGGTCGACGACGATCTGGCCCATCCGTCCGAGTCCGATTACGCCCAGTTGCATGCCCGTCACTCGACGTGGCCAGATGGTAGTGGTTGTGGTTTCGCTCGTCGGGGTGAATCAACGGCGCCCAGACGGAGAACAGCGCGTCGCTCGAGCGAAAATGAATATAAGAGACAGACCGCTCACACGGCTCGAGTACACGCCAGCGTTCCTTACTGCAGCGGTTCCTCGAGACGGGCCCAACCGAAGGCATCGAGGACGACGAATCGCCCGTCGTACTGGATGTAGACGCCGTTGTACTCCCCGTGTTTCCCGTCGTAGTACGGCAGCGATCCCCGAACCGCGTCGACGACCGACCACGCACCCTCGTGTTCGATCGTCACGTGTGCCCACTCTTCGTCTGCGTCGGCTCGAATCGCCCGTTCGACCACCCGTCGCGCACCGGGAATCTCCTCGAGTCGCTGTGAGGTACTCTCGACGACGGTGGCGCCACGGGGCACGTCCTCGCGGGCGACGATGCGCGCCCCGAGGTTGGCTTTCGACCGGGACGGGCAATCGGTCTGTTGGCCCGAATGCAACACGTAGCCGGCGACTGCAGCGGTTCCAACCGCGAGCACCGACAGCGCCAGTTCTTTGCCCCTAATCATCATGGACATACGTTACAGCAATCCACCAAGTATCTTTCGCACGGACACGTTCGCTTAAAACCCGGCCGGCGACGGGGTGCGTGCGTCACCACGCCGTCGAATTCACCGACCCGAACTCCCCTTCGAAGCAGTCAGTTCGGTTAGAAGTATCGCGTCACGCCCGTCGTGATCATGCCGCCGATAACGAGCAGTGCGATGGCGACGACCGCGGCCGCGCGATAGATCGAGAGCGCGTCGCCCGCAGGCTCTCGGAGTTTCTTGCCGTTGAGCCCGGATTCGAGTCGCTTCGCGCCGATTTCGACGAGCGCGGCCAACACGGCCCAGAGCGCGACCATCGCGAGTACGAGTTGCCCGTTCGTCGTGTTGAAGAGGCTCTCCGAAGTGTATCCCGTTCCGGCGAGGTGGCCCCCCGAGAGCAACAAGAGAAGCGCGCTGATCCGAGAGATGGTCGTGAGTTTGCTCGAAATGACTTCGAGGGGTTTCGTCGAGTTGAACGCGCCGTCTCGAGCCAGGGGCAAAATGACGAACGCGACGTAGAAGACGCTGCCGGCCCAGATCGCGGCGAAGACGAGATGTGTCGTCTGGGCGAGGAACGTATCAACCATACGGATGTGCTTGGTGAGCGGGAGTATCAGCGTTCCGACTCGCCGCCGTGTCTGTCAGACCGATGGAAGGCGCGGTGACTACACGAGTCTGGGCGTCTCTCACTCGAGCCAGTCCGGAACCCACGCGACGAGTCGCCGACGCAGGGCCGCGTAGCCCAGTGAGAGTCCGATTCCGCCGAGAACGAGCGACGCGACCGGGCCGTCGTAGACGATCAGCGCCGGAATCGCGAGCGCGACGCCGAGTGCGGCGTCTTCGGGGGCTCCGTCGTAGCGAATCCAGCGACGGGGGCGGACCCACCGCCCGCGCACGTGGTCGTAGACGGCGCGCTCGCTCCGGTCGTTCCAGGGGTCCATCTCGGGGCCGCCGCCGAGCGCGTCGCTCGCCGCGTGGAGCCACGCGCTCACCGCGAACGCCGCCAGCGCTGCCGTGGCGCTCGAGGGGGCGACGAGAGCGACGACGGCCACCGGGACGGCGAGTGCGATCCCAGCGACGGGGAAGTGAAACGTTCGTCGGTGGGTGAAGACGAGGTCGACATCCGGCGCGAGACCGCCGACGATCGCGCCGAGCGCGAGCGGAAGTGCGAATTCGGGGACCACCATCGCGACGGGGGCGACGAGTGCGAGGCCGGCGAACACGTGGGTCGTCGCCATCATCGATACCGAACCTTCCGCTGGCAGTGACTAAAAGGGTACGCGCACTCGCCTCGAGGGAGGATTGGCGTCGCCTGCGAGAATCCGCCGCTACTCGAGGTTTTCGCGCTGATAGCTGCCGTCGTAGACGTCCTCGTGGTTCGCTTCGGCGAAGACGAGCTGGGCGATTCGCGCGCCGCGTGCGATTTCGATATCGTGGTGGACCTGCAACAGGCCTTCCCCGCGGCCTTCGTAGCCGGCGTCCCAGACGGCCGTGTTGAGCATACACGAGTTTCGCATCAGTGACGAACGCGGGTAGACGAACCCGATGTGGCCGTCGGGAATGTGAATTCGTTCGCCGTAGCGCGCGACGTACGCGCCCTTTGGCAGATAGTACGTGTCGGGGTCGGCCTCCTCGAGTTCCTCGAGCGGGCGGGCGATTCGGTCGCCGACTTGTTTCCCGTCTCGGCCGATACGCCCCGGCTCGAGTTGTTCGAAGACGACGTCTAAGGTGAGGTCGACGCCGTTTGGCTGAATCTGATCGTCGGTCGTCGGCGAGATGTGCTCGGCGACGAACGCACCGGAACGGAACATGTGGGGACAACGCGAGGGAATCGAGAAAAGCGTATCCGTTCGTCACGGCCCGTACGCTAGGTTTCCGAGTACCAACGTACACACCACCACACGACACGGCGCGTCGAATACGCGCCACCTCTCGAGACGACACGCCACACTCGCCGGTGACCGGTGGCTACACTCGCTGGTGACTGGTGGTCACCGTACGTGCGTACACCCACATTATTTACACTGCTTACAGACGGTCCTTACACTGCTCTTACACTGCTGACAGACGGTCTGCGTACGCTCGCTTCACAGCCGTTTTTGTGCCACTCTGCGTTCGAACCTCGAGGTGAAAGAGTACGGTGGCTAGCGATTGCCGGACCGTTACGACGAGAGTCGCTCTCCGCGCTCACACCATCGTCGACGACACCGCTCACGAGGACGCGTGTAGTCCCACAAATCGCGCTCTCCTCGTAGAAACACGCTGGATTTATCAGGCCGGGCAGCCGAGTTTTGTATGCTATGGGACAGACTCTCACCGAGAAGATTCTCGACGATCACCTCGTCGAGGGCGAACTCGAGACCGGCGAGGAGATCGGGATCGAGATCGACCAGGTACTTACCCAAGACACGACCGGAACGATGGTCTGGCTCCAGTTCGAAGCGATGGGACTGGACGAAGTCCAGACCGAGATTGCCGCACAATACTGCGACCACCAGACCTACCAGTTCGACTTTAAGAATACGGACGATCACCGTTTCCTGCGATCTGCAGCCGGCACGTTCGGCGCTCATTTCTCCCGACCCGGTAACGGTATCTGTCACAACGTTCACCGCGAGAACTTCGCCGCACCCGGCAAGACACTGCTGGGATCGGACAGTCACACCCCGACGCCTGGCGGGCTCGGCGAACTCGCCATCGGCGCGGGTGGCATCGACATCACCGTCGCGATGGGCGGTGCACCCTACTACGTGGAAATGCCCGAAATCGTCAGCGTTCGCCTCGAGGGCGAACTCCCCGACTGGGCGACCGCGAAGGACGTTATCCTCGAGATGCTCCGTCGTCTCTCCGTCAAGGGCGGCGTCGGCAAGATTCTCGAGTACACCGGTCCCGGCGTCGAATCGCTCACCGCACCCGAGCGGATGACGATCACCAACATGGGAACCGAACTCGGCGCGACGACGTCGATCTTCCCAACCGACGAGCAGACCGAGGATTACTTAGAGCGCGTCGGCCGCGGCGACGAGTACGTTGAGCTTCAGCCCGACGACGACGCCGAGTACGACGACGAAATCGTCGTCGACCTCTCCGACCTCGAACCGCTGATCGCGACGCCATCGATGCCCGACAACGTCGTGCCCGTCAGCGAGGTCGAGGGCGAGTCCGTCGAGCAGGTCATCGTCGGCTCCTGTACGAACGGTGGCTACGAGGACATCCTCCCCGTCGCCAAGATGCTCGAGGGCCGCGAGGTCTCGATGGAAACCGAGACGATCGTCGCCCCCGGCTCCAAGCAGGCCTCCGAGATGCTCGCCCGCGAGGGCTGGGTCGCGGAGATGATGGCCGCTGGCGTCAACTTCTCCGAGGCGACGTGTGGTGCCTGTATCGGCATCGGTCACGTTCCCGCCTCCGATTCGGTCTCCCTGCGAACCTTCAACCGCAACTTCGAGGGTCGCTCGGGAATCGAAGACGACAACGTCTACCTCTGTTCGCCGGAGGTCGCCGCCGCCGCGGCGATCAAAGGCGAGATCATCGACCCACGGAACCTCGAGGAGGAAGTCGACGATCTCGAGGCTCCCGGCGTCGAACTCCCCGACGAGTACGACGGCTCCAAGACGGACCTCATCGCACCCGAGGAAGCCGTCGACGACGAACTCATCAAGGGTCCGAACATCGGCGACGTGCCCCTGCGTGACGAACTCGGCTCCGACATCTCGGGAGACGCACTCCTGAAGATGGAGGACAACATCACGACCGACCACATCATTCCTGCGACCCAGGACATCCTGATGTACCGCTCGAACGTCCCCAAACTGAGCGAGTTCACTCTCAGCCGCGTCGACGACACCTTCGCCGAGCGCGCGCTCGAGGCCGACGGCGGGTTCCTCGTCGCCGGCGAGAACTACGGTCAGGGTTCCTCGCGTGAGCACGCCGCCCTCTGTCCGATGTACCTCGGCATCGAGGGCGTCCTCGCACAGAGCTTCGCACGCATCCACCGCGCGAATCTCTTCAACTTCGGTATCGTCCCGCTGACGATCGACGAGGAGACCTACGAGAACATCGATCAGGGCGACGAGATCGAGATCGTCGACGACGTCTACGAGGCCGTCACGAGCGGACAGGAGGAGTTCACCGTCCGCATCAACGACGACTACGAAGTCACGACGACCCTCGACGCCTCCGAACGCGAGCGCGCAATCCTCGCCGCCGGTGGCAAACTCTCCTGGACGCGCGACCAGGCCGAAGGCGCCAGCGGTGCGACGCCCGCCGACGACTGATCAGGCGACGCAACACACCGAACAGTTCCGTCCTTTTTTGGGCCGACGAAGCCACCGAGAGTCCTCCGTCCCGATTCGATCGCCTTCGACAGCGGAACACGGTTCCGTCTCCGGGTTACGGACGACTTAACTACACGCCGTGGATAGGTACGCCCGACCATGTGGCCCTGGGGACACTTCGGCGTCGCCTACATCGTGTACTCGCTGTACGCCCGCGGCCGATTCGGCCGGCCACCGCGACCGGAGCCGGCGCTGGCGGTCTTGGCTGGCTCGCAACTCGCCGATCTGATCGACAAGCCACTCGCGTGGTGGTTCGGGATTCTGCCCAGCGGCCGCTCGCTCGCCCACTCGCTGTTGTTCGCCGCGGGGCTGCTCGCCCTCGTGTACGCCGCTGGATTCGCGCTCGGACGCCTCGAGACCGCGACGGCGTTCGCCATCGCACACCTCGCACACGTCCTCACTGACGTCCCGCCGCGGGCGTTCCTCGGGTATCCCCACGGGACCGAGTTCCTCGTCTGGCCGCTGCTCGAGCAGCCGACGTTTCGGTTTCACGACCGACTGTTCGAACCGCCCGCGGTCGTCGAAGTGCTCGTGGGGCCGTTCACGAACCCCGCGATTTTCTTCTTCTCCGAGTGGCTGCTGTTCGGGATGGCGATCGCGCTCTGGTACGTCGACGGTTGCCCGGGACTCGAGTACGTTCGCGATCGGATCCCGGCGTGAGGGCGTTTTGTCCCTCTCCGGCGTGAGGGTGCCTCGCTCCTCCCGTCCACGCCGACGAAAACGAACAGCGTCTTGTGAGCGCACCCGATAGCTCGAGTGAATGCCCGCAGACCACGCGAACGCTGGCTATCGACGGTTGTTCGACCGCGAGGGACTGACCTTCGGCGCGGGCTTTCCCTTGACCGGAGCGAACCGTTCGACGCCCGATCCCGAACGCGAGATCGAACTCGCGACGCACGCCGAGGAGGTCGGTTTCGACGGCCTCTGGACGCGAGACGTGCCGACCTTCTGGCCCAAATTCGGCGACGCGGGCCAGACGTTCGACACCTGGCCGTGGCTCTCACACGTTGCCGCGCAGACGGACGACATCGCGCTCGGGACCTCGAGTGTCGTCCTCACGCTGCGACACCCGATTCACGTCGCGAAGTCCGCGGCGACGATCGACCAGCTTTCCGATGGGCGACTCGTTCTCGGCGTCGCCTCCGGCGACCGCGACCCCGAGTACCCCGCCTTCGACGTCGGCCGCGAGGATCGCGGCCGTGCCTTTCGCGAGCGATACGAGGCGATCCGGACCCTCTGGCGTGAGGAGTACCCCGAACTCGAGGGCGAGTGGGGCTCGCTCGAGGGCGACCTCGACGTCGTTCCGAAGCCGACGGCGGAGACGATTCCGCTCTTGCCGACGGGCAACTCCCGGCAGTCCGACGAGTGGATCGCCGAGCACGGCGACGGCTGGCTCTTCTATCACCTCCCGGAGTCGACGCTCGAGTCATACCTCGCCGGCTGGCGCGAGCGAGCGGACGAGAAACCGTTCGCCATCGCGGTTCGCGTCGAGTTGGCGGACGATCCGACGGCCGACCCGGAGCCGCTCCACCTCGGATTCCACGCCGGGATCGAGTGGTTTCGGGACTACTTCCGCAGACTCGAGTCGTACGGACTCGACCACGCGATCATCGGGATCCAAAACGACGACACGGAGGCGGCGCTGTCGACGTTCGCCGACGAGATCATAGACGGGCTGTAGGTCGAGCGCGTGGAACCGTCCTCATGCGGGGTAGCGACCGATTTGTGGCCGCCGTCCCGAGCAGGCCGGACTCCTCGAAGCAGTCCTCGAGGCCATCGTGGACGGTCATTCTGACCACGTTAGCCTGCGCGGACTCCCTCGCGGTCGGCGTCTCGGCGTCTACCACGAGGTCGTCTCGAGCGGCCTCGAGGCTGTCATCCGGTTCGTAGAAGGTCGTCCCGACGCGCTCGAGTTCGGTGATGGCTTCCTCGTTTCGTTCGGCAGTCGTTTCGTTCCGTTTCGCAGTCCTCTTGTTTCCACCGTCAGTCCTCTCGTTCGGCTCGGTCGCGAAGCCGTCGCTTCTGGCGTCGTTCGGTCACGTGGTCGATGCCGTCGGCGAGTTCGTCTCTGACGTTCGATTCGAAGGCGTCGACCTCCTCGAGGAACTCCGTGGAGAACTCTTCGACGAGTTCGAACGTCCACTGGTCGCTGATCGCTCCTGCGGGGAGGTGTTCGTCTCGGAGCTCGTTCGCCCACTCCTCGTGGCCGGCGTCTCTGAGGTCGTCCTCGGCGTCGCTCATCCGATCCATCGCGTGGCCCAGTTGGTGGTGGAACTCGAGTAAGGAGCCGTAGGCCCGGTACACGTACTCGATACTGAGTTGAAGGTCGTGGAGAGTGGCTGCTTCACTGTCGCTGAGCTCGAGGTCGTCGGGATCGGTTGCCATGGGTAGTCCCACGTGAGAGACAACAAAAGACGTTTCACGGCTCACTCGACGAGCGAAGCGACCCGACACATTGGCATTTGGCACCATCACACGATCCGAAACGCTATCGGTGCTGGAGTCTTTAGTATCGGTGAACGCGATGGCGATCCTGGACGACCTCTCGGACTACGAGTTCGAGGACCTCATGGAGGACGTGTTCCGGAACCTCGGGTACGAGAACGTCCGCCAAACTCGCCAGACGGCCGAAACGGGTCGGGATATTCTGATGGAGGAGATCGTCGACGGTCACCACCGAGCAGTCGTCGTCGCCTGTGAACACGCGAAGGCGGTCGGCCAGGGGCCGGTCGAGACCCTCCACTCGGTCGTCGAAGCGCACGACTCCGAGGGCCCCGTTCGCGGAATGGTGGTTACGACCGGCCGATTCACCGACGCTGCGCGCGAGTACGTCGACGATCTCGGATCCAGACGAGACGGGGGCATCGAACTCCTCGATGGCACTGCCATCAGCGAGCTGAGTGATGGCATCGGGATGGACCTCTACAACGGCCGGATCGAGATCAACTGTGAAGAGGCGCTTCGACCGATGCACCCGACCGCCGGCCGCGACGCACCGGTCTTCGACGCCCTGCAGAACGTCGAGAACCTCGAGTCGGTGACCGTTCCGACCCCCGAAACGACCGTCTCGCTGGAACCGATGGTGGCCGTTCACGCGAAGACGAGCGCCACGTTCGAGACGGCCGCCGGCGTCGTCCACCAGGTCGACGAAACGGACGACCTCGTGTTGCACGCCGGAAGCGACTCGCCACGGATCGCAGACGACGACGTCAGATCACTCGTCTCGAATCGCTCAGCCCCCCGGGTCGATCTCGAGCGCGTCGACCTCGAGCGAACGTTCGACGGCGTCGATGTCGACCGATTCGGTCAGACGGAGACGAGGTACAAACAGTGGGCGATCGACCGAGTCCAGCAAACGCACTCGACGACGGTCCACTATACGGGCGAGAACAATCTGGACTACGAGAAGGACTGCACGCCCAGACCGTCTGATATCTCGATCTGGTCGATCGACCCCGTCTACGCACCACACGTTCAGTCGACGCTCTCACTCGGTGACTACACGTACACGTACAGCTACTACGCCGCCGGTCCCTCTCGAGCGACGACGACGAACGAGTTTGCCAAGTGTGTCCATTGCGAGAGGGCCGACCCCGAGGAGACGTACACGTACTGTCCGAACTGTGGCAGCATCAACTGCGACGACCACATCGAGACGGAGCGACTCGAGGGTGAACCGGTCTGTACGGGCTGTGCGGTCACGGAGCGATTCGCGTTCCGAACGATGTACTTCTACAGCGAGGCGAACGCCGAGGCCTTCAGCGAGGAGTACGCCGCGATGTCGATCCAGGAAAAAGCGACGGAGAACACCCCATTGGCAGCAGGAACCGTTCTCGCGCTGGCACTCGCGGTGTTCGCCCTCGCCCTCGTGCTCTCGCTTGGCCTCCTCTGAGCAGCTAGTTACGTTCGCTCGACGACTGCACCGTTCTCGCCGACCGCTACTCCTCGAGCGTCCGCGACCGAAACCGCCAGCAGTGAATTCTCCCGGTCCGTGTCGAATTCTTCCCACTCGGCCGCCGGGTCCTCGCGCTCGTAGATCGTTCCGTCGCCGCACGCGACGACGCGCTCGCCTGCCGCCGCGAGCCCCTCTATCGTCCCGTCGGTGACGCGTTCGGGGGTCCACGTCGTCTCGTCGAAGCGGTGGACGACTCCGTCGTCCGCGCTCGCGAGACAGGTACCGTCGTCGGTCGTCGCGATGTCTGTGAGCGTCCCGTCGGCACCCTCGAGGCCGATCCGGTCGAACGAGTCGCCGCCGTCGGTCGTCTCGAACACGCCGTCGTTGGTGTCACAGCAGTAGCCGACGCCATCCTTGGAAAGGGTGATCGCGGACAGACTCGAGCCGCTGCCGGGTTTCTCCGGGCCGGTCCACGCGACCTCGCCGTCTCCGTACGTGCCGCGGAGAACGGCCCCGGAGCCGGTGATCAGGAGCACGGTCTCCTCGCCGCTCGAGCCGCCAACGGCGACGCCGAGCCAGTTGTCCGTAATGTCCTCCGGCGCGGTGTAATCGACGTGCCGACCGGTCTCTGGATCGAGGCGGCCCAGCGAGCCGCTGGCCCCGGCGACCCAGATTGCGCCGCCGTCGCTCGTCGCGTCCACGCCGTGGAGGTCGTTGCCGCCCGCTGCGGGGCCGTCCTCGAGAAGCACCGACCACTCGCCGTCTTCACCACTGCCGAGTACGACGCCGCCGTCGCCGACGGCGTAACTGCCCCTCGAGGTGGCGACGACGTCACGGAGCGAGGCGTCCGCGGGGGATTCGGCTGTCGTCCAGTCGGCGGACGATGACTCGACCTCTCGCTCGCGTCGACGCTCGTCCGACGTCTCGTCGCTGTCGTCGGTTTCACCCACATCGACATCGCTGCCGTCGGCTTCGCCCACTGCGCCATCCCTGTCAGCAATTTCGTCCACTGCGCCATCTCTGTCAGCAGTTTCGTCTCCCGTGACATCATCGTCGTCGGCGTCGGCTACCGTGCCGTCTTCGACGCTGGCCCTATGATCTGCGCCGCCTTCGACGTCCTCGTGTGCAGCCGTAGTTGGTTCTGGTGTCTCACCCGAGTCGTCCGTCGGGTGGCGCTCGTGCGTCCGCTCGTCGGGAGTCGATTCCGACGGACGACGCTCTCGAGCGGGGCCCGCGTCGGGTTCACGCTCCGGCTTCGTCCTCGGCGCGGCCTCCGTGGTCGTCTCTGGCCTCGACGTGGCTTCTGTGGCCGTCTCTGACGACGGTTCGTCCGGCGGCGCGTCGCGGTCGACGGCTCGAGTCGCGTCGCGGTCGTCCGCTCGCGTCGCCTCGCCTCGCTTGCCGTATCTGATGTAGAGGACGATCGGCGGGAGGACGTACGTCGCGAGGGCGAGTCCGGCGAACCACCGGTGGACGATGGTGAGGGTCCCGAAGGCGGTCAGCCCGGCCGTTGCGACGGTGTGGACCCAGGTCTTCGTGTAGGAGCGAAAGAAGGGGACGAATCCGTCGCCCTCGAGACGATCGTGCAACGGTGACATCGAGATGGGTACGGATAGCGCGCTCTCGCGCAAAAGACTGGTGCCGGCACGGTGGTCGTTCCTCTCAGGCGCGCCCGCGTGCGTCAGCGAATACCGACTCTCGTCTCGAGCGTGAGGGTGAGCACGCCGTTGTTGTACGCGCCGCGGTGGTCGTCCCCGAAAACGCGTCTCGAGGGGAGCGGCGCGATCGTTCGTTCGAAGACGGCGTCGCCCGAGGCGACCGCGAGCCGAACCCGATTCGTTCCGACGTGGACCGTTAGATCGTCGTTCTGGGTCGGATAGATATCGGCGACGAGTCGAAATTCGTTGGCCGGGCGATCGTGTTGAACGCGAACCGGAAACGGAAACGACCCCGTTTCGGCGGGCCGAGGCTGGAACATGCGCGGGCGGTTTCGATCGGACGGGGAAACCCTTCCGCGTGTACGAGTGTCCGCTTCAAAGCAAACGTACCGAGACGCATCTCCCGTCGCTCGCCCTCAGAGGTATCCCAGATCCGCGAGTCGTTCTTTCGTCCCGTCGCGCATCGCGACCGGCCCCGTCTCGGCACCCGCGCCGGGCACGTCGGCCTCCTCGAACGAACCGAATCGCTCCTCGAGTCGGCTTCGAAGGTCACGCACTCGTTCCGGACTTCGATCCGCGACGTTCGTTCGCTCCTGCGGGTCGATTCGCACGTCGTGGAGGCGTTCGAACCCGTCGTCGCCGCGGACGTACTTGTGCGTCGCTGTCCGAACTGCCCGAAGCCGTCGATCGTACGCTCGAACGCGATCCGGAATGTCGCCGAAGCGCGCCTCGAGGCGCTCGATCGACGGCTGGGGGGCGACGTACTCGGCGAAGACGGCCTCTCGCGACGGGTCCGTCGACTGGGGATGAAGCGACCGACTCGAGCCCTGCTCGAGGAGTTCCGGATCGTCGACGCCGACGGTCTCGAGGATGGTCGCAGGCAGGTCGAGCAGTTGGACGAGATCGTCTGGCGTGCCGCCGTCGGTGAACGGGCCGCCGTGGACGACCAGCGGGACGTTGATCAGGGTGTCGTAGAGGTTGTACTGGTGGCCGAAGAAGCCGTGTTCGCCGATGTGTTCGCCGTGGTCGCCACAGACGACGAAGAGGGTGTCCTCCCACTCGCCCGCGTCCTCGAGTGCGCTTCGGAGGGCCGCGAGCTGGTCGTCGACGTACGCGAGTTCCGCCCGATAGAGTCCGCGAAGAAGCTCGAAATCCCGTTCGGTGAGTTCGTAGTCCTCGCAATCGTAGGCGCGCGGGTCCTGTCGGATCGATCTGGCCTCCTCGTAGCTCGCGTCCTCGGGGAGGAAGCGCTCGGCGTACGCTCGCGGGGGGTCGTACTCGACGTGGGGCTCGATGAAGTTACAGAAGAGGAAGAACGGTTGCTCGTCGTCTCGATCGTCGAGCCAGTTTCGAATCCAGGCCGTCGTGCGAGCGGAGCCGTCGTCGCCGCTCGGCTGGAAGAGTTCGCTGTAGAGGACGTTCGCGGTGTTGACCAGCGGATTGCCCTCGAACAGCCGATCTCGAGTCGCCTGGAGTTTCTCTCGGAGGTCTTCGCCGCGGACGACGGTTCCCATATCGACGTCCGATTGAATGTACTGCCAGCCCTTCCTGAGGTCGTCGAAGCCGCGGTCGAACCCGAACTCCTCGGTGATCCACGTGTTGTTCGAGACGCCGATTGTCTCGTAACCGGCTTCGGCGAGCGCTTCGGGAAGCGTTCGCAGATCCTCGTCGAGAAAGGTGTGGCCGCCGTGCGTGCCGTGCGTCGAGGAGTACGTCCCGGTGAACATCGATGCGTGAGAGGGCAACGTCCACGGTGCGGTTGCGAACGCGTTTTCGAAGGACGTCCCCTCCCGCGCGAGGTCCGTGAGCGTCGGGCTGGTCTCCGGGCCGCTGGTCTTCGCTCGAGCCGTATCGAGAACGACGAGAACGATGTTCCGCGGAATTGAGTGTGACGCCGGGTCACGTCCGTTAGCCGTCGAATCCCCGGTATCGGTGGTATTCGCCATGGGTGGCACATCATCCGCTGCTTGCAGGGAAGGCCGTCTCCCCAGCGTGTGCAGGTGTTCCGCGGGCAGAAACCGTCACGTACACCTGTCTCTCATCTCGAAGGGACCCTTCCGCGCTCGTGACGGTCCGAACCATTACTCGCGCCGTCGCCGTATCACCCGTCGATGACCCGGCCACACATCGTCTTGATTCACTGCCACGACCTCGGGAAGTACGTCGGGTGTTACGGCGCGGCCGTCGACACGCCACGGATCGACGCGCTGGCTGCCGAGGGCGTCCGATTCGACCGTCACTTCGTCACGGCACCCCAGTGTTCGCCCAGTCGCTCGAGTCTCATGACCGGCCGACATCCCCATCAAAACGGCATGCTGGGACTCGCTCACGGGAACTGGGAACTCGGAGACGACGAGCACCTCCTCCCCGAGTGCCTCTCGAACGCCGGCTACCAGACCCACCTTTTCGGATTACAACACGTCACGAAGTTTCCCGACCGACTCGGCTACGACCGGATCCACACCGAGGAACCGTTGACGGCGGACGCACCGCCCTCGGTGCACGAAACGTCCCGGGCTCGAGACGTGGCGGCCGACCTCGCCGACGTCCTCGAGGCAGGCGACCACGACGACCCCTTCTTCGCCTCGGTCGGCTTCTTCGAAGCCCACCGCGTCGAGGAGAACGGCGGCTTCGGCTTCGAAGGCGAGCGATACGGTGCGCCCGACCCCGAGGAGGTGTCCCCGCTCGAGTTCCTCCCCGACGAGCCGGGTATCCGGTCGGACATCGCCGAGGTACAGGGCATGGTCGGCGCGATCGACGACGGCGTCGGCACGATCCTCGACGCCCTCGAGACGGCGGGGGTGCTCGAGGAGACGCTCGTCGTGTTCACGACCGAGCACGGATTAGCCATGCCCCGAGCGAAGGGCTGTTGTTACGATCCGGGTATCGGTGCGACCCTGCTGATGCACTGGCCCGACGGGTTCGCGCCGGGTCGGGTCGTCGACGATCTCGTGAGCAACGTCGACGTCTTCGCGACGCTGCTCGAGGTCGCCGACGCGTCGGTTCCCGAAACGGCGGACGAGGGAGACGGGGCGACGGGGTCGAACGAACGGCCGATCGCCGGCCGGAGCGTCGCGCCGTTACTCTTCGCGGGCGACGAGCGGACGCACGAGGGTTCCGATGGCGAGTACGAACCTCGAGACCGCGTCTTCGCCGGCATGACCTGGCACGATCGGTACAATCCCTCCCGCGCGATCCGGACAGATCGGTGGAAGTACATCCGGAACTTCTGGCACCTCCCCGCGGTCTACATGACGACCGACATCTACTGCAGCGACGCCGGCCGCGAACTCCGCGAGGAGTACTACGGCGAGCAACGAGCCTACGAGGAGCTCTACGACCTCGAGGACGACCCCCTCGAGCAGGACAACCTCGCGACGGGAGAGGGCTCCGACGACCCGGAAACGGTGGCCGCCCGTGACCGACTCGAGGACGAGTTACTCGAGTGGATGGACGCGACGAACGATCCGTTGCTCGAGGGTCCCGTCCTGCCGAACGACTGGGAGACGATCCACCCCCGACTGGCCGACGACCGCGAGGCCACGCGGAACTGAGTCGGCCGACGGGAACGAGTGCGACCCGACGGCACGCGAATCGAGCCCGTTCGACGCGCCTAACACGCTGGCTCCCCTCGATCCGATCGATGCGCAAGCGCGCCTTTCGGATCGCCTACGACGGCACCGGATACTACGGTTTCCAGCGCCAGCCCGACGTACCGACCGTCGAGGGCGCAATTTTCGACGCGCTCGTCACGCTCGAGGTCCTCTCGCCCGACGCCAACAAGCCGGCGGGCTACGCCGCCGCGGGCCGAACGGACGCCGGCGTCTCCGCGCTCGCACAGACGGTCGCGTTCGAGGCACCCGACTGGCTCACCCCGCGCGCCCTAAACGGCGAACTCCCCGCCGACGTTCGGGCCTGGGCGGCGAGCGACGCGCCGTCGGACTTTCACGCGACGCACGACGCCGTCCGTCGGGAGTACACGTACCACCTGTACGCCCCGCGGGACTCGAGTCTACCGTCCGACGAGGGCGAAGACGCGTTCGACGACGACCGGTTTCACGCCGCCTGCGACGCCCTCTCCGGGCACCACGACGTCCACAACCTCACGCCGGACGACCACAACACCGAGCGCGCGCCGACGCTCGAGGCCGCCCGCGACGGCCCTTACTTCGTCGTCACCGTCAGCGCGGGGGGCTTCGCTCGCGAACTCGTCCGGCGACTCGTCTCGCTCGCTCGCTCGATCGCGGTCGGCGAGGCCCCACTCGAGAAGGTCGATCGCGTGTTCGCGCCCGAGGCGTTGCCCGGCCACGAGGGCGTCGCCCCCGCGCCGCCGGAGCCGCTCGTTCTCACCGATGTCGAGTATCCGGACCTCGTGTTCGAGCGCGACGACCGGGCGGCCTCGAGCGCTCGAGAAATCTTCGAGGCGCGACGGATCGACCGACGGACGGCCGGACGCGTGGCGGGCCAACTCGCCGACGGCGTCGGCGGCTTGTAACGAGCATTTTTGTACCGGGCCCGACACCTCGGAGCATGGAACTGTCTCCGGAGGAATACGGTGCGTACTGGCGGGCATCGCTGCACGTCGCAGCGGGAGTGATCATCATCTATCTGGGGTATCAGGTCGTCTCGCCGCTGCTCGAGTACTCGAACGTCGGCGCGGTCGGCATCGGCATTTTCATCTTCGTCTCCCTCGTCGTCGCCGGGTCGTTCATCGCGATGCTCGGCGTCGCTCGAACCGTTCGGACGGCCGTCGACGCCGAGATGCGGGGATGATGGCCGACTCGATCGATACGGTCGGACTCGACTCGAGCAGTGAACACTGATATACTCGTCCAGCGACTAGGCTCGCACATGAGTGAATCCGCCCCGCAGTCGTCAGAAGACGAGGTTCGAGCGGACGTATCGATGTTCCTCCAGCGGAATTTTCCACAGATTCAGGCCCACGGCGGCGATTCCTCGATCACCGAGGTCGATCTCGAGGCGGGTCACGTGGAGATCAATCTGAGCGGTGCCTGTAGTGGCTGTGGCGTCTCTCCGATGACGACGCAGGCGATTCAACGACGGCTGCCCAACGACGTCGAGGAAATCGAGACCGTCTCGGTGAGCACGGGCTTCGACGGCCTGACCGAAGGTACCGGGCGTGAAATCTCGGACGACGTTCCGTTCTAATATTCCTCGAGATCGACAGAGTCGGCGTCGACCTCGAGTCGGTACCGACAGGTGGCGAGGCGAACGTTAGACGGCCGGTAGCGTGAACGAGAAGGCTGCTCCCTCGCCGGGTTCCGACTCGACCCAGATCTCTCCGCCGTGGCGTTCGATGATGCGCCGACAGAGTGCAAGGCCGATACCGGTTCCGTCGTACTCACTCCGACTGTGCAGTCGCGTGAACACCTCGAAGATCCGCTCTGCGTCGTCCGGGTCGATGCCGATTCCCTCGTCTTCGACGGTGACCGTCCACTCATCGTGCGTTCGAGCGGCCGAGACGGATATTTGTGGCTCTCCCTCGCTGTACTCGATCGCGTTGTCGAGGACGTTCTGGAAGACTCGCCGTAACTGACTGGCGTCTCCCTCGACCGTCGGAAGCGACTCCGCGTTCACCGTTGTACCACTTTCTTCGAGTCGAACCTCGAGGTCGGCGATTACCTCCTCGAGGACCGTATCGAGATCGACCGGCGCCAACGGACTGCCCCGCGTTTCGATGCGAGAGTACGCGAGCAGCCCCTGAATCATCTCTCGCATGCGTTCGGCACCGTCGACGGCGAACGCGAGGAAGTCGCGGCCGTCCTCGTCGAGGTCGTCTCCGTACCGATTCTCGATGAGTTGGAGGTAACTCGAGACCATCCGCAGCGGTTCCTGCAGGTCGTGACTGGCCGCGTAGGCGAACTGTTCCAGTCGTCTGGTTTCCGCACGCAACTCGTCGATGTACTCCTGGCGCTCGAAGTGAAAGGTCAACAGGGTCGCTACCGTGTCGATCAACTCTCGCTCCTCGGCGACAAACGACTCGTCGGTTTCGTGTCGGGTGACCACGTCGATTGCAATTCGCGTTCCACTGGCCGTCGCGCTGTGGGCCGTAATCGACCGTTCGAGGGGTTCGTACCCATCGGTCGTCGCCTCGTGCCTGCCGAATGTGACCCGCGCGTCAGTGAGTTCCGGTGCGTGAAAGGACTGAGGAAGCTTCGACACGAACTCGTCGAGCAGTTCGTCGACCGGCTGGTCGCCGGTCTCGAGTAAGTCCGTGGCGAGTTGGACGGCGGCGAGTTCCTTCTCTCGCTCCTTGAGTTTACGTTTCCGGCGCTCGATTAACTTCTTGAGATCCGTAATGTCCGTCGCTGTCGTGACCACCTGCTCGGGCTCTCCTCGGTCGTCGGTGATCGGCGTCGCGTTGACGGAAAGCCAGCGCTGTTGCTCGTCGGGTAGCTCGAGACGAATCTCCCTGTCGTACACCGGCTGTCCCGTCTCGAAGACGCGACTCGCAGGTCGATCGTCGACCGGAACGAGCTGTCCGTCCGCGTCGAACATCTCCCGTTGCCCCGCGGTGTAAGCCGTCATATTCGATCCCGACAATCCGAGCAAGTCGGCCATCCGTTCGTTCGCCCGGTTTGTCGTTCCATCGCGGTTGACGACGGCGATTCCGACCGGACTCGTCTCGAGGATTTGCTCCGTGAGGTCGCGTTCGCGCTGGAGTTGTCGTTCGCGCTCTCGTCGATCGGACATATCCCGCGTAACCTTCGCGAACCCCTGCAATTCGCCGTCGTTTCGAATCGCGGTAATCGTCACGTTCGCCCAGAACTCGGCTCCGTCTGCTCGGACGCGCCAGCCTTCGTTTTCGACCGAACCGCGTTCTCTCGCCCGTTTGAGGTTTCGCTCGGGAATGCCGTTTTTCCGATCCGCTTCCGTATAAAACAGCGAGATGTGCTCGCCGAGGACGTCCTCGGCCTCGTAGCCCTTGATCTGTTCGGCACCACCGTTCCAGCTCACGATGTTGCCCTCCGTGTCGAGCATGAAAATCGCGTACTCTTCGACTGCGTCTACCAGCGATTGAAATCGTTGCTCGCTCTCGAGTTGGGCCCGTTCTGACTCCTTTCGCTGCGTCACGTCGTAGTACAGTTCGATCCGCCCTCCCGCGTATCGGCCCGAATCGATCGGTTTGCTCCGATGCTCGAGCCACCGATCCTCACGGCCATCGCCGCCCGTGATTCGACACTCGAACTCCTCGACGTACGTGTTGTCCTCGTAGGTCGCGAGGACGTTCGTCGCGAACGTTTCGGGGTCGGCAAAGTTGTCCTTGATCGTCTCGTCGATGACCGTCGGCTTGTTCTGACCGACGACCTTGGCCCGGTCGATTCCGAAGTACGTCTCGATCGTCCCGTTGATCCACGCGATATCGAACGATTCGTCGAGGACGAACACGCCGATGTCGGCCTCGTCCATGACCGACGGAATCGGTTCACTCGCGCTCACCGCCGGTCGCTGGTGGCCGCCAGAATCGTCATCACCTTCGAGGTCACGAACGACGCCAACACTCCCGGCAAACTCTCCACCGATGCGAAGCCCTTCGACCGTCGCCTCACCCGATACCCGTTTCCCACCGGTCGTTTCGATTACGAACTCGAGTGACTCGTCCGTCTCGTCCGTCTCGTCCGTCTCGCCCGTCTCGCTCGTCTCGTCCTCGCCCTCGAGCGACGAGCGAATTCCGTCCTCGAGTCGCGAGCGCGTTGGCCCATCGACGACGAGTGAGACGTGTTCACCGAGCAGCGTGTCGCGGTCGTATCCGCTCGCCTCGACGAACGCGTCGTTGACCGCAAGAAAGTGGCCGTCCGAATCCAGTTGATAGACGCTCTCCGATACGTTTTCGGCGAGCGTTCGGAAGGATCGTGCATGGAGTAGTTCACTGTCGATATCGGCGTCCGACCGTGTCCCATCCCCCAGATCACTCATTATCGTCGAAAGTCGTCACCAGCAGTTAAACCCTTGTTCGAATTACGACGGGTGGGATAACCTGTGTTCTGTACCGATTCGTGGACGGTTGCGTGTCAAATGAACCGTTACGTGTCAGATGAATCGTCCCACGATCGAGGCCAGATGTCAGCGGCGCGCATTCCCGGTTCGTAGGACTGCGATTGCAACTGTTCGCGGAGGTCGCGCTCGTCACGACGCGGGAGCTGACGGCGCGTCGCGTCCCGAACCAACAACGCCGTCAGCATGGCGTGCTCTCGGAGATTCCGCGGATCGACCTTGTCGCGCGTGTCCGCCGCCGTGTGCCCCCACCCGCGCCCCCGCTCGGCCCCTTCGGGCGGCTCGCTGTGTAACTGGAGCGCCGGGACGCCCTCGCGAAGGAACGGCCAGTGATCGCTGAACGGATGTGGATCCGGCTCGTGAGAAACCGGCTGTCCGGCCGCGTCCGTGACTTCCTCGGCCATCGCTTCGATCGCCGTGGAGCCGTGTGAGTACGCCCGAAGCGTCCGAAAGCGACCCGCACCGTCGACGTTGATCACTGCCCGAATCGACTCGAGGTCGAGTTCCTCGGCCAGCGCCTCGGCACCCAGCAAGCCGATCTCCTCGCAGCCGACGCCGGCGACGCGAACCCGACACTCGAGGTCGGCTTCGAGTTCGGCGAGGATCGCACTCGCCCCCGCAACGGTCGCGATGCCACAGCCATTGTCGAGCGCCCCTTCCGACGTGTCGTGGGCGTCGTAGTGGGCGACGACGAGCACCTCCTCGTCCGTGTCCGGCCCGAGCGTGCCGTGGACGTTCTGACTCGAGCCCGGTTCGGTCGACGCGTCGACGCGGATCCGGGCTCGAGCGCCGCGGTCGGCGTACTCGCGGAGCCAGTCGTGGGTTTCAGCGCTGACGCCGACTCCCGGCATCGCGGCTTCGGCGTCGAACTTCAACGCCCCCGTCGGCGGCAACTGGCCGGGAATGTGGTTCGCGAAGACGAACGCGTCGGCACCGGCAGCGACCGCGTGACCGAACTTCTCCATCCGGTGAACGAATCGCTGCCCGGACGGCGTCGTCGTGCTCGCGACCGCAATTTTCCCCTGCAGGTCGATCTCCTCGAGTTCCGCCGGGGTTCCGTAACCGACGTCGACCAGTTCCCCTCGGACGTCCCCCGCCGGCGCGTAGGGCAGCGCGATCGCCTCGAACGAGCGTCCCGACTCGGACTCGCCGTCTCCTCCTACGGTATCCAGAACGGCGAGTTCCGTCGTCCCCCGTTCCCAGTGTTGCATCGGGAACTCCGCTTGCTGTACGTCCGCGAGGCCGGCGACGGAAAACGCCTCGCCGACGAGGTCGGCGGCTCGTCGCTCCCCGGGCGAGCCCCCCATTCGGTGGGGAAGTTCGGTGAGCTTCGTCAGCAACTCCCAGCCCCGGTCGTCACTCCACGCACGGCCGAGCGCGAGAGCGAGGTGATCGGCGTCGTCACCCAAACGTTCGTCGTCCATACGCCCCCTTCGCGCTCGAGTGAGTTATGCGTCGGGCTGCGCCTCTGCCGACATGTTTTACCACCTTCGCTCCAATAGCCGAACTATGAGTTCCGTTCCCGAACGATCTGCGGTCGACGAGGCCGATACCTGGGACCTCGAGAGTATTTACGCCTCCGACGAGGAGTGGGAGGCTGCGTACGAATCGGTCGCCGAGCGAGTCGACGACCTCGCCGCCTACGAGGGCCAGACGACCGACGACGCGAGCACCCTTCTCGAGGTCTTCGAACTCCGTGACGAGGTCATGCGCGAGGTGGCGATGGTCGCCTCCTACGCTCGCATGCGTCGCGACGAAGATACGACGAATCAACAGTACCAGGCCCTGACTGCACGCGCACAATCGCTCGCAGCCGACGCCCAGTCCGCGGCGTCGTTCATCGAACCGGAACTCCAGGAGTTGACTCGCGAGGAGTTCGAGTCGATGGCCGGTTCCGAACCCGCTCTCGAGACATACGACCACTACGTCGACGACATCCTGCGGATGAAACCGCACACGCGCTCGGCGGAGGTCGAGGCCCTGCTGGCCGACCTGAGCGAGGTCACGGGAGCGACGGGCGAAGTGTACACCATGCTCTCGAACGCGGACATGTCGTTCCCGACGGTCGAAGATCCCTCGGGCGAACCGATCGAGATTACCCAGAGCAACCTCACGAACCTGCTCAAACGACCGGAGCGGGAGTTCCGTCGGACGGTCTACGAGGCCTACTTCGACGAGTGGAGCGACGTTCGCAACACGGTCGCTTCGTCCTACAAGAACAGCGTCAAAGCCGACGTCAAGCTGGCGCAGGCTCGAAACTACGACAGCGCCCGCGAAGCAGCCCTCGACGGCCCGAACGTCCCCGTCGACGTCTACGACACGCTCGTCGACAGCGTCAACGACAACCTCGACAAACTCCACCGCCACGCCGAACTCAAGCGCCACGCACTCGAGGTGGACGACCTTCAGATGTGGGACGTCTACATGCCCGTCACCGGCGGCGAGAGCCCCGACCTCGAGTACGAACAGGCGAGTGAGTACGTCGTCGAGGCGCTCGCACCACTCGGCGAGGCGTACCAATCTCGCGTCGCCGAGGGCCTCGAGTCGCGCTGGGTCGACGTCTACGAGAACGAGGGCAAACAATCCGGCGCGTACTCCGGTGGCACCTACGACACCCAGCCGTTCATCCTGATGAACTATCAGAACGATATCTCCTCGATGTACACGCTGGCACACGAACTCGGCCACTCGATGCACTCTCAGTTGACGAAAGACGAACAGCCCTTCATCTACTCGAACTACGAAATCTTCGTCGCCGAGGTCGCCAGCACGGTCAACGAGGCCCTGCTGACGAACCACCTCCTCGAGACCGTCGACGACCCCCAGTTCCGCACGCACGTTCTCAACGAGTTCGCAGAACGCGTCCGCTCGACGCTCTACCGACAGACGCTCTTCGCCGAGTTCGAACACGAAGCACACCGACTCGAAGAGACTGGAGAGCCACTCACGGCAGACCGACTCGACGAGGTCTATCGCGGACTCAAAGAAGCGTACTACGAACCCGCCGTCATCGACGACCGCATCGCTCGCGAGTGGATGCGTATCCCCCACTTCTACCGCGCGTTCTACGTCTACCAGTACGCGACCGGCATCTCCGCCGCACTCGCCATCGTCGACGACGTGCTCCCCGACGGCCCCGGCAGCGACCCGAACCGCGACGCCGCCGAGGACTACCTCGAGTTCCTCCGACAGGGCTCTCGAGAGTACCCCCTCGAATTACTCCGGATCGCCGGCGTCGACATGAGCACGTCCGATCCGATCGATCGGGCGCTCGAGACGTACGGGAAGCGACTCGAGGAACTCGAGCAGTTAGTGGCGTAGCTGTACGTTGCGTCGGTCGGTCAGCGAACGAGCACACGCTCGAAAACTCACTCGTTCGACAGGTTTTACCAACGACGATAGCCGGCGGTTCCGCTAACCGGTGTCAAAACTGGAACGGAAAATATCTACGACATGACATTCTCGTCTGAAAGGTGCGGTGTGCCTTTCCTAGAGGAGGAATTGCGGATCCGTGGGAACGACAGTCGAGTGTCAAATCGACCGGTCACGGCACCAGACCGCGGCGGATACGAACGTGGCGGCTTCTCCAACCCGTTCTCGATGGTCGTCGAAAACGGTACAGTCGGTGACACGAAAAACTTTCGTAGCGTCCTTTGGAAATGTTTTCGACCACTCCTCGAGGAGCTACGAATGGACAAAAGCATAGGTTCGTAATACACGAATGGGTGGATAGTATCCGTACTAATCAACGTTTTAATACCTCTGCTCGATCCTTCCCCTATGGTCGGAACGGCTATCACAAAGCGACAATTCTTTCGAGAATTGCTGGATGATATAGGGGGGAGCTGCGGCATATTAATTAACAATCAACATAATTGTGTTACGGAGGTGACGGCAAATGCCACCTGTTGATCTGGTTTACTGGAGCGTTGCCGCCATCCCGCTCGCACTCCTCATGGTTACGTTGGTCGTCCTCCGGTGGAAGGCACACGAAGCGGCCTCGGTGGGGATGTTCGCTGCGATACTCATTGCGTTTAGCGTCTACGAGATGGATCTCTCCGGACTTGCGGTTGCCAGTGCAGCCGGCGTCTGGGAGGCAGTTCCCATTCTGTACATCATCATCCCGGCGCTGATATTTTACCACGTTATCGACCGAGCACGCGGCTTCGACGCGCTCCGCGAACAGGTCAAATCGTTCACCGAGAACGAATTGTTCCTCGTCCTCGTGGCGGGCTGGGTGTTCGTCTCGTTCATGCAGTCTATCACCGGCTTCGGGACGCCGATCGTAGTCGCCGCACCGATCCTGCTCGCACTCGGCGTCAAACCGGTGTACGCGGTTGCAATTCCCTTGATCGGACACGCGTGGGCGAACACGTTCGGAACACTCGGTGTCGCCTGGGTGACCTTAGAAGGCGTCGTCGAGATGCAGGACGTTCTGCTCACGGCCGTCAGCGCCGGAGTCTTGCTCTGGGTCGTGAACATCATCGCCGGTGTGACCATCGCCTACATTTACGGGAGAGGCGAGGCGGTCAGGTACGCACTCCCGATGGTCGTCGTGATCTCCCTGGTCCACGGGGGCGGACAGCTCCTCGGGATCTACTTCTGGGAACCCGCGTTCGCGAACTTCTTCGCGGCGACGCTCGCGTTGCTCGCACTCGCCCCGCTCTCGAGATTCTCGCGCTACGCCACGCCGGTCGATGGCATCGAGACGCGTCCTGCGATGATCGAGGACTTCTCTAACTTGCGTTCTGAGACCCCGACACCAGCGGTCACCGATGGTGGGGAACAGCTAGCGACGTCAGCTCCTGAAACTGGCTCGCACTCCGATGACGGTCTCATGAGCCTGAAGTTCGCCGCTATTCCCTTCGCCGTCCTCGCGGCTCTCGCTTTCATCACGGGTGCCGTTGAACCCCTCGGTGAGGCGTTGGGTGCTGTCGAACTCGTTGCCCCCCTTCCGGGTGTCGAAACCGGATTCGGGGTCGAAGTAGCGGCGTTGAGCGCAGCCGACGACGGGCTCGCGGTGTTGAACTATCCCGGCGCGTTCTTGTTGGTGAGTTCGCTTGTCGCGTACATCGCCTACCGGTACACGGGTCACTACGCGGAAGCCAGCAGACGAAGCGATCACTCGGTCGAAGGATTCACGACGGTCGTCCTCCGAACCGCGATTCCCGCATCCGTTGCGGTCGTCGGCTTCCTGGTTATGGCTCTCGTCATGGACTACAGCGGACAGGTAACCGTGCTCGCACAGGGGCTGGCCCTGGTCGCAACGTCCGATACCTACGGATTCCTCTCTCCGCTCATCGGGGCTCTGGGCTCGTTCATGACCTCGAGTAACACGGCGTCGAACATCCTCTTCGGCGGCCTCCAGTACGAGACTGCGAACTCCCTCGGAACGAACGAGTCCTGGATCCTCGCCGGGCAAACCGCTGGTGGTGCTATCGGGAACGCGATATCACCAGCGAACGTCATCCTGGGGACGACAGCCGTCGGGATCGTCGGCCGAGAGGGCGACGTCCTTCGAAAAGTGATTCCCTGGGTTGGTGCTGTTTGCGCTTTCATCGGCATCCTGATCGTTTTGGCCACCGCTATCGGACTCATGGGGGCGATCTAAATGGACGAAGTGAAAGCCTACACCGCTGCATTTCTCCTGATCGCACTCTCACTGCCACTCGTGAGTTACGGGTCGACGAACGGTGTCGAAGCCCTGTCCACGCTCGGATTCGTCGCGATTATCGCTGCCGGCTGTATCCCGCTCGTGGTGCGCTACGCCGAACGGCTGGGGGCTTCCTCCTGACGGAGCAGAGTCCCCCATGACGAGCAAACGACGGAGTCACGAACGCCATACCACGCAGTGCGTCTCACTTCGAGTAGAGACGAACTCGAGTGACGACTCGTCTCAGGGAACCGAACAGCACGTCACAGCGATCAATTACACAGTTCACCGCTATGTACGACCACTACCGAAGCGGACGACCACCGACGAGAGCGACCCGATCGATGATCACAACCCCCCACACCCTCGCGAGCACCACCGGTCTCGACGTGCTCCGCGACGGGGGTTCGGCTGTCGACGCGGCGATCGCAGCCAATGCGACGCTGTGCGTCGCGTACCCCCACATGGCCGGACTCGGCGGCGATGGCTTCTGGCTCCTCGCCGACGACGAAGTGAGCGCGATCAACGCCAGCGGTCCGGCCGCCGAGGCCGCGACCCGAGCGTACTATCGGGATCGGGAGCACGATTCGATTCCGGAGCGCGGGAGCGAGTCCGTCCTCACCGTCCCGGGTGCGGTCGACGGCTGGCGACTCGCCCACGAAAGACACGGCTCGCTCTCGTGGCATCGACTGTTTGAGGACGCCATCGCGCACGCTCGAGACGGCGTCCCGGTCACCGCTGATCTCGCACGATGGATTGCCATCGATCGGGACGTGCTCAGAGAGGACCGCCTCGCTGCGGCAACGTTCCTTCGGAACGGTCACGCCCCGGACGCCGGGACGATTCTTCGCCAACCGGCCCTGGCGAACTCGCTCGAACGGATCGCCCAACACGGCCCTCGAGACGGGTTTTACGACGGTCCACTCGCGGTGGAGTTCTGCGCGGGAATCGGGGACGGCTCGCCGCTCGCGCCGACCGACTTTCGCGAGTACAGCGCCGAGTGGGTGACCCCGCTCAGCGTGGAGTACCGCGGCTACACCGCTCACGCTCTCCCGCCGAATACGCAGGGGCTCGCCGCCCTCCAACTCCTCGGCCTGCTCGAGGGGTTCGACGTCGAGGAGTGGGGCGACGGCACCGTCGACTACTACCACCACCTCGCGGAGGCGGTCAAGGTGGCGTTCGCCGACCGGGACGCGTGGGTGACCGATCCCGACAGTATCGACCTTCCCGCGGAGACGTTGTTGTCGTCAGCGTATCTCGACGACAGGCGGGAACTGATCGACCGCGACACCACGTTGCCAGCCGACCTCGAGCCCGGAATCGCCCCCGACGGCTCGAATCCGGCCGCCCAGAACGCCGGCGGCGACACGTGTTATCTGTCGGTCGTCGATTCGGACGGAATGGCAGTGTCGCTCATCCAGTCGATCTACTACGACTTCGGAAGCGCAACGATCGCCGGCAACACTGGACTCATCCCACAAAATCGCGGCTCCTTCTTCTCGCTCGAGGACGACCACGTCAACCGTCTCGAGCCCGGAAAGCGGACGTTCCACACGCTCACCCCGGCGATGCTGACCGACGGTGGCGACCCCCGACTCGTCTACGGGACGATGGGTGGCGAGGGCCAGCCCCAGACGCAGGCGGCGCTCGTCACGCGACTCGTCGACTTCGGCTACGACGTCCAACAGGCGATCGAAGCGCCGCGGTGGCTGTTCGGCCGAACGTGGGGCGACGCGTCTCGCTCGCTGTCGCTCGAGGGTCGAATCCCCGATAACGTCGCTGTGGGACTCGAGAAACGCGGTCAACCCGTGGCGATGGCACGAAAGTACGACGATACGATGGGACACGCTGCGGCGATTTGGCTCCACGAAGACGGGTCGCTCGAAGGAGGCGCAGACCCACGCGGAGATGGCGCAGCGATCGGATACTGACGACCAGTTATCAATGATCAATACGCGCACGATCACCACGACGATGTCGTTCACTGGGCGGACGAGACAGGCGAGACGGGCGAAGCGACCGATCGAAAGTGCGGTGAGTCACTCGTGACGGTGGCACAACCGAGCGACCTCAGCGTGCGCGCCAGAGAGATTCTCGGACGCTCACGCTGGTGGCAAATCGTTGCTGCAGCCGTGATGATGGCACTCGTCAGTCCCTACCAGTACGTCTGGGCGTCGCTCGAGGGCCCGCTCGCGAGTGACTTGAACGTCTCGCTGTCGGCGCTTGGCTTCGTCTTTACCGTCTACGTCGTTGTCATGTCGCTGGTACAGTTCCCGGCGGGGTGGTGGCGAGACCGCTACGGCCCTCGCGCGGTGATTCTCGTCGCCGGAATTCTCGCTGGCACTGGCTACTACGCCCTTTCGTTCGTGAGCGAGGTTTGGCACGTCTACGTCGCATACTTCGTCGGTGCCGTTGGCGTCGGAATCGTGTACACGGTGGCCGTAAATACGGCGGTCAAGTGGTTCCCCGACAGGCGTGGATTGACGACGGGTATCGGAACGATGGCGTTCGCGGCAGGGAGTGCAGCGTTCGTTCCCTACGTCAGGGTTGCTGTCGCAGGCGACACGCTCCCGAACGCGCTCTCGAATATGGGTATCTTGATTGGCGTCGGAATCGTCGTCGGGGCGCTCGTGCTCGAAGACCCTCCAGCCGGGTTTCGGGACGACGGGCGGAACACCCACCCTGACGCGGCGTCGTCCACCGACGCTCCCCACTCTGACAGCGACGAAGACGGTGCGAAGACCGCATCCGACGGCAGTCTCCGTTCGTACACCTGGCGAGAGATGGTCCGAACGAGAGCGTTCGCGCTCATGTACTTCATGTTTTTCGCCGTTAGCGCTGCCGGGTTGATGATCACCGCTCGAGTCGTCCTCTACGCGGAACAGGCCGGACTGACTGCGACGGTAGTGACTGTGGCAGCGACGCTGCTTCCCGTTGCGTCCGCTGGCGGTCGGCTCCTCGTCGGCGCAGTCTCCGATCACTACGTTCGCGAGTCCGTCACCGCCGTCTCGTTTACCGTCTGTGGTCTCGCGACGCTCGCGATCGTCTTGTTCGCGGGATTCGAATCGGGAATCGGCTACATCGGTATGGTCGCGATCGCCGTCTTCTTCTGGAGTGCACAGTTCTCGCTGTTCCCGAGTCTCGTCGGCGATTATTACGGTGGCGCGCACTCGTCGACCAATTACTCGATTATCTACTCCGGGAAAATGTGGGGTGGTGTGTTCGGCGGCGGTGTCGTCGGCTGGCTGGTTGGTGTCGTCGGCTGGGATCTCACGTTTACCCTCGGTGGTCTCCTGGCGCTTACAGCAGGGATCGCCGGCTTTTTCCTCAAACCGCCACAGTAACCGACTCTCGGCCATAATACCAAAATGGCGTATTAGCCCCACTCAACACCGATGAGTCGTACCTGACGACTCCCAAATGTGCCTAGACGTTCGTGGAACCCGCTGCTTCAAACGTATCGAACCCGACTGTTCGGTCCCCGACGCGTTGCCGTTCCCTCCTCGATCCATCGTCGTCTGAATCCCAGTTCACACCCTCTCATCATCCGCCATTACGAAAATAACTAATATAATTTAGAATAGAATTAACTTCCTGGTGGCTGATTGTGTTAACGCCATGTTGGATACCCAACCTGATGGCGACGATGACCACTCGATAAACAGGCGGCGACTCCTTCGTGCAACAGCGACCAGTGTCACGGCGCTCGCTGGACTCGGCGTCGCTTCGTCGTCCACGTCGGCCAGTACGATCCCGTGCGCCTGTACCGAAGAACAAGAAAACCAGTGTGGGCCCAACGAAGAGTGCGTTTGTGAGGAAATTCCCGGCGGCGCTCACACGGGTCCAATTCGGCGAACGGAGTGTGTCAGCACTGAATCGGACGCCAGCATTGAGTGCGAACCTGACGATCCCGAAGACATGACCGTCGGAGAACTCGAGAGTTCGCCGACGTACACCTGTAGCTGACGTAGCCTGCCACGAACTCGAGGGCTAACCCACCCTAACGGTGTCACCTCTCGAGTCACTCCACCACCTCCCGTCGCCGTTTTCGGACGAACAATCGTTGCGCCCGTTCATTCATGGTGACACTATCTATCGTCAGAAACCACCCGCGACCCAAAGGCACATTTATCGTCGGGAACTTACCGGTGCACGTCAGGATGTCTCGAAGCCCGTCTATCCCAGACCGACCTCACCGCGATATCGATCCGGATCTCCCCGACAACGAACGGCTCGAGGCGCTCCACGGGCACTTCTCGGACCTCGTGGACGTCAACGAGCAACTCGCTTCCCAGCTCGAACAGGCCGAAGACCGCCGCGAGCAACTGCGAGAGCGCGTCGACCGCGTCGAACGCGAAAACGAGACGCTCAAAGGCTCCTCGCTGTACATCGCGACCGTCGAGGACGTACTCGACAACGACGAAGTCGTCGTCAAACAACACGGCAACAACCAGGAGGTGTTGACCGACGTCTCCCCGCGGATGCTCGAGCGACTCGAAGCCGGCGACCGCGTCGCGGTCAACGACTCGTTTGCAGTTCAGACGATCCTCGACGCCGAAACCGACGCGCGAGCGCAGTCGATGGAAATCTCCGAGCGACCACAAGTCACCTACGGAGAGATCGGCGGCATCGACGAACAGATTCGCGAAGTTCGCGAGGCCGTCGAACAACCCCTCGCCGAACCCGAACTGTTCGAGGACGTCGGCATCGAACCACCGAGTGGCGTGCTCCTCCACGGACCGCCAGGGACAGGGAAGACGATGCTCGCCAAAGCCGTCGCCAACGAGACCAACGCGACGTTCATCAAGATGGCCGGCTCGGAACTCGTTCGGAAGTTCATCGGTGAGGGCTCACGACTCGTCCGGGACCTCTTCGAGATGGCTCGCGAACGTGAACCGGCAATCATCTTCATCGACGAAATCGACGCCATCGCAACGACGCGAACGGAGTCGAAGACGTCGGGAGACGCCGAAGTTCAGCGGACGATGATGCAACTCCTCAGCGAGATGGACGGCTTCGACGCTCGAGGCGAGATTCGCATCATCGCCGCCACGAACCGCTTCGACATGCTCGATCGCGCCATCCTCCGACCCGGGCGCTTCGATCGTCTCATCGAAGTCCCCGAAGCCGACCAGGACGGTCGCGAGCAGATCCTCCAGATCCACACGCGCGGCATGAACGTCGACGACGAGGTCGATTTCGACGACCTCGCCGAGGAAACCGACGGCTACTCCGGGGCCGAAATCGAGAGTCTCACGACCGAGGCTGGCATGTTCGCTATCCGTAACGACCGCGAGGAGGTCCACCACGAGGACTTCCTCAACGCCATCGAGAAGATCGAAGACGACGACTCGAGTGACGTTATCTCGTCTGCGGGCTACTTCTACCAGTAACGAACTTTTCCTCTGCGGGTGCGCCTACGGCGCACCCTCGGGAAAATATCGAAAGAGCGTTCCGCTCTTTCGGACCTCGCGGGATCTTCGATCCCGCTTAGCTTCGATGAAAAGCACTCCTCCCTCCGTTTTCTCACTCCTTTCAGTCGTTCGTTCACATCGGTCGTCGGCCCGCTCGCTCGATCGTCGGTCTCACTCGCGGCGATTGCGACTGTGACTCCCTGCTCTCCCCCGACTCGTGAAGCCCGCAGTTCTTCGGCTTCACTCGTGGTCACGAATCGATCACCGTCGGGACTCGAGCGACGACTCTGTACCGCAAGCCCTTACGCTGTCCGGCCCCGAGAACGACCATGAGCACGATTCGAATCGTCTGGGGGGCCGCATCGGCCCCGACGGCGATGTCGTCCTACGACGCCGCACTCGCTGACGCCGGCGTCGAGAACTACAATCTCGTCTCGGTTTCCTCCGTCATTCCGGCCGACACCCACGTCGAAGCCGTCGGCACGGCACCCGACCTCGGTCCTGCCGGCGAACGACTGACCGTCGTGGAAGCACGAGCCACCGTCACCGGACCGGGCCGCGCGAGTGCGGCGCTCGCGTGGTCCCAATCGGTCGAGAACGGACCCGGGCTGTTCTACGAAACGTCGGGTGAAACCGACTCGGAGGACGTCGAACGACGCGTTCTCGAGGGATTAGCGGCCGGACAGGAGCTTCGCGACTGGGAGTTCGCGGACGCACAGGTCGCCACCGAGAGCATCCAGGCGAAATCGGGAGAACACACGACGGCGCTCGTCCTGGCCGTCTACGGCGAGAGCGAACCAATCTGGTAACTGCACGCGCACGCGTTCTCTCCAGGTCTCTCGTGATTGTCCGAAGGCGAATCCTTTTGACCTGCCGTCCCGTTGCTATCAGGTACACACTTCTCATGAACGGAAATACGCCGTACGCAGGACTGCCGGGAGAAACGGGTGCTGGTCAGCGTGCCGCGGCGGACGTTCCGGAACTCTCGAGAGATCAAAAGCGACTTCTCCACCGTGACGTCTCGCGGATCGCCGCTCGCACGCGCGAGTTCCTCCCGAGTGAATACGTCGTCGACTCGGATATTACGAGCGGGATGTCCGGCCCGCAGGTCACCGTCGCCGTCCGGCCACCGATCGGCCACGCTGTCAGCGCCGGGTTTACCCCCGACCTCGAGGACGTCGCTACCGAAGACGACCTCATCACGGCGGACGAACGAAACGAGGTCGCTCGCGGGTTGGCCGCCAGCGCCGCGTTGCAGGTCAAACAGGCCGTCAGCAACAACGTGAAGCCGACTGGAAAGTAGCGATTGGGTCTCTACCGCGGAGTACGAACTTTCGATCGTGACTTCGTTATTGCTTTTAGTGGGTTCAGGCGAATGGTGTGGCGAGTAGTTCTCGCCACGCGCTTCCAGAAATTGTGTTCGTTGGGCCGCTGTGGAGCCAATTCGAGTCACTGATTTCGGGCCAAGACGATCAGCGATCGTCTCGTGCTCACCGTTATTATTAAAATGGGGTGAAACAATAACAATTTTAAATAAGGTTGTTAGTATATTTCGTATGGGTCTAACCCGACGAAATGCACTCATCGTAGGTATCGGCGCACTGACAACGGCTGGAACGGCTAGTTACGGTGCTGCACAAACGGAATCGACGGACGAGCCGTTCGAATTACTCGCAGAGGAGAACATCGACCACGAGCACGCGTGTCTCCACGCCGAGTACGACGAGCGGACATCACTCGAAGCAGGAGAGTCCGTCGACGACGCGCCGACAGTCGACGACACACACGTTATCTGGGAGGTCACTGACGGTTCCGATCAAGGGTACGTCGTCTTCGACGCTGACGGGCACCACTACGACGGCCCCTTCGTCTTCTATACGACTAACGGAACGGTCTCTCCCGTTACTGGCACCGAGGTTGAAGACGGGACCGTCGACGACGATAGCTGTGGTCCGCTAGACGCATACGTCGTCATCGAACCCGACGGCGGCCGTATCGAACTCGAGTTGTCGACGGCGGAGTCGTCCGAATCCGATACGGAACCAGCGCCAGAGGATGATGAGTCTGAGGCTGATGACGAGGACGAATCAGCCGAGGATGATGAAAACGCGTCGGACGACGAACCAGACGAACCAGACGAGGATGATGAAGACGAAGCCGAAGCGGACGATGGCGATGACGACGAAGACGCAGACGACGAACCGGACGAGGAAGACGACGAGTCGGTAGATGACGACGAAGACGCAGACGACGAACCGGATGCGGAAGATGACGATGATGACACTGAATCGGTAAACGACGAGACTGAAGGCGACGAGCAAGACGAGGACGAGTCAGTAGACGACGACCCAACACTCGAACTCTCCGTTTCCGCTCCCGAGTCGATCACGACCGAGGATTCGGCCCGATTCACTCTCACCGTGCGAAACGAGGGTGATGTCGACGCTGATTTGACAGTCGAACTCGAGGTCGATGGAGACGTTCACTCCGTTTCGATCGGTCTGAACGCCGGCGAGTGTGACTCGAGTACGCTCTGCGTCAGTGGCTCTTCGGTCGGTCGGGGAGACCACGACTGGACCGTCACTGCGGCCGACGAGACAGCGACCGGGGCGTTGAGCGTCACCGCAGCCACCGAATAAGTGACAGGCCAAATGCGAGTGACACAAACCAGACTGGCTCGACGGTGGCCGTTCGCCCCTCGCGTTTGAGACGCAACTGCATCGGTAGAGAGTACGAAATCATCGAACGCACTCACGACGACGATTGATACATGAACCTAACACGACGGACATCACTCGAGGCGACGGAGGCCCGCGATGACGCCCCGGTGGTCGACGACACGCACGTCATCTGGGAGGCGACGTACGAAGGCGAGCACGGCCACGTCGATTTCGACGCAGCGGCCCACTCACACGACGGTCCGTTCGTCTTCTACACGGCCGACGGTGAGGCAGATCCCGTCACTGGCACCGAACTCGACAGAGACTCCGTCGAGGACGACGACTGTGAGCCACTCGACGAATACGTCGAAGTCGAACCCGACGATGGACACATCGTTCTCGAACTGACGGCGTCGTAAAAACGGAGATCGAGGTACGCGACGGCGTCCGTGCGTCGTCGTTTGGATAGTCGAATCGGACGCCAGCGGGACCGAGACACACTGCGACGAACCTGAACCACTCCCGCCCACGCTCGGATCAGTACAGCAGTTGCTCGAGTTGGTGTCGCCGTCGCTCGAGGTCGACCGTCGGCTCTAGTTCGGGATCGTGACTGAGTCGATCCCAGACCAACAACGGGTCCGTTCCTTCTCGCTCGACGGCCTCGAGTAACTCCTCGATAGCGCTTCGATTCGTTACGAGCGAGTCACAGCGATCGATCGCGAGCACGAGCGGGATCGCCGCGTCGGCGTTCGATGGAAGCGCGTCGCTGATGGCTGTGAAATTCGGATTCCTCTCTCCATCTCGTGTCGACTCGACGGTGAGACAGTGCGTACAGATCGCCACTGTCGCCGATCGTTCCGGTGCGTACTCACGATAGCTTTCTGGGACTTCGACAGCCACCGTCGGTGAGGAACACGTTGAACAGGTCATCGGACGAGAGAGAAGAGTGAATACGGAGGTCGAAATCAGTCGCCGCCCGGAACGCCACCGGCAGTCGACTGTTCCATATCCGGTTCAGCCGTGCCCGCATCTTTTGCATTCGCTTCAGCCTCCGCCTCGGCTGCAGCTTCGGCTTCTTGCTCTTCTTTTTCCTGTTGTTCTTTTTTCTCTTTGATCTTCTTCAGTCGGAACGTCTCCTCGCGCTCTTGTTCCTCGAGTTTCTGTTCGATGTACTCCTGGTTCTCGTAGAGGTCGGGCAGGAGTTTGAACTCGAGGGCATTGACGCGTCGCTTCGTCGTCTCGATTTCCCGGAGCATCTTCTTCATCGCCGTCTCGACTTCCGCGGCGAGGATGATGCTCTCGAGGAGGTCCTCGTAGGATTCGGCGGCCTCGTCGATGCGAGCGGATGTCCCCATAATCCCGTACCCGCGCTGATCGAGGCTCTTCGAGACGCGCGAGGATTCGATCTGCGGGACGACGACGCCCATAATATTTTTCGACTCGGTGGTGATTTCGGGGTGTTCCTGCAACGCGGCGGCAGCCCCACGGACCGCGACGTCGCCTTCCATCGCTCGAGCCATGTTGATCTTCTTTTGAGCTTCCTCGTAGTCGTCTGCGAGGTCGCCACGAACGTCCTGGGCCTTATCCAGGATGTCCATGAACTCCATGATCAGCCCGTCTCGTTTCTTTTCGAGTGTCCCGTGCCCACGTTCGGAGAGTTCGATCCGATCCTCGATCTCCATCAGGTTCTTACGAGTGGGCTTGACGTCCTTGGCCATCTTGTGGGGAAGTTGCGCTCCCAATCGGATAACTGTTTACAGTTGTGTTGACTACCGTGGCCTGCGATCGGTCGCTGAGTACGATTTGGGCCGGATCGGTACCAGCCTTCTTCGACGTCACCGTCGACCGTCGTCCCGCTCCGAGCGTTACGGTTACGTCTCTCCGACGGACGCACCGACGACGCCGGCGTACCACGTTTCCTCGATTCGGACGGCGAGGACGTCTATCGACTCCGACCGTTCTTCTTCCTTACCCTCGAGGTCGAGTTCGTAGGTGAGCCACTCGGCGTCCGATACCGTCGCGTTTAGTTCGTCCTTTGCCGCCTCGATAGCGTCGTGGTCGGTCGTGGATTCCGCACAGTCCGTAGCCGCGAGCGCGTAGTCGTCGACGGTGTCGGCGAACCGATCCTCGAGGTAGTCGACGAAATCGTCCCGGTCGTACTCCTCGAGGTACTGGGTGGGATAGTACTCGCCGGCCGCCTCGAACTCGCCGTCGAATGTCGACTCGAGGAACCCGATACCGGCCTCGCACGCCGTTTTGTACCGTTCGGTATCGTCGGAGTGGTCGTCGTCCGAGCGACCGTCGTCTTCGGAATCTCCTTCAGCGTCGTCCGTCGCGTCGTCGGTACCGCTCGATTCGCTCCTCAACTCGTCGAGACAGCCTGGGGCACTGACCAGCAGTGTGCTGGCCGCCGTCGTCGAGAGCACACCTCGCCGCGAAATTCGTTCGTTCATGAGACAAGTGTTCTATAGATTGGAATAATTATTGTCATTTCCATCCGTACAATCGGTAGTCTTTCAGCGTGGATTACTGGCTGTTGGCGCACTGAAACCGAGAAAATTGAAACGATAAACTCGGGTCGGTTAGTCGGCGGACACTTCGGCGGCTTCCGCCTCGTCTTCGCGGTAGTGTTCTTCGATGAGGTCCTCGTCGATCCGGTTGAGTGCCTCCTTCGGAAGCATCGAGAGGAGATCCCAACCCAACTCGAGCGTCTCCTCGATGGAGCGGTTGTTGTCGTAGCCCTGCTGGACGAACTCCGTCTCGAAGCGGTCGGCGAAGTCGAGGAACTTGTTGTCCCGTTCGCTGAGCGCTTCGCGACCGACGATGTTCACGAGGTCACGCAGGTCCTCCCCCTCCGCGTAGGCGGCGTACATCTGGTCGGAGACGTCGCCGTGGTCTTCGCGGGTCAGGCCCTCGCCGATCCCGTCGTCCATCAGTCGCGAGAGCGATGGCAAGACGTTGACCGGCGGCTCGATACCCTGGCTGTTGAGGTCTCGATCCATCATGATCTGGCCTTCCGTAATGTAGCCGGTCAGGTCCGGAATCGGGTGGGTGTCGTCGTCACCAGGCATCGTCAGGATCGGAATCTGCGTGACCGACCCTTCCTTACCCTCTATCCGGCCCGCACGCTCGTAGAGCTGTGCCAGGTCGGTGTACATGTATCCGGGGTAGCCACGGCGGCCCGGAACCTCCTCGCGTGCGGCACCGATCTCGCGCAGCGCCTCACAGTAGTTGGTGATGTCGGTCAGGATGACCAGCACGTGGTAATCCTTCTCGAAGGCGAGGTACTCGGCCGTGGTGAGCACGAGTCGCGGCGTGACCTGGCGCTCGACGGCCGGGTCGTCCGCGAGGTTCATGAAGACGACCGAGCGCTCGAGTGCGCCCGTGCGCTCGAAGTCTTCCATGAACTCGTTGGCCTCTTCCTGAGTAATCCCCATCGCACCGAAGATGACTGCGAACTCCGACCCGTCTTCGTCGTCACCTTCTTCCTCTTCAGGCACGGTCGCCTGACGGGCAATCTGGAGCGCGAGGTCGTTGTGTGGCAGTCCGGAACCGGAGAAGATCGGCAGCTTCTGGCCGCGAACCAGCGTGTTCATGCCGTCGATGGAGGACACGCCGGTCTGGATGAACTCCTCTGGGTACTCTCGAGAGTAGGGATTGATCGCTTCGCCGACGATGTCGATTCGATCGTCGGGGACGATTTCCGGGCCGCCGTCGATCGGATTCCCGGACCCGTCGAGCACCCGTCCGAGCAGGTCCTCGGTGACGGGCATCTTCATCGTCTCGCCCAGGAACCGAACGGACGCGTTGCGGTCGATACCGCCGGTCCCTTCGAAGACCTGAATCGAGACGAGTCCGTCGCTCGATTCCAGCACCTGACCGCGCAGCGTTTCGCCCTGCTCCGTCTCGATTTCGACGACCTCGTCGTAACCGACGGGTTCGTCGACCTCGGCGAACACCAGCGGACCGCTGATCTCCGTGATCGTTTGATATTCCTTCATAGTTAGTACAGGCTCCGAATCTGTTCTTGCAGGTCCGATTCGAGTTCGTCGATGAACTCGTTCCACTCCTCGGACGTGTTCATTCGGTTGAGGCGTGGGGCCGCGTCGACGTTCTGGATCTCTTCGACCGGAACGCCGGCTTCGAGCGCGTCGAACGCCTCGTCGTTGAACGTCCTGATCGCCTCGAGCATTCGGTAGGTCTTCTTCGGATCGCAGTAGGTGTCGACGTCGTGGAACGCGTTCTGCTGGAGCCAGGCTTCACGCAGGTAGCGTGCGACCTCGAGGGTCAGTTGCTGGTCTTCCGGCAGCGCGTCCTTGCCGACGAGTTGGACGATCTCCTGGAGTTCGCCCTCCTCGTCTAACACGTCGACCGCCCACTGGCGAACCTCCGGCCAGTCGTCCGCGACGTTCTCGCGGAACCACGGATCGAGTTGCTGTCGATACAGCGAGTACGACTCGTCCCAGTTGATCGACGGGAAGTGCCGACGCTCTGCGAGGTCGGCGTCGAGCGCCCAGAACGTCTTGACGATACGCAGCGTGTTCTGGGTAACCGGCTCGGAGAAGTCCCCGCCCGGTGGCGAGACCGCGCCGATAACCGAGATGGACCCCTCGTCGCCGTTCATCAGTTGGAATTTGCCGGCACGCTCGTAGAACTCCGAGAGCGCTGCGGCGAGGTACGCGGGATACCCCTCTTCGCCGGGCATCTCCTCGAGTCGACTCGAAATCTCACGCATGGCTTCGGCCCACCGGGAGGTGGAGTCGGCCATGAGCGCGACGTCGTAGCCCATGTCGCGGAAGTACTCCGCGATGGTGATGCCGGTGTAAATACAGGACTCACGGGCTGCAACTGGCATGTTAGACGTGTTCGCGATGAGCGTCGTCCGAGCCATGAGCGGCTTGCCCGTGGTCGGGTCTTCCAGTTCCGGGAAGTCCTCGATGACCTCGGTCATCTCGTTGCCACGCTCGCCACAGCCGACGTAGACGACGATGTCCGCGTCGGCCCACTTGGCGAGTTGGTGTTGGGTGACCGTCTTCCCGGATCCGAACGGACCGGGAATCGCGGCCGTTCCACCTTTCGCGATCGGGAAGAGGCCGTCGAGAATTCGCTGCCCCGAGACGAGTGGGACCGTCGGCGTCTCCTTCGTGTCCGCGGGTCGCGACTGGCGAACCGGCCACTCCTGGTGCATCGTGACTTCTTCGCCGGAGTCGAGTTCGACGACGACTTCGTCGACCGTGAACGAACCGCTTTCGACCGACGTTACTTCGCCTCCCTCGTAGTCCGGTGGCACCATCACGCGATGGGTGATGCTCTCGGTTTCGGGAACTTCACCGACGACGTCACCTGCCTCGAGCGTGTCGCCTTCCTCGACGGTCGGGGTAAACTCCCACTCCGTCTCGAAGTCGATGCCGGGGGCGTCGACCCCGCGGTCGAGAAACGCCGTCCCCATCTTCTCCTCGAGAACGTCGAGTGGGCGCTGAACACCATCGTAAATGGCGTCCAGAACGCCTGGGCCGAGGTCGACACTCAGGGGTTCGCCCGTGTTCTCGACGGGTTCTCCCGGGCCAACACCGGAGGTTTCTTCGTAGACCTGAATCGTGGTCAGGTTTCCTTCGATCTCGATGACCTCGCCCATCAGTCCTTCGTCGCCGACGTAGACGACGTCGTTCATCCGGGCGTCGAGGTCCGTGGCGGTCACGACTGGACCACTCACGCTTTCGATTAGACCGTCTTCGTCGACGGATTCGATGTCTTCTGCCTGGCTCATAGTTTAGCTTTCTTGTTCGTCCTCTTCCATGAGGTCGATACCGATCGCGCGTTTGATTTGCTCGCGCAGCCCACCACCAGCGGTGCCGGCACCGATCGTGACGACGACCGGTTCGACACTCGTCTCGACGTTCTGGCGGACGTTCCGCGAGAGATGTTCGAGGTCCTCGTCGTGCATAACGACGATACCAACACCCTCGTCGTCGAGGGCGGCCGTCACCGCGTCGTCTAACTCCGCGTCTTTCTCGTCGTCCGGCACGTTCTCGAAGCGACTGACTCCCGCGAGGCGAAAGCCAGTGGTGAACTCCGGGCTGCCGACGACTGCGATTTCCTGACTCATAGGATCACCAGTTCCTCTTCGATTTCGTTCTCGTCGAGGCCGACTTCGCGACCGCGAGCGATCGCACGGATGTTCTCGACTTCGCGTTCCTTCGCGAGGATGTACGACAACACGGCCGAGACCGACGCCGGGTAAATGCTCGAGAGCGTATCAGCGTACTCGAGCAACGCAGCGTCTAGTGCGTGCTCGAACTGGATAAGGCTGTCAGCATCCCGCAGTCGAGCCATCGCTCCGGAGAGACGGTCGCCGTAGCGCTTGTTCTCGTCGATGTGGTCGACGAGTTCGTCGAAATCGCCGACGAGGCGATTGAGATCCGATTCGTCGAATAAGACGCCGCCCTCGATGTAGTAGCTGGCCGGATCGAGGTCTGCACCGCTGCGAGCGAGTCGGAGTGCGTTTCGTGCGTTTCGGAAGTCGATTTCTGCTTGCAGGAATTCGATGTACTTCGCTTCCGGTCCTTCCTGGAGTTGCTCTCCTCTTGGGGATCGACTGACGTCCTCGAGTAGGTGCTCGTAGAACTCTCGGTCGAGTGCGTTCTCGAGGGGAACGAGTGCGCCGGTTTCCTCGAACTCCTCGTAGGCGTCCGAGAGCGGCTCGTAGTAAATCGTCCGGTTGAGTACTTCGATGGCGTCCTCGATGGAGTCGACCTCGAGCAATCGGTCGATCGTCTGGTCCTCGAGTTCGCCGGCACGGATCAGGTCGGTCTGGATCTCTTCGGCGTCGGTATCGGTGTAGATGCCACGAATAATCGTCTTCAGATTCCAGACGTCGAACTTCCGAAGGTATCGGGCAACGAGGTCGTAGAGTCGTCCCTCCGACCAGTCGAGTAAGTCGTGAAAGTGCTTCGCGAGATTCCGATTCAACGCGTACTCGATCAGATCGACGCCGGAGAACCTGGCGCCGAGATCGTTGATCTCGCGCTCGTACTCCGATTCTTCCATGAACCGTGCGATCCCGCTCGGCCCCATCCGGATCAGCTTCCGATAATCTTCGTCCGCGAACAGCGAGGCTCGGCGTGACCGAACGCGAGCGTTCACGTATTCCGGATTCGAGGCGCCTATACTCATTGCTCGAAGAGTTGGGTGCTGATCTCCCGGAGGTTGTCTTCCCAGACGTCCTCGAGTAGCGAGTCGAACGTGTTGTTGACTCGGACTCGAGACTGGTCGCTTTCGACGACGACACCGCCGAGACAGTCGTACTCGCCGGCGTACTCGTAGCCGTCGTAGTCCTCGAGGATCGACTCGATGAGCTCTTGGTCTTCCGCACGACCGTAGACGCTCACGTCGTCACCCTCTTCGAATTCGTCGCTCGCACCGTCGAGGACGGCTCGCGTCAGTTCCTCGCGGGTCTCTCCCTCGAGGGAGGCGAGTTCGTCTTCGACTTGCTCACGAACGTCACCGAGTACGTCACGACGGGCCTCCAGGCGTTTTTGTTTCGCCTCCAGTTTCGCACTGGAGAGACGCTGTTCGCGAAGCTGCTCGATCTCGCGCTCGACGGACTGCTCTGCGTCAGCGAGGATCTCCTCGGCGTCTTCCTCGGCGGCCGATTCGATCTCGTCGGCGCGCGCTTCGCCCTCGGCGCGGATGTCCTCCGCACGCGCGTGGGCCTCTTCTCGAATGTCTTCTACGACTGTGTCCAAACTCATTGGTAAGAGAAGGCGGCGGTGGTTATCCGACAACGAAGACGACGACCAGCGCCAGGATCACGAGCGTCTCTGGAAGGACGGTCATGATCAGACCTGGAACGAACATATCGTCGTCCTCGGCGATTGCGCCGACGGCAGCGGCACCGATACCGCGCTCGGCGTATCCCGCTGCGAGTGCCGCGAGACCGACGGCGAGTGCCGCCATCCCTTCGTCGGAAACGTTCTCGAGGGTCGCTCCTTCAGCTTGCAGTGCAACATCCGCCAGTTCTGGTCCAAGTTCAAGTACCATTGTTAGTTAGTCCTCACTGTGATTTCGATCGTGTCCGAACGGTTCGTAGTTCTTTCCACCGCCTTCATAAAACTTCCCAAAGAACTCGACGTACTCGAGCCTGATACCCTGTAATCCGGCACTTGTGATACCAAGTAGCAAGACTACAATGTGCCCGACGATTAACACGAGTACACCGAGGATGAAGAAGCCAATCGCGACGGCTCCGTCGCCCATGTAGAACAGCCCGTCGAACATCACCTGTCCGTCTTCGGGTCCGTAGCCGGTCCACGGAGCCATGAATGGGCGTTCTCCTGCGTCGGTCTCGACGCCGCCGAACACCAGCAGGTTGACGACGAACGCCATCCCACCCTTCGCGAGCAGGACTGCGGCGATTCGGGCGTAGGAGACGCCGTGTGCGAACGGGATCGCGAACTCCGCGAGTTCGACGGGATCACCGATCGCGAGCAACACGAGTCCAGCGATAACGAGTAAGAACGGGATCGTTACTTCGAACCCGCCGACGTAGGCGATATCGCTGGGAACGGTGAAGATGTCCATCAGCGGGAAGCCGCTGAATCCGAGGTCGAACGCGCCGCCGTCGAAGGTCGTAAACAGGAATTCGGGTTTGACGTCCGATGCCTGTGGCGTGAAGACCCAGATCCAGAGTCCGTTGAGCATCAGGATCCACGAGCCGCTGTGGGTGATCGCTCCCCAGAGGCCGTGGCCGTGTTGGATATTCTCGACGAAGTCGAGGATGTATCCGATGTTCAGGTGAATGATACCGAACAACAGGCTGATGATGAGCCAGGCGAACGCGAAGTCGATCGTGGCTGGCGCCAGCCCTTTGTCTCCCATCGGCGCTCCTCCGTCGCCGAAGAGCATGTATCCGAGTTCGTGGAGTCCGAAGAACTCGCCGAACAGGATTCCGAAGAAGATGGTGAACGCACCACACCACATGGCGACGCCACCGAGGCTCGTGATTCCCGGACTATCGAAGCTCTGGTACATGTAGAAGCCGGTCAGCACGTACAACAGGCCGTAGCCGACGTCGCTGATCATGAACCCGAAGAACAGCGGAAACGTCAGGAACATGAAGATAGTCGGGTCGAGCTCGTTGTATTTCGGCCGGTTGACCGCTTGTACCAGCGATTCGAACGGCTTGGCAGCCGACGGATTCTTCTGAATCGTCGGCGGCTGGTCGCTCATCGTCACGGCCGAGCCACCGTCCGTCATCGCCTTCTGGGGCTGCTCGTTATCCGCGGCAGCCGCGTTTTCGTCGTCGCTCTCTTCGTCGTCTTTCGCCGTCTGTGTCCCTTCCTGAAGCTCTTCAGTGTGGGTCTTGCCGTGACGGTCGTAGCTCGCTCGCTCGAGCTCTTCGATTTCGACGCTTTCGCCGACGGCGTCGCGCAACGATGCGGCGAGGCGTTCGTACTCGTCGGAGGGAATCCACCCTTCCGCGATGAACGCCCGATCCGTCGTCGCGAACTGCAGCGGTGCTTCTGCCTGCTGTACTTCGATGCTCAACTCCTCTTCGACGCGGAGGAGAAAGCTCGCCTCGTTCGCTTTGATCTGTTCGAGTTCCGCGTCGATGTCGTCGATTTCGTACTCGAGTTCGCGTTTACGCTCCTCGAGTTCGTCGACGTAGGAACTCGGCGTCTGGTCCGTTTCTGGGACCTCGTGTCGCGTGAACTCGACGCCGACGAGGGCGTCGTCGATCGGGCTCGAGCCGGCGTCGTCGGTGGACGCAGCGACGACCGCCACGATGTCTCCACCGGTAAACGTCTCGAACGCCCGGATCTCGTCGGATGCAGCGACTACCTCTTCGATCTGGGCGTGTGGACCCTCACCGACGACGACGTCGACTGAATCGTACCCCGACAGGAGGTCGAGATCGATTCCGAGCTCCGCGAAGGGTGCGACGCGGTCGATTCGCTCTTCGACCTGTCGAAGCGATTCGCGGATATCACTCCGTTCGTCGTCGAGTTCGTTGACTCGCGTCCGAATCTCTTCGACGCGGGTTTCCCAATTTTCCTCGAGCGTCCCCGGTTCGGCCTCGTCGGCCGAAAGATCGAGGGTATTCTCGAGGGCGCGAACGGTCACCAGTTTCTCGGAGACGTCGTCGGCTCCTTCGATGGGAGTTCCGTTGTCGAATCCCTCCCAGGAGCCGTCGTAGTCCGACAGGTGAACCAGGTTCAGTTCGTGAACCGTCTCGATGACCGGGGACATGACGCCCCGTGAACCGGTCACCGAGATCTTGCTCATCCGTTCAGGTCTGAGCATGGACGTCCTCCTGGAACAGGGAAACGACGTGATCGACCACGTCGTCGACCCGCTCCTGGGCGCGCTCGGCTAATGCTTCGCGCTGCTGTTCGCCCTCTTCGAGGACCGCCTCGCACTCCTCGTCGATCTCTTCGCGCGCCGCTTCTAGTTGGCGCTCTTTGAGATCACGCGCGTCTTGTTCCGCTTCCGTGCGAATCTCCTCGGCACGTTCCCGGGCCTCGGCTATTCGCTCGTCGCGGTCGTTCTGTGCCAATGCGACGATCTCGTCGGCTTCCTCCTCCGCCGACTGTATTCGTTCGAGAACCTCTGGCCTCGGCATACTCTAAGCGGGTGAACGTTTGCGAAGGCGCGTATATGGTAGTTGCGAAAGACGGCCAGCGATACCCGGCACGAGCAGGCCGGTTCGAGTCGATCGTTCGGCTCGCCTGACCACGTGGAACAGCAGACATATCCCGGTTCGCTCGAAACGCTGTGCCAATGGGAATCCTCGAGAACAAAGCCCGGGCTCGATTGTTCTACAAGTACCTCTCGAAGGTCTACGACCAGGTCAACCCCTTCATCTGGAACGAGGAGATGCGAGCAGACGCCCTCGAGTTACTCGAACTCGACGACGACACGACCGTCCTCGACGTCGGCTGTGGCACCGGCTTCGCCACCGAAGGGCTCCTCGAGCACGTGGAGGAAGTGTACGCCCTCGACCAGAGCGAACACCAACTCGAGCAAGCCTACGCGAAAGTCGGCAAACGCGCCCCGCCGGTTCACTTTCACCGAGGGGACGCCGAGCGCCTCCCGTTTGCGACGGACACGTTCGACGTGGTCTGGTCCTCCGGTTCGATCGAATACTGGCCGAACCCGATTCTCGCCCTTCGCGAGTTCCGCCGGGTGCTGAAACCCGGCGGACAGGTACTCGTCGTCGGCCCGAACTATCCCGACAGCCTCCTCGCCCAGAAACTCGCCGACTCGATCATGCTCTTTTACGACGAGTACGAGGCCGATGCGATGTTCAAACGCGCCGGCTTCGAGGACGTCAAGCACATGTTCCAGGGCCCGTCCTACGACCCGGACGTTGCGATCACGACGATTGGTCGAGCACCCGAGTAACGTCCTCTACAACGAACACCCAACACGAACGAACGCCACGACACGTTCGATCACGTCGCCTCGTCCTTGAGCGTCGCGAGCCGATATCCGTCGACGGAGAGCGTCACTGCAACTGTCTCTCCTGACTCGAGTGCGGGATCGTTCGTCTCGGCAATCGTGAACGCCGCACGTTCGCCCGGCTCCCATTCGGTGTCGCCTTCGGCGTTGAACGGTCCGTCCGGAGTCCCGTCGAACCCGTCCGCGCCGACGAACGGAACCGGCGGCTGGGCGGCAAGTTCGTCGCCATCGATGTCGACGATTAGTTCCGCTTCGCTCACATCGATCGTCTCGCCACCGTCGTGGTCGATCGTTATCGTCGAACTCTCGCCGTCTGCCGTCATCGAAAACGCCGCTGTCGGTGGACTCGAGTCGAGCGACCACGTACTAGCTCCGACGGCGACCATCGTCGCGAGCGCGACCGTCACCCCGAGCAATGCAACGATACCTACCAGTCGACTGATCGCTCGAGCGTCGGTGTGAAAACCGGATCTTGCTGATTTGCCACTGTTATAGCCACTCTCCGTACTAACTTCCTGGCCAGAACGCGTCGAATCACTCGAGTGAGGGCGATCGATCACGCACCAACGTGGCCGCTCGTTCCGATATAAACGTTCGGCCGAGAAGAACGACGGATCAGTCGGGAGAGACGGTCTCTGTGATCTCTCTCGAGTCAGTCTCTGCGGTCAACTCGTACTCGTCACCCGGTGGCAAGAACCACACCGTCCCGTCGTCGTCGGTTTCGCCGACTTCGGTGCCATCGACTTCGATCGTCGCCGAAACTGGGTCACCACTGACCGAATCGGTGACGGTCAGCTCCGAGGGTCCGTTCACGGGCGTTTCCGTCTGCATTACTTCGAGGTCGTCGTTCTCCCACGACTCGTTGTTCTCCTCCGGCAGCGACTCGAGTGTGTGTTCCTGTGACTCTCGAGTTATCTCGTTCGTTGCGCCATCGAGGTATACCTGCAGCCGATTCTGGTCGTACTCGATGGTCGTCACGTAGAGGTTCTGATTCCCGGCTTCGTTGAAGCTCAGTCCGGATTGATCGGCTGCCCACGGGTACAACTCCGTCGTCCGGTCGATCATGTCGGAGTGTGAGGCGTCTCCGAACTGATTCTCTCCGTCGGCGTCGCGATTGTCGAAGCGCGTCGTTTCGGTGACGTACGTATCGCCGTCGATGGCCGAGACGCTGTAGCCGTCTTCGGCGGTTTGAATCTGCACGTCGAGTGCGCCGTCTGTGTCGGTCGACTGACTCGCCTGATCGAGGAGCGATCGAAGCGACGTCTGCTGGAGCTCGAGTACCGTTTCGTCCGCTCGAACCTGCTGACGGGAGAGGGCGTATCCCGGAATCGCGTCCGTTCGCTCACCATCCAGTTCGTTTAACGCGTCGTAGAGCACCTGCGATTCGTGGTAGTTTCGCAACAGGGTGTGGATCAATTCGGTGTCTGAAACCTCGCCATCAGCGTGTTCGCGGACGGCGTCGCGCTCGCGCTCTTCGATCACGTCGGTTTGGTCTTCGATCTTATCGACGGCGGCACTGACCATCTGCTCTCGGTCGTCGTTGCTGGCCGAATCGAACTCGCTGTCGACGAGGGTGTACTGCTCTTGATCGATTCGCAACTCGTCGTCGACCGATGCGAGAGCGACACCGAGATCGGGGCCGTACGTGGTATACTCGGTTCTGACCTCGTCACGGGTGTCGCCTGTCGGCTGAAGTCGATTCGTCGTATTCTCCGCTTCGACTGGTTCCGTCGACGCGTGCTGGAGGGTCGATGGCTGGAACTCTGGTTGTGGGGCGTCGTGTGTCGCGGCGTTCGCTTCCGGACCCGCTATGACGGGCATCGCGAGAAGCGACGTCACGAGCAACACCGCGAGGAAAGCCGGTGTCGCGCTATTCATCGAGCCACCGTTTAGGCTCCTGATACAAAAACGAGTCGCACCGTCGTTCGTCTCGACCGGTAACTAATTTTGACTGTCACGCTATTTTCCATCGATCGGGAGACGTTATTTTCCGATGGAAAGTGTTTTTTCCCCGGGGAAACCACCGGTTGGTACGCATGCGGGTATCCACTGCCGTTACGATTGGCCTCACCGTCCTTCTCTTTACGTCGACCATCGGTGTGGTTGCCGGGATGCCATCAGCGTCCGCAACTGCTGATGAACCGGTGGATGCCTCTCAGAATCTCGGCGGTACTCACGTCGCACTCGAGTCCGAAGATTCGTCCGCGACGCCTTCATCTCCGATCGCCGAACGCTCAGAATCACTGACGACTATCGACCCGCCAGATGATTCCGATGCGAGACAGGTACTGCGGGTCAACATGGACGCAGGCGGGAATGCCCACTGGACGATCGAGAGTCGGTTCATCCTGACAGACGAGGAAGATATCGAGGACTTCGAGGAGTGGGCCGACGAGGTCACGAGCTCTCATCAGAACACTATCGTCGACCCCGGGTTGTTCGAAGACCGTGCAGCGGGTGCGTCGGAAGAGACCGACCGTTCCATGGAAATTCAGGACCCCGGTTGGGAGGACCAGACGGTCGAACCCGCTGAAGATGTCGGCGATATCGACGAAGACGAACTCGACCTCGAGGACGACGTGGACGCTGAAGACGTACACGTCGGCGTCATTTCCTACTCGTTCGTCTGGAGTAATTTCGCAGCAGTCGACGACGACGATCAGATTCACGTCGGTGACGCGTTCCAGACCGAAGACGGCACCTGGCTCTCGCTGACCGAGAACCAACGACTCGTCCTCGAACCGCCGGAAGACTACGCACTCGGCACCGACACGTCTACCCAACTCGAGTGGGAGGGACCACACGAGTTCTCCGAACAGGACATCGACGTCGTCTTCGTCCACAGCGGCGGAATCGTGCCGCCCGCACTCGGGACGATACTCTGGGCGCTCGCGGGAATCGGTGTCGTGGTCGCGGTCGGTACCATCGGCTACCTCTACGTGCAACGAAATACGACTATCGAGCTTCCATCACCGCTCGAGCGCGCCCCAGCGTCCATGGCCGCGCTCGGCTTCCCGGGTATGGCCGCCAAAGTTCGATCGCTGGTTGACAGTGACGAATCCGGACACCCAGAGGATGAACCGACGCATTCGGCCGATTCCCCTCGAGAGGAATCGGCTGGCTCACATCCCGCCGCAACTGACGGCCCACGTGACATGGGGACTCACCTCGAGTTCGAAGAGGAAGCCGCTGGGGTCGATCCGGAGTTGTTGAGTGACGAAGAGCGCGTCTTGCAAATGATCTCTCAGAACGGCGGCCGAATGAAGCAAGCGACGATCGTCAACGAGACCGGCTGGTCGAACGCCAAGGTTTCACAACTCCTCTCCAAGATGGACGACGAGGACGACATCGAAAAGCTCCGAATCGGTCGGGAGAACCTTATCACGCTCCCCGAAGTCGATCCCACCGAACTCGAGTGACGCCTGCAGCCGAATACACACGTTTTCAAATCTCGTCGTTTTCCGGTGGATTCGCTCGCGTCACTCGCTCACCGCTCTTCTGCTCGCGCGCAGAGCGCCCGTTCGCATGGTCAGCGGGGCCGACGGTCCCACTCGACTCGAAAAACTTCCTCCAAAAACCTCGACCAAAAAAGTCCGCTCGTTCACGCTGTTCGCTCGCGGTCCGTTACACTAGCGGCGTCCGCTCGACGACTTGACACACGGACCTTTTTCTCGTCAGGTTCGCTCGCTCACCCTCCTCGAAAAATCTCCTCCAAAAACGCTCGCTTCGCACTCCGTGGCTTCGCTCGCGCAGATTACACTAGCGGCGTCCGCTCGACGACTTGCCCATCGTACGTCGGATACCGCGTCGCGACCTTTTTCTCGTCGGGTTCGTTCCCTTCGGTCACTCACCCTCCTCCAAAAACCTCGAGCAAAAAAGCCCGCTCGTTCACGCTGTTCGCTCGCGGTCCGTTACACGAGCGGCGTCCGCTCGACGACTTGCCCGTCGTACGTCGGATACTGTTCGACGATTTCGCCGTCCTCGAGGTCGCCTTCTTCGATCATCTCCTCTAAGAGCCACCAGGCGACTTCGACGTGGTTCGTTTTGGTCGTGTAGAACTCCTCTGGGACCCCAAGCGCTTCGAATCGCTCCGGTTCGGTCTGTGTTTTGCCGTAGACGAGCGTTCCGTCGTCGGTCACGTCGTCGAACTCGCGGCGAATGTTTCTGGCCATTCGTTTGAGCCGACGGCGGTGTTGTGCGGCGTCTTTGAACACCGACGTACAGAAGTAGACGCGCTCGTGGTCGCCCATCGTCTCGAGGATCTCGTCTCGAGTGCCGTCGACGGCGCTCATGTGGTCTTCTTTGAGCTCGAAGCCCTCCTCCTGCATCCGACGGTAGTTCCCGTCGCTCATCTCGAACTCGTTGACGTTACAAAAGTCCGCTGCGCCCTCGTCGAGAAACTCGAGAAACTCCGGTTCCGGCCGGATACCGGGGATTTCGAACGCCGGTGTGAGTCCTTCCTCGCGAGCGATGTAGAGAATCTCTTCCCACTCGGTGCCGTGCATCTCGCCCCATAGCTCGAGTGGCGGGTGAAAGCGGATTTCGTCGAGGCCGGCTTCGGACAGCCGGCGCATGTTTTCGCGGCCGCCCGGAATCCCCGTATAGAGGTGGGTGTGGTGGTCCTCGCCGAATTCATCTTTGAGGAGTTCGAGGTAGTGACAGGTCCGCTCGAGGGCTTCCTGTGGTTCACCGCCGGTGATCGACGTACCCAGTGCGTCCATTCGGTGGGCTTCCGTCAGGACGTCTTCGTCGTCCTCGACGAGTCGTTCGTTGGCGTAGACGTCGGTCACGTTCTTTCGGTTCTCACCGAGCGGGCAGTAAAAGCAGTCACGCTGGTCGCAGTAACCGTAGACGAACAATACCATCTTGCCGCCTTTCGCGCACTGCTCACAGCCCTTCGAGATCATTCGAGGGAACCTACCGGCCCGACCCACAAAAGCCGTGCGAAACGAAGACGGCTGCACGAGGTGTGAGGGCGCTGCACACGGACTTGGTGCTCGAATATCCACGTCTCAATCGCTATCGAGCGTGTTTGCTCCGGGAGAAACGAGATGAC